>JAGAKN010000016.1 GCA_017625565.1 Clostridia bacterium
ATATAGAAGTCATTTACAGAACGAAACTGGTTAGAGAAAATGCGTCGGCACCGTTTGATATTATCGAAACGAAAAAAGGGAAAGCGTTATCCGATTGGTATGATGAAAACCGCTCGAATGCAAACGTCACGCAAATCCCTGCATTTGACGTAAATACTTGGGTAGAAATTGCATAAAAAGCAAAGCTCCGCGTGTAAACGCGGAGCGTTTCAAATGTCATCCTTGATGAAAAGATGCAAGACGTTGATAGAACGTATACAATTCCCTGCTTTCGCTTTCAGCTTGTGCAAACAAACGCTCGGCAACGTCAGGCGCAGAACGTTTCAAGGACGCAAAACGGTTTTCGCCGTTTAAGAATTCTTGGAAACTCGCCGTCGGGGCTTTGCTATCCAGTATGAACGGATTCTTTCCGTTTGTTCGCAACGAGGGGTTATATCGGTATAAATGCCAGTATCCGCAGTCCACCGCACGTTTTTCTTCGTCCATACTCTTGCTCATGTGTACGCCGTGGGCGATACAGGGGGAGTAGGCGATGATAAGCGACGGCCCATCGTAGCTTTCGGCTTCGATTAACGAGTTCAAGAAATGTTGTTTATTCGCGCCCATGGATACTTGCGCAACGTAGACGTCGCCGTAGCTCATTGCCATAAGCCCTAAATTCTTTTTTCGGGTACGTTTTCCTGCCGTTGCAAACCGCGCAGTTGCCCCCAAAGGGGTAGCTTTGGAAAGTTGCCCGCCCGTATTCGAATACACTTCGGAATCAAGTACGAGAATATTCACGTTTGCGCCACTCGCCAAGACGTGGTCGAGTCCGCCAAACCCGATATCATACGCCCAACCGTCACCGCCGATGATCCAAACGGATTTTTGGCGGTCGTTTTTCGTGTCGTAGGCAAGTCGCATCCCAAAACCGAACTCCGCATTGTCTTCAAATAGCGAGTTTGCCCAAGCAGGGCCTTTTCCGTCGTGATTAACGGTGTACGGGCAGGACGGGGCGGAGCCACCGTAAATGGACGAACAACCCGTGGCGTTTGCGATCAACATTCGTTCGCCGAAGAGTTGCGTTAGCACCTTGATATACGGCGTTTCGCCACAACCCGAGCAAGCGTAGGAAAATTCAAATAACGGTTGTCGGAATTGGCTACCCTTGACGGTGTGTCGTGGGAATTTTTCGGGTGCGGAATACCGCACGGTCGTGGCAAAATTCCAACGCTCCGATTCGGTGGCAAAGCGTTCGACGGAAGGGCGCATCACCAAGGCTTTTTCCTTGGCAGGGCAGACGTTTGCGCACACTCCGCAACCCATACAATCGTAGGGATCGACTTGCACGCGAAAACGGGTATTCGGTAGCCCCATGGCAGGTTTGGTGGTAAAACTTTCGGGCACAGTAGCGTTTTCTTCAAGCAAGAATGGGCGAATACATGCGTGCGGACATACGAACGAGCATTGATTGCATTGAATGCAGTTTTCTTCGATCCATTCAGGGAGCAGTTGCGCTACGCCGTGACGCTCGTATTTCGTCGTACCCGTCGGCATAGTGCCGTCTGCTGGAAAGGCGGACGTGGGCAATTCGTCGCCGTGCAAGGTTAAAATCGGGCGCATCATTTGACGGTAATAGGCGTTGTCTTGATCGTCGCAGGGTTGTTCGTCCATAGCGTTCGACCAAGTGCTTGGATAAGCGATTTGCTTTACTTCTAAACGTACGCGGTCGATGGCGGAAAAGTTCTTTTCCACGACGTCTTTGCCTTTTTTCATAAACTTCTTTTCGAGTTCCGCTTTCAAATATTCGACGGCTTTTTCATAGGGTAAAATACTTGGTTGCAGTAAGAAAAACGCCGTTTGCATGACCGTACTCGTTCTTCCGCTAAGCCCGACTTCGTTTGCGATTTTCGTGGCGTCTACGACGTAAAAACGCAAGCGCTTTTCGGCGATTTGACGTTTATACGCAGGGGGCAAGTATTCGTTGAGTGCATTTTCGTCCGCATAGGGACAGTTCAAAAGAAAAATTCCCCCGTCGCGGATATTTTCGAGTACGTCGTAGCGTTGTAGATAGGACGGCGTATGGCAAGCGACGAAATCGGCGCGGTCGATTAAATAGGGGGAGCGAATGGGCTTTGCTCCAAATCGCAAATGCGAAATGGTAAATCCCCCCGACTTTCGGGAGTCGTACTCGAAATACGCTTGCACGTGCAGTGGAGTATGCTCGCCGATAATTTTGATAGAGTTCTTATTTGCGCCGACCGTTCCGTCCGAACCGAGCCCGTAAAATTTGCAGGCGACGCAGTCCTTATTTTCCAAGAAAAAGGGCGTAGTTTTGGCTAAGGACGTATGCGTTAAGTCGTCGCAAATACCGACGGTGAAATGATTTTTCGGTATTTCAGACGATAAGTTTTCAAATACGGCGTAAGCGTCCGACGGGGTAAAGTCTTTTGACCCCAACCCGTATCTTCCGCCGACGACGGTTTGCAGTTGCCTTTCGTTTTCCGAGAGCGCGCAAACGACGTCCAAATATAGCGGTTCTCCTGCCGAGCCTGACTCCTTGGTTCGATCGAGTACGGCGATCCGTCGACAGGTTTTTGGTACGGCTTGGCAAAAGGCTTTGCCGTCGAATGGACGATACAAACGTACTTTGATTAGCCCGACTTTGCGTCCGTCGACGAGCAGTTTTTCCACCGTTTGTTCCAAGGTGGAGGTAGCGCTACCCATAGCGACAACGACGTCGGTTGCGTCGGGCGCGCCCAAGTAATCAAATATCCGATAACTCCTGCCCGTGATTTGCGCCACTTTGTCCATGGTCGCTTGCACGATGTTCGGCACGGCTTGGTAGTATACGTTCGCGCGTTCGCGGTTTTGGAAATAGATATCGGGGTTTTGCGCCGTGCCCCGTTGCTTGGGCGAGTCGGGGGTTAAAGCGCGAGCTTTAAAATACTCGAGATCCCTTTCGTCGAGCAGACCCCGCATTTCGTCATAGTCCAACGTTTCTACGTCACAAATTTCGTGCGAAGTGCGGAATCCGTCGAAGAAATGGATAAAAGGAATGCTGGATTTTAAGGTAGCCAGGTGCGCGACGAGTGCGAGATCGGACGTTTCTTGTACAGACGAAGACGCCAACATGGCAAAGCCCGTTTGTCGGCACGCCATTACGTCTTGGTGATCGCCGAAAATGCTCAAGGCGTGTGTGGCGAGCGCTCGGGCGCTGACGTGGATGACGGTGGGGAGTAGCTCTCCTGCGATTTTGTAAAGGTTGGGGAGCATGAGCAGTAGCCCCTGACTACAGGTATAAGTCGTTGCCAAAGCTCCGCAAGTGAGCGCGCCGTGAAGCGCGCCTGCAACACCGCTTTCCGATTGCATTTGCACGACTCTTGGGATTTCGTTGAATAGGTTGTACACGTTAGCATTTGCCCATTCGTCCACCTGTTCCGCCATAGGCGACGACGGGGTGATTGGGTAGATGATGGCAAGGGAAGAAAAAGCGTAAGAAACACGGGCGGTAGCCGTATTCCCGTCAAGGATCATTTTTTTCATAGTACTATACTCCTAAAATCAGTATAGCGTTTGCAGGATAAAAAAATACCACGCAATCGCGGAATTTCGCGCGCGTACGCATAATAATTGGTAAATTGCTTGACTTTACTAATAGGTTGCGGTATAATTTAAACAGGATAGTACGTCCTATCAAGGCGAAAGGAGAATGGAAATCCATGAAAGAAGGCTTGGTGTCGATTATCACCCCTTGCTATAACGGGGAAAAATATATATCGCAAACGATCGATTCCGTACTTGCGCAGACGTATACGGATTGGGAAATGATCATTGTGGACGACGGTTCGAAAGACGGATCGGCGGAGCTTGTGCGTTCGTACGTAGAACGAGATGCGCGGATCAAATTTTTACAACAGGAAAACGCCGGTTCGGCGGCGGCGCGGAATAACGGCATTCGACAAGCGGAAGGGCAGTATATCGCTCTGCTTGACGCAGACGATTTATGGGAACCGATTTTCTTGCAGGAGCAAATTGCGTTTATGAAGGAAAAGGACGCCGTTTGCGTGTATTCTTCGTATAGGTGTATCGACGAAAACGGCAACGAAGTTTTAAGCCCCGTAATTTGCAAGCCTGAAATTACCACGAAACATATGATGGTCACCAACTATATCGGTTGTTTGAGTGGGCTTTACGACACCAAACGCCACGGGAAAGTTTATCTTCGGGAAGAATTGAAAAGCTTGCGCGACGACTACGCGTATTGGCTGGATATCGTCAAGTTGGAAAACAAGGCTTACGGCAATCAAAAACTCTTGGCGAGCTATCGCATTTTGGCGAACTCCACGACAGGGAACAAAAAGAAACTCGTTAAAAAACAATACCGGTTTTATCGGGATTATTTAAAGCTCGGCGTGGTTAAAAGCTGTACGAATTTGTTGCATTGGGCGTTTCTCGGCATGAAGAAATACAAAAGGAGAAAGAAATGAAATTTTCTATTGTCGTACCCGTGTACGGCGTAGAGCGGTATTTGGACGAATGTCTGCGATCGATTTTGGAGCAAACGTATACCGATTTCGAAGTCGTTCTCGTGGACGATTGTTCGCCAGACGCTTGTCCGAAGAAATGCGACGATTATGCGAAAGCAGATCCACGCGTGAAAGTCGTTCATAAACCGCACAACGAAGGCCCGGGATATGCACGAAACACGGGAATGGACGTTGCTTTGGGAGAGTACGTACTCTTTGTGGATTCGGACGATTATCTCTCGAATGAAACGTTGGCGCGTTGCGCTCGCATTTTGCAATCGGACGTGGATATTTTCGTGTTCGGAATGCGACTTTTTAAGGAAAGCGCGAACGGGAAACGGAGTTGTCTTTCCGAATTAAAACCGAGAGCGTTTACGGACGCGGACGGGCTTGGAAAAGCGGAAATCGTGGCGTCGCTATATGAAAACAGGGTGTTTCCGTACGTTTGGAATAAGCTGTATAAACGTTCGTTTTTGCTTTCGACGGGCGTGCAGTTTGAGAAAACCCAACTGATGGAAGATTTCTTTTTCAATATTGCGTTGTTTGAAAAAGCGGAGCGCATACAAACCGTAGACGACGTTTTGTATTTCTACCGCAAGCCCTTGCACGAAACCTTGACGACTAAGTATTTTCCGGAGTTTTTTCTCTCTGCAAAACGGAAGTTTCAGCTGGAACAGGAGTTTTTAAAAACTTGCGAAAACGGCTCGGCATACGAAAACGTATTTATAGAAAGTTATATCAAGCATTTGGTTTCGGCGGCGGTGAGAAACCGTTCCAAAAAATCCAAACTTACGAAAAAACAACAAATCGAGCGAATCAAAGAAATGATGGAAGATCCCGTCACGGTGGAAGCGGTCCATCGCTATACGCCACGGGGGATTGTATTCAAAACGGTTGCAAACCTGTTGAAAAAGAAAAAAGCCAAGACGTTTTACGCCTTTTGCGGTTTGGCGAAAACCAAAATAAAATAACCGCAGTATTTACTTCGGAAGGAAAAAATTATGCAAACGAAGAAAAGATATTTATATACAATCCGCAACCTGTATCTCATTGCGTTAACCGTGTATGCAATCGTGCGAGAAATTATCCCGTTGCAACCGTTCGACGGTTTCGTAAAGCTTGGATTGGAGCTGGTTGCGTACGCCTTTTTCGGGGGCGGATTGCTGTTAATTGCGGGTCTGTTTTTATGGGATCGGGATTATCGGGTAAAGGCGAACGTAGGGTTGTTTATTGCGTTCGTCGCCGTTTGCGCGTTATCTACACTTATCAATTTCAAATACGATTTTATTGCAAACGTGAAAGCGATCGGTTGGATGGGGTTGTATTTCTTTTTGCTGTATCCTTTCGGGTTTCATCACGCCGAAACGAAGGACAAAACGTTATCGAGAATTTTCTTGTCGGCGTTTATCGTCTACGTAGCGTTGGTTTTGCTCTCCTTGCCTATGTATTTCTTCAACGTGGAATACGCTTACGCAGGGGGGAATTTAACAGGGGAATTTTATACCAAAGGCTTTCACGGTGAGTATTTACGGCTTTGGGGTGTTTTTAACGATCCCAACTCCGCGGCGGCGTATGCGATCGTGGTGATCGGCATGTCCGTTTATTTGTTCTCCCGTTATCGCGCCTTAGCGTCGCGGATTGCGTTTGTAATCGGGGATTTGCTACTCGTTATATTCCTTGTGTTGGCAGGCTCGCGGGGGGCGATTTTGGCGTTTGTTTTGGCGTGCGCTTGGGTGGCGTTTTATTGTGTTTATCAATACGTCCGCGTCCCGAAAGGCAAGAAAGTCGGCGCATCGGTCCTGGCTTGTATTTTGGCAGGATTGATCGGCTACGGCGGTTTGGTGGGCGTAGCGAACGTAATGCCGAGCGTGAAAAAGGGCGTCAACGAACTTTGCGGACAATCGGTAAGCCGTTCGGTGCATATTGCTTACGACAACGCCTATAAAGCGTTGGGATTAAACGTCGTTTACGGGTATTACGAAGAAAAGGACGACGTGGAAGGGGACGGAAACGATCCTGAAGACAGCGTTGGGGTTGGTGGTAGACCGGATTTAGAGTATAAAGACGACGTTTCTAACGGTCGGTTTGATAAGTGGTTGGACGCGGTGGAAATTTTCCTTTGCGCGCCCATCTTTGGCGCGTCGCCTAGGGGCGCGTCGTCGTTTGGAAAAGTGCATTGTCCAAACAATGAAATTGCATTGTTAGGGGCGGCCGCGCACAACGCTTTGTTCGAAGTGTTAATGAGTACGGGCGCGTTGGGTATACTGCTCATACTCGTCATCTTTTTGGGTACGGCAATTGCGGTCTTTCAACAGCTAAAAAAGAAATTCAATGCGGAGTTTTTACTCGGGAGTACGTTGGTTTTGGCGTTGCTTGTTTACGCAATGTTCGTGTCCGATTTATTCTTTATTATTTCCTTTGGCGGAGTGAGTTTTTGGCTGGCGATGGGCTTGGTGCACGGGATTCGTCAAACGGTCGATCCCGATGAATTGCCCAAAGAAAATGCCGACGGGAAAAAGCGGATTTTGGTGTATGGATTGAAAGATCCTGCAGGAGGAATTGAAAAGATCGTATACGATTACGTGAAGACGATCACGCAAGATCATCCCGACGTTTCGTTTGACTTTTTGCAATTTGCCAAGCCGTTTTCTATGGAAAAGCAGTTTACCGATTTGGGTTGTAGAATGTTCTACTTGCCTGCGCGCGGTAGAAAATACTTTCAATACAAACGTGCGATGGAAACGATTTTCTCGGAAAACCGCTACGTCGCCGTATGGGGGAATTATACGGGGTTGACGAATATCGATTTGCTGGTTTTGGCGAAGAAGTATCACGTACCCGTCCGTATTGCGCACAGCCACAATTCCCGTTTGGCGTGGGGCAGACCGTATATGAAATACGTCGTGTACGGTATGCATACCTATAACAAGCTCTGGGTGGACGACTATGCAACCGATTTTTGGGCTTGTTCGGACGTTGCGGGGAAATATTTATTCCCGAAGAAAACGCACGGGCACTTGCGTATGATCTATAACGCGGTGGATGTGGATACTTTCCAAAAGAATGCGGAAAGACGGGCGAAAGTTCGGGAAGAACTCGGCATTCAAAAGGACGCGTTGGTCGTAGGACACGTCGCTCGGCTTTGCTATCAAAAAAACCAAGGCTATTTACTGCGTGTGATGGCGGAACTCGTCAAACTGCAACCGCAAGCGTTATTGCTCGTCGTAGGCGACGGGGAATTGCGGGGACAACTCGAAAGCCAAGCGAAGGAATTGGGGATTTGGGACAACGTACGGTTTTTAGGCGTACGTCAAGACGTATCTTCGTTATTGCAAGCGATGGACGTGTTCGTGCTTACGTCCCATTACGAAGGCTTGCCCGTAAGTGCTGTGGAAGCGCAAGCAAGCGGTGTGCCCTGCGTATTGTCTACGGCAGTTTCCGAACAAACGGATATCAGCGGTTTGGTGGCGTACGTAGCGCTCGAAAGCGGTTATCGCGCATGGGCGGAAAAGATTGTGGAACAAAGCCGTGTGCGGACGGATAACGTAAAAGAAAAAATCATCGAAAACGGTTATGAAATCCGTACGGCTGGTATGGGGCTTTATAAGGCGTTCTTACAAGAAGATTGATGGAGCAACGTATGAGATTTTCGATTATCGTACCCGTTTACAATGTGGAAACATATTTGCGTGAATGCGTGGAGAGCGTTTTGTCGCAGGATTTTCAGGATTACGAGTTGTTGCTTATTGACGACGGCTCGCCCGATGCCTGTCCCACGATTTGCGACGAATATGCCGAAAAAGACGCGCGCGTAAAAGTCGTGCATAAAGCGAACGGTGGGCTTGTTAGCGCGCGGAAAACGGGTGCGGAGCTCGCACAAGGGGAATACGTGTTAAATTTGGACGGTGACGATTGGTTTGCGGACGGTTTTTTGCGTACAATCAACGACGCGATCTTGAAAAGCGACGGTGCGGACGTGATCGGGTTCGGGTATACGGAGAAAAAGGGCTCGGAAGAAAAAATCGTACGGCATAAACTTTCGGAAGGGGTATATGCAGGCGAGAAATTAGAAGAAGTTCGAGAGATTTATTTATACGATAAATACCAAAAAGGCACGGTTTGCGACGCGGTGATTATTGCGATTACGAAAGCGGTAAAACGGGAGTTTTACTTGGCTTGCCAAGCGTTGGTGCGCAACGAGATTACCAAGGGTGAAGACGCGATGATGGGATGGTTTTTGCTGTTATCCTGCCGTTCGTTCTACGTGATGCAGTATGCAGGGTATATGTATAGAACGGTAGCTACGTCTATGTCCAGGAAGTTGGACGAGAAAGATTTTGCAATTTTAAAATTGCTCGTCGAACAAATGCGTAGCGTCGTCCCTAAGCAATATCTCAACCAAGTGCAGTGTTATACGTTTTACCGTCTAATGGATTTGTTTACGTTGGTGGCGCGCACGTACGATTATAAGACGTATAGAAAGCTCCTGAAAGAAAACTTAGATCAAGAACTGTTAAAGTTTGCTTTGCAGGGCAAAATTTATAAAAAACGCAAAGAAGAATGGGCAAAACTCCTGTTGTTAAAGGGCAGAATGTGGCGAGTTTTATATAAAATTCTCCGAAATTATGGAGAGTGCGTATGATGAAAATTTTACTTATATCCAACACGTTGCCCCCAGAGGGGAGCGCCGTGGCAGGCATTGTCGATCGGTTGGCTCCGCAATGGATAAAAAGCGGTTGCGAAGTAGACGGCATTACTTTAAAAAAGAAACTGCGCGCGAAAACGAAATTCTTTTACGACGGCATCACCGTGTACCGCGCGGAACGGTTTTTATTTTTCAAGAAACTTTCCAACCTTGTTAAGCGAGTGTATCGTAAACTGTTCAAGAAAACGGAAAAGCGTGTGTTGTACGTGGAATACGAAGTCAAGGCGTATTTACGTCAATTAAAGAAAATGGATTTACGCCAATACGACGCGATGATTCCCATTTGCGCGTATTACGAAACGGTGGAAGCCGTACGCAGGTACAAGAACAAATACGGTTTGACTACGCCTGTGTTCTTATACCAAGTCGATCCGTTGGCGTATAACAAGACGTTCGACGCTTTGGACTTTGACGCTCGGTTAGCATACGAGAAAGAGATTTATTCGTTGTGCGCAGGGGTGTTTACGACTTCGATCATTCTTCGAGAAAAGCAGGCGCTTGGCTGGGATACGGAAAAGATACACGTATTGGAGTTCCCTTTGTCGAAAGCTTTATTAGAAACAAGCGAGCAAAACGACGGAAGTATACAGTGCGTATTTTGCGGAAGTTTATACGGCACGGTTCGGGACGCGAAGTATACCTTGGAACTTTTTGCGAAGTTTAAAAACCCGAATATCCACTTGTACGTGCTAGGCACAGGGCAAGAACGCTTGTTAAAGGAGTATGCCGAAGGCGTTTTAAAGGGCAGGTTGTTTTGTTTTGGGGAGCGTTCGGAAAAGGAATGCAACGAAATGCTTGCACGGGCGGACGTTTTGGTCAACGTCGGGAATCAAGTAAAAAATCAAATTCCAAGCAAAATTTTCCATTATATTAGCACGGGAAAACCGATCGTCAACGTGGCGTGTTTTGACGATTGCCCGACGGCGGAGTATTTGAACAAGTATCCGTTATGCTATACGATCGTGGAAAAGGCGGAAGCACGCGAAAGCGACGTTTCGGCTTTGGAAGAATGGATTGTGATCCATCAAGGGAAAAAGGTAAGCGTGGAAACGTTGCAAAAGCACTTTCAAGAGCACGACCCTGCGTTTATCGTAGAGAAAATGTTAGCGATTATAAAGAGATCCTAAGAAAATGAAAGGTACGGAAACAAGATCAAGCAAAACGATTAGAAATTCCTTTACGGGGGTTATCATGCAGCTGATAACGGCATTAACTACGTTTATATGCCGTACTTTTTTTATTAAAATTTTAGGTGTCGAATATCTCGGGATTAGCGGTTTATTCGCGAATATTTTGACGTTGTTGGCGTTATCGGATTTGGGGGTTTATACCGTTATGGTATTTTCCTTATACAAGCCGATTTCGGAAAAGCAATACGATAAGATTGCAACGCTGATTAAGTACTATCAAAAATTATACGCGTTTATTGCGCTAACCGTTCTGGTTTTAGGGCTTTTATGCGTGCCGTTGTTGCCGTATTTGGTAAAGGATAGCGCGTTGTCGTATTCGAAACTCGTTCTCTATTATTTGCTCTTATTAGGCAATACGGTTTGTTCGTATGTTGCGATTGCGAAATCCACGCTTTTACGCGCGGATCAAAACGCGTACGTCGTGCAAATTGCGACGGGCGTTTCCACCGTGCTCATGAACGTTGCGCAAGTCGTCGTTTTGTACTTTACCCGTCGATACGTATTTTTCTTAGTCGTACAAATGGCGTTTACGTTGGGGGTGAATATCGTACTCTCGTGGATCGCGCAAAGGAAATACCCGTATTTGAGAAAATTTACTCCTTACGATATATCGTCGGAGAAAAAGGGGATATTCCACAATTTAAAAGCAACGCTTTTATACAAACTCGGCAACGCGATTTTGAATTCTACCGACAATATCTTGATCTCGGTGTTGTTGGGTACGGTGGTCGTCGGATATTACAGCAACTACGTGATGATTTTTTCGATGGTCAACACCTTTATTATGGTTCTAATTCAATCGGTGCTTGCAAGTATCGGTAATTTCTATGCGGAGAAAGACGCGGAAGAAAAACGTAGCTTGTTCGAATGTTTGTTGTTTGTCTTTTATGGGATTGGCGCGTTTTGCGCCGGTTGTTATATCGCCATCATGAACGATTTTATTACCTTATGGGTTGGTGGAGAGTTCGTGATCACGGGTGGATTTATTTACGCCTTAGCCTTTTACCGCTTGGTATTTTGTTGCGTGCATCCGATTTGGATGATTCGGGAATCGGCGGGCTTGTTCGTAGCCACGAAATACGAAATGATGATTGCCGCATTCATCAATATCGTCTTATCCGTCGTTTTAGGGTTATGGCTTGGGATTTCGGGGATTATCTTAGCGACGGCAATCGCGTACTTGACTACCGTCTTTTGGTACGAGCCCAAACAAACTTATCAAAACGTATTCGGATGTTCGGTAAAATCCTATTGGGCGCGTGTGTGCAAGTTGTTGTTGGTGGTTGCGCCGATTTTAGGCGTTTCGGCACTGTTGCAGTTTTGGGAAACGACGAATTTATTCTTTATGCTTTGCAAAGTCGGGATTTGTGGATTGACGGTCGTTTCCTTGTTCCTAATTTTCTTTGGGCGTAGCGCAGAGTTTAGGCGGTTTAAGAGATTTTTAACAGGAATGCTCCGTAGAAAACGTAAAGGAGATGCGTAAGCGGTTATGAAAAAATACGATTATTTGGTAGTAGGGGCAGGGCTTTACGGCGCGGTATTCGCACAACAAGCCAAGAAAAACGGGAAATCCGTCTTGGTAATTGACAAGCGTCCGCATATCGGTGGCAACGTCTATACGAAGCGAATAGAAGATATCCACGTGCATGTCTACGGCGCGCATATTTTCCATACCAACGACCAAGAAGTTTGGGAGTATGTCAATGCGTTTGCGGAATTTAACCGCTTTACCAACTCCCCCGTAGCGAATTATCGCGGGGAATTGTACTCCTTGCCCTTTAATATGTACACGTTCAATCAAATGTGGGGGGTAGTCACTCCGCAAGAAGCGGAAGAAAAGATTTTACAGCAAAAACGCGAAGCGGGGATTACCGAGCCGAAAAATTTGGAAGAACAAGCGATTTCTTTGGTTGGGAAAGACATTTACGAAAAACTAATCAAAGGATACACGGAAAAACAATGGGGTAGACCTTGCAACGAACTGCCTGCGTTCATCATTCAGCGCTTGCCCGTGCGGTTTACCTTCGATAACAACTATTTCAATGCCAAATATCAAGGGATTCCTATCGGTGGGTACACGAAAATGCTCGAAAATATGTTGGACGGGATTGAAGTACGGTTAAACGTCGACTATTTAGACGAAAAGGAATATTGGGACGCACTCGCGGACAAGATCGTGTATACGGGCGCGATCGATCGGTATTTCGACTACCGTTTAGGGGTGTTGGAATATCGTAGCGTACGATTTGAAACGGAAGTCTTGGATACCCCCAACTTCCAGGGCAATGCCGCGGTGAATTATACCGACGCAGAAACGCCGTATACCCGTATTATCGAACACAAATGGTTTGAATTCGGTACGCAACCGAAAACGGTGATTAGCCGTGAATATAGCTTGGAATGGAAATTGGGGGATGAGCCCTATTATCCGATTAATAACGAACGGAACGCCAAACTCTATGCCGAGTATAAGGCGCTTGCGGATAGGGAAAACCAAGTGATTTTCGGTGGGCGTTTGGGGGAATACAAGTACTACGATATGGACGCTGTGATTGCGTCAAGCTTGCAATTATGTCGACGAGAGGGGCTTCGATAATGGAAAAAACACGTTTTCGACGCGCGAAAATTGGGTGTTATACAACGAATGTTGCGACGGCGCTAGTATGTAATATAGTAGCGCTTTTATTCGTGCCTTTTCGGGAATTGTACGGGATTTCGTACGCCTTGCTCGGGCTGTTGGTGTTAATCAATTTCGTCACGCAACTTTGCGTGGATCTTGCGTGTTCCTTTTTTTCGAGCAAAATCAATATCCCCAAAGCCATCAAAGCCACGCCCGTTTTATTATTCGTGGGGCTTTGGACGTTTGCATTAGCGCCGTATATTGCGCCAAATCACGTATATGCAGGGTTGGTTGTGGGTACGATAATTTTTTCCGCCGCCTGTGGGTTTAACGAAGCGTTGATGAGCCCGATGATTGCCGCGATCCCTAGCGATAACCCCGAACGGGAGATGAGTAAATTGCATTCCTTATACGCTTGGGGCGTCATCGCTGTGGTGGCGGTAAGCACCTTATTTTTGTGGGGGTTCGGGCGTGAAAATTGGCAATTTTTGGTGATGATCATGTCCGTTATTCCGTTTGTATCAGGCGTGCTTTTCCTTTGGGCGGAAATTCCGCAAATGGCAAAACCCGAAAAGGTTTCGGGCGCGTTTTCGATGCTGAAAAATAAGACTTTATGGCTCTGCTTTGCGGCGATTTTCTTCGGTGGGGCGTCAGAAACGATTATGTCACAATGGAGCTCCAGCTATTTAGAGCAAGCCTTGGGGATTTCCAAAGTTTACGGGGATATTTTTGGGGTGGCGGTATTCGCGCTGTTCTTAGGATTAGGGCGTACGTTGTATGCAAAGATGGGAAAGAATATTGAGAAAGTTTTGTTTTTCGGTTGTTTGGGCGCAGTCGCGTGCTATGCGGTGGCAATTCTTTCGCCCGTTCCCGTGCTGGGGTTAGTAGCGTGCGCATTGACGGGGTTCTGTACGTCGATGCTTTGGCCGGGGAGCTTGATCGTTGCCTCCGACCGTATGCCGAACGGTGGTGTATTCGTTTTTTCTATGATGGCGGCAGGCGGGGATTGCGGAGCGTCCGTGTCGTCGCAACTTATCGGTGTTGTCGTTGATCAGGCGGAGCGCAGTAGCTACGTATTCGGATTGGCGCAGGATTGGGGCTTGACAATTGAAGAATTGAGTATGAAAGTCGGTTTAAGCGTCGGGGCGTTGTTCCCGATTATCGGCGTCTTAATGTTTGCGATTGTCTTAAAAACGAAAAAGAAACCGAAAACGTTGCCTTTAAAAGAAAACTGAAACAGAAAAAAGCCCCGCCGTCCAGGTTTGGACGGCGGGGCTTTGGTATGTTCTTATTTTTTAAGATCGGCGCGTAATTGTTCCGCCAAGGCAAGGATATCAGCTTGCTGGTGCGAAGGGAAGACGATTACGTGGGATTTTTGGAACGTTTTTCCGTTCAACGTTTCAGGAAAACAGGACAACTGAAAGCGTTCGCAAGTCGCTTTCGACGGTTGATCAATTACGAAAATGTTTGCGTTCGGGGCGCGGTAAAAGGGGATTTTGTATTCCGTCAATAAATTTTCCAGCACGGATATATTCCGCGCGTACGCGCCCGTGTCGGGTTCGTGTAAACGCTCGGAGATATGATGATACAAGGCAAACGCCGGAATGGAGCGAGAACCCGAAACCGTCGTGTCCCGTTGTCCGATATAGTCGATGGATTGCCCTTGCGGTTTTTCTGTGGCGACGAGTACGGAATGTACGTCGGGGAAACCGACGTATTTATGCAAACTGACGCATACGGAATGTATCCCATGCGCTTGACAGTCTTGAAGTATCGGCGCGTCCGTTTGGTTGTTGGGGATTCCGCCGAACAACGCGGCGTCTACGTGTAAATAATAAGGAATCGCGCGCTCGCGTAAAAAAGCTACGATCGTATCCACGTCGTCGCAAGCCCCGTATTGCGTCGTGCCGTGGGTGAGTACGATATTCGCCGCCGCCCCCGTTGCTTGGAAATTCTTTTCGATTTCGGCAAGTAGCGCTTGCGTATCCATTACGTCCGCGCCAAGCGTCGGGATTTCCACCCGCTTATACAATCGGGCGTATTTTTTAATCGAGTAGTGCGCCGCTTGGGAATAGTACAAAATCCCGTCGGGATTTTTCGCAAAAGCCAAAGTAATCCCACAGGAGTTGCTTTCCGAACCGCCACTCGTCACGTAGCCCCAAAACTCGTCGCCCATACCGAATTTTTGCGCGAACAATCCCACGATGCGTTTTTCGACGTACTTGGTATCCATCGAATAATATCCGCGTTCGTCTATATCTCCACAGTTGTTGGAAAAAGGGGAATTGTAATGTTGCTCCAACAATGCCTTGGTTGTTTGGGATAAACGTACGTTGTTCGACGGGTAGCCGAACATGGTTTGCGCTTTGATCCGCATTTGCTTGTAAAACGATTCCGCTTCTACACGGAGTTCTTCGCTTGTATACATATCCGTTTTCATAACCGCTCCTTGCTACGTTATTTAGTATACCAAAGTAGCAAAAGGTTTGTCAACTTTTTCCTTTCCGCCTTAGCAAAATACCAAAGAAGAAATTCATCGGCAATGCAATTATTCGATTTTCGAATTGAATCAATTCATATTTTCCTTTGATTTTCAGGTAAAAATGGTTGACGGGCGCTTAACAAATATGCTAAAATAAAGCATGATTACCTTTAAAATGGCGGATTTTATAAACCCAACCATTGGTTTAGCGGAAAACAAGTCGTGAAAAGGAAATCGATAGAGTGGTAAAAAATTTTTTAAGGAGTGTTTTTCTATGAAGACGAAAAAACGTTCATTACTCAGTCTCTTGTTTCTGATGATGATCTTCGTATTCTCGCTCGGTATAGTCAGCTGTAAG
Organism: Clostridia bacterium; assembly: GCA_017625565.1. Taxonomy (GTDB): domain Bacteria; phylum Bacillota; class Clostridia; order Christensenellales; family Borkfalkiaceae; genus Scatosoma. The sequence continues at coordinate 15,864 of JAGAKN010000016.1, forward strand.
AAAGGCGATTCGGGTGATACGACGGATTATGCAGAAGACGGCGTCTACTATTTCAACACGGTAGACGATCAAGAGTATTTGGTCACCTTGAATGATAATACGTTCACGATGTGGCTCGGTAGCGAGTTGATCAACGGTGAGTACACGTACGACGGTACGACCTTGGAACTCGAACTTGTAGACACGGAAGTGGCAACGGCAACGTTGACGGACGGCGTATTATCCATCACGTATAAAGGGAATGCGTATAGATTCTTGAAAAAGGTTAACTATACCGTGACCTATAACACGAACGGCGGCAGCGAAGTAGCTTCGACGACCGTTCTTAACGGGCAAACGTTAGCAAAGCCCGTTGATCCCACGATGTCGGGTTATAACTTCATCGCTTGGTATAAGGATGCGGAATATAAAACGCCGTTCGCGTTCGGGGCAGAACTCGTCACGTCGAACATGACGTTGTATGCGCGCTTTGTGCCCGAAGTCGTCGGCGGAAACGAATACGTTGCAACGTTGAACGTTGACGGCGCGGTTTACGCGACGCAACAAACGATCGGTGGCGTATTGTACGATCTTCCTACGCCCAGCAAAGACGGCGCGCAATTCGCGGGCTGGTGGGTAAGTCTTGACGGGAGCGAAACGAAGCTTTCCTATAAATACGAAAATCAAACGTTGTCGGCAAGCGCAACGTTATATGGCGTTTGGGTAAGTGAAACCCCCGTGGTTTCGGTAAACGCGACGGGCGCAAGCTGGACGGTAAAGACGGCGGCTAGTTCCTATACGGTAAAAATTACCGATCCGAACGGCGACGTTGTATACAACCGTGAAGTCGGCGCTACGAACGTAGAATACGATTTCGCGAGCGGTTTGGCTGGCGAATATACGGTAGAAGTATCCGTAAACGGCAATACGGCGAAAGCGTATTATGCAAACAAGACGTTGGATCAAGTATCCTTGTTTAGCGTTGCAGAACCTTCCGTATTGATCTTCAACCACGTTGAAAACGCGGAAAAATATTTGATTAAAGTCGTATGTGGCAACGATAAGCACGTACATAACGCGGTGGATAACGGTCTTTCCACCAACTATAATTTCGCGAACTGCGAAATGTGCCCCGGTGGGATTCAATTCCAAGTGACGGCGGTTGCGAAAGGCTATGCGAACTCCGTTTCGGAAGTGTTTAGCTATTCGAGAGATTTGGACGCAGTCACGGGCTTGAAAGTAGACACTACGACGGATAAAGTCGTATGGAATGCAGTTGCAGGTGCAACTTCCTACGTAGTAGAAATCGTAAAAGGCGAAGTGACCACGAAAGTAGAAGTCGCTTCGACGAGTTATGCTTTGGGCGAATACACGGGTACGTTGACGATTAAGGTCACTCCCGTTGCGAAATCGTATAACTCTCCCGAAGCGGTTGCGGTAGAATACGCGAAAAACAGACTTGTCACGCCTTCGAACATAGCTACGTCCCTTGGTAAATTAAAGTGGACGGCGGTAGAAGGCGCGGTAAAATACGTCGTATCCTTCAACGGCAACACGTATGAAACGGAAACGAACGAACTTGTGTTGACGAAAGAAATGTACGTAGACGGTCAAGACGCGTATGCGGTTTCCGTAAAAGCGCTTGCAGCGGACTCGGCGAATGATTCGGCGTACTCTGCAGAAGTTATGGTTAACGTAGCGTTGATGAACCCCGAACTCTCCTATTCGAAAGGGGTAGTTTCTTGGTCGCCTGTTCTCAATGCATACCGTTATGAAGTAAGAGTAAACAACGGAAAAGCAATTTCCGTGAAAGGTGACGTCACGTCTTGCGCAGTCACGCTTACGAAAGCGGGTGAAAACACGATCAGCGTACGTTATTACGACGAAGACGAACGTAGTTCGGATTCGGTAAGCATAAAAGTCTTTGCGTACTCGATCACGTTTGACGCGTGTGGCGGTAAAGAAGTGAAACCCCTTTACAAAGCGCCTGGCGATCCGATCGAATTGCCTGTTTCGGAATTGGAAGGCTATCAATTTACGGCATGGTACAACGTACCCAACGGCCCTGAAAACAACGGCTCGGAATATGCGGAAACGACGTTCACGGCAAGTGGTAATATCGTCCTTTATGCGTACTGGTATTACGAATCCTATGCGTTGACGTTCGATTTGGATAATTTGGGTAAACTTGACGAAACGTCGGTTGACGTAGGCTATAATAGAGAATATACGTTGCCTGTACCCGTAGCAACGGATACGACGTACGTATTCGGCGGTTGGTATAGCTCGCCGAAAGGTCAAGACACGCAATATACGAACGAATACGGCGAAAGCTTGGACGTTTGGGACGAAGCGAAAGACGTGACCGTATACGCGTATTGGATCAGCGTATTGAAATACACGAAGATCACGGATAACCAAAACGAAGTAGGGTACGCAGTTTCGGCGAACCCGAATACGATCGGCCGTGTTTCCACGATTAAAATTCCTGCAACGTATGCGGATGAAGACGGTACGGAATACCCGATCAGACGTATCGAAGCAGAAGCATTTAAGAACTGTAAGACGCTCGAAGTCGTTCAAGTACCCGATTCCGTCACGGCAATCGTCCTTGGTACGTACGGCTTGACGGGTACGGGTTCGGCGTTCAACGGATGTACGAACTTGCGTAGCTTGGAAGTATACTGTATCAACGGCGACCACGAAGGTCAACCGCACCCGGCGTATTACGAATCGGCAAACGGCGCGTTGATTTACAGCGATCCTAGCAACCCTGACGTTAAGGAATTGATCTACGTTCCTGCAGCGCTTACGGGTATTTATGATATTCCTGCAGGGGTGACGGCGCTTGCTCCTCAAGTATTCTATAACAACAAGAGTTTGCAAGAAATCAGAATTCCTGCAACGGTAAACTATATCGGTTCGAAAGCGTTCTACCGTACGACCGGGAAGATTACCTTCCTTCCGACGGCGGCTGACGCAGAAGTGAAACCCTTGAAGTTTGGCGAACAAGTATTCTATTATTCGCCGCACACGGAAATTACGTTGCCCGCGCGTATTAGCACGGAAGATTTCAACGTAAACATCTTTGATTATTGTTCGAGCCTTGCAAAGGTGATCATTCAACCGGAAGGCGATCCGAACTACGCTTGCCCGTACAAGACGACGGACGACGGTATGTTGTTGCAAGTCGTTATGGACGACGAACAAAAACCGACGACGGATTGGAAGTTGATTTTCTGTCCGAGGGCGAAAGAAGGCGAAGTAAAAGTACCTACTAGCATTAAAGTCGTAGAAATCGGCGAAGCTGCATTCAAGGATTGCGATAAGATTACGTCGGTAGAAATTTCGATGGACGTTAAGAAGATCGGTAAAGACGCATTCTACGATTGCGATTTGTTAAAGACGTTGAAGATCGACGAATTGGTTGAAGGTCTTGAAATCGGCGAAAAAGCATTCTATTACTGCTCCGAACTTCAAAACTTCACGATTCCCCAAGGCGTAAAGAGCATCGGTATGCAAGCATTCCGTTTGTGTACTGGTTTGAAGGAAGTGACGATTCCTTTGGGCGTGCAAACCATCGGTCAAGAAGCGTTCTGGGGTTGTGATTCGATCACGAAATTGACGTTTGAAGACTTCAAAGCAGGCGTAGAAGGCGCGCAAGGCTTGCAAATCAGCAAGGGTGCGTTCAAGAACCTTGACGCATTGAAGACGCTTACCATTCCCGTACGCGTATACGCTATCGGCGAAGAAGCGTTCTACGATTGTGATGCTTTGGAAACGATTACCTTTGACGATCCCGCAGAAGCGGAAAAAGTATTGACGATCGGCACGAAAGCATTCTACGATTGCGATCTCGTGACGGCGCTCACGTTGCCCGCTCGCTTAAAGACGATGTCTGCGCAAGCGTTTGCTGGTATGAACGCTTTGGTGACGGTCACGATCAACACGACGGAAGTGAATGCGCTTACGCAACCCGCGTTCGTTGAAAGCGGTGTAAACGGCAAGTCGTACGTGACGAAAGTTATCCTTGGCAAGAACTGTCCTACGTTCAGTATTATCGGCGTATTCGGCAAGAGCGTTGCAGAAGTAGACGCAACGACCTATCACAACGAAAACGTGACGACGGTTAACGGCGTAATGTATGACAAAGACATTACGGAAATCTTGTATTTCCCTGACGCTGTCACGGAATACGATTTACCTGCTACGATCGAATTCATTGCAGACGGCGTATTCGCGGGCAATGCCCTTAAATCGATTAAGATCGGCTATAAAGTACATACGATCGGCGCGAAAGCGTTCCAAGACTGTGTGTCCTTGACGACGGTTATCTTCGAAGCTACGCCCGACGGTGTAGATCCCGTAGATTTGAAAATCGACGAATATGCATTTGAAGGCTGTAAAGAACTCTCGACGTTCGAATTCCCTGATCGTACGGTAGAAATCGGGCAATATGCATTCCAAGAATGCTGGAAGTTCCCTGCAAACTTGGTAATCCCTGAAGGCGTTGAAAAGATCGGTATGCACGCATTCTATGACGTGAACTCGATTGAAACGGTTAGCTTGCCTAGTACGTTAAAGACGCTTGAATTGCGCGTAGTGACCGGTACGAGCTATAACGACGGAAAATTAGAACAGTTATATACGTTCGATTCTACCGCGTTGAAGAGCATCACTGTACACCAAGACAACCAATACTATGCGTCTATTGACGGCGTATTGTATGAAAAGATCGGTATTGACACGATTACCTATTCTGACAACACGACGAAGAAAGTAATCCACCAAGAAACCGCAACGACGGCGGAAGGCGACACGACGACGGGCGACGCAACAGCGCCTACGGAAGTTAGCCGTACGACGGCATACGTGCCTTATAGGTTGTTGCAAGTTCCCCTTGGAAAGACGGGCGAAGTCGTTATCCCCAACACCGTTTGGATGATCGGCGATTATGCGTTCAACGTTTCGAGTTATTCCGCGCTTGCAAAAGCAACGGCGATGAAATTCTCGGGCGCTTTGGATCTTCCCGAGGGCGTAGAATTTACAATCGGTGACGATGCGTTCTACTACGCGAAGGAATTGAAGACGATCGAACTTCCCGTTGGTTTGACTTCGATCCCTGAACAAGCATTCTACTATGCGACGGGCTTGGAAACGATTACGATTCCTTACACCGTACTTTCGATTGAAAACGAAATTCTTTATAATTGCCCTAATTTGAAGACGATTACGTTGGCGGAAGCGCCTGCAGGCGAAGACGCGAAGTATCCGTTGACGCTTGAAGATGGTTCTACGTATTCGGATACCTATGGAAATACGACGTACCACGGCGCGTTTGCTGGCATTAAATCTATGTCGCTTACGTCGATTACGTTGCCTAAGAGAACGGTATATATCGGTTCTCATGCATTTGCGGGTGCAAACGTATATTCCGGTTTGCCGACGGCGCAACACGCAATCGAATCGATTGAAATTCCTGCGAACGTGACGGAAATCGGTGAGTACGCGTTTACGTACGCTATGTCCTTGACGACGCTTACGTTTGCGAAAGACAGCAAATTGGCGTCGATCGGCGACTACGCGTTCTATCGTTCGGCGTTGTCGGGTGAACTTGTCATCCCTGAAACGGTCACGTCGCTTGGCGATTATTACACGGGTACGTCGACTTATGCTTCGACCGGTACGTATACGTTTGCATACACGAACCTTACCAAGGTCACCCTTCCCGAAGCATTGCAGGAAGTGCCTGGTTCGGCGTTCCAAAACTGTAAGAACCTTCAAGAGGTAGTATTCGGCGATGAAAGCGAAGTGGCGAAAATCGGTGCAACTGCGTTCTCTGGCTGTACGTCGTTGACGAAGATCACCCTTCCTGAAGGCGTGACGATGCTTGATACTTCTGCATTCAACGGTTGCGCAAGCTTGCAAAAGATTGCAATTCCGGCAAGCGTAGAAACGATCGGCAATACCGTATTTAGCGGATGTACCAGCCTCACGGAAATCGAATGGGCAAAGGAAGATTGTCAATTAGAATCCATCGGCAACCAAGCGTTTGCAAAGACGGGCTTTACGACGTTTGCATTCCCGACGGTTGTCGGACAAAACGGTTTGGCGTTGGGTACTTCGATGTTCACGGGTTGTCAAAACTTGGTGACGCTTACCTTCTCGAAATCGGTTGTTAATATTACCAACGTGTTGGTAGGTTGTTCGTCGCTTAAGACGATCGTGGTAGATCCTGCAAACCAAAACTTCCTTGCGGACGAAAAACTTCCGCTCCTTTACAACAAAGTACAAGACGGCGTAGACGAAAACGGCGATCCCGTATACATCTACACCACGATTCAATACAGCTTCGGCGTATTGCAAGGCGATACGTTCACGGTCACCGAAGGCGTAAAAATCATCGGTGCGAACGCATTCGCAGGCCAAGCGTTTAAGAAGATTGTTCTTCCGAAGAGCTTGGAAACGATTAGCGCTACTGCATTCCTTAAGTGTATGAACTTGGAAACGGTAGAATTTGCAGAAGGATGCAATTTGAAGACGATCGGCTATAAGGCGTTCCAATACTGTAGATCTTTGAAAGAAATCGTATTGCCCGCTGGCGTTGAAACCATCGGTCTCAATGCATTCGATTTCTGCGAATCCTTGGAAACACTTGTCTTGAACGAAACGTTGCAATCGATTGGCAACTATGCGTTCCGTGGCACGACGAGCTTGAAGGAAGTAAAGACGCCTTCGACGTTGAACGAAGACGGTAGCTTCTTCCCTGCGAGCTTGGTATTTGGTACGTATGCGTTCCAAATGAGTGGCTTGACGGGTAAGGTGACCTTCCCTGAAGGTATGATCGGGTTCAAGGGTGAAACGGCTGGTACGTATTCTACGAGCGGGTATGAATTCCAACACTGTAGAAACATTACGGAAGTCGTATTCCCTAGCACCTTCCAATATATCACGATCCACGCGTTCTCGTTCTGTACGGGCTTGAAGAAGGTGAACTTCCCTGCAGATCTGCAAATTCCCGGAAACTTCGCGTTTAAGGATTGTACGAGTTTGGAAAGCGTAAGCTTGCCTAAGACGTTGAAAGACATCGGTCAAGGCTTGTTCCAAAACTGTATCTCGTTGACGAAGGCGAACGTACCTTACGTTGAAACGCCGAACTCTAGCGCATACAAACTTATGTTCTCGAACTGTCCTAAGCTTTCGGATATTACGATTGCTGAAGGCATCAAACTTGGCGGTAGCAAGGGTGAAGAAATGTTCGCGAACACCCAAATTACTGCATTCGACTTCACAAAAGTTGAAATGGATAACAGCTCTACCGCGAAATATCCTGCATACATGTTTATGGACTGTACGAAGTTGCAATCAGTGACGTTTGATAAGGCGGCTGCGGCGCCGACGCTCGGCAACTATATGTTCGCAGGCTGTACGTTGTTGAAGACGGTAGAACTTCCGTCCGCGATCAACTTCTTGGGTACGTATACCTTTATGGGTAGCGGTTTGGAAAGCATTGCAATCCCTGCAAACGTGACGGTGCTCGGTACTTCAAAGACGTCTGCAAGCGCCTCTAGTAAGGCATATACGTTTGCGGATTGCGTCAACTTGAAGACGGTCACGTTCGGCAAGGATATTACGAAACTTTCACAAGGCGTATTTAAGAACTGTAAGTCGCTTGAAAGCATCGAGTTGCCTGCATTGACGCAACTCGGCTACGAATGCTTTATGGGTTCGGGCTTGAAATCGATCGATCTTCCGAAAGTGACGGGTATCCAAAAAGATTCGTTTAGAGATTGTACGAAGTTGGAATCGGCTACGTTCGCGGCGAAGATCACGACGTTGGGTCAAAGCGCGTTCATGGGTTGTACGTCTTTGAAGAGCGTAGACTTTGGTAAAGCGATTACGGCGACAACGATAGCCGCACAATTCTTTGAAGGCTGTACGTCGTTGAAGACGGTAGACTTCTTGCCGGCATCGTTGACGACGATGAACAATGCAAGAATCTTCTACGGATGTACGTCGCTTGAAAGCGTTGTAATTCCTGCGAAAGTCACTAGCCTTGGTTATAGCAGTGCGAGCCGTATGAAGGTAGGCTCTTCTTCAACCACTTACTATGGTATGACGTTTGATGGATGCACGAAACTTTCGTCGGTCACCTTCGCGGATGCGTCGAAGTTAAAGACAATCGGTGGCGAACGCGTATTTGCGGATTGTACGTCGTTGACGACGTTCGATATTCCTGCAAACGTGACGCTTCTCGGTTATGATACGTTCAAAGGTAGCGGATTGACTTCGATTACGTTGCCTGAAAAATTAACGAATATTTCTGCAGGTACGTTTGACGAATGTTACAGTCTGTCGTCGGTTACGATCTCGGCAAACCACAGAAGCTGGATAATGGATGAAAACGGTTACATCTATACGAAAGACGGCTCGCGTTTGCTTTGGGTTCCCGGCGACGTAGAAGGGGTTTTGGATCTTTCCGCGTTGGAGATCACGCGTATCGGTGGTGGTGAATCCACGTTCGGTACGGTATTCGGTGGCAACGACAAGATTACGCGTGTTATCTTGCCGAACACGTTGGAAGGCATCGGCGCGTATGCGTTCTACGATATGCAAGGGCTTTTGAATCTTGAAATTCCTGCAAGTGTAACGGATATCGGAAGTTATGCGTTTGCAGATTGTACGAAACTCCGTAACCTTACGTTTGCGGAAGGTTCGCAAATCATTAGCTTGGGTACGGCGGTATTCAAGAACACGTATTCGATTGGTGGTAATGACGGCGAATACAACACGACGTTTACACTCGCGGAATGCGAAGTGACGGATAGCTTGTATCAACCGATTCACGAATCGTTATTCGAAAACAGTGGCTTTAAGACGGTAGTATTGCCTTCGACGGTCACGGAAATCGGCGAAAACGCATTCAAGGGTTCGAAGATTACGTCGGTTGTTATCCCTGCAAGGGTGACTGAAATCCCTGAAAGCGCGTTCGAAAACTGCGTAGACTTGACTAGCGTGACCTTCGCGGAAGGTTCGTTGTTGGATACGATTGGTAAAAACGCATTCAAAAATACGGGCATCACCGAAATCGTGCTCCCTGAAAACGTTGCTAAGATCGGTTTGACGGCGTTCGCGGAAAGCAAGTTGCAAACGTTCACGTTTGCGAAAGTAGCAGAAGGCGTCGTTCCCGTAATTACGGCAGGTTCTACCAGCTATGATACTCCCGACAAAGATCCCGTTGGTATATTCCACGGTTGTGCGGATTTGGTGACGGTAGTTCTTCCTGAAGGCCTTGAAACGATCCCTCTTAGAACGTTTGATAGCTGTACGTCGCTTAAGAACGTGACCATTCCTAAGTCCGTCACGAAGATCGGCGATTACTCGTTCGCATACTGTGCGTCGCTTGAAACGGTAGAATTGCCGGATGTCACGGAAATTAGCGAAGGCTTGTTCTACGGTTGTACGGGCTTGTCGTCCTTGACGATCCCTGAATCGGTCACGAGTCTTGACTACGATGCGTTTGAAAATTGTACGGGGTTGAAGAAGTTGATTATTCCCGAATCGGTTGAAGCGAATAAGATTTATCGTCGTGTCTTCGCTGGTTGGAATAGCGATCAAACGGTTTACTTCCGTAAATCGATTGTAGAAGTCAATACGAACTGCAACTGCGTATCTGTTTCGACGACGGTGAAGATCGGTACGGGTTATATCGCGATGGATACGATTGCAAGCGGTAAGCCTGCGGAAACGACCACGGATACCAAGCAAGATTTCCTTGGTTTCTACGGCACGGATTCGGAAGCGAACTTCGTATTCGACTACGTAGGCAACTAAAAAAACTCCATAACAGGAAAAAGACGGCTCTATCTTCGGATAGAGCTGTTTTTTGCGCTTGTTGAATGATGAGTAGATTGTTCTTTCAACGTTTTGTTGGGAGAAAGGGACGTAAGAAAAATACGCTATGGACAGGTTTGTGAAAAATTTACAATCGATAAATTGCATAAGCCCTATCGAAAAGTTCCATAGAGAATTAAACAAATTTTCTGATAAAGGGGTTTACAATCATCGAAGAATATGATATAATGTAGTACAAGGATTATATTCTACAAAAAAATAAGCCGTGGCATGCGGCAAACGGAGGTGGCGAAATGTCAGGAAAAATTTTCAAACAGTATTACGCTAGAGTGGCGAAAGAAGGCATCTTGAAAGCAGTATTTTGCGGATTGATCGTCGGCTTTTCGGTAATGCTCGTGGCGGCGACGGCTTTTTGGCTGTTGGGGAATAGAA
>JAGAKN010000017.1 GCA_017625565.1 Clostridia bacterium
TTCCCATTCCGAACACAGAAGTTAAGCTCTTTTACGCCGAAAGTACTTGCAGGGTACTGCTGGGAGGATAGGTAATTGCCGCTTTTCAACCAAAAAAGACCTTACTTGACGTAAGGTCTTTTTTCTATGCAACAAACTACCCCGTAGAACTTCCATGTCTTAGTTTGTTTAGAAAAATAAGCGATAGTCGCGTGGTTCGGTAGCGATTTACCGACGCGTGCCAAAATAAAAAATCCGCTTGTGTATTCGTTTGCTAAAACGGCGATTGTAAAAGACAAGGTCAATAGGATTTTTCTCGCTGTTTAGAGCGTAATCGTCGCGAGCGCAAAAATCAGGGATTTTTTCATAAAAGTACGCCTTTTTATCCGTATACCATTATTTTTTGGATGGCCGATAGCGCTTTTTTCGCATAATTATACGGATATTTGTTTTCGCGAGGGAGTGGTGTTTTGTCGTTTGTGAAAAAACGAATACAAAAACGGTTGAAAAAGGTATAAATACACGAAAAAGTGGGAATATCTTTCGTAGAAAAAACAAAAACGGAGAGTTTTATGAGAAAGTTTTGTATATTTTTTTTATTGTCAATCATAATAAGTTTAACGGCAGTCGGTTTTATGCGCGATGCAAAACCCGACGGGCAGGACGTTGCAACGACAAAGTATTTGCGAATGCACGTCCGCGCGGATTCCAACGAAACGGACGCTCAAGCGGTGAAATACTACGTACGCGATCGGCTGGTGGAGTATTTGACTCCGCTGGTTGCAAGCTATGAAACGAAGGAAAAAGCAATGCAAGGCGTTAAAGCGCATTTGGGGGAGATCGCGGAAATTGCGACGCGGGCATTAAGGAATAAGGGCTTTTCATACGGCGCTACGGCAAGCGTGGAAAAAGAGTACTTCCCCACTCGAGTTTACGACGAATATACTCTGCCTGCAGGGGAATACGACGCGCTGATCGTGCGGTTGGGCAGGGGCGCTGGCGAGAATTGGTGGTGCGTAGTCTATCCACCGTTGTGTTTCGTCGCTACGTGTGAGAACGTCGTGTACAAAAGCAAAATTAAGGAGATTATCGATCGGTTTTGAGCCCTTACATACAGGAGGGAAGAGTATGAAAAAGTCAATTAAGAAAGGCGTAGCGGTTGCGCTCGTTGCTTGTGCGTTGGGGATTCCGACGGCAGTAGTGGCGCACCGTAGCGGAAAAATAGACGGCGAAAGACCGCAAATCGTTGCTACGATCGACGGCGAAACGATAATGGTTGCCGTATTAAAACAAGGCTCTAAAGGTAGCGAAGTGCGCGAAGTGCAACGTCGGTTAAAACTTTGGGGATATTATAACGGGAGTGTCGACGGAGAGTTTGGCGCAGGCACAAAAAAAGCGGTAATCGCGTTCCAAAAAAAGAACGGATTGAAAGCGGACGGCGTCGTTGGATCGTCGACGTATAAAGCGCTGGGGATGACGAAATCGTATGAAATACTCGCAGGGCAAAATTCCGGTGGGCAAAGCGGTACGAACGGGTATTCTAGCGCAGACGTGTATTTGTTGGCGCGGACGATTCACGCGGAAGGTCGCGGAGAGCCGTATACGGGACAGGTTGCGATCGGTGCAGTCATTTTAAACCGTGTCCGTAGCGAAGAATTCCCGAACACCATTTCGGGGGTTGTCTATCAAAAGCATGCGTTCACGGCGGTTTCGGACGGACAAATCAACTTGACTCCCAACGAAACGGCGATGAAAGCGGCAAGAGATGCGATAAACGGCTGGGATCCGACGGGTGGAGCGTTGTATTATTACAACCCTGCCGTCGCGACGAGCGCTTGGATTTTTGATCGGCAAACGGTGACGGTGATCGGAAAACACGTATTTGCGATTTAACGGAATAAGGGGGAAAATATGGATAAGAAAGAAAAAGAAATAGAAATTGCCGCTAACGTATCGTCCGGGGCGGAAAAAGTAGAACGCGTAGAACAAGAAATGAAAAACTCCACGCCGTCCAAAAAGGTCGTCAAGACCAAAACGACGGTGAAAAAGGGTGGGAATACGACGCTCGGTGGAGCAACGGAGAAAGTGAGCGCGAAGAAAAAGAACACGGAATTAAAGGGAAGTAAAGCGGAAAAGGAGAGCGCGGCGGCGAAAGCGCGCGTTGAGAAGGCGTTAAAGAAGAAGGAGTTAAAGGAAAAACGCAAAGCTGAACGGGAAAAACGCGCGAAAGAACGCGCTGAAAAGCGAAAAGAAATGCTTGCAAAATGGAAAGCAAAACATCAAGAAGAAGCGGAAAAACGTCGCGCGAAAAAGGAAGAAAAAATTCGCGAGCGCGCGCACGCGAAAGCAAATAAGAAGCAGGAACGCTCGAAAAAGCAAGCGCAACGTAAGAAAAACAGCGGAGAGAAACATCGTGAAAACCGCAACAAAGGCTACGGTGGTTGGATTGCGGCGGTGGTCACGCTTGGGGTGACGACGCTTGCTTTAGCGACGACGGTGACGGTGGGCGCGATTGAAATGAAAAACACGAAATCAGCGATGCTTTTAGGGCATCGGGAAATGATGGGGGAATTGACGGGGATTATTGAAAACGTCGACAGCGATTTGGATCGCGTGCGCGTTTCCGATTCGTCCGTACAACAGAGCCGTATTTTAACTGATTTGTTGGTGCAAGCGCGTCTTGCGGAGTTGGATTTGGAAAAATTGCCGATTCCAGCGGAAGCGGATAGAAATTTGACGACCTTTCTCAACCGTACTGCAAAGGAGTGCGAAAGAATGCTTTCTAAGCTCCGCAACGGTGAAAAACTGTCGGAAAACGATCGGAAAACGTTGCAACGACTCTACGAAGCCAACCATTCCATCCGTATGGAATTAGACCGTATGAACGCGGAAACGACGGACAAGGATTTGAAGGAATATCTCAAAGAAGGTAAGGGGAAAATTGCCGATGGATTGCGTGGAATTGAAGAGAAAACGTTGGCGGAAAATCGCGCAATGATGGAAGACGCACTTGCGAAAAAGGCAGGGGCAGGTATGGAAGGAAATGAAAAAAGTGCCACGGAAAAGCCCCAACCGAAAGTGGATCCTGCGCGTGCGGAAGAGTTGTGTTTGAGTTATTTTTCCGAGTATCCGATTGACGGGTATCAATGCGTAGGAGAAACGGTTTCGAGAAGTTATTCGGCGTATAACGTGCAAGGCTACGATACGAACGGGACGTTGTTGTTTGCGGAAATCGATCAACAAACGGGCGCGCTGTTGCGGTTTGATTACTATGAAGATTGCACGGCGGAAACGTTCGATTTAAAGAACGCGGAAATGCTCGCGGAGAACTTTTTGGAAAAGCTCGGATACGACGATATGGAAGTTGTGCGGTTTCGGAACAACGGTACGACGACGGACTTTACGTTTGTGTATGAAGACGACGGAGTAGCGTACTATCCCGACGAAGTACGGGTGAAAGTTTGTCGTACGCGCGGTTTGGTGACGGGCTTGGACGCGACGAAATATTTCAACAATCATAAGGATCGGAAAGAACCGACTTCTCAATTAACGCTTGCCGAAGCGTACGGGAAGTTGTACGACGGCTTGGAAGTGGAAAGCTCCCGCTTTGCCGTAGTAGCGACGATGCGTGGGGAACGTACCGCTTACGAATTCCTTTGCAGGTATGGGGAAGAACGGTATTTCGTGTATTTGGACGCGAATACGGGTGAGGAAATTTCTATCGTCAATGTAAGAGTTGTCGAATAAACGTGAAAAATCCCGTCGGGTAAAATTGCCCGACGGGGTTTTGCTATAAAAAACCAAGAATTCCACATTCTATAAAGGGGGTGGAGTATGGAACGCGAGAAAAAAAGCAAAAGCGGATTTTTAAAAGGCGCGCTTTGGATTGCGATCGGTGGATTTACAGCGAAAGTCGTAGGGGCATTATATCGGATTCCGTTGACAAATTTAATCGGCGGTCGGGGGTTGGGGCTGTATCAGCTAGTTTACCCCGTCTATTGTTTGCTATTGACGGTTTCGGCAACGGGGATTCCGTCGTCGATCGCCAAACTCACGGCGGAACGCATCGAAAAAGACGAAGGGAAATCGGTGTTCAAGACGGCGATGAAACTTTTTTTATGGATCGGAGCGTTTGGCGCGGGATTGATGGCGTTATTCGCGCCGATTTTGGCGAAAGCGCAGGGGAGTAAAGAAGTGTTAGGCGGATATTTCGCGCTTGCGCCGTCGGTGTTTTTGGTGTCCGCAATTTCCGTATTCCGCGGTTGGTTTCAAGGTAAGAACAATATGTTCCCGACTGCTGCGTCCGAAGTCGTGGAACAGGTTGTGAAAGTTGTGTTCGGGCTATTTTTTGCGTACGTTTTCCGTGACAACGTCGCCAAAGCCGTTGTGTTTTTGTTGTTGTCCGTTTCCCTTTCAGAATTGGTGACGGTGTTTTTAATGCTCTTCTTTTATCGTCGTGAAAAGCGCAAGGGGAAATCGGAAAACGACGGGGGCAGGGTTGCGATGAAAAGTATTTTAAGACTGAGTATTCCCGTCACGTTTAGCTCGATTTTATTGCCTGCATCGGGGCTTTTGGATAGTGTGCTTGCGCCGAGATTGCTCGGGGTGTATGCAACGGATGCAGTCACGCTGTTCGGGTTGTTTTCGGGCGGAGCGGTGACGGTTATCAACCTGCCCGTTTCCATTTGCTACGGGATTGCCGCGGCGAGTGTGCCGAGCGTCGCGTCGGTGGCAAGCGTGGCGCAGGAGAAAAAAGGGGTGCGTCGCAGGATTTTTTTCGCGCTAGGGATTACGATACTCGTGAGCGCGCCTTGCGCGTTAGGGCTGTACTTTTTCGCCGAGCCCGTCGCAAAAATCGTCTTTCGGAATTTGAGCGGAGCAGAATTATCTACGTTGACGGCGCTTATCAAAGCGTTTTCGGTTAGCGCGTTGACGCTCTCGTGCGTGCAGACGTTGTCGGCGTGTTTGACGGCACAGGGCAAACCGCAGTATTCGGCGCTTTCCATGTTGATTGCGATCACGGTGAAAACGGCGACGTATGCGGTGATACTCCGCGATCCAAAAATTTCCGTTTTGGGGCTTGCATACGCGACGAACGTTTGTTATTTGGTTGCATTTGTTTTGGATTTGGTGTATAATTTATACGTATCGAGAAAACCGAAAACAAAAGGAGAACGGACGGATTATGATTACCATCATCGGCTTGGGCGTGGAGAAAGGGGATTTGACGGAGCGCGGTAAACGGGAGATTTTACGCGCGGTAGAAGAAAGGCGGAAAATTGTCGTGCGCACGGCGAAAACGGCGTCCTATCAGACGGTTGCCGAAATGCAAATTCCGCACGTTGTTTTGGACGACGTGTACGAAAAGAGTAGAAGTTTTACGACGCTGACGAAAAATCTTGCCAAAGCGGTTGTGGAGAACGGTGCAGACAGCGTCTACCTTATCGACGGTTCGATTGGGGAAGACAATTCCGCAAAGGCGTTGATAAAGCGTTTCCGTGGCAAGGTAAACGTCATTGACGGGATTTCCAAAGCGAGTGTTTTGTCGCGTGTTGCAGGGTTTCAAAGCTGTTCGTATACGGCGGTTTCCGCGTACGAGTTGGCTGAAAAGGCAAATTCGGGAAATCTGGGTTTACCACTCATTGTTTATGATTTAGACGACGGGGGATTGGCGAACGACGTGAAATTATTGCTGGGGGAGCTCTACGGCGAAGAAACTTTAGTTTTGTACTTGCAGGGCGGAAAAGCCAAGAAAATACCGCTGTTTGCGCTCGATCGGCAAAAAAATTACGATTATACTTCGGCGGTGGCGATTGACGAGCAGGCGTTGTTGCAAAAAGAACGGTTTACGATGGAAGACTTAAAAGAGATTGTCGTGCGTTTGAGAAAGCCCGACGGCTGTCCTTGGGATCGGGTGCAAACACCGCAAAGCATTAAAATGTCGGCGGTGGAAGAAGCGTACGAGCTGGTGGACGCGATCGATTGTGACGACGACGAAAAGATCTTGGAAGAAGCGGGGGATATTTTGTTGCAAACGGTATTCCACGCGGTAATGAAAGAAGAAACGGGCGCTTTTACGCTCACCGACGTATTGACGGGGATTTGCAAGAAATTGATTACTCGGCATACCCATGTATTTGGTGAAGACAAAGCGAAAGACGAAAACGGCGCGTTGGGGGTTTGGGAAGCGAACAAGCGCAAGGAAAAGGGACAGGACACGTTTGCGAAGTCGGTGAACGACGTACCCAAGTGTTTTCCCGCGGTGATGCGCGCGCAAAAAGTAGGCAAACGCGCGTCGAAAGCGGGTATGGATTTTAAAGACGTGGAATCGGCAAAAGCCCGTTTGATAGAAGAGTTGACAGAGTTTACGGAAGCCTACGCTACGGGAGATATCGACGCGACGGAAAAGGAACTCGGCGACGTGTTATTCTCGGCGGTGAACGTTGGACGGAAAGCCGGTTGCGATTGCGAAAAGGCATTGAAAGAGAGCGTTGATCGGTTTGCGGAACGGTTTACCAAAGCGGAAGCTTTCGCGTTAGCGGACGGGAAAACGGTTGAAGATCTTTCGCCTGACGAGTGGGATCAATATTATAATACCGCGAAAAACAGATAGAAAAAATCGGCTGAAAAAATCAGCCGATTTTTGTTATAACCAAAACTTATTTTTGTAATTCCAAAGCGCGGTGATAGGCGGCGGTCACGCCTGCAACGGTTGCGTCCGAAAAACCGTTTTCTTCCATCGCTTTCAAGCCTGCAAGCGTCGTTCCGCCCGGGGAACAAACCGCCGTTTTCAAATCGGCAGGGTTTTTGTATTCCATTAGCATTTTTGCCGCGCCGAGTAGAATTTGCGCTGCGTAAAAATCGGCTTTGTCTTGGGGTACGCCCTGCTCGTAAGCGCCTTTCGCCAACGCTTGAGCAAAGTGGTACGCAAACGCGGGCCCGCAACCGGACAAAGCGCTTGCCGCGTCCAAAATACTCTCGTCAATTTCGTCGAATTGCCCTGCTTTAGAGAATGCGCGCAAAAAATCTTGTTCGTTGCGTTCGTCCACTTCGGAAAGGGTGTATAAAATCATGCCTTCGCCAAGCGCTACGGGGGTATTCGGCATAATCCGAATGATCGGGAAATGCTCCGCATTCAACAATTTCCGTATATTCGCAATCGGCGTGCCTGCCGCCATCGTAATGATGACTGCGTCCGTCCTAGCGCGTAAAAAATCCGCAATCGGGGCGAGTGTTTGCGCAAGCGCTTGCGGTTTCACGCCGAGCACAACGAAACGACAAGTTTTTACGATTTCTTCCGCCGAAAGTACGGCAACCCCGTAGTTTTTTGCATAGTTTTCCGTTTTCGTTTGGTCGTAGTCGCATACGGCGATTTCGCTTGCCGGCAAGGATTTTACCGCCGAAGCCACCAACGCTCCGCCCATGTTTCCACAACCGATAAATCCGAGGGTATATTGCATAGTTTTGCTCCTTTAACGAATTTGTCCGTCGCCTACGACGACGTATTTATAGGAAGTGAGTTCTTCCAAGCCCATCGGTCCGCGCGCATGTAGTTTTTGCGTGGAAATCCCGATTTCGCAACCTTTGCCGAACTCACCCCCGTCGGTAAAACGGGTAGAAGCGTTGACGTATACCGCCGAACTATCCACCGCGCGGGTAAACAGGGAAATATTTTCGGGGGATTGCGATAAAATACAATCGCTGTGTTTTGTCGAGTGTTTTGCGATATGTTCTATCCCTTCGTTTACGTCCGAAACTACCTTGACGGCAAGGATATAATCCAAAAATTCCGTGTCGAAATCCTTTTCCGTGGCGGAAGTTCCGTCGATGATCGTTTTCGCGCGCTCGTCTAAGCGAAGTTCGACGGGCGGTAAGCCTTTTTTGCTACGTTCTTCGCAAAGCCGATTGCGTAATTTCGGCAGGAAAGATTGCGCAATTTTTTCATGTACCAAGCATACTTCCAAGGCGTTGCAAACGGATGGACGGCTGGTTTTCGCATTTTCAATAATGCGAAGCGCTTTTTCTTCATCCGCCGTTTCGTCCACGAAGATATGGCAAATACCCGTACCCGTTTGAATACAGGGGACTTTCGCGTTCTCTACGCAAGCGCGGATTAGCCCTGCTCCACCACGGGGAATTAACGCGTCGATATAGCCCACCGCCGTCATAAGCTGGGTAGCGCTTTGCCGAGAAACGTCTTCGCACATGTTGATAAAGTTTTCATTCAAGCCCGAATTTTTCAAGCTTTTCCGTAGTGTTTTTACGATTTCTAAGGAAGAGTAGAAGGCGTCTTTTCCGCCACGCAAAATGCAGACGTTTCCGCTTTTGAAACACAGCGCGCCAGCATCCGAAGTCACGTTGGGACGGCTTTCGTAAATAATCCCGATTACACCGAGCGGTACGCGGATTTTGCGCACTTGTAAGCCGTTGTAAAGGGTGGAGGTTTCCAAAGTCGCGCCGATCGGATCGGGCAAAGTAGCGACGTCGCGAATGCCTTGCGCCATTGCGCGTATCCGTTTTTCGTCTAATCGCAATCGATCGATCATGACTTCAGGGAGTGTGCCCTTAGCATTTTCTACGTCCTTGGCGTTTGCCGATAAAATCCCTAGAATATTTTCTTCAAGCGCGTCCGCCATTGCAAGGAGCGCGCTATTTTTTTGCTCGGTAGAGAGCAGGGAAAGGGCGGAGCTCGCCGATTTCGCGTCCTGTAAAATTTCTTGTGTCGTTCTCATAAACTTTCTCCTTTGCCTGCAAAAAACCGCGTGTATTCCGCAGGGTTTTTCGCTACGATATCGTAGAGAATTTCGGGGGATTTGCCGTTGCAAATGACCATATCTAAGCCTGCGTCGTTGCAAATTTCCGCGGCGTGGAGTTTGGTTTTCATGCCGCCCGTGCCCAGCGTCGAACCAGCGTCGCCGGCTAAGGCTTTCATACGTTCGTCAATGCCATGGACTTCGCGAATGAGCGTCGCGTTTTCATTTTTACGGGGATCGGCGGAATATAAACCGTCTACGTCGGACAAAATAACAAGTAGGCTTGCCTGTACGCTAACCGCAACGAGCGCGGAAAGCGTGTCGTTGTCACCGACTTTAATCTCATCGGTAGCGATCGTGTCGTTTTCGTTGATAATAGGTAGCGCGCCGAGTTCCAAAAGCCTGCGAATGGTGTTATTAAAATTCTCGTGTCGATCGCTTGCGGAAAAATCCGCGCCCGTCAACAGGATTTGCGCGACGGTGTGGTTATATTCGGTGAAGAGCCGATCGTAAGTGTACATCAATTCGCATTGACCGATGGCTGCGGCGGCTTGTTTTGTGGGGATATCTTTGGGTTTTACGCTTAAACCGAGTTTTCCAACCCCCATTCCGATTGCGCCCGAAGAAACGAGCAGGACTTCGTGCCCTGCATTCTTCAAATCGCTGACCACACGGCAAAGCTCGTTGGTGCGACGGATATTCAAGCGTCCCGTTGCGTGCGCAAGCGTGGACGTGCCGACTTTGATGACGATCCGCATAATGTTCTCCCCGTCCTTTTTCGAAAAGTAGCTCTCAAAAAGACTGTTTGCTTGATATACTTTAAGTATAGCGAAAACGCAACAAAAAGTCAAGCGTGAGGGCAAGTGCCTTGTAAGGATTTTCTCGATTGCTACAATCGAAAAAAGAAATTTTCCGTATTCTGACAAAATTTTCGTCAAAACCGTTTACATTTCGGTTTTTTTGTGTTATAATGATAATCGGTGGAAAAAGGTACTTTCTTCCAAGGCGGAAAAAGCAATGCAACCACCATAAAACGAGAAAAAATAAAATTTTAGGAGATAGAAAAATGACTAACAACAAGAAAGTGTTGCAATTCGTTGCAGATTGTCAGGCGTTTGCTACGCCCGACGAAGTGGTTTGGATCGACGGTAGCGACGCGCAAAGAGACGCGCTCCGCGCGGAAGCTTGCGCTACGGGTGAAATGATCAAATTGAACCAAGAATTGCTCCCCGACTGCTATTATCATAGAACGGCGGAAAACGACGTTGCTCGTGTAGAAGACAGAACGTTTATCTGCTGTGAAAACGAAGAAGACGCGCTTCCCCATTCCATCGTAAAATGGAAATCCCCCAAAGAAGCGTACGCGATGGTGAACGAAATCGCAAAGGGCGCTTACAAGGGCAGAAAGATGTACGTTATTCCCTATTCGATGGGCGTCGTAGGTTCGCCTTTCTCGAAAATCGGTATCGAAATTACCGACTCGATTTACGTTGTGCTCAACATGATGATTATGACGCGCGTAGGTAAAATGTGCTTGGATCAACTTGGTGAAAACGGCGATTTCGTAAAAGGTTTCCACGCAAAATGCAACGTAGATCCCGAAAAGAGATACATTATGCATTTCCCCGAAGATAACACGATTATTTCCGTAAACTCGGCTTACGGTGGAAACGTATTGCTTGGGAAGAAGTGCTTTGCGCTCCGTATCGCAACCAACCTTGGTAAGAAGGAAGGCTGGATGGCGGAACACATGCTTATCCTTGGCGTTAAGCGTCCCCAAGATAAAGAAATCAAATACGTTGCGGCGGCGTTCCCGTCGGCTTGCGGTAAGACCAACCTTGCAATGTTGATCCCGCCCAAGCAATACCTTGACGCAGGCTACGAAGTACAATGCGTCGGCGACGATATCGCATGGATTCGCGTAGGCGAAGACGGCAGACTTTGGGCTTGCAACCCCGAAAACGGTTTCTTCGGCGTTGCGCCTGGTACGAACGAAAAATCCAACCCCAACGCGTTGGCGGCTACCATGAAAGGCACGATCTTTACCAACGTAGCGCTGAACCCTGCTAACAACACCGTTTGGTGGGAAAAATTGACCAAACAAGCTCCTGCAGAACTTATCGACTGGACGGGGAAACCTTGGACGCCTGATTGCGGTCGCAACGCAGCGCATCCCAACTCCCGTTTCACCGCTCCTGCAGAAAACTGCCCTTGCATTTCCCCGGAATTCAACTCCAAGGCAGGCGTACCTTTGTCCGCGATTATCTTCGGCGGTAGAAGAGCAACGACGACTCCGCTCGTATATCAATCGAGAGATTGGAACCACGGTACGTTCGTCGGTACGATCATGTCGTCGGAAACGACGGCGGCTGCAACGGGTGCGGTTGGCGTACTCCGTCACGATCCGATGGCAATGAAACCGTTCATGGGTTATTCGGTTGATCAATATTTCCAACACTGGATCAACATGGGTGCGAAAGTCGAAGAAGACAAACAACCCAAGATCTTCAACGTAAACTGGTTCCGTCAAGACGAAAACGGCAACTTCATGTGGCCTGGTTTCGGCGACAATATGCGCGTACTTGACTGGATTTTGGATCGTTGCGAAGGCAAAGTTGATGCGCAAGAAACGGCAATCGGCTACCTTCCTTACGCGAAAGATATCAACATTGAAAACTGCGATATCGACGCGGAAACGCTTGATAAGCTCTTGGAAGTAGACAAGAAGCGTTGGGCGGCGGAAGCGGAAGAAATCACCAACTACTATGCGGAAAACTTCGGCGACAAGATGCCCAAGGAAATTATGGAAAACCTTGAAATCTTGAAGAAGAACTGCGCAAACTAACGAAAACGTTAACCCCTGCCGATTTCGGCAGGGGTATTTTTTAAGGAGTACGTATGAAAAAGGTCTTGATCTTATCTGGTAGCCCTAGAAAGGGTGGAAATTCCGATACTTTATGCGACGAATTCGCTCGCGGAGCAAAGAATGCAGGCAACCAAGTCGAAAAAATCCGTTTGCAGGAAAAGAAAATTGCCAACTGTTTGGGGTGTTATTACTGCGCGGAACACGGCGGAAAATGCGTGATGCAAGACGATATGTCGAAAATTTTGGAGAAGATGCTCGCTTGCGACGTGCTAGTGCTCGCGAGTCCGGTGTATTTTTATTCCGTTTGCGCGCAAATGAAAGCCGTTATCGATAGGACGGTGGCGCGTTGGACGGAAATTAAGTATAAGGATTTGTATTATATTATGACGTCCGCGGAAGATAGCGCGACGGTTATGGACGGGACGTTGGCGTGTTTCCGTGGTTTCCGCGATTGTTTGGACGGTTGCGGAGAAAAGGGCGTTTTGTACGGCAAGGGCTTGGAAAACAAAACGGACGTTTTGGCTCGGAAAGAGCTTATGACCATCGCTTACGAAATGGGCGAGCAAGTATAATCCATAAAATTAGCGTTGGAGCGCAACGAAAGTTGCGCTCCTTTTTTTGGCAAATTTTCTTGGAGCGACAAACGGAAAGGGCGCATACTATAATAAAAAGAAGAAAAAAGGAGCGGATATGTATACAAAACAATCCGTTGACTAAAAAAATTCCCGCATGAGTAAAACGTACATGCGGATTTTTATATAAACGTTAGTGAAAGAATACGATAAAAAAGTGAAAGAAAATCACATAATTTCAAAAAAAATAAAAAAATAAGGCCTGCTGTTGACAAATAAAGAAGGAATTGCTTATAATAAGGAAGATACAGAAAAAAGTAAAAGGAGAGAAAGATGTTTACGATAAAAGAACTTTTTGATTTAGCGCATACGAAAGCAAAAGAATATCTATCGGCATTCACTTATCCGTGGGAAGCGTTGCCGGGGATCAAGGCGTTTATACGAGAAACGGGAAAACGTCTAGGCGCGGAATATGAAGAAATTGCCCCCGAAGTCTGGGTGCACCGTTCGGCGAGTATCGCTAAGACGGCGTGTTTAGAATCGCCCTGCATTATCGGCGCAGGAACACAGGTGCGGACGGGCGCGTTTATTCGGGGGAGCGTGCTCATCGGGGAAAATTGCGTAGTTGGGAATTCTACGGAGCTCAAAAACGCGATCTTGTTCGACGGCGTGCAAGTTCCGCATTATAACTACGTAGGGGATAGCATTTTGGGCTACAAAGCGCATTTTGGCGCAGGTGCGATTACGTCGAACGTGAAATCGGATAAACTGCCCGTGATTGTGCGTGACGGGGAGCAGGAGATACAAACGGGCTTGAAGAAAGTGGGTGCGTTCGTAGGTGATTTTGTGGAGATCGGTTGTAATAGCGTGCTCAATCCCGGCACGGTGATCGGGAAAGAGAGCAACGTGTATCCACTTTCGTGCGTACGTGGAACGGTGCTTGCAAAGTGTATTTATAAAACGAAAGGCGAAATTGTCGCAAAAAAGGAGTAAACTATGGGAAAATATTTCGGAACGGACGGGTTTCGGGGAGAAGCAAACGAACAGCTGACGGCGGAACACGCGTTTAAAATCGGTCGTTTTTTGGGGTGGTATTATCAGGAAAAGAAGAAGTATGCCGGCGAGAATTCGCCTGCGAGAATTGTAATCGGGAAAGACACTCGGCGGTCGGGATATATGTTCGAATACGCGTTATCGGGTGGGATCGTTGCATCGGGCGCGGACGCGTATTTGTTGCACGTGACGACGACTCCGTCTGTGGCGCACGTAGTCCGCGCGGACGGATTCGATTGCGGAGTGATGATTTCCGCAAGCCATAACCCGTTTTCGGACAACGGGATCAAGTTGTTCAATTCGCAGGGAGAAAAGATGGACGAAGAAACCATCGGTTTTATCGAAGCGTATTTAGACGGGGAAGTTTCCGTTTACGGGCAAACGTTTTCAGAAGTTCCGTATGCAAAAGGAGAGCATATCGGTAGGACGGTGGATTACGTCGCTGGTAGAAATCGCTACGTTGGGTATTTGATCTCGCTTGGGGTTTACAGTTTTAAGGGCTATAAAATCGCGTTGGATTGCGCCAACGGTAGCGCTTGGCTGATCGCGAAAAACGTATTCGACGCGTTGGGCGCAACGACGTATACGCTCCACGCCGAACCGAACGGCACGAATATCAACGACAAGGCAGGCTCGACGCATATACAAAGTTTGCAAAAGTTTGTGGTGGAAAACGGTTTGGATTTGGGATTTGCATACGACGGCGACGCGGATCGTTGCTTGTGCGTAGATGAAAAGGGGAACGTTGTGGACGGCGATCATATTCTCTATATTTACGCAAAGTATATGCAGGAACGGGATAAACTGCTCGGGAATACGATCGTAGCGACGGTAATGTCGAATTTCGGGCTGTTTAAGGCGTTGGACGACGCAGGGATTGCCTATGAAAAGACGGCGGTCGGGGATAAATACGTATACGAGCGTATGTCGGAAAAAGGCTATCTTCTCGGCGGAGAGCAATCTGGGCATATTATTTTTGCAAAGTACGCGTGTACGGGCGACGGGATTTTGACGAGTTTGAAAATTATGCAAGCAATGATCGCCAAAAAATCGACGCTTGGGAAACTTGCAGGAGAAATGAAAAAATACCCGCAAGTTTTGGAAAACGAACGGGTAGCCGATAAAGAGAAAGTATTAAAGGACGAGGCTGTGCAAAACGCAATACGGCAAGCGGAAGAAAGGTTGGGTGCGAGCGGTAGAGTTTTGGTGCGCCCGTCAGGAACAGAACCCGTGATCCGTGTGATGGCGGAAGCAGAAAGCGAACAGCTTTGTCGGGAATGCGTCGACGGGATTTTGTCGGAGATGCGAAAAATTAAAAATTAAAAAATGCAAAAAAGATAACCGCCCTGGAGCTTGACGCTTCAGGGCGATTACCTATATGATAAGGGGGAAAATGATGAGCTAGTTTACGTTTCGGTTGTTCCCAACCGATTTACAAATATATTTTAACACGGATTGAAAAAAAAGTAAAGAAAAAAATTAAAAAATTTTTATTTGTCGAAAAAGTATATAATATAAGCAAAAACTGTTATTTTTTCACATAAATTTAAATAAAAACTAATAAATTGAAACTTTTTGTTAAAAAATCACTTTTTAGGCACTATAGAATTCGACAAAGAAAACAAGAAAAAACGACGGCAGAAAGAAAAGAAAAAATGGAGATGCAAGTGGCGACGGTCAATTTTTTGCGTTTGACGTTTGCAAAGTATACCGCTCCGATATAGAATACGGTGTCGGACGTGCCGTAAGCGACGCACGCGCAACGCCCGATATAGCTATCGACGCCGTATTTAGAAAGAATTTCTGCAAGGGTTGCAATCGATCCGCTACCCGAAAGGGGTTTGACCAAAACGAGTGGCGCAATTTCTTCGGGAATTCCCAAAAAAGAGAACACGGGGGAAATCTTTTTGGCGATGAGCGTATCTAATCCGCTAACTTGTAATAATTTGGATAAAATCATCACGGCGACGATATAGGGAAAAATGGACGTGACCAAAGGGATAGCCCCTTTAACGCCGTCCGTGAAACTGTCGTAGACCTTTACTTTGCGGAAGAGCGCAAAGAGAATGGAAAGGAAAAAGATCGTAGGTACGGTTAGTGCAAAAACGTATTTCATCCAATACCTGCCCCCTGTATTTTTTGTTGTGCGATGCCGAATTTGTGTCGTGTAGGGGCGCGTTTTATCAACAATTTCGTCAAAAATACCCCCAACAGGGTAGAGAATAACGAGGCAAGCACGGTAGGGAGTAGGATATCCGTCGGCGCGACGCTACCTAGCGAAGTCCGCACGGCGATAATCGACGTGGGGACGAGTTGCAATGAAGTGGCGTTCAGCACGAAAAAGAGCGCGGAAGAATACTCTGCGTCCTGGGTTTGATCCAAGAGCGCTACGGCACGAATTCCGTAGGGGGTTGCCGCGCCGGAAATCCCCAAAAGATTGACGGATAAATTCATGCAAACGGTTTGCAGAGTTTGTTCGTCGTTGGTGTGGAATAACCGCTTGGCGACGGGCTTTAGGAATTTGCAAACGGCGCGGGTGATTCCGCTGTCTTCCCAAACGCGCATAAGCCCTAACCATACGGCGTAGGTGGCGAGTAGGGACAAGCAAAGGCTTGCCGAAGCGCTTGCGCCGTCTAAAAGGGTGGGCAAAAACGCGTTCGGCTCGACGGCGAGTAAAATTGCGCAAGCAAAGAGAAAAATCAGCGTAAACAGGATATTCATACGCTACTATATGCCGTTGGCAGGCAGGAAAATGCCGAAAAAGATAAGGAAAATTCGCGGAAAGGAAGTTCGGTGGGGATAAAACGTTTTACTTTTCAAGTAAAATGCGGTATAATACAAAGGAAAACAAATAGGGAGTAGTGGATTATGGCAAAAAAACCTTATTACATTACCACGGCAATCGCTTACACTTCGGGGAAACCGCATATCGGCAACACCTACGAAGCGATTTTGGCGGACGCGATTGCGCGGTTTAAGAGAAAGCAGGGCTACGACGTATTCTTCCAAACGGGTACGGACGAGCACGGTCAAAAAATTCAAGAAAAAGCGGAATTGGCGGGGATTACTCCGCAAAAATTCGTGGACGGCGTAGCGGGGGAAATCCAGGGGATTTGGGATCTCGTCGGCACGTCGTATGATAAATTTATGCGCACGACGGACGCGGATCACGTTCGGCAAGTGTCGAAAATTTTCAAAAAATTCTACGATCAAGGGGATATTTACAAGGGCTACTACGAAGGCATGTATTGCACGCCTTGCGAATCCTTTTGGACGGAGAGTCAATTAAAAGACGGGAAATGCCCCGATTGCGGTAGGGACGTCAAGCCTGCGAAAGAAGAAGCATATTTCTTTAAAATGGGGAAATATGCCGACCGTTTGATCGAGCATATCAACAAGCATCCCGAATTTATTCAACCCGTATCCCGCAAAAACGAGATGATGAACAACTTTCTTTTGAAAGGGTTGCAGGATCTTTGCGTGTCGCGTACGTCGTTTACTTGGGGTGTACCCGTAGAATTCGACGAAAAGCACGTCGTTTACGTTTGGTTGGACGCGTTGACGAATTATATCACGGGGATTGGATTTGACGCGGACGGAAATCACGGCGAAAACTACAAAAAATATTGGCCGGCGGATTTACATTTGATCGGGAAAGACATCTTGCGTTTCCATACCATTTATTGGCCGATTTTCTTAATGGCGCTCGGCGAGCCTTTGCCCAAGCAAATTTTCGGACACCCTTGGCTTTTGCAAGGGGACGGCAAGATGAGCAAATCCAAGGGCAACGTTATGTATGCGGACGATTTGGCGAAGCTCTTCGGGGTGGACGCCGTACGCTATTTCGTATTGCACGAAATGCCGTTCGACAACGACGGGCAAATCACTTGGGAATTGTTCGCGGAACGCTTTAACACCGAACTTGCCAACGTTTTGGGCAACCTTGTCAACCGCACGGTAGCAATGATCGAGAAATATTTCGGCGGTAGCGTAAAACGTTCCGACAAACAAAACGAAATGGATACGGACGCGGAATTTAAAGCGACGGTGACGGGCGCGGTGAGCAAGGTCTGCGCGAAAGCGGACGCGTTGCGGATCGCAGACGCGATTTCCGAAACGTTTGCGGTATTCCGTCGGGCAAATAAATACATCGACGAAACCATGCCTTGGGCACTCGCGAAAGACGAAATGAAACAGGCGCGTTTGAACGACGTACTCTACAACCTTGCGGAAGCCATTCAAATCGGCGCGTCGCTTTTAGAAAGTTTTATGCCCGAAACGTCGCAAAAGATCCTTTCGGCGTTCGGCGGAGCTTGTAGGGGGTTGGATGACTGCGCGAAATTTGGCATTCGCGAAACGGTACAAGTGACGGCAATTCCGCCGTTGTTCGCGAGAGTGGATTTTGCAAAAATGCAACCTGAAATTGAAAAGATTCGCGCTTTGCAGGCGGAAGAGTTCGCCAAAGAACAGGCAAAATTAAACGGTGAAAACAAAACGGCTACGGCAGAATCCGCCAAAACGGAAGAATCCGAAACGGAAAAAGTGCCGGAAATCAGCTTTGACGATTTTGTCAAGGTGGAACTCCGCGTTGGGGAAATTATCGCCTGCGAGCCCGTACCAAAATCGAACAAACTCCTGAAAGAAACGGTAAAATTTGGAAACGAAACGCGGACGATCGTTTCGGGGATTGCGAAACATTACTCCCCCGAAGAAATGGTGGGGAAAAAGGTGGTATTCGTCACCAACCTTGCGCCGAGAAAGGTTTGCGGAGTCGTATCGGAAGGTATGATTTTGGCCGGCGAAGACGAAAGCGGTAAGCTGACGTTATTCGTGCCTGAAAAAGATATCGAAAGCGGTACTCGTCTTGGATAAGCGTATGTTCATCGACGTGCATTGTCATTTGACGGGCGAAGAATACGACGCCGTCGGCGGAATAGAACAGGTACTCCAACGAGCCAAAGACGTCGGCGTTTGTAGAATGATTTGTTCGGGGTTTGATCTCCCGTCGTCTAAGCAGGCGAAAACGCTTGCTGAACGCTACGACGCGGTGTATTTTTGCGCAGGATTTCATCCGAGCGAATTGGACGGCGTTCAAGAGCAGGATTGGGACGAATTACGCGCGTTATGCGGACATGAAAAGTGCGTTGCCGTGGGCGAAATCGGGCTGGATTACCATTATGAGAACAACCCTGCCAAGGAAAAACAAAAAGCGTTTTTTATCCGACAGCTTGCGCTTGCAGACGAATTGGACTTGCCCGTCGTATTGCACAGTCGTGATTCCGCGCAAGACACGTTGGAAATATTATGGGAAAACCGCGCTTTGCTTCGTCGAGGCGGGTTGATGCATTGTTATTCCTATTCCTTAGAAATGACGGCGGATTTTATGGAGCTCGGGCTTAGTTTTTCCTTTGGCGGAGCGTCGACGTTCAAGAACGGAAAAAAGGCGAAAGAATGTGTTTGTCTAATACCTGCCGACCACATTTTATCGGAAACCGATTGCCCGTATCTCACGCCAGAACCCTTGCGTGGAACGTTCCCGAACGAGCCGAAAAACGTCAAGTACGTCGTCGAAAACTTCGGGACGATTAGAAACGAAAAAATGGAGGTGCTTGAAAAACAGCTGTTTGAAAATGCAAAGCGGTTGTTTCCTAAGCTGAAATAAAATTATGGACGAAATCAAAGAAAAAAACCAACAAAACAACGGCAATCCCACTCCGCAAAACGGCGGAAACGGTGGGGCTGGCGGTCGTCGTAGACGTCGTAAAAAGCGCGGTGGAAATCACGGACAAAACAACCAAAACCAAAACGCGCAACCAGCACAACAAAGCAAGCAAGCTACGCAAAGCAATTCCAATCAACCGCAAAAGCAATCCGTTCCCAACAACCAAAACAACGGGAATACGAATGCAGGCGGTAAAAAGAACAAGAATAAGCACGCGCAAAAGCAAAACCAAGCCGGTGGAAACAAGCCCACTCCGCAAAAACAGGACGCGGAGAAAAAGGACGAAAACCGCAAAGATACGTACGTGTATACGTTGGATGGGAATTTGTATATCAACTTGACCAACAAATGCTCCAACGGATGCGATTTTTGCGTACGCAACGAACGGGCGAGTTATTATGGCAACTATCTTTGGTTGCGCCACGGCGATCCGACGGTGGACAAGGTGATTTCGGCGTTGAAAGGCATGGGGGATCTCGGACGTTTTAAAGAAGCCGTTTTTTGTGGCTTTGGTGAGCCGACGTATAAAGTAGCGGAAATGGTTGCGCTTTGCGATTATTTCCACGAAAAGGGAATTTCCACCCGTTTAAACACCAACGGGCAGGGGAATTTAATCAACAAACGGGACATCGTCCCCGACTTAAAGGGCAAGATCGATCTCGTCAACGTTTCCTTGAACGCGTCGTGCGTAGAAAAATACCAACCTATTTGCCGTTCGCAATTCGGCGAAAGCGGATTTAACGGCATGATCGAGTTTGCAAAACTCTGCCATAAGAACGAGATAAACTGTCGGTTTTCCATTGTCGATTGTATCGGCGAAGAAGAAGTGGAAGCGTGTAAACGGCTTGCGGAAAGCGTGAAAATTCCGCTGTATATCCGTAAATACATTACTGATTCCTAATCGGCGAAAAGGGCAGGGCTATGAGTGAATTAAAAGAAGTTTTGCAAAAGCACGGGTTTCGTTTTAAGAAACAATTTGGGCAGAATTTCCTTTCGGACGGGAATTTGTTGCGTTCGATCGTGGAATCGAGCGGGGTGACCAAGGACACGACGGTGGTGGAAATCGGTTGCGGAGCAGGTACGCTGACGCGAGTGCTTGCGGAAAGCGCCAAAAAAGTGTATGCGTTCGATATTGACAGAGATTTACAACCCGTACTTGCGGAAACGTTGGCGGGTTTAGACAACGTCGAAGTCCTTTTCCGAGATTTCAACAAAATGGATTTGTCCGCGTTCGAAGCGGAGATTGACGACTACGTCGTCGTGGCAAACTTGCCTTACTATATCACGACACCGCTCGTCACCAAACTCTTGGAAGAGAGCGAGAAAGCGCAGGGCTTGGCGATTATGGTACAGGAAGAAGTTGCGGAACGTTTTTGCGCCAAGGAAAACACGCCGGAGTACGGCTCGATCACGGCAGGGATTGCGTTAAAGGGTAGCGCGAAAATCGTCAAACGGGTGTCTAGGAATTTGTTTTATCCGCGCCCGAACGTCGATTCGGCGGTGGTAAAGATTGATTTTGAAAAGGATAGAATTCCCGTTAAATCCACGCTCGCGTATCGGCAAACGGTGAAATGTGCCTTTTTAAATCGTCGGAAAACGCTAGAAAACAACTTAGTCAACGTTTTTTCTTTGACGAGAGAACAGGCGAAAGGGATTTTGGCACAAGCGAACATCGACGAAAAAGCGCGCGGAGAAACACTCTCGCCAGAACGCCTTGCTTATCTTTCGGACGTGTTGGTAGAACACGGCGTACTGCAATAATGGATAAGAACTTTTGAATGGAATAGAGTATAGAAAAACCCCGACACGCATGTACGCGTGTCGGGGTTGCTTTTACAAAATTAGCGACGGATACTTACGCCGAGTATACCGATAATCACTTCGTTGGCGATTGCTTGGACTTTCACGCAAGCGACCTGTTTTTCGGGATTTAACCGAATACGTTGTACGGTTGCGTGGTTGTAATCGTTGAAATAGAAGATTTCGTTTTGCGTTTGCAAGGCAGGAACTAACCAGTCGTCCACGTTGATCGGGTACACGAGTTGTACTTCGCTCGTCGTGCCGTCGTCGTAGCAAACGGTAATCCGCGCGTTTTCCACAAGCGTTTGCATCGAGCTCGTGGTGGAAACGAACAATACAGCGAGCTCCTTGCCCCTGCCGTTTACGGGAATCGTGAGTTCGGTAGGGAAATTTTCCCAAATGGAAACGCACGCAAGGTTTTCCTTTTCCGTAGGCGTATAAAACGGAATGCCCGACGGCGTACGCACCAAACCGTTTGCCGAACGCAACGCACTGTCGTCGACATAGACTTTGTTGTGTCCGCGGTGGTTCCATTCCCAAGCGTACCGACCGTTGGGGAACGTACCGATGGAATAGCCTTCGGGACGGGGGTGCATATATTCCTGCGTATGCACTTCCGTCATTTTGCAGTTGAAAAGCGGAGTGATATCCAACGGCTCGAATTCGCCCCCTGCAATCGGCTCGACGGGTATTTCTTTTTTCATAACGGTATAATCGGCAGGCAGGTATGCGTCGAAGTCGTCCTTTTTCACACGCAAGAATAGGGTGTGCTCGCCTTTTTCGTCTTTGACGGTGGCATACAATTGATTACCGACGACGGAAACGTTTTCCAGGCATTGACAGAGATCGTTGTATTCGACGAGTTCTCCGCCTACGACTTCGAAAGCGACTTCGTTGCCACCGAGTACCGCGTCCGCATAACGGAGCGTAGGGAGTTCCCCTTCGCCGTACATAACGCGCAATTGCATACGTCCCGTTCTTTCCGTTTCTACCACCAAAAAGCTGTGCCTCGGCGCAGGGATAACGCGATAATCGACGGGAACTCCGTCCAAAAGCACGGCGTCCACGACCGTGGAGAGCATCGGCAGTTTGAAGGATTTTTGTTCCGTGCGTTCGGTGCAGAAATCGTAGATTTCCGTCAAACCGCGTCTATGGTATTGCAAGGACAAATCTTGCAAAGTCAAGATAGCGTGTTCCCACTTATCGGGGAAGTTGGGCGCAACCGTAATGCGGTTGTCGAGCGCGTTTATGCCCAGCCCGAACAACCCTTCGACCATCATGCGAAGGTAGGTGCTGGAAACGTCGGTGAAATCCAAATCCGCAAGGTCTGCAGTACCTCGCGCGGATTGTACGTGTCCTGCCATACCAGGGTTTTTGCCCGTGAAATAGCAGTCCACAAGCCCGTCCACGATTTGGTTGCCCTGTTCTTTCAGCCCAATCTTGAAATATGCCAACGCCAAGTGCGCGTTTTCAGACGGGAAAATCCCGTATGTGGAGTATTTCTTCGGCAACCACGTGGAGCAGTAGGACAAACGCCCGTTCCTGCCCGTAGTACGTACGCTGTTGATTTCCGTTTCCGTATAGCGGAGTATGGTATACGCTTGCAGTTGGTCTACGATGTCGCAATCGATCGCAAGGTAAGCGGTGGAAAGTTCGGGGGACGGGTGAAGTAGACAGTTCCCGATCGTGTCCAAGGATTCGGCGAGAACTCCGCTATTTGCAATCCACAATTTTTCCTGTACGGCGCGACGGATTTTTTCGGCGCGGTTTTGGAAAACGCGAGCGTCCCGTCCGAGTTGTTGCGCGATTTTCGCCATGGCTACGTTCGCGCGGTAGTTATACGCGCTCGCTTGTGCGCAACCTGCGCCGTTGTATTCGTGTCCGTCCGAAATCCAAGTATTCAAGAAATTTTGATACAGCCCGTCGTTGTCGTAATCGAAAATGCGTTCTTCCCAATCGAGCATGGCGCACAATTCGTCGAAATGCGTTTTTGCGAGTTCGAGATTGCCCGTCCATTCGATATGGTGGAGCATCATATCCGTCGCGCATTCCTGCATGTTGTAGTACGCCATCGTTTCGCCGAGCAAGTAGGGGAGATACCCCGTACTGTTTTCAATGTTATGGTATTGTGACGGCCCGTCGCCCTCTCTGGGATTACAGCCGTCAAACCAGACGCGCTCCTTGCCGTTTGCCGTTTTTACCATTTGCGCAAGGTGTGTTTTGATGGTTGTTTCCACGCGATCGTTCCAACCGAGCGTGGTCGGGGCGTACCAATTCCGCCAACCCAAGAAAGGGGAATGATACCCGAACGCGCCGTGATGGAAAGAGTTGGTGTGCCAAGACGAATCCAAAGCGATCACCGTCGGCGCAATCGTTAAATCGAGTTCGTTATCCGGCGTTTGTAAGCCGATACACGCGAATTTTGCATAAATTTGTCGTTTGATATACCGTATGGGATCGGGCATTTTCAGCCAAGAGTTTAGCGTTTTTTCGTCCGCGTTCCGCAATACGAGAATATACCCGTCCAACGTTTTCCCGGGCTCGATTACAGCGGAAATTTTCACGGCGTTATCGTCGGGATTTACAGGGGAGCTACTCAAAAACGTGCTGGGATATTGTTTTTCTAATTCCTGTGCAGAGCCCGTTTTAAAATCTGCGTCAAAGCTAGTGGCGATCCGCATACTGCAACCGTTTACGTGGCGTACGCAAGCGCGGTTTTTCCCAAGCTCTACCGTATTATTTACGCAGTCGCTTGCGTGGAAATAGCGTTTTTTCTCGTCCTTGTATTCAAAACGTCCGATATAATCGGTGATACCGCCGAACCCTGCGACGAAAATCACCCGTTGATCGGTGGTGATTTTATAGCGAACCAAAAACCCGTCGTCGGGCAATAACGGATACGTTTCGATATGTACGCGCACGTCGGGAAACCAAGGCGACATCTGCGTAAGGTTGTATTCCATCCACCCGTTTTTAAATTCCGCGCCGACGTCTTCGGAGTTATGAAACCAACGGGAGCTGATGTCCATATCTTCGGAGTAGAAGAATTCCACCCGTTGCCCAGGGGTTAAGGCAAGCCCGCTGGTAAGCGTACCGCATTTGGCGTAAAAACTGACGAGATTTTCTTCGAAATCCGTCGTTGCACCCATAAATTGTGGCGCGTCGCCTGCGAACGTGCAAAATTTCGCGCTCTTATCGTCGTTTTGATGCGAGCCGTAAAGGGTGCGGTTGAAAAGCTCCGCGCTACCGTTAATCGAATAACCGCTCTTGGTAGGAGTATAACGTGTTTTTGCCATAAATCAAAGCTCCTGTAAAAAATTAAAATACTCGTTAACCGAGAAAGAAATCGAACGCGAGCATGACGCAAAATCCTAGTAAAAGGGCGTACGTAGCGCTACGTTCGTTGCCGTGCGCGTGGGTTTCGGGGATCATTTCGTCGCTGACGACGTAGAGCATCGTTCCGCCTGCAAATGCAAGCGCGAACGGCAAAATCGCGGTGGAAATGCTTACGGCGAAATAGCCGATTAGCGTACCGATAATTTCTACGATCCCTGTTGTGAGCGCGATGAAAAAGGTACGACTTTTTTTCATACCCGTTGCGATCATGGGCGCGATAATCACCATGCCTTCGGGGATATTTTGCAAAGCAATCCCACCTGCGACGATCAGCGCTTGGGAAGTGTTCTCCGTGCCAAAACTCACCCCAGCTGCAATCCCTTCGGGAAAATTGTGTATAGCGATGGCGATGACAAAGAGCAACACTTTATTCAGTCGCGCGGTTTTGTCGGGGTGTGTTTCTTGGTCCAAACCCGTGATTTTGTGTAAGTGGGGGACGAGTTTGTCGATTAAATTCAAACAAAGCGCTCCGCAAAACAAACCGACGATGGTCACGAAGATCGCACTTTTGCCCTTCCCAAAATCGATGGAAGGGAGTAGTAGTCCAACGATTGCCGCCGCAAGCATAACGCCTGCCGCGAACGAGAGAATAATATCGCCTGTTTTATGCGACGGATTTTTGAACAAAAAACCCAAGCCTGCGCCAAATACGGTTGCACCACCGACGCCGAGCGCCGTTAAAAGAACAAGTTCCATAATCTTAAGCCTTTTCTCCGCCACCCAAGCCGACGACGCTGTCGACGGGCATGGTAAACGCGATGCCTTGTCCCGGCGTGTCCAACCCGACTTCTTTATACAGAGCGGACAAAACGTCGTCCTTGATTTTGGTCGGAACAAGGATCATGACGATTTCCTTTTCAGGATCAACCGTAATATGGAAGAAGGTTTCCGCTTCTTTCGTTGCCGTACCTCGGGCGTTGATGACCGTACCGCCTTTTGCTCCAAATTTTTTCGCCGTGTCCATGACGACGTCGCTATAACCGCTGTTGACAATACAAAAAATTGCTTCGTGTGAAAATTGCGTAGACATATTTGTATACTCCTATTTAGAATTGCTTAAAAACCGATACATGGCAACGCCGATCACGCTGGACATCGGTATGGTAAAGGCGATACCCTTACCCCGTTTCAAAGTGTGAAATTTCTCTTCCAGCGCGTGCATAGCTTCCGTAGCGACGTCTTCGCGCACGACGCTGAAGATGACGCTCTTTTCCGAATCTTCCAACCCGAGCATATACAAGGTTTCGGAATTTGCCGTGCCCTGCGCCAAGACGGAAGCTTGGAAATTGATTTCAAATCCGCTTAAAAAATCCATATAGAATTCCGCTTTATTGCGGTTGACGACGGTGATGAGTAATTTCAATTTGCGGAAATCGGAAACCGCCGTCTTTTTCGATTTTCTCGTTCTTTTCGTTGTTTCCATAACTCTCTCCTACATAAACCGAATAATTTGTTCGTCGTCGGCGTTCAGTATGCGTTTCATGGCGATCTTTTCTTTGACTTTCTTCGTCGCAACCGCTTTAAACCCGAGTGTTTGAATGGTAATCAAGGGTGTCATTGCAACCATAGCGACCAATCCGAACGCGTCTAAAAGGATTTTGTTTTCGCCCTGCAGTACGGCGCAAACGCCGATAAGGAAAGGTAAAATAAACGTAGACGTCATCGGTCCGCTGGCTACCCCGCCGGAGTCGAATGCGATCGCCGTGTAGATCTTCGGGACGAAGAAGGACAAGCCGAGCGAAAGGAAGTACCCGGGGATTAAATAATATAAAATACTGAAATCCAAAATCGCGCGGAGTACGGAAAGCGCTATGGAAATCCCTACGCCGACGGAGAGCGCGACAAGCATCGCACGCTTGCTAATTGCTCCGCCCGTAATCGTTTCCACTTGTTTTTTCAAGACGTGGATAGCGGGCTCGGCAAGGACGACTGCAAACCCGAGTGCAAATGCAACGACAACCAACACGACGGAGTTTTGCTGGGCGAGTTCCGTACCCATTTTAAAGCCGATGGGCATAAATCCTACGGCGACGGCGGAAAGGAAGATAACCAAGCCGAAGAAGGTGTAGAAAAGCCCGACGATAATTTGATGAATACGTTTTTTGTGTAATCTCATAAACAGAAATTGTAGGATAAAGAAAAAGATGACAATCGGCGCGAGTGCGATTACGACTTCTCTTACCGTATGCCCGATCGTCGTACCGAGTTTATCCAAATGAGAACTCATAGAATAATCGGGTAATTGATATAAGACGTCGCCTTTGGCAAAAATGCCAAGGAACATAACGGCAATGATCGGGCCGATGGAACACAGCGCGATAAACCCGAAACTGTTTTCGCGGTTGCGCTTATCGCCGATGGTAGACGCGACGCCGACGCCAAGCGCCATAATAAAGGGCACGGTAATCGGGCCTGTCGTCACTCCGCCCGAATCGAATGCAAGCGGTAAAAACGCCTCGTTTCCGCGAATGAGTACGAGTGTGACCAACGCGAACATCGTCATATAAAAGAAAGTGAGCAACGCCGAGAGTGGTACGCGGAATACGATACGCACGACGGAGAGCACCAAAAAGATGCCCACGCCCAAGCCGATGGAAACGGTGAGTAGAGTACCGTTCAAAACGTCTTTCACTTGCGACGCTAATACCGAAAGGTCGGGCTCGGCAATGGTAATAAACAAGCCCATGACGAAACAAACGAACAGTAGCGTTTTAAACTTGCCCGATTTTGACATACTCGAACCGATTTGTTCGCCCATCGGAGTCATCGCGATATCCGCGCCGAGATTAAACAGCGCCATACCGACGATTAACGCGACGGCAGAGATAGAGAAGACCAACACTTCTTTTGTAGAGAAATCGACGATTGGCGTACAATTTAAAAGTAGCACGATCAGCGTGACGGGCAACACCGACACGACGGACTCCTTGCATTTTGTGATGAGAGCTTTGAGCATATTTTCGATCCT
Organism: Clostridia bacterium; assembly: GCA_017625565.1. Taxonomy (GTDB): domain Bacteria; phylum Bacillota; class Clostridia; order Christensenellales; family Borkfalkiaceae; genus Scatosoma. The sequence continues at coordinate 27,110 of JAGAKN010000017.1, forward strand.
ATTCGTTATTTCCGTTAAAACGTTTAGAGGGGACTCCGCCGTTGGGGACGCCATGCAAAGGGTAGACGGCTTTGCGTTCCCGAACGCTTAGGAGTACAATAATACAAGCATATTATAACACGCCCGCGCGAAAAAAGCTAATGATTAGACGGACTTTTTTTGATAATCCATCAAAAATTTAAAAAGAACGTAAAGGTTTCGCGAAAATTGTTGACAATTGTAAAAGAGTATGATAAAATACTATGCAAGCAAAAGCTATAAGACGATTGTAGGAGACGGGCGAACGTCCGACCGAAGGAGCGAATCTCTCAGGTGGCCGAAAGGTTGGGAACTGCAATCCGATAGCACTCCGGAGAATCCCGAAAAACGGGTGCCGAAGGGGCAAGGACGAAAACGTCTAATCTCTCAGGCAAAAGGACAGAGGATTGCTTTCACACGCAAGAAAAAGGCGTATTTTGCGCGTGCGAAAAGGAACTGTGTACGGAGTGATTTTGTGCAAAATCACTCCGTTTTTTCTTTCTCCGTAGCCAAATTCGGTTTTAAATTTTGAAAAGCCCGAAAACGGGCGAAGGAGTTTTTTATGTGGGACAAGATTATATCTGCTGTAGAAAAGGGTAATGCTTGGCTGAACGAAATCGTTTGGGGTTGGCCGATGATTATTCTCATTCTCGGCACGGGGTTGTTGCTCACCGTTCGTAGCAGGGTGATGCAGGTTAGAAAGTTTGGTACGTCGCTGAATCAAACGATCGTGCCGACGGTTAAGAGTATTGCCAAAAAGAACAAACACAAGAGCAACAAAGGTGAAAAATCCATTTCGCAATTTGAAGCGTTTGCGACGGCGATTTCGGGTACGGTCGGTACGGGAAATATCGTCGGCGTGACGTCTGCAATCATGACGGGTGGCCCTGGCGCGGTGTTCTGGATGTGGATTTCCGCGTTCTTTGGGATGATCACCAACTATGCCGAAAACGTACTCGGTTTGTTCTTCCGTAAAAAGGAAAGTGACGGGGACTTTTCGGGCGGGCCTGCGTATTATTTGTCTGAAGGGATGGGTAGAAACGTTCGTGGCAAAGGCGGTACGGCATTGAAAACGTTTGGGAAAATTCTCGGCGTGATGGCGGCGGTGTTCTGTACGTTCGCAGCAATCGGTATGAGTGGCGTACAAACCAACAAGATTTCCACAACGTTTCAAGAAGTCGTTTCGGGCGACAACAAAACGATTGCGTTGATCGTCGGGATCGTCGTAGCCGTCGTCCTTGCGTTGATCGTACTCGGCGGAATTAAGAGTATCGGTAGAGTAGCGTCTATTCTCGTACCGTTCATGTCTTTATTATTTATTATTATGGCACTCGTGACCATTTTTGCTAACGTGACGGCGATCGGCGGAGCGTTCGCGATGATTTTTTCGAATATATTCAAATTCAAAGCTGCGGTTGGTGGCGTCGTCGGGTACTCGTTCGCGCAAATTATACAAAAAGGGCTTGCGCGAGGCGTATTCTCCAACGAAGCCGGGCTCGGTTCGTCGGTAATCGCGCACAGCGCGTCAGAAACGAAAGAGCCTGTAAAACAAGGCTTCTGGGGGATTTTCGAAGTCTTTTTCGACACGTTTATTATCTGTACGTTGACGGCGCTCGTCATTCTCGTCAGCACGTCCAAAGAAACGTTGTACTTCAGCGGCTTGGCAGATACGACTGTTTCCATGCTCGCGTTCAAAGACGTATTCGGCAAAGTTGGGGAAATCGTCTATTCTACGATTATTCCGTTGTTTGCGTTCACGACGATTTTGGCATGGTCGTATTATGGTGAAAAATCGGTGGACTTCTTGTTCCGTAAAACGGGTATGAAAGGCAGAAAGATTGCAAGGGTCACCTTTAAAATCTTGTACGTGTTGCTTGTAATCGTGTCTGCGGTGATCGACGGCGAACTCGCTTGGGCGATTTCGGATACCGCAAACGGACTGATGGCGTTGCCAAATTTGATCGGTTTGATGTTCATGAGCGGTTTGGTCATAAAAATTACCAAGAATTATTTGGATCGGAAAAAGGGCAAGGACGTAGTCCCGATGCTTTCGGCGTACGAAGATTTGAACGCGGAGTTCGCACAAGAAATTGCGGAAACCGAAGAAACGCAGAAAGAAAGTGTGAACGAATAAAAATCCGAAAAAAATTCAAAAAAAGTCAACGTTTCCCTCGCGAAAGCGTTGACTTTCTTTTTTTCGTGTGCTATCATATAATATAATCTGCGATCGAAAAGATAGATTGAAAAGGATTTTGCGATTAAAAAAACGCATATAAACGAAGGAAAGGAAGAAGATGGAAATCAAGATTGTAAAAACGACGACGCCGGGTGAAATGCCTGCGGAAGAGAAACTCGGGTTTGGGAAAGTATTCACCGACCATATGTTTATAATGGATTACGAAGCGGGCAAGGGTTGGTACGACGCGCGCATCGTGCCGTTTGGGAGAATTTCCCTACATCCCGCGTCCACGGTTTTGCATTACGGCGCGGAGATTTTCGAAGGTTTGAAAGCTTACCGTCGCGCAGATGGTGGCGTGCAACTGTTCCGTCCGATGGAAAACGTAAAACGAATGAACCGTTCGGCGGAGAGAATGAGTTTGCCTGAAATCGACGAAAAGGATTTGTTGGAGATTTTGACGACGTTTGTAAAGATGGAAGAAAAATGGGTACCGAAGTCGTTTGGGACGTCGCTGTATTTGCGCCCGTTTTTATTTGGGAACGACGAAACGCTGGGCGTGCACGCCGTTCATCGCGCGACGTTTATGTTGATTGCATCTCCTAGCGGTAGTTATTACGCGGAAGGGATCAACCCCGTCGGGATTATGATCGAATCGGAGGACGTGCGTACGGTACGCGGTGGTACGGGGTACGCGAAGTGCGGTGGAAACTACGCGGCGAGTACTCGCGCAGGCGAACGTGCGGCAAAGAAAGGCTATTCACAAGTTTTGTGGTTAGACGGTGTGGAGCGGAAATACGTTGAAGAAGTGGGCGCGATGAACGTTATGTTCAAGATTGACGGCGAGATTGTCACGCCCAAGCTCACGGGCTCGATTTTGCCGGGGATTACGCGCAAGAGCTGTATCGAAGTATTGCAATCTTTGGGGTATACCGTTAGCGAACGATTGTTGTCTGTGGACGAGTTGGTGGACGCCATGGAAAGCGGAAGGTTGGAAGAAGCCTGGGGTTGCGGAACGGCGGCGGTAGTATCGCCGATCGGAAGGCTCGCGTACGGGGACAAGGAATACGTAATAAACGATGGAAAAATCGGGGAAATCACCCAAAAACTGTACGACGTACTCACGGGGATACAATGGGGCAAGACGGATGATCCGTTTGGTTGGGTATATACGTTGTAAAATAAAGGAAAAGGCAGAATATATTATAAATATTATAGTATACGCTTGACAAAACCGTAAAAAAAAGTTAGAATAGAAACAATCATAAAACAACGGCAACCGTTGAAAATAAAAGCAATGACGGGAAAAAATCCGTAATACACCTTTTGCAGAGAGTCGGCGCTTTGGTGCGAGCCGATAAGGGATTGCGGAACATACTCCTCCCCGAGCTTCCGAGAGAACAGCCTAACGCTTAGTAGATTCGGACGGATCCCCCGTTATCGGGAAGCCCTGCAAAAGGGCAAGAGTGGGCGATGTAAATCGTCAAGTAGAGTGGTACCGCGGAGAATCCCTTCGTCTCTTTTACATAAATGCGTAGCAGAATAAGCGACGCGTTGGTGTAAAAGGGATTTTTTGTTATTTCAACGGTAAAAAGGCAAAAGGAAAGCGCATGAAAAACAGTCAAAAATACGTAAAACAATATTTCGAACCGCAGGACGTAGCGATGGATTGGACAAAGAAATCCTACGTCGAAAAACCGCCCGTTTGGTGTAGCGTCGATTTGCGCGACGGCAATCAGGCGTTGATCATTCCGATGAGCTTGGAAGAAAAGCTGGAATTTTTCAAACTCCTTTGCAAAATCGGGTTTAAGGAAATTGAAATCGGGTTTCCTGCGGCAAGTGAAACGGAATACGATTTCTGTCGTACGTTGATCGAACGGGATTTGATCCCCGACGACGTGACCATTCAGGTATTGACGCAATCGAGAGAGCATATTATCGCTAAGACGTTCGAAGCCTTAAAGGGCGCGAAACGTGCGATCGTGCATTTGTATAACTCGACGTCGGTCGCGCAACGGGAACAGGTGTTTAAGCGGAGCAAGCAAGAGATTGTGGATATTGCCGTATTCGGTGCGAAACTTTGCAAGGAATACCGCGAAAAAGCTAGCGGACAAATCTTCTTCGAATATTCCCCTGAAAGCTTTACGGGTACAGAACCCGAATTTGCGGTAGAAGTTTGCAACGCGGTGCTGGATATTTGGCAGCCGACGGCGACGGACAAGACGATTATCAACTTGCCTGTGACGGTGTCCCATTCCATGCCACACGTGTACGCAAACCAAGTGGAATATATGTGCAAGAATTTGCGTGGTCGTGAAAACGTCGTCGTTTCCCTGCATCCGCATAACGACCGCGGTTGCGCGGTGGCGGATAGCGAAATGGGCTTGCTAGCTGGCGGGGAACGGATCGAAGGCACGCTGTTTGGCAACGGCGAGCGTACGGGCAACGTCGATATCATTACGCTGGCTTTGAATATGTATTCCCAAGGCGTCGATCCGAAACTCGATTTTTCCGACTTGCCGTCGATCACGAAAACGTACGAAAAGGTGACGAGAATGAAAGTGGGCGAACGTCAACCGTACAGCGGGCAACTCGTGTTCGCGGCGTTTAGCGGATCGCACCAAGACGCGATTGCAAAAGGCATGAAATACCGCATGGAAAAGGATGTGGGAACGTGGACAGTACCCTATTTGCCCATCGATCCTGCCGACGTTGGCAGAGTGTACGAAGCGGACGTTATCCGCATCAACTCGCAATCGGGCAAAGGGGGGATTGGATACGTGCTCGAAACGCAGTTCAAGTTCGTACTGCCCCCGAAGATGCGGGAAGTGTTCGGATATCACGTCAAGAGTATTTCCGATCACGAACATCGGGAGCTATTACCCCAAGAAGTGTACGAAATTTTTATGCGTGATTTCGTCAATTTACACAACCGTTTAAGCATTATTAAAGCGGAGTATGAAGAAACGTCCACAGAGCTTGTACAAGCCAAGATCGACGTGTACTATAAAGGACGCACGCAAACGGTGGAAGTGGAAGGAAACGGACGGCTCAACTGTATCAGTAGCGCGATCCAAACGGTGACGGGGATCGAGTACGTGTTGGAGAGCTACGTCGAACACGCTTTGGAAGAAAAGGCAACGGCGAAGGCTGCGTCGTACGTATGTATTTCCAGCAACGGAAAAACGTATTGGGGAACGGGCGTGCATACGGACATTATGACTTCGTCCATACGGGCGCTCGTTTCGGCGGTCAACCGTATGTTGGACGCGTAAGACAAAACAAGGAGAAAGACTATGCAATTAAAAGGCGCGCAAATTTTGGTAAGAACGTTGATCGAGCAGGGTATAACCGACGTGTTCGGATATCCCGGCGGACAAGTGATCAATATCTACGACGCATTATACGAATATAAGGACGAAATTCATCACGTATTGACCGCGCACGAACAGGGCGCTGCGCACGCGGCGGACGGGTATTCTCGCGCGACGGGAAAGGTGGGCGTCTGTATCGCAACGAGTGGCCCTGGCGCTACGAATTTGGTGACGGGGATTGCGACGGCGATGCTCGATTCTATTCCGATGGTCGCGATTACGGGCAACGTGCCCAACGCGTTGATCGGGAAAGACAGTTTCCAAGAAATCGATATCACGGGCGTCACCCTGCCGATCACTAAGCACAATTATTTCGTCAAACGGGTGGAAGATTTGGCGGATACGCTCCGCAACGCATTCCGAATTGCGAAATCGGGCAGACCTGGGCCCGTACTTGTCGATATCCCGAAAGACGTGCAAGTGGCTACCTGCGAATACGAACCGCAAGCGGTGATTGAAAAAGAACCTTTACCCAAGGTAAGAGAAAGCTATATTGACGAAGCGGTGAAATTGATTGCCGAATGCAAACGTCCGTACATCTACGTGGGCGGTGGCGCTGCAGGGCTTGGCATGGGCGACGAGATCTTGGCGTTCGCGGAAAAGATCGGCGCGGTAATCGGTTGCTCGTTTATGGGGCTTTCGGCGATCCCCGAAGGGAACGAACGGTTTTTGGGTATGCAAGGTATGCACGGGCATTACGCGTCGTCTATGGCGCAAAACGAAGCGGATTTAATTTTGGCAATCGGCGTTCGGTTTAGCGATCGGGCGACAGGGAACGTAGCCAAGTTCGCGAAAAAGAGCAAGATTATTCAATTAGACCCCGACTGCGCGGAAATCAATAAAAACGTACGCGTGGATCTCGGTTTGGTGGGCGACGTGGAAGATTCCTTTAAACGGATCGTGGAAAAATGTGACAAGACCGACCGCACCGATTGGTTGTATCGCGTTCGGGAATTGAAAGGAGAAGAACTCCGTTTTGAAGAAGAAATCGCGGCGGCGGATACGTCGGCGCTAACCCCGAAACAGGTATTTGAAATAATCAACGAAAACAAGCCTGCAAAAACGGTGATTGCAACGGACGTAGGTCAACACCAGATGTGGACGGCGCAATACGTGAAATTCGACGGACCGAGAAGATTTGTTTCCAGCGGTGGTTTGGGAACGATGGGGTTCGGTTTGGGCGCGGCGATGGGCGCGTACGTAGCGACGAAAGATCCCGTCGTACTCATCACGGGCGACGGCAGTTTCGGGATGAATTTGAACGAGCTGGCTACCGCAGTCACCTACAAACTCCCCGTCGTTATCGTACTCATGAACAACGGAGTATTAGGTATGGTACGACAATGGCAAACGTTGTTCTTCGGAAAGCGGTATTCGAATACCGTGTTAGATAGAAAAACGGATTTTGTCAAACTCGCGGAAGCGTTCGGGGCGAAAGGGTATCTTGTAGAAACGCCGATGGAGTTTAAGCGCGCGTTCACGGACGCCTTACAATCGGACGGGCCGACGGTAATCGATACGCGGATTGACAAAGACGAATTCGTATTGCCGATGTTGCCCCCGGGCGGCGCGATCGATGATATTATCACGAAAGTACGGTAAAGGAGAAAGGCTATGGACGGAAAGAAAACGATTATCGCAGTATACGTAGAAAACCAAGCCGGCGTATTGACGCGGGTGACGGGTATGTTCACACGTAGGGGATTTAATATCGACGCCCTGACGGTAGGCGAAACGGAAAGCAAGGAATATTCCCGTATCACCATTTATATGGACGGCGACGCGAGCGAGCAGATGATCAATCAGTTGTATAAACTCGTCGTCGTAAAGAAAGTGGAGATCTTGCAAGAAGATTCGATCAAGCGGGAGCTTATGATGATCAAAGTCCGCAACGATTCCAAGAACCGTAGCGAGATTATGACGGCGGTGGACGTGTTCCGCGCCAACGTAATCGATTATTCCGTAGAGAGTATGTGTATCGAAGTGACGGGCGCGCCGTCTAAAATCGACGCGTTTGTTAAACTCATGGAACCGTTCGGGATTTTGGAAATGTGCCGTACGGGGATTGTCGCGCTCGACCGCGGAACGAAAACACTTTTGGCTGAATAAAAAAGAAATAAAATAAAAAGGACAGGAAAAGATTATGGCGAAAATTTATTATCAACAAGATTGCGATTTGAACAAATTGAACGGCAAAACGGTAGCGATTATCGGGTACGGCTCGCAAGGGCACGCGCATGCATTGAACTTAAAAGAATCGGGCGTGAACGTCGTCGTTGGGCTCTATAACGGCAGTAAGAGCTGGGAAAAAGCGGAAAAACAAGGCTTGAAAGTTATGACGAGCGCGGAAGCGGCGAAAGTAGCGGACGTGATTATGATCTTAATCAATGACGAAAAACAAGCTAAGCTTTATAAAGAGAGTATTGAACCCAACTTAACCGAAGGCAAGACGCTTGCGTTTGCGCACGGGTTTAATATCCATTTTGGTTGCATCAAACCCCCGAAAAACGTTAACGTTATTATGGTTGCGCCCAAGGGCCCGGGGCATACCGTTCGTAGCGAATACCAAGCCGGTAAAGGCGTACCTTGCTTAATCGCGGTAGAACAAGACGCGACGGGCGACGCTTTGGAAATCGGGCTTGCGTATGCGCTCGGGATCGGTGGCGCGCGCGCAGGGGTTTTGGAAACGAACTTCCGTACGGAAACGGAAACGGACTTGTTCGGCGAACAAGCGGTACTTTGCGGTGGCGTTTGCGCGTTGATGCAAGCCGGGTTTGAAACGCTTGTAGAAGCGGGCTACGATCCCCGTAATGCGTACTTTGAATGTATTCACGAAATGAAACTCATCGTCGATTTGATTTATCAAAGCGGTTTTGAAGGCATGCGTTATTCCATCTCGAACACGGCGGAATACGGCGACTACGTGACAGGCCCGAAGATCATCACCGAAGAAACCAAGAAAGCGATGAAAAAAGTTTTGAAAGACATTCAAGACGGTACGTTTGCGAAAGAGTTCTTGCTCGATATGTCCGACGCAGGCTCGCAAGTGCATTTCAACGCAATGCGCAAGATTGCGTCTGAACACCCGTCCGAAGTCGTCGGTAAAGAGATCCGCAAGCTCTACAGCTGGGCGGATGAAGAAAAATTCATCAATAACTAATTTGCTAAAAAGGGCGAGAGTATGATTAAAGAAAAGATAGTAGACGGATTTCACAACGCTCCGCACAGATCGTTGTATCACGCGTTGGGGCTGACGGAAGAAGAACAGTCCCGTCCGTTGATCGGCGTCGTTTGTTCGTACAACGAAATCGTACCAGGGCACGTGAATCTCGATAAAATTGCCGAAGCGGTAAAGCTCGGCGTAGCGATGGCAGGGGGCACACCGATTATGTTCCCTGCGATCACCGTTTGCGACGGAATCGCTATGGGGCATACGGGAATGAAATACTCGCTCGTCACTCGTGATTTGATCGCCGATTCCACGGAAGCGATGGTGCAGGCGCACGGGTTTGACGGGTTGGTGATGATCCCCAACTGCGACAAGAACGTACCCGGGCTTTTGATGGCGGCGGCGCGGTTAAATATCCCGACGATCTTCGTCAGTGGCGGACCGATGCTCGCAGGACGGGTGAACGGCAAAAAACGCTCCCTTTCGAGTATTTTCGAAGCGGTCGGCGCATACAAAGCAGGCAAAATCGACGAAACACAGCTTTTGGAATTTGAACGCAAGGTATGCCCTACCTGCGGTTCTTGTTCGGGAATGTATACGGCGAATTCGATGAACTGTTTGACGGAAGTACTCGGTATGGGCTTGCGTGGGAACGGCACGATCCCTGCGGTATACTCGGCGAGAATCGAGCTTGCGAAGCGCGCAGGTATGCAAGTAATGGAACTCGTTAAAAAGAACATCCGTCCACGGGATATTATGACGGCGGCGGCGATTAAGAACGCGATTACGGCGGATATGGCGCTCGGTTGTTCGACGAACAGTATGTTGCACTTGCCTGCAATCGCCAACGAGTGCGGAATTCCGTTTGACTTGGACGAAGTCAACGCGATCAGCGAAAAAACGCCGAATTTGTGTCATCTTGCGCCTGCAGGGGATACGTATATGGAAGATCTCAACGAAGCAGGTGGCGTGCAAGCGGTTTTAAAAGAATTAGAAGCGCTCGGGTTGCTCGATACGTCGGTGATGACTTGTACGGGCAAGACGATGCAGGAGAACTTGCAAGGTGTCATCAATCTCGACGAAGAAGTAATTCGCAAGCCCGAAAACGCGTTTGGGAAAACGGGAGGGATTGCGGTATTGCGCGGAAATCTCGCCCCCGACGGTTGCGTCGTCAAACGTGCGGCGGTGGCGAATGAAATGCTCGTGCACGAAGGCCGTGCGAAAGTCTACGACAGTGAAGAAGAATGTATCGCGGCGATTTACGCTGGGAAGATTGAAAAGGGCGACGTCGTCGTCATTCGCTACGAAGGCCCTGCAGGCGGACCAGGTATGAGAGAAATGCTCTCTCCGACGTCTGCGATTGCAGGTATGGGCTTGGATAAAGACGTAGCGCTGATCACCGACGGGCGGTTTTCGGGCGCGACGCGTGGTGCGTCGATCGGACACGTTTCCCCCGAAGCGGTTTCTGGCGGACCGATTGCCTACGTGCAAAACGGCGATATCATTGCAATCGATATCCCGAACTATAAAATCGAATGGAAGATTTCCGAAGAAGAGCTTGCAAAGCGCAAAGCGCAAACGGTTTTGAAGAAGAAAGAAACAACAGGGTATTTGAAACGCTATGCGGCGCAGGTAAGCTCCGCGGACAAAGGCGCGATTATCAACAAATAAAAAAGCAATCGACCGTCCTAAGCCGTTTTATCTCGTGAAACGGGTAGGGGGCGACGCTTACAGAGCAAAAGGAAAGAATTATGGGAATGACTATGACGCAAAAAATCCTGGCAAAACACGCAGGATTGGAAGTTGTCGAGGCAGGGCAACTCATACTCGTCAACGTGGACAGAGTGTTGGGCAACGACATTACGTCGCCCGTTGCCATTCGGGAATTTGAACGTCTTGGTGCAAAGACGGTATTTGACAAAGAAAAGGTGACGATGGTAATGGACCATTTCGCGCCGAACAAGGATATCAAGGCGGCGGTACAATGTAAAATGTGCCGGGATTTTTGTAGCGAACACGCCGTCACACATTTTTACGACGTGGGTAGAATGGGAATCGAACACGCATTGCTCCCCGAAAAGGGCTTAGTCGTACCCGGCGACGTCGTTATCGGTGCGGACTCGCATACTTGCACGTACGGGGCGCTCGGCGCGTTTTCGACGGGGGTAGGCTCTACGGATATGGCGTGTGGAATGGCGACGGGTAAGGCTTGGTTCAAAGTACCGTCTGCGCTCAAATTCGTCTTGAAAGGCAAACTGCAGGAATACGTTTCGGGAAAGGACGTCATTTTGCATATTATCGGCAAAATCGGCGTGGACGGCGCGTTGTATAAATCGATGGAGTTCACGGGCGAAGGCGTAAAATCCTTGACGATATACGATCGGTTGACGATTTCGAATATGGCAATCGAAGCAGGCGCAAAAAACGGGATTTTCGAAGTCGACGAGCAAACGGAAGCGTACGTAAAAGAACATTCCGACAAAGAATATACCAAATACGTGGCGGATGCGGACGCCGTTTACGAAAAGACGTATGAAATTGATTTGAGCCAAATCCGTTCGACGGTAGCCTTTCCGCACTTGCCCGAAAACACGAAAACGTTCGATGAAATCGGGGACGTGGAAATTGACCAAGTCGTGATCGGCTCTTGCACAAACGGTTTTTATAAGGATTTAGAAGAAGCGGCGAAGATTTTGAAAGGCAAAAAGATCGCAAAGCGCGTCCGCGCGATCATCATTCCTGCGACGCAAGATATTTATTTAAAAGCGATGGAAAACGGTCTTTTAAAAATCTTTATTGAAGCAGGTTGCGTGGTATCCACGCCCACGTGCGGACCTTGTCTTGGTGGACATATGGGGATTTTGGCTGCTGGGGAACGCGCGGTTGCGACGACCAATCGGAATTTTGTCGGGCGCATGGGCGACGTGAAATCGGAAGTGTATTTGGCTTCGCCTGCGGTAGCCGCGGCAAGCGCGATTGCAGGCAAGATTGCTCAGCCGTCGCAAGTTTTATAAAGGAGCAATCGGAATGAAATTTAACGGAAAAGCTTTAAAATACGGGGACAACGTCGATACGGACGTGATTATTCCTGCAAGATACTTAAACACGATCGACAAAAAAGAACTCGCATCCCATTGTATGCAGGATATCGACGGGGAGTTTACCAAGAAAGTACGCGCAGGGGATATTATGGTAGCAGGCTATAATTTCGGTTGCGGTTCTTCTCGGGAACACGCGCCGATTGCAATTAAGGAAAGTGGAATTTCCGTAGTAATCGCGAAAAGTTTTGCGCGGATTTTCTACCGCAACGCCATCAATATCGGGCTTGCGATCGTGGAATGTCCCGAAGCGGTGGACGGGATTTTAGACGGGGAACAGGTGGAAGCGGATTTGGATGCAGGCGTTATTTACAACAAGACGACGGGCAAACAATATTCTACGCAACCCTTCCCTGCGTTCATTCAAAAAATTATCGAAAACGGCGGTTTGGTCGCGTCTATTCAAAAGGGCGACGTACGCTAAAAGGAAAGAATTATGACGTATAAAATCGGGTTGTTAAAAGGGGACGGGATCGGTCCTGAAATCGTGGATAGCGCGGTGCGCGTTTTACAAGCGGTGGGTAAAAAACGTGGAATTGCGTTTGAATTTACGCCCTATTTAATCGGCGGTATCGCAATCGACGAAACGGGCGAGCCGTTGCCCCAAGCGACAATAGACGGGTGTTTGGCGAGTGATAGCGTGCTTTTAGGCGCGGTTGGCGGCCCGAAATGGGATATGCTTTCGGGCAATCAACGCCCTGAAAAAGCTTTGCTTGGGATTCGCGAAAAGATGGGGCTTTTTACCAACCTTCGTCCTGCAAAGCTCTATTCGGCGTTAAAGGAAGAATGTCCTTTGCGCGCGGATATCGTAGCCAACGGCTTTGATATGATGATCGTTAGAGAACTCACGGGCGGTATTTATTTCGGCGAGCGCGGATATCGGCAAGGCAAGTACGGCGAAGAAGCCTATGACACCGAAGCCTACAGCCGTATGGAAATTGAACGGATTGTGCGCGTAGCCTTTGAAACGGCGAGAAAACGCCGTAAAAAATTGACGAGTATCGACAAGGCGAACGTTTTGGAAACGTCTAGGCTTTGGCGGAAAATCGTCCACGAACTCGCGGTGGAATATCCCGACGTGGAAGTCAGCGATATGCTCGTAGACAACGCGGCGATGCAACTCGTCCGCAACCCGTCGCAGTTCGACGTCGTAGTGACGAGCAATATGTTTGGGGATATTTTGTCCGACGAAGCGTCGCAAATCACGGGCTCGATTGGGATGTTGCCGTCGGCGTCGCTCGGAAGCGGTACACGGGGCTTGTACGAGCCGATCCACGGCTCTGCGCCCGATATCGCAGGACAAAACAAAGCCAATCCGATTGCGACGATTTTGTCTGCGTCGATGATGCTCTTGTACGCGTTCAATGAAAAATCGGCGTCGGAAGATATCGTCAACGCGGTGGATAGAGTGTTGGAACTTGGGTATCGGACGGCGGACTTGGCGCGTGGGAAAGCAAGTTTGTCCACAACGGAAATGACGGATAAAATTATTGAAAATTTGTAGGCTTAGAATGGATAGAGTGACGGAAATTTATCAAAAACTGTGCTTGACGACGGTGTTTTACGAGCTCACGGAAAGTCCGCTATTGCAAGCGTTTTTTGAAATCAACGAACGTGCGGACGTCACGCAAAAACGCAAGGCGTACGCGAAATTCGTTTCACAAATTTACGCGCTTGGCGGAGATTTGACGGAATGCGTCAAAACGGCGGTGTTGGAATCGGAAAACGCTTACGTCAAACGGATTGCGCAAGGCAAAAGCGTGGATGAAAATTTGACCGCGTCCGTCGAACGGGAGCTGGCGGTATTTTCTTTATTTGCGTCGTTGACGGCGTCCGATTTTACGGGCGTACTTTCGGTAAAGGAAAGCGAATTGCCTGCGTTCACGTCGAGAAAGGAAGATTTTCAAAAGCTCTACGCCCAAAGAATGCAAAGCGTTAGAAAATGCGGTTATGGGATTTTTGCTACGAGCGGTATGTTCCGCTTGTCGGAAGAAAACAAGATAGAAAAAATCCTTTCCGCAGACACCATCGGTTTGGATCGGTTCATCGGCTACGAATGGGAACGTCAACAAATTTTGGACAATACCCGCGCGTTCGTAGACGGAAAGCCTGCGGCAAACGTCCTACTGTGCGGAGATGCAGGCGCAGGGAAATCGTCCACCGTTAAAGCGGTGGCAAACGCCTTTTTTGGCGAAGGTTTACGTCTGATTGAACTTCGGAAGGATCAGCTCCGTTTCTTGCCGTACGTCATGGGCGCGGTTAGCGGAAATCCCTTGAAATTCCTTGTGTTTATAGACGATTTGTCGTTTGCGCAAAACGACGACAACTTCAGTATGTTAAAAGCGGTGCTGGAAGGCTCGGCTAGCGCAAAAGCGGACAACGTCGTGATTTATGCGACAAGCAACCGACGGCATATCGTCAAGGAGTCGTTCCAAGACCGCGACGGCGACGACGTGCATCGGAACGATACCTTGCAAGAAACGTTGTCTTTGTCCGAACGGTTCGGTTTGGTCGTACGTTTTTCCAAGCCCGATAAAACCGCTTATCTTGCGATTGTTCGTGGCTTGGCGGAGCGCCACGGTCTACAAATTCCACAAACGGACTTGGAAATCCGTGCGGAAGCGTTCGCTTTACGCAAAGGAAACCGTTCTGCCCGGTGCGCGGAACAATTTGTAGACAGTTTATTAAGAGAGTAAAAAGGAGAAAATTATGTTGACGATCGATAGCGTATATCGCGCAAGTCGGGAATTGAAAAACGTTGCGAGAAGAACGGACGTAATTTATGCGCCCAAACTTTGTCCTGGCGCGGAATTGTATTTGAAAACGGAAAACTTGCAAATTACGGGCTCGTTCAAGGTGCGTGGCGCGTATTATAAAATGACGCGGTTGTCGGAAGAAGAAAAGGCGCGGGGGGTAGTGGCTTGTTCGGCAGGCAACCACGCGCAAGGCGTAGCCTTGGCTGCGAAAAAGAACGGGATAAAAGCGGTAATTTGTTTGCCTGACGGAGCGCCGATTTCCAAAGTCGAAGCGACGAAAAGCTACGGCGCGGAAGTTTGTTTGGTGGAAGGCGTGTACGACGACGCGTATCAAAAAGCTCTGCGTTTGAGTGAAGAAAAGGGCTATACGTTCTTGCATCCGTTCAACGACGAAGACGTCATTGCAGGGCAGGGGACGATTGCGTTGGAACTCAACGAACAACTTCCCGACGTGGACGCGATACTCGTTCCCGTTGGTGGCGGGGGGTTGATTTCAGGGATTGCGTATACGATGAAAACGCTCAATCCCAAGGTCAAGGTTTACGGGGTGCAGGCAACGGGCGCGCCGTCGATGAAGAATGCGGTAGAGCATGGGCAAATTGAAACGTTGCCGTCCGTATCGACGATCGCCGACGGGATTGCCGTGAAAAAGCCCGGGGAACTTACGTACGAACTGTGCGGAAAATACGTCGACGAGATCGTGACGGTCACCGACGACGAAATTTCGGCGGCGATTTTGGCGCTTATGGAACAACACAAACTCGTCACGGAGGGCGCAGGCGCGGTTTCGGTGGCGGCGGCAATGTTCGGCAAAGTCGACTTAAAAGGCAAAAAAGCGGTATGCTTACTCTCGGGTGGGAATATCGACGTGACTATACTCTCGCGCGTAATCAAACGCGGTTTGTTGATGTCGGGCAGAACTTGTCAACTAATGATCGAGCTTTTGGATAAACCCGGGCAACTGAAAAACGTGTCGAAAATCATTGCGGACTTAGGCGGAAACGTCATTTCCGTTCACCACGAGCGTGGCAACGAAGGCACGGACGTCAACGGTTGTTTCTTGCGGATCGAACTCGAAACCCGTAATTATGAACATATCTCGCAAATCCGTAAAGCATTAACCGATTTCGGGTTTAAATTACTGTAAAAAGGAGCAAAAAAGCATGGAGATCAAAAAAGTACACACCGACCAAGCCCCCCAAGCCATCGGGCCGTATTCCCAAGCGGTAATTTGCGGTGGAATGGTGTATACGTCGGGGCAAATTGCCATCAATCCCAAGAGCGGTTTGGTGGAAACGACGACGATTGTAGAGCAAACGGAACAAGTGATGCAAAACTTGGGCGCGGTATTAAAGGCGTCGGGTAGTTCGTTTGAAAAAACCGTAAAAACGACTTGTTTTTTGGCGAACATTTCCGATTTTTCGGCGTTCAACGAAGTCTACGGGAAATATTTCACGGGCAAGCCTGCGCGTAGCTGTGTGGCGGTAAAAGATTTACCAAAAGGGGTGCTTGTGGAAGTGGAAGTTGTCGCTACACTGTAAGACAAATCGAAAAAACGAATAACCGCAATCGAAAAAAATCGGAGAAAAACCCCGATTTTTTATCTTTTCAGAAGAAAAGGGGAAAAGCCGTATTGACAAATTCCTGTAAATATGGTATAATTCGGTAAACGGTGGGTTTTGGCGTCGGCAATTCGGCAATGGAGAAAGCATTATGAAAAAGAGAACGATATGGATTACAATATTACTTCTTTGTGTTTGGGCTTGTTTATTAGCAGTGGCTTGCAAAAAAGAGAATAAGCCTTTGAAAGCTCCGCAAAACGTAAAAATAGAAAACGAAGTTTTGACGTGGGACGAAGTGGAAAATGCCACGGGATATACGGTGGATATCAACGGCAAACAGTATGAAACGGAAAGCAATTCCTTGGATATTTTCACATTGGCGAAAAAACCGGATACGGCATATGAACTCAAGGTTGTGGCGAACGATAAACAGGAAAAATACCCGCAATCGGAGTGGTCGGAGGCGGTTGCCTATTCTTTCCCTGCAGTGAAATTCACGTACAATTTAAACGAACAAGGTAATGCGTATATCATCACGGGGATTAACGCGGAAACGGCGAAAGGCAAGGTGGTGTTGCCGTCGAGTATTAACGATTTGCCTGTTATGACGGTTCAAGCGCAAGCTTTTAAAAATTGTATGGAAATTGAAGGGATTTTAATTTCCAATTCCGTTTCTACGATAGAAGTCGGTGCTTTTGAAGGTTGCTCCGCGGTAAAACGCGTGCATTTTGGTAAGCGGGTTGACAAGGTGAACGCACCCATTTTCAACCATAACGGGGCGTTTAAGCTCACCGTTTCGGAAGATAACGAAGTGTATCGCGCGGAAGAAAATTGTTTGATTAAAAACGACGGCGACGTTTTGGTAATTGGGCAAAAAACGGGGATCATTCCCGAGTCTGTAAAGATAATAGGGGACTCTTCTTTTCAAAACTGTATTGGGTTGGAGTCGATTACCATCCCTACAACGGTAAAGGAAATTGGTCGTTTGGCGTTCGCTCGTTGCGAATCTTTGCAATCCGTAAATATATCTAACGGGGTTAAAAAGATCGGCGATCAAGCTTTTATAAGTTGTGATTCTTTAAAACAAATCGTCATTCCTAGAAGTGTGACGGAGATCGGGATGAGGGTATTTGATGAACAGACAACCGTGCTCGTCTACGATACTTTGCTCAAAATTGGTAGTGTTGGTTTTGGGAATGCAATGGTATATACGGTGCTGGACGCTCGGCCGGAGGGTTGGGATTTTGCCACAAGCGGTTGGCTTGAAGCGGATCAAGATCCACGCGTATTTTACGGTTGCGAATTTGCGACGGAAAACGGCGAAACGTACGTATCTTCTTGGAAATGGGGTAAAGCAGGAAGGGCTATGGCTAACGGTGCATCTGCGTATATTCAACGTTTGTTGCCACAACGGAAAGGCTATACGTTCGTAGGTTGGGCTTTGGATAAAGCGGGCGAAAATATCGTCGTAGGCACAACGGAAATTGTCATAGGCGAAGAAGTTTGCCAAATTATGGATTTCCAAGTTAGCGGTGGGCGTTTAATATCAGATATTCCTAACGACACGGTGGTATACGCGGTTTGGCAACCGAATGCATAAATGGAATGCTAGGAAAAATCGGGCAAGTCTGCCCGATTTTTTTGTGGGGGGAGCATGGTGCAAAGTGCATAAGGAAAAGGGAAAAAGGGTATACTGCGCGTAGGGGTGAAAGATGCTAAACAGACGAGAAAGCGACGTGATGCAAGCCGTGTATTCCCTTTGCCACGAAAAGGGGATTTGTCTTGTCGCGCCGAACGAGCTATTAGAATTGCTCCCCCCACGTAAAAAATTCACGGAAAGGGAGCTAGACGGGGTGCTAAGTGAACTCGCTTTGGATAACTACTTCGAACTGCTTTTATCCGAGCGCAAGGGTGAGAAAATGTACGTCATTTCGCTCCGCGCGAACGGGTACGCGTTCAAACGCCAGCATACGCAATTAAAACGGGACGTGGCAGGGCGGTTGTTTTGGGCGATTGCTTCGGCGATCGTCGCCTTTTTCGTCGGTTGTCTATTGAAACGGCTATTTTAAAAAATTTACGCCGTTTTTGTTTACTTTTGTCGGGAAATATGCTATAATACCAAGAGCAAACGAATGTTTGCAAACGGGGATTTTGCAAAGGAGCAAGGACAATGGATTTCAAACTGCACGCGCCGTACTCGCCCACGGGCGATCAACCGCAGGCAATTGAAAAATTAACGGACGGCGTTTTGGACGGCGTGCGGACGCAAGTACTCGTCGGGGTGACGGGGAGCGGGAAAACGTTCACGATGGCGAACGTGATCCAAAACGTGAACCGCCCGACGCTCGTGATCGCGCACAACAAAACGCTCGCGGCGCAACTTTGCAACGAATTTCGGGAGTTTTTTCCCGAAAACCGCGTGGAATATTTCGTTTCCTATTACGATTATTACCAGCCCGAGAGCTATATCCCGACGACGGACACGTATATCGAAAAAGACTTGAGTATGAACGACGAAATCGACAAGCTCCGCAACAGTGCGACGGGGGCGTTGATGGAGCGTAAGGACGTGTTGGTCGTGGCGTCGGTGTCGTGCATTTACGGGCTCGGCGCGCCCGAAGAATATTTCCGTTTGTCCATTTCCTTACGGCCTGGAATGGAGTGGGAGCGCAATTCGTTGATGCGGAAATTGATCGAATTGCAGTACGCGAGAAACGATACCGATTTCAAGCGCTCGACGTTCCGCGTGCGCGGGGACGCGTTGGAGATTTTCCCGGCGTCCAACTCTGAAGTGGCGATCCGCGTGGAGTTTTTCGGTGACGAAATCGAGAAAATTTACGAAGTGGAAGCTTTGACGGGCAATCGCTTGAACGAGTTAAAACACGTGGCGATTTTTCCTGCTAGTCAATATGCAGTAGGCACGGAAAAGTTGCGCGGTGCGCTTGCGATGATCGAAGAAGATTTGCGTGGGGAAGTACGCGCGTTTGAAGACGCGGGGAAGATACTCGAAGCGCAAAGATTAAAACAGCGGACCGAACACGATTTGGAGATGATGCGCGAGATCGGGTATTGTAGCGGTGTGGAAAATTACAGTCGGTATTTTGATGGTAGAAAACCCGGAGAGCCGTCCTTTACCCTGCTCGATTATTTCCCGTCGGGGGAATTTTTGGTGTTTATTGACGAAAGCCATATCACCATTCCGCAAATCCGCGCGATGTACCACGGGGATTTGTCGAGAAAGAAAAATCTTGTGGAGTACGGATTTCGGATGCAGTCGGCGTTCGACAACCGTCCGCTGACTTTTGACGAATTCGACGCGCGCGTACCCCAGCTCATTTGCGTTTCCGCCACCCCTGCTCCGTACGAGTTGGAGCAAGCCGGACAAAAAGTGGAGCAGATTATTCGTCCGACGGGGCTACTCGATCCCGAAATTACGGTAAAGCCGACCAAGGGGCAGATCGACGACTTGCTGTCGGAGATCAAGACGGTGGTAAACGACGGGGGCAGGGTGTTGATTACGACCTTGACCAAGCGCATGGCGGAAGAATTGACCGATTACTTGAAAGAACGTTCGATCAAGGTCAAGTATATGCACAGCGATATCGACACGTTGGAACGGATTGATATCGTCAACGGGCTACGGCTTGGGGAGTTTGACGTGCTTTGCGGGATCAACTTGCTTAGAGAGGGGTTGGACTTGCCTGAAGTCAAGCTTGTGGCGATACTCGACGCGGACAAGGAAGGGTTTTTGCGGAGCGATACGTCGCTCATTCAAACGATCGGGCGCGCTGCGAGAAACAGCGAAGGGCGCGTGATTATGTACGCGGATACGATAACGGGGAGCATGCAACGCGCGATCGGGGAAACCAACCGTCGGCGTCAGGCGCAGGACGCCTATAACAAGGCGCACGGGATTGTTCCTAAAACCATCATCAAGGAAGTTAAGTCGACGCTGAACATTACGAAGAAAAAGACGGACGACGACATTAAGATGCAGGACATTCCCGACGAGATCGAGAAATTAAAAGCGTTGATGAAAGTGGCGAGTGGGCAACTCGATTTCGAGCGTGCGATCGAGATACGGGAAAAGATTACCGAACTAAAAATACGTTTGCGCAAAGCGCAAAAATAAAGGATAGATATGCAAGAAGAAATTATCGTAAGGGGAGCGAAAGAAAACAATTTAAAAAACGTGAACGTCGTCATTCCGCGCAATCAATTGACGGTTTTGACGGGCGTTTCCGGGAGTGGGAAATCCACGCTTGCGTTCGATACGATCTTCGCCGAAGGGCAAAGACGGTACGTGGAAAGTTTATCGTCGTACGCTCGGCAGTTCTTAGGGCAAATGGAAAAGCCCGACGTCGAGAGCATCGACGGGCTTTCGCCTGCCATTTCTATCGATCAAAAAACGACGTCGAGAAATCCGCGGTCTACGGTAGGTACGGTCACGGAAATATACGATTATTTCCGTTTGCTGTTCGCGCGGATCGGCGTACCGCATTGTCCGAAATGCGGTCGAGAAATCCGTCGGCAAACGGTGGATGAAATTTGCGATCGGGTTATGGCACTGCCCGAAGGGACGAAAATCCTTGTCAACGCGCCCGTAGTTCGCGGTAGAAAAGGGGAATACGTCAAGGAATTGAACGCCTTTAAAAAGAGCGGTTATGGTCGGGTGAAAATCGACGGGATCGTCTACGATTTACAGGAAGAAATTCACTTAGAAAAGAATATCAAACACAACATTTCCGTCGTCGTCGACAGGTTGGTGATCAAACCGACCGTACAAAAGCGATTGACGGACAGTTTGGAAACGGCGTTAAAGCTCGCGGAAGGACTCGTTGTGATCGATTGCGACGGCAAGGAGGAACTTTTTTCCGTCAATTATGCTTGTCCTGATTGCGGAGTTTCCATTGAAGAAATCGAGCCGAGAATGTTCTCGTTCAACACCGTTTACGGTGCGTGTCCCGCTTGTTCGGGGTTGGGGTTTAAGCAATTCGTCGATCCCGATTTGATTTGTCCGGATAAGACGAAAACGCTCCGCGAAGGCGCGATGAAAGTGACGGGTTGGAGTTTGGGCTCTAATTCGATGGCGTTGATGGAATTGTCCGCGCTCGCGCGCGCATACAAATTTTCTTTGGACGTGCCTGTGAAAGATTTGCCGAAAGACGTGTATAATATTTTGATGTACGGCAGTTCGGAACGGGTGGATATGCAGTACCAAACCCGTTCGTTCAGCGGTAGTTTCAAAAAGACTTGGGAAGGCTACGTTAACAATTTACAACGCCGTTATGCAACGTCGACTTCTGACGGAGTCAAGATGGAAATCGAGCGTTTGATGCGCAACGCGCCCTGTGACGTTTGCGGTGGGAAACGTTTGAAAAAGGAATCGCTTGCCGTATTCGTCGGCGGAAAAAATATTTGGGAGCTTTGCGAAATGTCCGTGGACGATTTATGCGCGTTTATGGACGGATTGAAACAAACGTTGACGACTACGGAACATTGGATTGCCGACGCGATTATCAAAGAAATCAACAGTCGCTTGGGATTTT
Organism: Clostridia bacterium; assembly: GCA_017625565.1. Taxonomy (GTDB): domain Bacteria; phylum Bacillota; class Clostridia; order Christensenellales; family Borkfalkiaceae; genus Scatosoma. The sequence continues at coordinate 48,812 of JAGAKN010000017.1, forward strand.
TACACAACGTTGGTTTGAATTATTTGACGTTGGCGCGTACGGCGGTCACGCTCTCGGGTGGCGAAAGCCAGCGAATTCGTTTGGCGACGCAAATCGGTAGCGCGTTGACGGGCGTGCTCTATATTTTGGACGAGCCGAGCATCGGATTGCACCAACGCGACAACGAAAAGTTGTTGCATTCGTTAAAGGGCTTACGGGATTTGGGAAATACGCTCATTGTCGTTGAACACGACGAAGACACCATTAAATCGGCGGATTATATCGTGGATATCGGTCCGAAGGCAGGGGTGCACGGTGGGGAAGTCGTAGCCTGCGGAACGCAGGAAGACATTATGCGCGAACCCCGTTCGGTGACGGGGGATTATCTCGCGGGCAGACGGAAGATCGAAACTCCGCTCGTGCGCGCGAAACCGAGCGAGAAATGGCTGGAAATTCGCGGTTGCAAACAAAACAACTTAAAGGACATCACCGTGCGCGTGCCCGTGGGGTTGATCACGGCGGTCACGGGGGTTTCGGGTAGCGGAAAATCGAGTTTGGTCAACGAAATCGTCTATCCGATGCTCGCCAGCGAACACAACGGCGCAAAATGCGCGCAAGGGAAATATTCTTCGGCGGACGGGACGGGTTATTTCGACAAAGTGATTGCTATCGATCAATCTCCGATCGGGAGAACGCCGAGAAGTAATCCTGCCACGTACACGGGGGTATTCAACGCCATTCGCGATTTGTTTGCGATGACGCCCGACGCGAAGGAACGTGGCTACAAAGCAGGGCGTTTTTCCTTTAACGTTTCAGGGGGCAGGTGCGAACATTGTTTCGGGGATGGGATTATCAAGATCGAAATGCATTTCTTGCCCGACATTTTCGTGCCCTGCGAAGTCTGCGACGGAAAACGGTATAATCGAGAAACGCTGGAAGTCAAGTACAAAGGTAAGAGCATTTCCGACGTTTTGGATATGACGGTGGAAGAAGCTTGCGAATTTTTCCAACCTGTGCCGAGTATTTATAATAAGATTAAAACGCTCCGTGACGTGGGGCTTGGGTATATCAAACTCGGGCAAAGCTCCACGACGCTCTCGGGCGGGGAAGCGCAACGGGTAAAACTCGCAACCGAGCTTGCAAAACGCTCGACAGGCAAGACGATGTATATTTTGGACGAGCCGACGACGGGCTTGCACAGCTACGACGTGGATAAACTTGTTAAAATCCTGTTGCAGTTGCGAGAAAACGGGAATACCGTGCTTGTAATCGAACACAATCTCGACGTTATCAAAACGGCAGATTACGTCATCGATCTTGGCCCTGAAGGGGGGAGCGGTGGCGGAGAAATCGTTTGCGAAGGCTCGCCCGAAGAAGTGTCGCAAAACGAAAGAAGTTATACGGGACAATTCTTGAAAAAGGTACTGTAAACACGTAGGAGAAAGATATGTACAATCAACAAGCGTACGCGTTGGGCAGTAAACGCTCGACGATTAGAGAAATCTTTGAATATGCAAAAACGCGTTCTGCGGAAATCGGCGCGGAAAACGTTTTCGATTTTTCCATCGGAAACCCGTCCGTGCCTGCGCCCAAAGAAGTGGACGAGTGCATTACGCGGTTGCTCCGAGAAACGCCGTCCGTGGCTTTGCACGGCTACACGTCCGCGCAAGGCGGTCAAGACGTCCGCGCGAAGATCGCGGAGAATTTTTCACGCCGGTTCGGCGTGCCCTTGACGGCGGAGCATTTGTATATGACTTGCGGGGCTGCGGCGTCGTTGACGATTACGCTCCGCGCGCTTGCAAACGACGGGGACGAATTTTTGGTGTTCACGCCCTATTTCCCCGAATACAAAGTGTTTGTGGAGAGTGTCGGGGCGAAATTTACCGCGGTAGCTTGCGATAAAAGGACGATGTTGCCCGATTTTCAGGCGTTGGAAAGGGCGCTCAATCCACAAGTAAAAGGGATCATCGTCAATTCCCCCAACAACCCGTCGGGGGTAGTTTACGGCGAAAAAACGTTGCGCGCGCTCGCGGAACTTTTACGCAAGAAATCCGCGGAGTACGGCAAGCCGATTTTCTGGATTTCCGACGAGCCTTATCGGGAATTAATTTATGACGATTATACGGCAGTCGGGTGTCCGATGGGGTATTACGACGACGTAATCGTGTGCTATTCCTATTCCAAGTCCCTTTCGATGCCAGGGGAGAGAATAGGCTATATTGCGCTTTCTCCGTCAATGAAAAACGTACGGGAACTCTATGCGTCGGTCTGTGGCGCTGGTCGAGCGCTCGGGTACGTGTGTGCGCCGGCGCTCTTTCAAAGGGTGGTCGCGGAATGCGACGGACTGACGGCGGCTCTCGACGTTTATAAGCGCAATCGGGATTTGTTGTATAACGCCCTGACGGAATATGGATTCACTTGCGTTCGTCCCGACGGCGCGTTCTATTTGTTTATGCAGTCCGCGGAAACGTCGGCTACGGCGTTTTGCAATCGGGCAAAATTGCACGAGTTGTTGTTTGTGCCTGGCGACGATTTCGGTTGCGAAGGCTACGTACGGATTGCTTATTGCGTGCCGACGGAGAAAATCGAACGGGCTCTACCAAAATTCCGCGCGCTTGCCAAGGAATACGGGCTGATATAAAGCCTTAAAAAAATAATTCGAAAAAAATCAAAAAAATATAAAAAAACGTTTCAAAAAAGATTGACAACCCCTTGAAAGTGTGGTAAACTAAATTCACGCACCCGAAGAGGGGTGTAATTTTTTGTATGGAGTTTTGATTATGGCAACCAAAACGGCAAGAGCCAAAATTACATTTGAATGTACCGAATGCAAACGCAGAAACTATGACAGCATTAAGAACAAGAAGAACGATCCCGACAGATTGACGTTGAGCAAATACTGCCCGTTCTGCAAAAAGCATACGGACCACAAAGAATCCAAATAAGGTAAAAGCGCACGCGAAAGAGGCTTTTGCCTATTTTGCGGTATGCGCGTAAGGGGTACACAATGGCAAACGCAACAAAGACAAAGAACAAGAAACCGAGTTGGTTTCGTCGTGTCGGCGCGAAGTTCAAAGAAACGTTTTCGGAATTAAAACGCGTATCGTGGCCGAAATTCACCACCGTATTAAAGACGACGGGGGTCGTACTCGTAGTAGTGACGGCGTTCCTTGCAATCGTGACGGGTATCGATTGGGGTCTTGGTGAAATTTTGGATAAGATAACGAAAGCGTAAATCGGAGGGTAGTGCAGTATGCCGATGAACGAAGAACCGAAATGGTACATTCTTCATACCTATTCCGGCTATGAAGCAATGGTCAAAGACAGCTTGGAAAAGCTGATCGAGAACAACAATTTGGGCGATTATATCGTCGACTTGAAAATCCCGATGGAGCAAGTCATCGAAGAAAAGAACGGGAAGCGCAAAGTGGTCGAAAGAAAACTTTTGCCTTGCTACGTTTTCATTAAGATGATTTACACCAATCAAATTTGGTATTACGTGACGAGTACGCGTGGCGTGACGGGTTTTTGTGGTCCGCAAGGCAGACCGATCCCTATGAAGGAAGAAGAAATCCGCAAAATGCGATTGGAAGAATTCCGTTCGGAAGAAATTTTCAAGGTTGGGGATACCGTTTCCGTAGAAGACGGCCCGTTGAAAGGGTTCTTAGGTACGATCAAGGAGCTCAACGAAACGGCGCAAAAAGCAAAGATCGCTACGACTATGTTTGGAAGAAGTACGGAAGTCGAAGTTTTGTACATCCAAATCAAGAAAGTAGACGCGGTGATGCCCGAACCCAGCGCGGACGAGGAATAATCCGTCCGTACGCCGTGAAAACGGCGATTTGAATTTGTTAAAAATGTGGGAAAGACGTCAAATCTTTCAAGGCGTCTTGTTATAACCACAAAGGAGAAAATATTTATGGCTAAGAAAATTACGGCAGTCGTAAAATTGCAACTTCCCGCAGGTAAAGCTACTCCGGCCCCTCCCGTAGGTTCCACGCTCGGTCCCTTCGGTATCAACTTGCCCGGCTTTACGAAGGATTTCAACGCAAGAACGGCAGACAAACCCGGTCTCATTATCCCCGTAGTCGTGACGATTTATCAAGATCGTTCGTTTACGTTCATTTTGAAGACCCCTCCCGCACCCGTTTTGATTAAGAAAGCACTCGGTATCGAAACGGCAAGCGCAAAACCCAACAGCGTAAAGGTTGGCAAACTCACGAAAGCGCAAGTAGAAGAAATTGCGAAGTTGAAGATGCCCGACTTAAACTGCACGTCGCTTGAAAGCGCGATGAGCATGGTTGCTGGTACTGCACGCAGTATGGGCGTGACGGTAGAAGAATAAGGAGGCGATCGGATATGAAACACGGAAAGAATTATCAAGCAAGTGTACAAGCATTCGATTTGACGAAACAATACGAAGCGGCGGAAGCTGTATCGGTTGTATTGGAAACGGCGAAGGCGAAATTCGACGAAACGGTAGAAATGCACGTTCGTTTGGGCGTAGATCCCCGTCAAGCAGATCAACAAGTACGTGGCGTACTCGTCCTTCCCAACGGTACGGGTAAAACGAAGAGAGTTTTGGTTATCGCAAAAGGCGCGAAAGCGGACGCAGCGGCTGCAGCTGGCGCGGATTACGTAGGCGCGGAAGAATTGATCGCGAAGATCCAAAACGAAAACTGGTTCGAATTCGACGTAATGATCACGACGCCCGACATGATGGGTATGGTAGGTCGTATCGGTCGTGTACTCGGTCCTAAAGGCTTGATGCCCAACCCGAAATCGGGTACGGTGACGATGGACGTAGAAAAGGCAATCGCAGAAGTGAAAGCAGGTAAAGTAGAATACAGGCTTGACAAAACGGCGATTATCCACTGCCCGATCGGTAAGAAGAGCTTTGGCAAAGAAAAGCTTGTGGAAAACTTCACGGCGCTTATGGACGCGATTATCAAAGCGAAACCCGCGTCTGCAAAGGGGCAATATATCAAGAGCGTGACGCTCGCATCGACGATGGGCCCTGGCGTGAAAGTACTTCCCAAGATCTAATAACGGCGATCAAATCGCAAAAAAATCAAAAATTTTCGTCAAAGGCGGTTAAAAACGGTTGACTGCCTTTGACGGAGATGATATAATAACAAAGTAAAAAAAATTCAGTAGCCGTAGAAGACGAGCACCGAAAGGTTTGATGGGCGACCGCTCGTTTAGGTTAAGGAAGCACCAACGAATGTAGTAGAAAGGTAGTCCTTATGCCGTTGCGGCGTAAGGGATTTTTTATGTCAGGCGGAAACGCTTAAAGGAGGTAATTATGTCGGCGAATATAGAAGCTAAAAAACAAATCGTAGAAGAAATCAAGGCAAAAATCTCTTCCAGCAAATCGATCGTACTTGCAGATTACAACAAGCTTACGGTGTTGGAAGTGACGGCGTTAAGAAACAAATTCAAGGAAGCAAACTGCGAATACAAGGTATACAAGAATACGCTTGTAAGAAAGGCGTTTAACGAACTCGGGATCACCGATTTTGATAACGACTTGAACGGTACGACTGCAACGGTTTTTTGTGCAGATGAAACCAGTGGTGCGGCGGTATTTGCAAGAGAAACGAAAGCAAACCCTGCGTTGGTAGAAAAAATCGTTCCCAAGTGCGCTTACGTTGAAAACAAGTATCTTGACAAAGCGGGCGTTAAAGAACTCTCGGCAATTCCTTCCAAGGAAATCCTTATTGCGAAGATGCTCGGTTGCTTGCAATCTTCCTTGTCCAAGTTCGTATACGTATTGGACAGCATTGCGAAAGCAAAAGAAAGCAACTAAAAAAATCTTATTAAAAAATCATTATTAAAAATCGGAGGATTAAAAAAATGGACGCACAAAAACTCATTGAAGAAGTAAAATCTATGACCGTTCTTGAATTGAACGAACTCGTTAAAGCATTAGAAGAAGAATTCGGCGTAAGCGCAGCAGCTCCCGTAGCAGCAGGCGCAGCAGCAGGTGCAGCAGAAGCAGCTCCCGCAGCAGAAGAAAAGACGGAATTCGACGTTGTATTGAAGGATATCGGTCCCAACAAGATCGCAATCATCAAAGTTGTTCGCGAAGCTACGGGCCTTGGCCTTGCAGACGCGAAGAAAGCGGTAGAAGCTATGGGTACGATCAAAGAAAACGCTCCCAAAGCAGACGCAGAAGCTTTGGTTGCAAAACTCAAAGAAAACGGCGCTACGGCAGAACTCAAATAAGTTTTTTAGCATTCAACGACAAAAAAGCGAACGTCTTACGGCGTTCGCTTTTTCCTTTGTTCTTGCGAATGTGCGCTTTCGAGTGCCACGTTTCACTCGCGATGATGGGATAGACGATACTACAAAAAAACACGCTCGCTTGATTGCTGTTCGGCGCAGACGTCGTGGGATGCTTCTGTTTTCGTAGCGATCGAGCCCTGCGGTTTGCCAAATTTGACAAACTGAAGCTGAGAAATCGATAAAAATCCCCGAAAAGCCCTTAAAAGTACTTGACGGAAAGGCAAATAAAAGGTAAAATATAAAGTGTGGAAAAGTAGGCGGTAAAAACTGCTTTGAAAAGGAGAATTTTATGTTCGGTAAAACCTTAAAAAAATTGACGTGTTGCGCGTTGGCAACGATCGGGGCGGTAGCTTGCGCAGGAACAATGACCGCGTGCGAATCTTCGCATCCCGAAGTGCAAATTCAAATCGAATTCAACGACACGACGTATAAACTCAATTATAAGTTGTATAGAAAAGTAGCTCCGTCCACGGTAGAGCATTTCCTTTGGCTCGCGGACAACGGCTATTACGACGGGCTTTGTGTACACGATTACGATGCGAAAGACGCGAGATTGTATACGGGCGCGTACACTTATTCCGCAGAAGAATCCTTGTATGGTGGTTTGACGTATAAAAAATACTACGACGTCATTCAAACGTATTCCGATTACGACAAATTCCCGACCAGCGTATGGGCAAACAAGAACAAAACGAACGCGTTGTACACGCTCGTAGGAGAATTCAAGGACAACGCATTCACGGTAGAAAGCAACGCGTTAAAAGAAGAATTCGGTTCGTTGACGATGTACTATACGGCCAAGACGGTGGACGATAACGTTTACGTGCCTTATCAAAAGAAAGATAAGAAGGGCGAAATGCGTCGCGTTGCTTATAAATACAACAGCGCTACGTCCATGTTCTATATTTCCATGACCGAAACGGAAAAGACGAACAACGCGTATTGCACGTTCGCAACTTTAAAGGGCGGTAGCGTGGACGATTTGGAAGAACTTCAACAAGCGATTAACGATTATATCGCAGCAAACTACGACGAAACGGAAAACTTTACCGCAAGAGAATCGGTTATCGTAGATAAGGACGACGTGTTTATCGGCGATAGAACTTCTACGGCGTCGTATGATATTCCCCAAGAACCGATCATCATTAAATCGGTGAAAGTGAAAAAATACTAATCGATTGATCCGTACGTATTTTTCCGTTGAAAATTGAGCAAAAACAGGATTTGGAAGAACCCAAATCCTGTTTTTTGTGCAAAGCGATTGTTTTTAAGCGTTAGCTTTCAACCAAGCATCTTTTTTCTCTGCGCCCATTCTCGTGATGTTTTCCACGGGGTATTTGCTTTCCGCTCCGCCGTTGGTGTACAGGAAAAATAAACCGCTTTCCGTTTGATACAAGCTTTCTTCATAACCGTCGGGCGAGCCGTACGTCCCGTACGTCACCTTTTTGACGAGTGTAGAAGTTTCCGTGTCGTATACTTTTTTACAAATAATTTTTTGCATAGATACTCTCCTTAAACTTTTTTCTATGCGATATTATACTGTAATCTTTAGGGAGAAGTCAACTGTAAGAACGGATAAAATGAAAAATTTTATAGGGAAATTTATCCACGCACGTCGGAGATTTTTCCGTCGAGCATTTCCAGCGTATAATACGTAGCTTCGTATAATCGCGCCTGCTTTTTGCGGAGCAATCCGTAAACGGATGGATCGCGCGTCAAAACGACGCTTTCAAACTCCCCTAAAAACGCGCGCAACTGCTCTGCGTCGGGACGTAATTCTTCGCAAAGGAATTGCGCGTAATCCGCGCCGATACGTACGCTTTCTAAAAATACGTAGGGCAAAAGCGTTTGCAAACTCGTCTGTTCGGCGAGCGCTTGTTTGATCGTCGTTTTTTGTAAAACACAACCGTTTTCATTTAAATCCCAAACGCATTCCGCCGTCCTGCCCAAACAATCGGACAGGGGCAGGGTTGCGTGTAATTCGTTTTCTGCGAACGCATAGGCGAGCGTTTCTTCTAAGAATACGCATTCCGCCGTTTTCGTGTGCGCGGAGAGTATACCCTTGCCTTCCACAAAAAACAATCCTCCGTGTTTGGATAGGCTTGCCGAAGAAAATGCAGGGGGCAGGGTTGCGTTGAAAAGTTGTTGGTCGTGTTCTATGGAGAGCTGTATCGCGCCCTGACGATAGAGCGTGACTAACGCGTCGTCAAAACGGGTTTGCGCGATCACGTGCAAAGAGAAATCCTTGGGCGGAAACCCCCACGCGTAGACGGCGATCCCGTCGGCAAGGATATATACGTTGCAGCCGTCGGGCGGGGAAAAGCGCAGGCTTTCGGTGAGAAAAAATCCGATCGGCAAAGCGTTTTCGGGGGTGAACTCCACAAAAATGCGATCTTGCAAAGATACTTCGACGAAGCGTTCAAAGCGGTCGGTTGTGCCAAAATAGACGCCGTTGAGTTTCAAGGCGCAGGGTTGTGCGGATAAAAAATAAATTTTCATAATTTACTATATTCTTTTCGGTTGCAAAAATGTATAAAAGGGAAAAAATACGGAAATAATTTTCCAAAAGCAAAGGCTTGGAGGTAAAATTATGAATAAAATCAACGGTTATACGGAAGAAGAAGCGAAAACTTTGGTGGATTTTATCAAAGAAGGCAAGCAAAAAGGAAAATCGCTTACTTACTTGTTCGAGTTATACGGCATGCGCCACGGCAGGGCAAAGGGTAGCGTCCGCAATTATTATTATACGCTGATGAAGAATGAAAAGGGGGACGAACGTATCGTACGACTTTTGGACGGTACGGCGTTGTCGGTGGAAAAGATACGGGAGTTTACGGAAGAGGAAACAGACGACGCTTTGCGGAGTATTTTAGCGGAAAAGAGCAAAGGGCTGTCCGTGCGAAAAGCCATTTATAACTTGTCGGGCGGGGACGATAAATTGACGTTGCGTTTGCAAAATAAATACCGCAACGTCTTGAAAAAACAGCCCGAACGCATCGCGAAAATCGCAAACGAGATGGGCATGACGGAAGAAGCGGAACGGATCATGCGCAAACGGGATTTGCGGGCGCGGAATACGGAAAACAAACCGCTTTTGCCCGAACGGGATTTGTTGCGCCGTCGTTTGGAAAACGAAATCAACGCTTTATACGACAGGCTAGCGCAGGCGTTAAAAGCGGAAAACGAGCGTTTACGTGCGGAAAATACCCGTCTAAAAGCGGAAAATCAAGAAATGCGCTTTCCGAACTGATTACTTGCACACAACGAAAAGCCGAGTGGGTTTGCCACTCGGCTTTCGTCCATTCAACCGCTTATTTTTTATCGGATTTTTTGGATTTTCGATCTTCTTTTACGGTTTCATCTTCGATGGTTTTCGTAGCGCGCTCGCATTTTTGAATTTTTTCGTCGATGATTTGGTCGAGTTTGGCTTGCGCCTCTTCCTGGCCTTTTCTCACGAGCGTACGCATTTTATAGTTATTCGTCACGAGCAAAGCTCCGCCGATACAACCCAACACCATACCGATAGCGAATTTTTCCATTGCTAACCTCCTACGAGTATTTACTCGTTTTCAAACAGTATGCGCGAAAGTGTAGCTGTTTATACCGTCCGAAAAAAATGCGAGAAAAACGAAAAAATAATCCAAAACAATGGACAAAGTAGGGTTTTTATTGTATAATAAAACTATGATAGGAAAAAGAATAATTGCATTTGATATAGGCGACCGTCGGATCGGCGTCGCCGTTAGCGACCCGTTTAACGAGTACGCAATGCCTTGCGAAACGTATTTCCGTACGCGGAATTTCCAAGCGGACGTGGAAGCGATCGCGAAAATCGCCGAGGAGCGTGGGGTGGGCGTAATCGTTTGCGGTATGCCGGTAAACTTCGACGGTAGCGAAAGCATTCAAACGGTAAAAACGCAGGAGTTTATCGACGCTCTACGTCAAAAGACGGATATCCCCATTGTGTTGGAAGACGAACGGTTTACAACGATGCAAGCGCGTGAAACGCAAATGATCGGTGGAGTCAAACGGGAGAACAGAAAAAAGACGGTGGATTCGATTGCCGCGTCGTATATATTAGACGGGTATATCGCCCGTATGAAAACAAAAAACAAGGAGAAGGAAACTATGCAAAAAGAAATGGAAAATGAAATGATGGACGAATACGAAGAAGATCGGATTTTTGAATTGGAAGCCGACGATGGTACGGTGGAAAAGTTGTATCATATCGCAACGATTGAATACCGTGGCGGTACGTACTGTTGTTTCCAAAAAGCGGAGCCGGAATCGGAAGAGGAAGAAGACGAAGTAATTATTTTCGCATTGCAAGGCGAAGGGGACGATGCGCTTTTAGTGCCCATTGAAGACGAACAGCTTTTGGACGAAGTGTTTGCGGAATTTTGCAACCAATACGAAAAATACGAAAATAGCGAAGAAGCAAAAAGCTTGGATATGTAAGGGAAAATAAGGGAAAATGATGAAAAAATCTATAAAAAAACTCATAGCCGGATGCTTGGCGGTAGCCATGTGTTTCGGCGCGAGCTTTGCCGTTGCTTGCACGAGGCGCAAGGGGGATTTGTTTTCGTCGTCGAGTAGTTCGTCGAGTAGTTCGTCGAGCAGTTCGTCGAGCAGTTCGTCGAGTAGTTCGTCGTGGGTATACGTGCCGAAAGCGCATTTGTATATCTCTAATTTTAACGGTAGCGTCGGTACGGAGTGGCTTTACGCAGCGAAGGCTCGTTTCGAAGAAAAGTACAAGAATACGGTATTCATAGAAGGAACGAAGGGTGTACAAATCTGGGTAGAAACGCACGAGAATGCAGGTACGGTAGTTGCAGAAAAGATGCCCACCGAAGACAATGAAATCTACTTTTTAGAAGATGCGAACTACTATGATATGGTGTCCGCAGGAAAATTGCTGGACATTACCGATATTGTCACGGAAGATTTAACGGACTTCGGCGAAAATCAATCGATTGAAGATAAGATGGATCGGGAGTACGTCGAGTATTTTAGGGTTTCCGATCAAAAATATTACGGGCTTCCACACAACCAAGTGATTTATCCAATAACGTACGATATGGGTCTGTTTGACGATTACCACTTGTATTTTGATCGCTCGGGTGGTTTGACAAAGACGTCTACAGATACCGATCGGTCGAACGGACCTGACGGAAAAGCGGGTACGTACGACGACGGGTTGCCTGCAACGTATGATCAAATGTGGACGCTTTGCCAAACGATGAGCACACGCGACGTCGAGCCGTTCGTGTGGTCGGGGGCGCACAGTTTCTACGCAACGAATTTTTTGGCGAATTTAAAAGCGGACTTTGAAGGCGCGGAAACGAAACTGAACTATACGTTTGACGGTTTGGCGACGAAACTTGTGGACACAATCGCTTCCGACGGAACGATTACGTATAAACCGCCGATGCAAATCACGGAAGAAAAGGGTTATGAACTATATAACTCCGCTGGTACGTATTATGCGTTGTCGTTCATGGAAGAAATCGTAAACAATAAATGGTACGTAGAAGACTCTTTCAACAAAGAGCAATTTCCTGTCGACGCGCAAGAAAATTTTTTAAACAGCAGATACGGGGTTCAAAACCCGATCGGTATGTTGATCGACGGGTGTTGGTGGCTTAACGAATCGGAGGAGCATTTTGAAACGTTAGAAACGGTTAACGGGCAAACCGAGCTCTTGAAAAATAGACGCCTTGCGATTATGCCCTATCCAAAAGCAACGGCGAGTTTGGTAGGCACGCCCACGACTTTACTGGACACTTCTCTATCGGTTGCTTGTATCAATGCAAATATCGCGGAAGAGAAAAAAGAGCTTGCGAAAACGTTCTTGCAATTCTTGCACACGGATGCATCGCTTGTCGAATTTTTACAAATAACCAACACGACGCGTAGCTTTCACTATGAAATTTCAGACGAAGTGTATAAAAACTTGTGTACGTACGCGCAAAGCGTTGTAAACGTAGTTAAAAACTCTAACGTTGTCATACCTGGGAGTTCGAAAGGCGTTTTCATGGCTAATTATGCGGATTTCAACGTTTTGCAACCGTTCGATATGGGCTACGGATTTTATCCCCATACGGCATTTCGCGCAGGGAAAACGTTAAATCAAGTTTGGGCGGCGGCGCGTACGAAGTATACGCAAGATACTTGGGGAAAATTCATTGGCGCATAAAAAAGATATGGGATAGAATGGACAAAAACGGCGGGATTTCCCGTCGTTTTTTACGGGGTTGTGCCGTTGTGTTGAGTGGGATTGCATTCTTTTTAAGCGTGCGACATAGCTTTATAAACCTGAAAGAAAGAAGTTTTTTAAAAAAACTGCAAAAAAAAGAGCAAAACGTATGCAAAACGAGTTGATTTTGCTTGTCCTTTGTGTTAAAATGATATAGCTAAAAATTCACACTCGCTCATTGTGCGCAATCCGTGTCCGTAAAATCTTTTAATGCGGATGAAATTGCGGTCATAACGCAAGGCGGGGAGGAAAAACGGAGGTTTGAATTATGGCAGTTATTACTATGAAGCAACTTTTGGAAGCAGGGGTACACTTCGGTCATCAAACGAGAAAGTGGAACCCGAAAATGAAGAAGTACATCTTCGCGGCGAGAAACGACATTCACATCATCGACTTGCAAATCACGGCAAACTTGATTGAAGAAGCGTATTCGTTCGTTTGCGAAAGCGTAAAAGAAGGGAAATCCGTTCTTTTCGTCGGTACGAAGAAACAAGCGCAAGACGCTATCAAGGAAGAAGCGGAAAGATGCGGTCAATACTACGTCAACGCACGTTGGCTCGGCGGTTGCTTGACCAACTTCAAAACGATGAGAAGCCGTGTTGAACGCCTTGAAAAGTTGGAAGCAATGGAAGCGAACGGCGAATTTGAAGCGTTGCCCAAGAAAGAAGTTATGCTCTTGAAGAAAGAAATGGGCAAGTTGCAAACCAACCTTGGCGGTATCAAGACGATGAAATCGATGCCTGGCGTTATGTTCGTCGTAGACCCGCACAACGAAGAAATTGCAATCAAAGAAGCGAAGAAAATGGGTATTAAGATCGTTGCGATCACGGATACGAACTGCGATCCCGACGAAATCGATTACGTAATCCCCGGCAACGACGATGCGATCCGCGCGATCAAGTTGATCTCGTCGGTAATGGCGAACGCGGTTATCGAAGCAAACCAAGGCGAAGAAGCGTTGGTTGCTCCCGTAGCGGAAGAAGCAGAAACGCAAACGATGGAATCGATCGAAGAAGTAGTTGCGGCTGCGGAAGAAAAAGAAGAAGCGTAATCGAAATTTAGAAAAATATCAATAAGGAGAAAAAATTATGGCATTTACAGCAAAAGACGTAATGGCGCTCCGTGAAAAGACTGGCGCAGGTGTTATGGATTGTAAAAAGGCATTGATCGACGCAGACGGCGATATGTCCAAAGCGGCGGATATTTTGAGAGAACGTGGGATTGCGAAAGCGGAAAAGAAAGCTTCCCGTATCGCTGCGGAAGGGATCGTATATTGCTATATCGAAGATAAGACGGGCGTTTTGATCGAATTGAACTGCGAATCCGACTTCGTTGCAAAGAACCCGCAATTCGTAGAAATCGCTACGACGGCAGCGAAAGTGGTTGCAAAGGAAAACCCTGCGGACGTGCAAGCGCTTTTGAATTGCACGGTGGACGGTACTACGGTAGAAGACTACTTGAAGGGGAAAATTGCCGTTATCGGTGAAAAGATCGCGATCAGAAGATTTACGAGATATCAATCGGAAGGTTTCCTTGCAAGTTATATCCACCTTGGTGGAAAACTCGGCGTAATGTTGGATATGGAAGGCGAAGCTACGGACGCAGCGAAAGAAGTTGCGCACGACGTCACGCTCCAAATCGCGTTCACGAAACCCGCGTACTTGACGAAAGAAGAAGTTTCCGCGGAAACGCTTGAAAAGGAAAAGGAAGTATTGAAGCAACAAGCGATCAACGAAGGAAAACCCGAAGCGATCGCTGAAAAGATGGTTATGGGTAGAATTAAGAAGTTCTACGAAGAAAACTGTCTTTTGGAACAAGCGTTCATTAAAGACGATTCCAAGAAAGTTGCAGAACTTTTGAAAGCAGGCAATACGTCCATTAAGCAATTCGTATTTTACGTTATGGGCGAAGGCCTTGAAAAGAAGAGCGAAGACTTGAGCGAAGAAGTTGCAAAGCAAGTTGCGGCGGCTCAAAAATAATTGCAAGAAGGGTAAAATCCGTTGCGTAAGCGTTTACGCAACGGATTTTTTGTGGAAAAAAGGGTTATAAAAAGCCTGACGCAAAAAAAATTAAAAAAAAGTTTGTTTTTGACAGATTTTTTTTGTCATTTATATAGCTTTCTTTTCAAAAATATGGTATAATAATGAAAATGCGTGATTGCACAAAAACGGAGGAAGATTATGCAGCCTAAATACAAGAGAGTGTTATTAAAGCTTTCCGGCGAAGCGCTTGCCGGGGATCAACGGTTCGGACTCAATCACGAAGTCATTGCGCCGGTGGTCGATCAAATCGTACAAATCCACAAAATGGGCGTACAAGTCGGTTTGGTTATCGGCGGGGGGAATTTTTGGCGCGGTAGACAGGGCACGAATATGGATCGCACGACGGCGGATCATATGGGGATGCTGGCTACGGTTATGAACTCGCTGGCGATGATGGACGCAATCGAACAACGCGGTGTAGCCGTTCGGGTGCAAACGGCACTCGATATGGTGTCCCTTGCAGAACCGTTCATTTTAAGAAAAGCGCTTCGGCATTTTGAAATGGGTAGAATTGTCATTTTTGCTTGCGGAACGGGGAATCCCTATTGTTCGACGGATACGGCGGCGGCGCTCCGCGCGTGCGAAATTGACGCGGATATTCTCTTGATGGCAAAGAACGTGGACGGGATTTACGATTCCGATCCTAAGAGCAATCCCAACGCGCAAAAATATACCGAGTTGAAGTACGCAGATATCATCAACCGTGGCTTGAAAGTAATCGATTTTACCGCGGCGACCATGTGTATGGAAAACAACGTACCGACGTTGGCGTTTGGGTTGAATGAAGAAAACTCGATCGTTCGCGCGGTTTGCGGAGAAGATTTAGGCACGATTATCAGCGTATAAGGCGCTAGGGAATAAAGCATAAAAGAAAGGAGTAAGGATATGATTGAAAACGAAAAAGTGGAAGAAATGATGTTGGAGTTGGAAGAAAAAGCGGAAAATACCCGTAATGCTTTGGAAAGCGATTACGGCGCAATCCGTACGGGACGCGCAAATCCCCGTATTCTCGACAAAATCGAAGTAGAAGCGTACGGCGGTATGAGCAAGTTGATCGAGCTCGGTAATATTTCGGCGCTTGACGCGCGTTGCTTGCAAATCAACCTTTGGGATAAATCCTTGTTGAAAGCGGTGGAAAAAGCGATTTTGCAATCGAACATCGGCTTGACGCCGTCCAACGACGGGCAAGTGATTCGCTTGGTGTTCCCCGTAATGACGGAAGAACGTAGAAAGGAACTTGTAAAACAAGCGAAGAAAACGGGCGAAGAAGCAAAGGTAGCACTCCGTAATCACCGCCGTGAAGCGATGGACGTCATCAAAAAAATGAAGACTGCGAAAGAACTTTCTGAGGACGAAGCGGCTGGTTGCGAAGCGGACGTAGAAAAGACGGTCGCAGGATACATGTCCAAACTCGAAGAAATCATTTCCGCAAAAGAAAAGGAATTGATGTCTATTTAAGCTATGCGGAAGAATAAAATAGTACGGGGGACGCAAATTCCCAAACATATCGCGATGATTATGGACGGCAACGGGCGCTGGGCGAAAAAACGCTTATTACCGCGTTCGGTTGGGCATAGAAACGGTATGGAACGTATGATCGGATTGATGGAACACGCGTTCGATCTCGGGGTGGATTATATGACGGTGTATGCGTTATCCACCGAAAATTTAAAACGACCGCAAGACGAACTCAACGGCTTGTTCAATTTAATCCGCAACCATTTTAAGGAGTATATGGGGCGAATTTGCGCGCGTGGCGTAAAATTGCGTATTCTCGGCGACGTTTCGCTGTTGCCGGACGACGTCGTGCAAATTTTGCGCGAATCGGAGGAAGAAACGGCACACTACGATACGGGGAAAGGCGTGAATATCGCGCTCGGCTACGGTGCAAGACACGAAATCGTATACGCGGTCAATCAAGCAATCGAACGGGGTGAAAAGGTCACGCAAGAGCGTTTTGCGGAGTTGTTGTATACGGGGGGATTGCCCGATCCCGATTTGATAATCCGTACGGGCAAGGAAGTGCGTTTATCCAACTTCTTATTGTATCAATGCGCGTATTCGGAGCTGTATTTCTCCGAGAAAATGTTCCCCGAGTTTTCCGATAAGGATCTCGATCGTGCGATTGTGGAATACTCCAAACGCACAAGACGGTTTGGGAAAACGGACGAACAACTGACAAAGAACTAAATGAAAAAGCAAGGGGCAGGTATGCATTCACCGATTTTCGGTGAATGTTCCCCTTTATAAGGACGGAAAAAATTTATGAAAATTCGATTGATTTCAGGGAGCTGTTATATCGCGCTTTTGGCGGGATTTTACTGTTTGAAAATTTTCGTACACGATTACTGTTTTGACGCGTTGATTTATTTCTTCGCGCTGATGGGCACGTTTGAAATGCTCCGCGCGGTAAAGGACAAAACGACGCGCGCGGAAAAGGCGATCGTATTCGCGTATTCGATCGTTTGTATACCTGTTTGCGCGGTTTGTGAAGCGCGCTATGGAAACGGGATGCAGGTGATCGGGATTTGTACGTTTGTGATGGCGGTGGCGCTGTTAAGTTTGCTCGTAGCCAAACACGAAGAAACGACGTTAGAAAATCTCGGCGTATCCCTGCTTTCGGCGGTGTACCCGACGTTGTTGCTTTCGCTGTTGGTGTTGGCGAACCACTTGCCCGTCAATCCGAAATTAGATTTCTTTGCGCTCGATTCACGGCTTATGATATTGTTCATCTTTATCGTATCCCCGTGCGCGGATTCGATCGCGTACGTATTCGGACGTTTCCTGAAGAAATACTTCCCCAAGAAAATGGCGCCGAATATAAGCCCGAATAAGACGGTAATCGGCGGAATCGGTGGACTTGTGGGCGGAATGCTTGGCGCAGTAGCCTTGTATTTCATTTATAACGCGACGGTCGTCGGGGAATTTATCGATATGCAAATTTGGTTGCCCGTCTATATCGGCGTAGGATTACTCGGGGCGATTACGACGGCGTTCGGCGATTTGGTGGAAAGCTGTATCAAACGCAAAGTTGATTTGAAAGACATGGGCAAAATTATGCCCGGACACGGCGGTGTGCTTGACCGCATCGACGGTACGTTGTTTGCAACGATTGCGGTATATACGGTATTTACGTTAATCCACACTTTGTATTGAGAAAATGAAAACGATTGCTTTAATCGGCTCGACAGGTTCGATCGGGAAACAGGTCTGCTCGGTCGTCCGTCGGCACGGAGAACAATTTAAAATTCAAAGCTTGGTCGCAAACTCGTCCGCGGAAGCCTTTTTAAAACAAGTATGGGAATTCCGTCCCGAATACGCCGCGCTTGCGAGCGAAGAAGAAGGCAAGCGGATTGCAGGGCAAATCCCCCAAGGCGTAAAGTTTTCGTACGGCAAACACGCCGCGGAAGAAGGGGTAAACTACGGCGACGTAGCGTTTATCGCCGCGACGGGGTTTGCAGGGCTTGGGTATACCCTGAAAGCGATAGAACGCAAAAAAGATATCGCGCTTGCGAACAAGGAAACGCTCGTTTGTGGAGGGGAGCTCGTTATGCGGAAAATTCGCGAAGCGGGGGTAAACTTGATGCCCGTGGACAGCGAACACTCCGCGTTATGGCAAGCTTTGCATTTTCGTTTAAACGCGCCCTTCCGTCGGTTGATTATCACGGCGAGTGGCGGACCTTTTTACGGGTACACGCGCGAGCAGTTGAAAACGGTCACGCCGTCGTCGGCGTTGAAACATCCGACTTGGCAAATGGGCGCGAAGATCACGATTGACAGCGCGACGCTCTTAAACAAGGGCTTTGAAGTGATCGAAGCCAAATGGTTATACGACGCGCCACTTGAAAAAATTCATACGGTGGTACAACCGGAGAGCATCATTCATTCGATGGTGGAATTCGATGATGGTGGGATTTTGGCGCAAATGAGTTATCCGACGATGGAATTACCCATTCAACTCGCGTTGACGTATCCCAACCGCTTAGATTGCGGATTACAACCGCTTGATTTTGAGAAGTTGGGGGCGATACGGTTCTTGCCTTTAGAGAGAAAAAATTTCCCCTGTTTCGATTTGGCGTTGACGGCGGCAGAGAATGGAGATAACTATCCTTGCGCGCTGAACGCGGCGGGCGAAATCGCGGTACGCGCGTTTTTAGATGGACGGATAAGTTTCCTTGCGATTGCGGAAACTATGGAAGAAGTGCTTTCGAAAACGGAGCGTTTACGCCCCGATAGCTACGACGCGTTGTTGCAAACCGATCGTCTTGCGCGCGCGATGGCAAGGACGTTAACGGAAAAGTAAAAGGAGTTTACGGTGGGTTCGATAGAAAGTTTGTTATCGTTTACAAGCGTTATGAAAAGTCTCGGCGGAGTGTTGCTCGCCGTAGTGATTTTGCTCGTGATGGTGACCGTGCACGAATTCGGGCATTACGTTGCCGGGAAAATACTCGGGTTTAAAATCAACGAATTTTCCGTCGGATTCGGACCGGCGATCTTTAAAAAGCGGAGTAAAAAATCGGGCGAACTCTTTGCGCTCCGCGTAATTCCACTCGGGGGATACTGCGCGTTCGACGGGGAAGACGAAGGCGACGATCCGAAGGCGAAAGCGGAAGAACCGTTCCCCGAACAAGCTTTGGAGAAATCGGAAGATCAAGCGAAAGAGAAAGTAGAAACGAAATACCCCGAACCGAAAGGCGAGCGGTTTAACGACCAACCGCCTTGGAAACGGATTATCGTCTTGCTTGCCGGCGCGACGATGAACTATATTTTAGCGGTATTTTTTATTATCGGTATGTTTGCAGGCGTCGGTAGACCGCTGTATACGGTCGTGAAAGAATATCCCGAAGAAACCACGGTGGAAACGACGGCGACGGAAAGCCAAACCGCGCCCGATCCGTACGGTTTACAAACGGGGGATATTATACTCAAGGTCAACGGCAAAAACGTATATATGATCACCGATTATATCGACGCGTTGGATGGAAAAAAAGCAGGGGACGTCGTCACGTTTACCGTCATTCGCAACGGGGAAAAAACGCGGATCGAAACTCCGCTTGCCGTCGATACGAATTTTAAAAATATGTCGGATACGACCAAACTTTTAAACGCGATGGACGTCTACGGGCTGTATACGGTCACCGAAACAGAAGGCTTTTGGGATACGATAGGACACTCGTTTGCATACTCGGTCAAGATCGGGGGGACGGTACTCCGTTCGCTTGGGGAACTTTTGACGGGAAAGATGGGGTTGGACGCGATGGGCGGACCTGTCACCACCATCAAAATCACGTCCGAAGCGGCGTCGAACAGTATGCTCTCGTTTCTGAACATTGCGGCGTTTATCGGCGTCAACTTGGCGGTGTTTAACTTGTTGCCGATCCCTGCGCTCGACGGATGCAAAGTCATCTTTTGCCTAATCGAGTGGATACGCAAAAAACCCGTCAACCGTAAGGTGGAAACAATGATCCATTTTATCGGGATTTTGTTCTTGTTCGGGTTTGCCATTCTCGTCGATTTGTTGCAACTATTTTAGAAAAAAGTTTTGCCTGTCAAGTAAAAATGCTTGACAGGCGTTTTTTTATCGTGTATAATGGACGGAGTAAAGGGGGGGATTGCCGTGAAGGACGATTTGGATTTTCTTCGTTTGCGGGATTTATATTCCCCGTTATTGACGGACACCCAACGGGAAATTGCCGATCTTTATTTCAATTACGACTTGTCTTTGGCAGAGATCGCAGAAGAGAAAGGCGTATCCCGTCAAAGCGTATCCGATTGCCTGCAAAAATGCAGAAAACAGTTGGAAACGTATGAAGAAAAATTAGGCTTTGCGAAAACGCTCGGCGCGTTGGACGCGGAATATACGCGGTACGCTACGGCGGTGGAAAAGTTTTTAAAAACGCAAAAACAAGGCGACAAGCAAGAGAAAGCGTTGTGGGTCTTAGAAGCGGAACTTGCCGAAATCCGTAAATAATCGGCTCGGCATAGAAAAAAAGGAGCGATATGGCTTTATTCGGATCGTTATCGGAAAGATTAAATCATATATTTTCCAAACTCACGAAACGTGGAAAATTGACGGAATTAGAAATCCGCACGGCGATGCGCGAAGTGCGCGTGGCGCTTTTGGAAGCGGACGTCAATTTGCGCGTGGCAAAACAATTCATTGCGGAAGTTTCGGAGAAAGCGGTCGGGCAACAAATTTTGTCGTCGCTCAATCCCGCGCAACAAGTCATTAAGATCGTCAATGAAGAACTGATCGAACTGATGGGTTCGAAAAACGCGAAATTAGAAGTTTCTTCGAAATTGCCGACGGTGATTATGATGTGCGGTTTGCAAGGCGCAGGGAAAACGACGCTTTGTGGAAAGCTTGCGTTGCAACTCAAAAAACAAGGCAAACGCCCGTTGCTCGTGGCAGGGGATATCTATCGGCCTGCGGCGATTACACAGCTCCAAGTCGTCGGGAAAAACGCGCAGGTGGAAGTGTTTGAAAAAGGCACGCAAAACCCCGTGAAAACGGTAAAACAGGCGATTGAATACGCGCGTTCGATGAACTACGATACGGTGGTCGTCGATACGGCAGGTCGATTGCAAATCGACGATACGTTGATGAAAGAGCTGGAAAATATCAAGCAGGAAATCGACGTGACGGAAACGTTGCTCGTCGTGGACGCGATGACGGGGCAAGAAGCGGTAAACGTAGCGGAAACGTTCAACGCACGCTTGGACGTGACGGGGGTAATTTTGACCAAGCTCGACGGGGATACGCGTGGTGGTGCGTGCTTGTCGATTAAGGCGGTCACGGGGAAACCGATCAAATTTATCGGCGTCGGCGAAAAGCTTGCCGATCTCGAACCTTTCTATCCCGACCGTATGGCGTCGCGAATTCTCGGTATGGGCGACGTGCTGTCGTTGATTGAAAAAGCCCAACAGGCGATTACGGAAGAAGACGCGAAAAAAATGCAACAAAAAATGCTCGCGAATACGTTCACGTTGACAGATTATTTAGAGCAATTTTCGATGATGAAAAAGATGGGCGGAGCGTCGGCGATGCTCTCGATGTTGCCGGGCGCAGGCAAGTTAAAGGTAAGCGAAAAGGACGTCGACGAAAAGAAGATCGAACGAACGAAAGCGATTATACTTTCCATGACGAAACAGGAACGCGATAACCCGTCGATTATCGATAGCAAAAGAAAACGCCGTATAGCGGCGGGCTCGGGTACGACGGTGCAAGAAATCAATCAACTTTTACGGCAATTCGATCAAACGAAGA
This sequence comes from Clostridia bacterium, assembly GCA_017625565.1. Taxonomy (GTDB): domain Bacteria; phylum Bacillota; class Clostridia; order Christensenellales; family Borkfalkiaceae; genus Scatosoma. The sequence goes on from JAGAKN010000017.1 coordinate 70,644, forward strand.
TGCTAATGAAACAGTTAAAGGGCGGTAAAGGGAAATTCCGTTTACCTTTCTAAAAGAACAAAAGGAAAAAAATTAAGGTCAAGAAAAAAATCTTGATACTTTGGAGGTAATATTATGGTAAAAATGAGACTTTTTAGAATGGGCGACAAAAAGAACCCTATCTATCGTGTTGTCGTTGTTGACAGCAGAAAGGCAATGAGTGGCGAATACATCGAATGCGTTGGTCATTACAACCCTACCTGCGAACCCGTTGAATTGACGATCGACACGGAAAAAGCAAAAGCTTGGCTTGCGAAAGGCGTTCAACCTACCGAAACGGTAAAGAGCTTGCTTGTAAAAGCAGGCGCTATGGAAAAATCCGCAAAGCTCAGTCCCTCGAAGACCAAAGGCAAGAAATCGGACAAATAAGCTTTGAAAGCGTAATTTTTACGCGATGGGAGAACGAGTATGTTGGATTTAATTAAATACGTCGTCGAGCAATTTGCCCAAGACAAAGAAAACGTCGAATACGTGGTCAAAGAAAAGGAGCACGTAATCGAAGTTTCCGTTATGCTTTCCATATCGGATATGGGGAAAGTAATCGGCAAACAAGGCAAGATTGCGAAGGCGTTGCGTACGATCGTACGCGCTGCAACCCCTGCAAACAGTAAAAAATACACGATTGAAATTTGTGAGAAAAACGGCGCTGTCGTAGACGGCGACGTCGTAGTAGATTGATCGTTTTTGGACGGGACGTGGACGAAAAAGGCTTTTTCTGCAAAGCCTTTTTTTGCCATTTCTAAAACAAATGCGTTTCAGGGCAAGAAAAGCCAAAACACTATGGAGAATGGGCGAATGAACCGTTTGATTATAGGCGAAGTATTAAAGCCGCAAGGGATTCGCGGAGAATTAAAAATCAAGACGTTTACTGATTATCCCGAAGACGTGAAAGCGTTCGGGACGGTGTATATCGACGATAAACCGTATAAAATCCTTTCCTTTCGGGTGGGGAACGACGGAGCTGCGTACGTAGGGCTCCGTGGAATTGTCGATCGAAATGCGGCGGAATTATACCGTGGGAAAAAGTTGGAAGGCGATCGTGAAGACGCGCCGGCTTTAGAAGAAGGACAATATTATATCGTGGATATGATCGGGCTTGCTTGCGAAACGCAAGACGGCGAGTTTTTGGGTACGCTCAAAGACGTGACGAACTTAGCGTCGGATATTTACACGCTGGAAAAAGATGGCAAGAATATCTTGTTCCCTGCGGTTAAGGGCGTCGTTGTCAAGGTGGATATCGCGGGCGGAAAGTTGATTGTCGATAAAGCCAAATTTGACGAAATCGCCGTGAAATGACGTAAAAAGACAAGAAAAAACGCTTCCGCTTAGGCGAAAGCGTTTTCTAAGCAATCTTTTAACGGCGCATCATGACGCGTAAACGCTCTAACACGCCCGTTTTGGCTAAAACGATCAAAGCGATCATTGCAATTAACGCGTCGATGGGGACGTAAATGCATTGATAGATAAACGAATAGACAAAGGCGTTGCCCATCGCCCAGCTGGGTAGGCTTACCCAAACGGCGTCTTGGGAGAAGAAAATCATTCCCGAAACCAAATGCGAAAGAAAGCGCAACGCGAACACGCAAATTGCTCCCAACGTGACGGGCAAACAACTGCGTTCGGTTTTATGCATTTTTCCGAAAAAGCCCATAACGCCAACGGACGAAAAGGCAAGCAAATAATCGAAAATAAAGGTAGCAGGTGTGAGAATATACGGGCTTTCGATGAAATTGAGTAGCCCGTGAATGAGCCCGACGAATAATCCGTCCACAACGCCGTAAACGTAGGCGAATAGCAGAATGGGCACGAACGATGCAAGCGTGATCGAGCCACCGTATTGTACGGGGCTGAATTTGATTAGTGCGAGCGTGAACGACGTCGCGACGCAAATGCCTGCAAATGCGAGCTTTTTCGCGTTGAACCGCTTTCCGTTGTTGGAAAATCCGATTACGGCGATGAGAAGTAGCACGAGAAAGACGCCGGCTACGGAAACCCATTTGACGACGTTGGTCGTCGAGGCGCTCACTTCGAGCAAGGAACAAAGAAACATAAAAACCTCCTTGCGTATCACGCCGTTCGTCGTTAAAAAAGACGCCCTGCGAACGTTCCGAAACTACGGGATACGTCGCGTGGGCGCAAAGCTCTTTTCTTTCGCGACTGCAAAAAACAAAACGCTTTTTACAATCAAACGTTATCAATCTCTCGCTCAAGTATTACCTTGCCGATTCCAATGGTATAATCTCAGCCTTTTACGGCACCCACGACGGATACTGATTAAATTTAGTAATTACAGTATAAACGAAAAAAACGGGTTTGTCAAGTGCCCGACGATAAAAAAATAAAAAAAGGGGAACAATATGCGACACGATTTTTACGCGTATATGGATAGAATGAAGTATATTAAACGTTGGCAACTGATGCGTTCGGTACGGGAAGAAAACATTATGGAACATTCCCAAGCGGTCACGTTGATTGCGCACGCGCTAGTGACCGTACACAACGAAGTGTTCGGGGGAAACGCCGACGTTTTAAAGACGGTGTTATACGCAACCTATCACGAAACTAGCGAAGTTATGACGGGGGACTTGCCCACGCCGATTAAATATTACAACCGCAGTATTCAGGGCGCGTATAAAGAACTCGAAAAAAGCGCTTGCGAGAAGATGGTGGGCATGCTCCCTGAAGAGATGCAACACTCTATCGCGCCTTACGTAGTAGCGGACGAAACGAGCGTGGAATACAAACTCGTCAAGGCGGCGGATCGGTTGGCGGCGTACGTAAAATGCTTAGAGGAATTACGTTCCGGGAACGCGGAATTTTCCAAGGCGAAAAAGAGTATTGAAACAGATTTACACAATCGGAAGATGCCGGAAATCGAATATTTCTTTGAAAAGTTTATTCCGTCGTTCGAGTTGACGTTAGATGAATTAGAATCGCTTTAAAATATCACCTAATTTTCAAGAAACGTTAAAACGTTCGACGAAAAAAGGGCGTATAATAAAGGATAAGAAAGGGAATATATAACCGAAGGAAGGATAGTATGAAAAAGGTTTTGAGAGGGATCACGGCGACGGTATGCGCAATTTTGACTGCGACGACGTTCGTGGCGTGTCAAAAGGAAATTTCTGCCTATGAAATTGCCGTCAAAAACGGTTTCGTCGGCACGGAAGCGGAGTGGCTTGCGAGCTTGCACGGCGCAAACGGGGAAGACGGCGAAGATATGGACGTGCAAAAATTATACCAAGCGGCAAAAGAAAATGGTTATCAAGGGGAGTTTCTCGATTTTATCAAGGAATTGAATATTCAAGTCAACGAAGACAACGCCGTGCCGACGATCGCGAAAAACGTCATGTCGGTAGTCAGTATTTATTGCGGTTTCTCCAAGACGCAACAAGTCGGCGGATTTTGGAACGGCACGAAGAATGAAACGACGTATTACGCGTCTGCTGGCGCAGGGGTAATTATCGACTTGAACAAGCAAGCCGGAAACGCTTGGATTGTCACCAACTATCACGTGATTTACGACGCAAGCGGGGACGTCAAAGGCATTTCCGACAATATTTACGCGTACACGTACGGGGCTTTAAACCTTTTTGATCCCGAAAAAGGGGACGTCAACGGCGACGGAATGAAAGCGACTTACGTTGGCGGAGCAATGGATTACGATATTGCACTTTTAAAAGTAGAAGGCAAAGTGGAAGAACTTGCGTCTGCGGAAGTGGCGACACCTGCCGATTCCGACGAAGTATCGATCGGAGAGAAAGTGTTTGCTATCGGCAACCCTGACGGCGCGGGAATAGCGGTCACGGAAGGGGTTATTTCCGTCGAGTCGGAGTATATCGAAATGTCCGCAACGGACGGCGCGCACCGCGCGGTAGATTATCGCGTTATGCGGACGGACGCAGCGATCAATCACGGGAATTCCGGTGGCGCGTTGTTTAATGCGAAAGGGGAATTGATCGGGATTACGAATGCGAAAAACGTAAACGACGAAGTAGATAATATGGGGTATGCGTTGCCGATCACACCCGTAAAATACCTTTGTCAAAACATTGTAGACAACGGCGGTGTGGTAAAACGCGCCATGCTTGGGGTGAAAGTTTCGACGGTTTCGTCGTCGGCGAAAATCGGTGCGGACGGGAAAATTAGAATTACAGAAGAATTTACCGTTGCGGATGCGGTGAGCATCAAAGACGCAGCGTACGGAAAACTTAACGCAGGCGACGTTTTGCTCGGTATGCAAATCAACGATGGGGAAAGGGTACGCTTTACAAGGCAATATCAGTTAAGCGATATGTTGTTGACGGTGCGCAAAGGCGACGTGGTGAAATTGACGATCCGCAATTTGGACGGAATGGAAACGACGGTGGAAATTCGCTTTGACAAAGATGCGTATTTTACGACGTACGCATAAGAGCGTATTTTCGAGAGAAGAATACGGCTTGCATAAGCATAGCGCGCTGATTTTAAGGCGCGCTTTTTCTATGAATTTAGGCAATTTACTTGACGGACGCGGGGCGTTTATAGTATACTGTAAGAAAAGAAAAGGAAAGGGGAAGGGGAATGCGCTCGGAAGAATTTTTGTCTTTGATATCTGAATATTCCAAGGACAACGACACGTTTGAAACATTCAAAAACGGCTTGCCGATCGGGCAGGACGTCGCAGGGAATATTGCGCTTGCAAGAAAAAAAGAAACGGCTTTGCACGTACGCAACGTTTGCGTGACAGGGGTAAACCGTAGCGATTTTATCCGTCGGTTTTTAATCACGCTTTCCTGTCTTTACGAGAAACAGGAACTGCAATTTTTCGTGCTCTCTCCGCACGCGGAATACGGGGAATTGTTGCGTTTGAGAAATATGGATATCACCGTGCCCTATATCCGAACGAAAGCCGATCTCGATCAAGCGATCGAAACAGTTCGGGAATTGACGCGTATGCATGAAATGGAACGTGGTTTGCCAAAGCTCGTGCTCGTTTTGGACGGGTTGGACGAACTCCAAAACTGCAACGAAAACGGGGATTTGGAAGAATACCGTGCAATTTACGAAACGTTGGCGCGGAAACCGTACGTAGAAATCGTTAGCGGAATGGATTTGAAAAAGAGTATTTTCAGCGGGTATCCTGGCGCGATCGTCGGCGTAGGGAATTGTTTGATCAGCATTCAAAGCGAAGGGAAAGCGGACGTCACGTACGTGCAGGAAGATTCGTCGCTTTCCATGCCCGAGCCGATCAAATTCCCGTCCGAACCGTCGATTACGGAAACGATCATTCTTTTCAATTCCTTATCGAAAACTGCGGAAACGGACGTAGGGGAAAACGACGCGTGAAAGAAAGGGATTTTGATTTTCAACGCATACTTGCCCCCTTGCTTTCGTGGTATCGGGCGAACAAACGCGCTTTGCCTTGGCGTGAAAATCCTACGCCGTATCAGGTATGGGTGTCCGAAATCATGCTACAACAAACGCGAGTGGAAGCCGTCAAGGAGTACTATCGCCGATTTCTCGACGCGTTGCCAACCGTAGAAGCTTTGGCGGAATGCGAAGAAGAGAAGTTGTTAAAGCTTTGGGAAGGGCTTGGGTATTACAGTCGAGTTCGGAATATGCAAAAAACGGCAAAAATCCTCCTTTCGGCGTACGGGGGCGAGTTTCCCAACACCAAGGCTGAACTTTGTGCGTTGCCCGGGATCGGCAGTTATACTGCGGGGGCGATTTTATCGATTGCGTTTGGGTTGCCTACGCCCGCCGTTGACGGAAACGTGTTCCGCGTGGCGTCCCGTTTGGAAACGAATTCGAGCCTGATTTCCGATCCGAAATATCGAAAATATTTGGAAGAAACGCTATCTAAAGTCTATCCTGCTACGGGTAAGGATTGCGCGGATTTCACACAGAGCTTATTCGAGCTCGGCGCGTTGATATGTAAACCCAACCCCGATTGTAGGCTTTGTCCCTTGACGGGGCTATGCCGAGCCTATCAAAAGGGCGTGCAACGGGAATTCCCCGTGTTGCCCGAAAAGAAAGCCAAGCGCCAAGAAAGCGTTTACGTGTTTATGATCGAAACGCCGTTCGGGTTTTGTATTCGGCGCAGAGAAAGCGGTGTGTTAAAAGGAATGAACGAATTCCCGTCTACCATTGTGACGGGGGAAAGCCCTGAAAGCGTGTTGTCGGCTTGGGGGATTACCGAGTTTGAAGAAGTGCGCAGGAAAGCGTTCACGCATATTTTCACGCATATCCGTTGGAATATCACTTGCCTTTGGCTCAAGACGGAGAGCGCTCCGTTCGACGCCTATACGTTAGACGAACTCGCCGAGAGCGTATCCTTGCCGACGGCGTTTAAACAGTGTTTGGAAATTTTACGATAAAAAGGAGTAAAGAAAATGAAAGTATTACTTGTGAACGGTAGTTTGCACGAAAAGGGATGCACGTACACGGCGCTTTGCGAAGTGGCAAAAGCGTTGGAAGCGAACGGCGTAGAAACGGAAATTTACTGGGTAGGAAAGACGAAAATCGGCGGTTGCATGGGCTGTTGGGCTTGCAAGAAAACAGGGCAATGCGTTTTGGACGACGGCTTAAACGAGTTTGTTGTGAAAGCGGCGGAATTTGACGGCTACGTATTTGGTTCGCCCGTATATTATGCGTCCGCGTCGGGGGCGTTGGTTAGCTTTATGGATCGGCTTTTTTATAGCGCGGGCAAGAAACTCGCGTACAAGCCTGCGGCGGCGGTGGTTAGTTGTAGACGTGCTGGCGCAAGTACGACGTTCGACGTTATCAACAAGTATTTTACCATCAACAACATGCCCGTTGTCGGCGCGAATTACTGGAACGAAGTACACGGGAATAAGGCGGAAGAAGTGTTGCAAGATGAAGAAGGCTTGCAAACGATGCGCATACTCGGGAACAACATGGCTTGGCTGTTAAAGTGTATTGAAAAGGGCAAAGAAGCGGGACTTGCGCCTGTAAAGGAACGCAAGATTATGACGAATTTTATCCGTTAATCGGGTACATTTTTCAAAAAAGGCGTATATTATATACAAGTAGAGAAATTTTGTAAGGGCGTTTAAAGGACGCAAAGGAGAAGGTATGCAAGAAAAAAACGTGGGCAGAAGAAAAATCGTTTCCGTTATCGGGAACAGAAGTATAGAAAAAGACGGCTTGCGATATAAAATTGCGTTCGAGCTGGGGAAAGCGTTGGTAGATAACGGCTATCGTGTGCAAACGGGCGGATTGCTCGGGGTCATGGAAGCGGTTATGGCAGGTGCGCACGCCTCCGAACATTATCAAGAAGGGGATACGATTGCGTTAGTCCCGTCCTTTGATACGGAAACGGCGAACGAATACGCGGACATCGTAATCCCGACGGGGTTGGACGTGATGCGTAATGCGTTGGTGGCAAACGCGTATGCCGTAGTCGGAATCGGTGGCGGAGCAGGTACGCTTTGCGAATACTCGTTCGCGTGGACGTTCGATCGATTGTTGATCGCGTTCGAGAATACAGGGGGTTGGAGCGCGAAGTTGGCGAACACGCGCATGGATGACGACGTTCGGTATCCCGACGTACCCGACGATCGAGTGTACGGCGTTTCCGAAGTGCAAGACGCGATCAAGATTTTGAATGAGAATATCGACAAATACACCACTCGGCATAAAGGAATATAAGAAAAAAAAGAACTCCGCTTTGCGACCTGCAAAGCGGAGTTTTCAACGTAAATAGCTTTTATACGAAAGGATGTTCCGCGCGGATCACGCAAAAACAACGGGGGTATTCCCCTTTAATGCGTTCTTCGACGGCGTTTTGCGCCGCTTCCGTCGGCATAGCGCAATCGTTTGGAATGAGCAAATCAAAGATGAGATTGACGTTCGTTTCGCCTTTCGTCATACGGAAATCGTGAATACTGAACGTGGGGTTTACGGCTTTTGCAGAGCGTTCCGCAAGTTCCCGTAATTCGTTGACGAGCGGATCGTTCACCACCAACGGATCGAGATGAATGGTGACGATACACCCAAATTCCGCGTTCATATCCCGTTCCATCGTGTCCACTTCTTCGTGTGCGACGTTAATGTCGCAGTCGGACGGGATTTCGGCGTGGAAAGAAACGATTTGTCTACCAGGGCCGTAGTCGTGGACGATTACGTCGTGGATTCCGACGATCCGCGGATAATTTTTCGCGAACTCGTAAATGCTCTTGATAAAATCGGGGTCTGGGGGAGAACCGAGCAACAAATCGATGGTTTCTTTCGCCGCGCGTATGCCTGTGAAAAGAATGAAGATCGCGACGAGTATCCCTGCCCAGCCGTCGATTTGCCAGCCGAGTGTTTTCGCAAAAATCGCGGACGCGAGTACGAGCGCCGTAGCGACGCAATCGGAAAGACTGTCGAAAGCGGACGCTTTGATCGCCGAAGAACGGATGATGTTCCCGATTTTACGATAAAAGAAGAATAGCCAAATTTTGACGAGTATCGCAACGCTTAAAAATACGAACGTCAACGTATTCACGTTCGGGAGCGACGGGGAAATAATTTTATTGACGGACGACTTCAAAAGCTCGAACCCGACGAGTAAAATGAGCATATCGACGATAAATCCCGTCACGTATTCCAACCTGCCGTGTCCCAAGGGGTGTTCCTTGTCGACGGGTTTGCTTGCCAAACGGAACCCGATTAAGGTGACCACGGCAGAACCCGCGTCGGAGAGATTGTTAAAGGAATCGGCAATAATGGCAACGGATGCCGCCAAAAGCCCGACGGTCAATTTCCCTGCAAACAGTAGGGCGTTGAGAAAAATCCCCGTGAAGCCTGCAAGAGAAGCATATTTTCCGCGTACGGCAGGGGATTGCACGTCGTCCTTGTTTTTGATAAACAGTTTAATAAGTAAGTTGGTCATAATGTTCTCCAAAGGAAGAAAAAACCGACGTTTCCGTCGGTTTTTCGGCGTTTATGGTTGCCGAGAATCGTCTTCGGCAGAACACGCTTCTTCCCGCGCTTTTTTGTATTCGTTTGCTTTTTGAATGAGAAAGGATACGATCTTGACGGTAAGGATGATCGCTCCGATTACAATAAAAATTGCGAGCAAGCCTTTCCATAAGATTTCCAGCGCCGACATAAGGGAGTCCTTATTCATAGGATCTAAATTCTTAAAAATTCCGAGTAATGTATTCAACATAGTTTTCTCTCCTTATCACAATACCAAGCCGATAATCAAACCGCCGACGATTGCCGAAGCGATTTGTCCCGATACGTTCGCGCCGACTGCGTGCATCAACAAGTGGTTGGACGGGTCTTCTTTAATCCCGACTTTTTCCACGACGCGCGCCGCCATCGGGAATGCGGAAATGCCCGCCGCCCCGATCAGGGGATTGATTTTTTCTTTCGAGAACAAGTTCAGTATTTTCGCGCACATAACGCCCCCGATCGTATCGAAGACGAACGCAAACAACCCCAAGCCCATAATGATCAACGTTTCTACGGTGATAAAGGCTTCCGCCTGCATTTGAAACGCGATCGTAATCCCAAGGAGCAAGGTGATGATATTCGAGAACGTCGTTTGCGCCGTTTCGGAAAGGGATTTCAAAACTCCGCATTCTCTAAGCAAATTACCGAACATCAACATTCCGACGAGTGAAAGGGATTCGGGAGCGATAATCCCCGAGATGATCGTGACGATAATCGGGAACATAATTCGCATCAGTTGGGGTACTTGTTTCGCGCTGTATTTCATTTTAATACGGCGTTCTTTTTTCGTCGTACAAAGTTTCATTACGGCAGGTTGTACGATGGGTACGAGCGCCATATACGAATAGGCTACGACCATAATCGGTCCGATATATTTGGACGCTAATTCGATAGCGACGTGGATTGCCGTAGGGCCGTCTGCCGCACCGATAATCCCGATGGATGCCGCATCCGTCAAGGGGAAACCGATCATAACCGCAAGAAGGATGGTGACGAAAATCCCAAGTTGCGCCGCACCCCCTAAAATAAAGAGTTTCGGGTTGGTAAGCAATGGCCCGAAATCAATCATACACCCGATTCCGATAAAGAGAAGCAGGGGCATTGCTTCGCTTGCGCTAATCCCGACCTTGAAAAGCGAATGGATAATTCCACCTTCCTGAATGACGGGGGAAAGGGGCAAGTTGACGAGAATTGCACCAAAGCCCATGGGTAAGAGCAGCGCAGGTTCCATATCCTTTTTGATCGCCAAGTAAATGAGCAATCCGCCGATGACCCACATCGCGAGCATTTTTGGGTTGTCGCCAATGGCTTTAAACCCTTCCAATAAGTAGTCCATAACGGTCTCCTTTTTCAACATTTTTATATATAAGGTATTATATGCGAAAAGGGAAATCTTGTCAAGGGAAAGGGGGGATATTCACAAAATAAAAATATGCAAAAATTGAAAAAAGGTCGAAAAACGGAGTAAAAACGCTTGCCAAAGCAAGAAAAATCCTATATAATATACGTTGACTTCGAGCGTTCCTCTGCCTTTTTTTGGGTATGATGAGAAATCATGCAGCGGGTTATGAACGTTTCGTAAATAACGGAGGTAAAGTCTAAAATGAAAGGTTTGATCGAAGCTATCAACGCAGAAAACATGAAAACCGAACTTCCCGCATTCGAAGTAGGCGACACGATTAAGGTTGGCTACAAGATTATCGAAGGCGGCAAGGAACGTGTTCAAAACTTCGAAGGCGTCGTTATCGCGAAGAGAAACGGCGGTATTTCCGAAACGTTTACCGTACGTCACATTTCTTACGGCGTAGGCGTAGAAAAGACGTATCCCATTCATTCCCCGAAAATCGCGTCGATTACGGTGGTAAGAAAAGGGAAAGTTAGAAGAGCGAAGCTCTATTACTTGCGTAAGCTTACCGGTAAAGCGGCGAAAGTTAAAGAAAGAATTTAATCGATCGGTAAAATCCGAAAAAGGTGCGTTCACCCAAAGTCAACGGTGGACGTATTTTTTTTGTAAAAAAAGCCTTGAAACTGTTTACTTTTTTTACTTTTTCGGGTACAATAGAATACGGGTCTATATATAAGGAAGGGAAATGGACCGAAAAAAGGGAGTTGAAACAAATGATCGCGAAAGTACAAAGTTATGCGTTATCCGGTTTGGAAGGGGTTTGCGTGACTGTCGAAGCGGATATTTCCAAAGGATTGCCGTCCTACGAAATGGTGGGCTTACCGGACGCCGCTGTAAAGGAATCCAAAGAACGGGTACGTAGCGCGGTAAAAAACAGCGGATTGGAATTTCCTATCCACAAAATCACGGTAAATCTCGCGCCTGCATACGTTAAAAAGGAAGGCTCGGCGTTCGATTTGCCCGTTGCAATCAGTTTGTTGCTCGCCTACGGTACGCTGGAAGCAAACGTTGACGGATACGTATTTTTAGGCGAACTCGCGTTAAACGGCGATCTTCGGCCGATTACGGGCGTATTGCCGTCGATTATTTCCGCGCGAGATAAAGGCTTTCAAAAATTCATTATCCCCAAAGGCAATGAAAAAGAAGCTGGGTATATCCACGGCGTAGACGTGTACGCGGCAAGCTCTTTAAAAGAAGTCGTCAATCATTTGTCGGGGCTTGCACCGATCGTGCCCGTATCCATGTCGGATTTTACGATTGCAGGGAAATCGCAAAGCTCGTCGTACGATTTGAAGTTCGTTAAAGGGCAAGCGATTGCAAAACGCGCGTTGGAAGTTGCCGTAGCAGGCGGTCATAACGTCTTGTTCGTAGGTCCTCCGGGGAGTGGAAAAACGATGCTTGCGCGCGCCATTCCGTCGGTACTCCCCGATATGTCGTTCGACGAAGCGTTGGAAATTACGAAAATTCACTCGGTTGCAGGTACGCTTGGGGAATCGGGGATCGTCACCGAACGCCCGTTCCGAAGCCCCCATCATACGGCGACGACGGTTTCGCTTTGCGGTGGCGGGAACAAATCCGTACACCCCGGGGAAATCAGTCTTGCGCACGGTGGGGTACTGTTCTTGGACGAATTGCCCGAATACAAGCGCTCTTCGTTGGAATCTTTACGCCAACCCTTGGAAGACGGCGTAATAACCATTTCCCGTGCAGGCGGTACGGTCACTTATCCTGCTTCGTTTATGTTGTGCGCGAGTATGAACCCCTGTCCCTGTGGACATTACGGCAGTAAAAAACGCCGTTGTGTATGCACGCCCAACGACATTCGTCGGTATCGCGCGCGGATTTCCGGGCCGCTCTTGGACAGAATTGACATTCAGGTGGAAGTGGACGGCGTGGAATACGACGCGTTGGTTTCCGAAGTGCAAGAAGAATCGAGCGCGGACGTCAAAGCGCGCGCGGATAGAGCAAGACGTATCCAACGGGAACGCTTTGCAGGGAGCTTTGTGCAATCGAATGCGGAAATGGGCGAAAAGGAAAGCCGATTGTATTGTCGTTTGGACGCCGAATGCGAAAACGTATTACGGGAAGCGTTTGAAAGATTGCATCTTTCCGCTCGTGCAAGGAGTCGTATATTAAAAGTGGCGCGGACGATTGCGGATTTGGAGCTTTCTGAAGAAATCACGCCCGAACATCTTTACGAAGCCATTTCTTACCGCACGTACGGCGCGGAGCTTTCGGAAATATAACAAAGCCGAGAAGATAAGGAGAAGGTATGATAAAAATCGACCGCAACAGCTTACAAACGATCCCGTTCGGCGATCCGCGTTATCCTAAGGCATGGACGGCGCTACAAGACGCGCCCAAGACGGTGTATGCGTACGGAGACATGTCTTTGCTCGCGCAAAGGAAGTTCGTTATCGTAGGTTCTCGGCGAACGCCTGCAAACGCGTTAAAGCTCGGGAATACGATCGCCAAGGACTTGTCGGGGAGCTTTGTCATCACCACGGGGATTGCGGACGGTGGAGATACTTCGGCAATCGAAGGCGCGCTGTCAGGTAGCGGAAAAGTCATCTGCGTGTTGGCGAGCGGATTTTCCTGTCTACCGCAAAATAATCTTGCGCTGTTAGAAAAAGTGTCGAAAACGGGGTTGTTATTATCCCCTTACGAATACGACGTTTCGGCGCGTACGTTTTCCTACGGGTATCGGAATAAACTGCTCGCGGTGTTGGGCGACGGAGTTCTGGTGCTTGGCGCAGGGGAAAAGAGTGGCGCTTTGATAACGGCGGAATGTGCTTTTCGATACGGAAAAACGGTATTTGCGCTCCCTTACGCGCCGGGATCGGCGACGGGCGCAGGCTGTAATGTTTTGATTAAGCGTGGCGGATATTTGACGGAAAACGCGCAGGACGTGGCGGAGAAATTCGGCTTGGAATTGTGCGGAAGCGTACAAAAACCAACATTGACGGAAGAAGAGAAGTCGGTTTTGACGGTGTTGAAAGAAATCGCCAACGGGCACGTTTCGGAAATCGCCCCGAAAACGGGGTTGTCGCCGTTCAAGGCGCTGGCGGTACTTTCCGCATTAGAAGTAAAAGGCTTGGCGGTTTCGCTGGGTGGAAACAGATACGCGCCCGTATAAACGGCAACCAAAAAGCGTATACGAAAATGGTATAAAAAATTTAACGGTTTTAAGGAATATAGAATGGATTTAATTATTGTAGAATCTCCTTCGAAGGCAAAAACGATCTCGAAATATCTCAAAGGCAAGTACCGCGTGGACGCGTCCGCAGGACATATCCGCGATTTGCCCGTGCATACGCTCGGCGTAGATATCAAGAACAATTACGAGCCGAAGTACGTGACGTCCGAAGGAAAAGACGACGTAATCCGTCGTTTGACGGACGCAACCCGTCGCGCGGATAAAGTCTATCTCGCAACCGACCCTGATAGAGAAGGGGAAGCGATTGCTTGGCATTTACAAGAAGTTTTGGGCTTGGATAAAAACGGCGCAAACCGTATCGAATTCAACGAAGTTTCGCAAAAAGCGATCGAAACGGCGTTGCTTTCGCCACGCAAAATCAATAGTAGCCTTGTTGACGCGCAACAAGCTAGACGGGTACTGGATCGCTTGGTGGGGTATAAACTTTCTAACCTGCTCAATCACAAGATCGAAGACAAAAATGGGAATGGAAAACGTACCCTTTCCGGCGGTAGAGTGCAATCGGTTGCACTCCGTTTGATCGTCGAACGGGAACGGGAGATTACGGCGTTCAAGCCCGAAGAATACTGGAACTTGACGGCGGAATTGCAAGATTTACCGCAAAAATATACGGCGTTTAAGGCGATGCTTGAAAAGAAAGGGACGCGGAAATACAAGCCGTCGTCCAAGGAAGAAACCGAGCAAGTATTACAAGCGTTAGAAAACGGAAAATTCGTCGTTTCCAAACTCAAAAAGACGATTGCGAAATCGCACGCGCCTGCGCCGTTCACGACGAGCTCTATGCAACAGGACGCGTCGACGAAACTCGGGTTTACCGCGCCGGAAACGATGACGCTGGCGCAACACTTATACGAAGGTATCGAAACGGGGAACGGGGATCATATTGCGTTTATCACGTATATGAGAACGGACTCCGTCCGCGTATCCAAAGACGCGCAAGTCAAGGCCTTGGAACGTATTCGCGCGGTATACGGCGCGGAGTACGCGCCCGAAAAGCCGAATTATTATTCGACGAAGAAAGGGGCGCAGGACGCCCACGAAGCCATTCGTCCGATCGATTTGGAAATGACGCCTGAAAAAGCGAAAACGTTGCTCGATAAAAAGCATTACGCGTTGTATAAGTTGGTGTACGAACGGTTCTTGGCGTCGCAAATGTCGGAAGCAAGATATAATAGTACGCAAATGGAAATCGACAATAGCGGCTACGTGTTCAAGGCGAGCGGGAAAGTGTTGTTATTCGCTGGGTTTACGGCAGTATACCAAGACGTGAGTAAAAAGGAAGACGACGATGAAATCAGTTCCGCAAAGCTGTTGCCACCGCTTAGCGAAGGGGACGCGTTGCGCTTAGCGCACATGCAAAAGGAACAAAAATTCACCAAACCGCCTTTGCGGTATACGGACGCGTCCATTGTCAAGGCAATGGAAGAAAAGGGAATCGGACGTCCGTCCACGTACGCGACGATTATCTCGAAACTGATGCAAAAATACGTCAAAAAAGACGGGAAATATATGAAACCTGCGCCGATTGCTTACGACGTAGTCGATATGCTCGTCAAATGTTTTGTGGACGTTATGGACGTAGGATTTACTGCCGGAATGGAAAACAAACTCGACGAAATTGAAGACGGCGGTGTTCTTTGGCAGGACGTTATCGGGGGATTCTATCCCGATTTCGAAAAGAATTTGCGTGTAGCATCGACGTACGGCGACGAATTAACGGAAAGCGTTTGTGGAAAATGTGGACACTTTATGATCCGCAGAGTGGGAAAATTTGGGAAATATCTCGCTTGTTCCAACTATCCCGAATGTCAAAATATCATCAGCGAAAGCAAGGAAGAAATTTCCGCTGTCCGTTGTCCCAAATGCGGGGAAAATATGGTGGTGAAGAGTGGGAAATTCGGGAAATTCTTGGCTTGCCCTAGTTATCCCGACTGTAAGTCCACAATGTCGATGCCGACGGACGAAGCCCCGAAACTTGCAGGGAAATGCCCGGAATGTGGCGCGGCGATGACGGTGCGTAAATCCAAACGCGGTAAAGTATATTACAGTTGTTTAGGGTATCCCGATTGTAAATTTATGTGTTGGGACGTTCCGACGGGCGAAAAATGTCCGCAATGCGGAGATGCGCTCGTGACGACAACGCGCGGTGGGATTAAGTGTAATAATAAGGATTGTTCCTATCGGGTAAAAGGGGAAGAAAAGCCCAAGAAAAAACCGACGGCGGAACTTGTGGACGGGTTTGAAGCTCCGCCCTTGACGGAAGAACCGCAATATTTCGATTACGACGAAAGCTCGGTGGGATATTTCCCCGAAGGATTAGAAGATGTCGAATAATTCCAAGCAAGTCGTGGTCATCGGCGGGGGCTTGGCAGGTAGCGAAACGGCGTATTATCTCGCAAAACGCGGGATTAAAACGACGCTAATCGATATGAAACCCAAGAAATTTACCCCTGCGCACGAGAGTGAAAATTATGGGGAGCTCGTTTGTTCGAACTCCCTAAAGAGCAACGATATTTACGGCAACGCTTGCGGACTTTTGAAAGAAGAAATGCGGTTGCTCGGTTCGATGATTATCGAGGCGGCGGATCAAACGAAAGTACCTGCAGGGGCGGCGCTCGCGGTGGATAGGGAGGCGTTTTCCGCGTATATTACCGAAAAATTGCGCAGTTGTCCGAATTTGACGTTAAAATCGGAAGAAACCGTGCGTATTCCCGAAGTCGAAGAGAACGGGGAGTGCTACGTCGTCGTCGCAACAGGGCCGTTGACGGCGGATGATTTGGCGCAGGATATCCGTGAAAAAACGGGCGGAGGATTGCATTTTTACGACGCGTCCGCGCCTATTGTTTCGGCGGAGAGTATCGATTACGATAAAGCGTTCACGGGCGATCGCTACGGCAAGGGTACGGGCGATTATATCAACTGCCCGATGACGAAAGAAGAATATTACGCGTTCGTGGACGAGTTGCTAAATGCGGAACGGGCGGACTTGCACGAGTTTGAGAAACGGGAAATTTTCGAAGGGTGTATGCCCGTAGAAGTGATGGCATCGCGCGGAAAAGACACGTTGCGTTTCGGTACGTTAAAGCCCGTAGGGCTTTTTGATGAAGACGGGAAACGTCCGTATGCGGTATTGCAACTGCGCAAGGAAAACGAAACGGGCACGGCGTATAACTTGGTGGGATTTCAAACGAATTTGAAGTTCGGGGAGCAAAAACGGGTGTTTTCTATGATTCCTGCATTATGCAATGCGGAGTTCTTACGCTACGGGGTTATGCACCGAAATACGTATATTCATTCGCCTGCCGTTTTAAATCGGGATTTTTCGTTTAAAAATAATAGACGGATCTTTTTCGCTGGACAAATTACGGGCGTGGAAGGGTACGTGGAAAGCGCGGCGAGCGGACTGCTCGTAGCGATACGGATCGCGGATGAAATCTTAAACCGTCCGATACACGAATTCGATGACAGAACGATATGCGGAGCTTTGCAAACGCATATTTCCACCCCGACGAAAGATTTTCAACCGATGAACGCAAATTTTGGGATACTTTCGCCCCTGCCCGTTCGGATACGGGATAAGAAGGAGCGATACCACGCGTTGGCGGAACGGGCGTTGGAAACGATCCGCGCGGAAATTATAAAAGGGCAAGAATAGGAGAAGAGTATGGAATTTAGAGGTACGACGATTTGCGCCGTAAAAAGAAACGGCGTGACGGCGATTGCCGGGGACGGACAAGTGACGCTCGGCGAATCGGTAATTTTCAAGAACACGGCGGTAAAGGTTCGCCGTATTTTTGGTGGAAAAGTGATTTTAGGCTTTGCCGGTTCTGTGACGGACGCGTTCGCGTTGACCGAACGTTTTGAAGGCATGTTGAACAAGTTTGGTGGGAATTTGATGCGTTCCGCGGTGGAGCTTGCCGAACTTTGGAGAAGTGACAAAGTGGGTAGAAAGTTGGACGCGATGATGATTACCGCGGACGAAAACACGTTGCTCATTTTATCGGGTACGGGCGAAGTGATCGAACCCGACGAAGGCGTATGCGCGATCGGTAGCGGTGGCAATTATGCGTTGGCGGCGGCGCGCGCGTTGTATAAGGAAACGGATTACGACGCGGAAACGATCGCGAAAAAAGCATTGAAAATCGCGTCGGAAATTTGCGTATTCACCAACGACAATATCCGCTGTGAAACGGTTGGGCAAGCGGAAACGCCCAAGAAAGCTACCCGTAAGAGTGTAGCGAAGGAGGCTTGATATGGATTTATCACCCAAACAAATCGTACACCGTTTAGACAAATACATTATCGGACAAGACGACGCGAAAAAAGCGGTGGCGATTGCGCTTAGAAACCGTTATCGTCGCGCGCAATTACCCGTGGAAGTCCGTGAAGAAATCACACCGAAGAATATCATTATGAAAGGTCCGACGGGGGTAGGGAAAACGGAGATTGCCCGTCGGCTTGCAAAGCTTGTCAAAGCGCCGTTTGTCAAAGTCGAAGCGACGAAGTACACCGAAGTCGGCTACGTCGGGAAAGACGTAGAAGGAATGATTCGGGATTTGGCAGAATGCGCGTATCGGCTTGTAAAAGCGGAAAAGGAAGAAGAAGTGAAAGCAAAGGCGACCGTTGCCGCGGAAAAGCGGATCGTTCGGGCGCTTGCGGAAGCGAAAAAGGAAGAAAAAGGGGATACGGCGAAAGAAGTATTCGAAAACAACTTGCTCGACGGTTTACGCAAAGGTATGTACGACAATTTCGTAATCGAAATGGAAGTGCTTGATGTTCCCCAACCGATGGAGCTTGTTCCTGGTGGTGCTGCGATTTCACTTGGAAATATCTTCGGGGATATGTTCCAACAAAAGAAAAAGAAACGCCGTTTTAGCGTGAAAGAAGCCTTCCAAATCGCGCTGGAAGAAGAATCGTCCAAACTCGTGGACGAAGACGCGATTAAGGCGGAAGCCATTTACCGCGCGGAAAACGACGGGATCGTATTCATCGACGAAATCGATAAGATTGCCGGCAAGGGCAACCAACACGGCGCGGACGTATCCCGAGAAGGGGTGCAACGGGATATTTTGCCGATTGTAGAAGGCTCTACCGTCGTCACGAAATACGGCCCGATTAAAACGGATTTCATTCTCTTTATCGCGGCAGGCGCGTTCCACGTAGCGGCGATTGAAGATTTGATCCCAGAACTGCAGGGGCGTTTCCCCGTTTCGGTGGAATTGCAAAGTTTGACGAAAGAAGACTTTGTGCGTATCTTGACGGAAACGGAAAATTCGCTCACGTTCCAGTACGGGAAGTTGTTGGAAGTGGACAATATCGAGTTGCAATTCGGTACGGATGCGATCGAACGGATTGCGGAAGTTGCGGTAGAACTCAACTTGACGTCCGAAGATATCGGGGCTCGACGGTTGCATACGGTTATGGAATATTTGCTCGAAGACATTTCCTTTAACGCGGGCGGAGATTATCCCACGTTCACGTTGCGGATTGATAAGCATTACGTTGACGAGCATTTGAAGAAACTCACGGGCGACAGAAATTTGAAAAAATACGTTTTATAAACGAAAGACAGGAAAGATTATGATCAATATACCCAAAGGCACAAAGGACGTTTTGCCGTCCGAATCCTATAAATGGCAATACGTAGAAAACGTAGCGCGCGAAGTTTCGGGGTTGTTTCAACTCAAGGAAATCCGCACGCCCGTTTTCGAGCATACCGAATTGTTTCAACGTAGCGTTGGCGATACGACGGACGTAGTCACCAAAGAAATGTACACCTTCCGAGATAAGGGCGATCGTTCGATTACGTTAAAGCCCGAAGGCACGGCAGGGGTTGTGCGTTCGTTTGTAGAAAACGGTATGTCGAACGGCGTTTTGCCAGCGAAGATGTACTATATCATCCCTGCGTTCCGCTACGAACGTCCGCAAGCAGGTAGACTGCGGGAATTCCATCAATTCGGCGTGGAAATTTTCGGCGCGAAAAACGCGCAAACGGACGCGGAAACGATTGCCGTTGCCGATACGTTGTTGAAAAAACTCGGTTTGAACGTGAAATTATACGTCAACTCGATCGGTTGTAAGACGTGTCGGGCGCAGTACAACAAAGCCCTGCGCGCGTTCTTTGAAAAACGCTTGGACGAGCTGTGTTTCGATTGCAAAACCCGTTTCGAAAAGAACCCTTTACGGCTCTTGGACTGCAAGGAAGAAAACTGTAAAAAAATCAACGCCGACGCACCGTCCATTCTCGAGTATTTGTGCGACGACTGCGCGACGCATTTCGAAGAATTGAAACAGTACTTAACGCTCGCCGGGATCGAGTACGAAATCGACGCGCGGATCGTGCGTGGTTTGGATTACTACACCCGTACCGTGTTCGAGTTTGTTTCGACTTCGATAGGCGCGCAAGGTACGGTATGCGCCGGCGGTAGATACGACGGGTTGATTGAAGAACTCGGCGGAAATCCGACGTCTGCCGTTGGTTTTGCTGCTGGGATCGAGCGTTTGCTCATCGTTATGGAGCAAACGGGCGTAGAAATTCCCGAGCCCACGCCCCCGACGGTGTATTTGGCAGGGATGGACGCGGAATGTCGAAAAAAGGCGTTCGAGCTTGCGACGGCTTTGAGAAAAGTAGGGGTTTTCGCGGAGATTGATTATATGGATCGGTCGGTGAAAGCGCAATTCAAGTACGCGGATAAGATCGGCGCGAAGTACGTTGCCGTGATCGGCGGAAACGAACTCCAAGAAGGGGTAATGAACGTGAAAGATATGGCCACTGGCGAGAGCGAGAAAGTGTCTTTCACGCAAGCGAATGCATATTTTTTAGATAAATCAACAAACTAAAAAAGGGAGAAAACGGTTATGGTAAAACATATCAACGGAAAAGAATTAGAAAACTTGCTTGCTAGCGAACAAAGAACGATATTTTGCGATTTTTGGGCGAGCTGGTGCGGTCCTTGCAGAATGCTTGCGCCCGTGTTTGAAGAAATTTCAAACGCCTACGACGGACAAGCGTTGTTTGTAAAAGTGGACGTGGACGACGAAGAGAGCGCAAGCGTTGCGATAAAGTATCAAATTACTTCGATCCCGAACGTCATCGCGTTTAAAGGCGGCGTGCCGAAAGATAGCAGTTTGGGGTTCGTACCCCAGCAGGCGTTGGAAACGTTTGTCAAGAACAATTTATAAGGCGAAGAGCAAAAGAAAATCCCCCGACGGCAGTCCGTCGGGGGATATATTTAAATCGTTGAATTAATAGTTTTCAGCACGTACTTGAAAATAAGCTTGGGGATGCGCGCAAACAGGGCAAACCTCAGGTGCTTTCTTGCCAACAACGATGTGTCCGCAGTTCGAGCATTGCCATACCGCATCGCCGTCCTTGGAGAATACCAAATCGCCTTTCACGTTCGCGAGCAATTTCTTATATCTTTCTTCGTGTTCTTTTTCGATTGCAGCAACGCCGTCGAACAATTCCGCGATCTTGTCAAAGCCTTCTTCGCGCGCCGTCTTTGCAAAGCCAGCATACATATCCGTCCATTCGTAGTTTTCGCCTTCTGCCGCCGCGAGAAGATTTTCTGCCGTGGAAGAAATTTCTCCGCCGTTTAAAAGCTTAAACCAAATTTTCGCGTGTTCTTGTTCGTTTTTTGCCGTTTCTTCGAAGATCGCCGCGATTTGTACGAACCCTTCTTTTCTTGCCTTGCTAGCAAAATAGGTGTACTTGTTTCTCGCTTGCGATTCGCCTGCAAACGCCGCTTGCAAATTCGCTTCCGTTTGCGAACCCTTCAAAACGGGCGCAACTTCTTCAAACTTGCCCGATTGCTTGCAAACGGGACATACTTCGGGTGCAACCCCTTCCGCTACGTAGTGACATACTTTACATTCGAATTTTTTCATAATTAACCTCAAAAAATTTATTTAACTTATTAGGATTAAGTTTCATTAGTGATATTATAATATAAAAAAATATATTTGTCAATACTTTTTATAAAAAAAGTTAAAAAAACTGAAAAATTTTTTCAAATGGTTTTGCTCTTTGACGGACGTGTGAATTGCGGGTGAAAAAGGCGACAAGATCGGCAAAAGGAATTGACAAACGCAGGGGAAGTTGGTACACTAATGGTAAGGAGTATACGAAAGTGCGAAAGTGGACGGAGAAAAAACGGAAACGAATGGAGAAAACAGTAAATAAAGACAGAACGGATAAGTTGTTTTTATATAACCGTTTCTTCTTATTTTTGACTTGCGCGTTATTGCAAGCCGTCGGCTTTGTCGCGCTTTGGGTGTTGTTCGTTTATAACTCTGCGGTAGGGGTTAGCGTACAACTTATCATTGGCGTTTTAGAGTTGGTGTTTGTTTTATACATCATCAACCAAACGGATCGTCCGTCAGGGCGACTCAATTGGATTTTGTTGATTTTAATCGTGCCCGTGATCGGCGTGCCGATGTACTTGGCGTACGGCGAAGGCAGGGCGACGCGAAAAATGCGCAAAAAAATCGAGAAATCGCAAGCGGAACTGCAACGGCTCGCGGAAGAAGCGTTCGGGAAGAAAGACCTTCCGCCTGCAGACACACGTAGCGACGCTTTGGGTCGGTATATATCCTTGTACGGTGGCTATCCGTCGTATACCGACGGCGACGTGGAGTATTTCAACGACGGCGCGAAAGCGTACGAAAAGATTCTGGAAGCGTTGCGTTCAGCGGAAAAATATATTCTACTCGATTATTTTATTATCGCGCCTGGGAAGATGTGGGGCGAAATTCGGAAAATTTTGTTAGAAAAGGCGGAAAAGGGAGTCAAAGTACGCATTATTTACGATGATTTTGGGTGTATGATGACGCTACCGCCAAAATACGATAAATATTTAGAACAACTTCACGAAAACGTGAAGTGTATGACGTTTAACGACGTTGTACCCGTGTTCGCTGTGCGAATGAACAATCGCGACCACCGTAAAATTCTCGTCGTGGATGGAGAAGTGGCGTTTACGGGTGGGTTTAATCTCGCGGACGAATATATCGGTGAGAAGAAACGTTTCGGGCATTGGAAAGATTCGGGGGTACGGATTACGGGCAACGCGGTGCGTTCGTTTGTGTTCATGTTCTTTTATATATGGAATGCGTTCCGCGCGGATCGGGAGAACGCGCTCGATTATCTCCCGACGATTACGGAAAGACGTGAAAAAGGGAAAGAGTTTTTACGTATTCAGCCCTACGACGATTCGCCCGTGGATAAAAACAACGTTGGGGAATCCGTGTACGTGGATATTATTAACCGCGCGAAACGGTACGTGTATATTTTTACGCCGTACTTGATTTTAGACGATTATATGCGTATGTCGCTCTGCCATGCCGCGGCGCGTGGGGTAGACGTGCGGATTGTCACGCCGGGGATTCCCGATAAAAAGACGATTTACCGTCTAACCCGAGCAAATTATATGCCTCTATTAAAGCACGGGGTAAAGATTTACGAATACACGCCTGGGTTTATACACGCCAAGAGTATGGTTTGTGACGACGAATGCGCGGTGGTGGGAACGATCAATCTCGATTATAGAAGTTTGTATTTGCACTTTGAAAACGCCGTATATTTTTCGGGGTGTCAAGCGGTTGCAGACGTAAAGCAAGACTGCGAAGAAACGTTTGCTCTGTCAAAACTTTGTACGGTAGAAAATTGTAAGCGTGGGATTTTCGGCAGACTAACCGATTCCCTATTGCGCGTATTTGAGACGTTATTTTAAAAGGAGTAGAAGAATGGGAAAAGACAATGCGAAGGAAAGACGAATGAAAAAGCGCGCGGAAGAAAGGCAACCGCCCAAACAACCTGCGCCGAAACAAGGGAAAGTAAAACAAGAACCAAAGCGCGAATACAGCGCGGATATGCCGTCGCAATTGCATTGTCCGCGTTGCAAGACGCTAATGGACAAAGGTGTTTGTCCGCATTGTGGACACTACGTTTACGTGCCGATGGACAAAGGCAAAGTAAAGAAGATTAAACTCGTGTTGACGGTCGTCGCATTGATTGCGTTCGTAGCGATTTTTGCGGTAATCCAGAGCAAGAAATAAGAAACGCCCCCAACGTGATTACGTTGGGGGTTTTATCAACGCGCAATTCTCGAAACCTAATCGTTGCGGGCAGTTTTCCATCGGTCGAGGGAACGTTGGGCGGCGTTTTTCAACGCCGTCAGTTTCTTGGTCAATCCGAGGAGAAATTTCTCGACTAACCCCAAAAGAAGCACGTCGAGACCAAAGAGATGCAATACCATTATCAATTTCGCTTTCATACCGTACCTTCCTTTTTGATGTATTTAAGCAGGAATTTCAAAAGGCGTTGCAAACGTACGGGGCAGGGATCGGTTGCGCCGTCGCCGTAATAGTATACCGCGCTTTTTTCATTTGTCAAGCGGTGCGTACCAACTTTTTTATAGAAAAAGCAAAAAACCCGTTTCAGAAACGGAAGATTGTCGGTAAGGGCTTGACTTTTTTTTGCGTTTGCGGTATAATAAAAAGTAATCAAAAAGGAACAGGCGAAAATGATTATTTTGGGCATCGACCCGGGGATTGCAACCTTGGGTTTTGGCGTAATTGAAAAGGACGAACGGGGGAATTTCCGCCCCGTCGATTGCGGTGTAATCGTCACCCCGAAAGAAGAGAGTCTGCCCGTTCGGCTAGCGATCTTGGAAGAAGGCGTGCAAAAAGTGTTAGAGAAATTCCACCCCGACGAAGTGGCGATGGAAGAGCTCTTCTTTTCCAAGAACATTACGACGGGGATTGCGGTAGCGCATGCGCGTGGCGTGGCGCTCCTTACCTGCGTAAAAGCCTGTGGGAAATTATACGAATATACGCCGATGCAAATCAAACAAGCGTTGACGGGCTACGGCAAAGCGGACAAAAAACAAATCCAAACGGTGGTAGCGTCGATGTTAAAACTCCCGTCTATACCCAAACCCGACGACGCGGCGGATGCGCTCGCGATTGCGCTCTGTCACGGTTTTTCCAGCCGTTTTGGGGAATTATTCGCCGTTGGGAATATGACGCGCGCAAAAGGGCAAAATACCGCCCCTGCAAGCGCGTATCAAGAATTGATGCAAGCGGGGGTGCGCGCGTGCAAGAAAGGCAAAAAATCAGGGGTTGGATTTTCGTCCGCGCAAACGGTGGGCGCGCTACAAAGCGCTACGGGGCTCTCGGGGGTCACGGGCGTAGGCAGGGCGTCGCAAATCAAATTCCCGCCGAAAAAGCAATAAGGAGAAAGAAAAATGATCTCGTATTTAAGGGGCAGGGTATTGACGACGACCACGGAAACGGTGATTTTGGACGTGAACGGGGTCGGTTATGAAATTTATTGTTCGGGTAGCGCGTTCCGCAAAGTTAGCGTCGGTGGCGTGGTGGAATTGTTCACGTATCTGCAAGTCAAAGAAGACGGAATGACGTTGTTCGGTTTTGAAAGTTTGCGAGAAAGAGAACTTTTTTTAAAACTGACTTCGGTATCGGGTGTAGGCCCGAAAATGGGGATTGCGGTGTTGGTCACGTTAACAGGGGATCAGCTCATCGAAGCGGTCGCGGCTGCGGACGTGAAACGGTTGAGTACCGTCAAAGGGCTTGGGAAAAAGACGGCGGAAAAGATTGTTTTGGAACTGCATGGGAAGATTTCGGCGGCGGAGATTATGAGCGTTTCGGAAGATCCCGTATCGGCGAAACCGCAAGAACCTGCCGTTGGGAAATTGACGGCGCAGGAAGAAGAAGCCGTTTCGGCGCTCATCGGGTTAGGATTTACCCGTAGCGAGAGTGTGCAAGCGGTAAAACGTGCGCGCGAAACAGGCGCAACGACGGTGGAAGAAGTGATTATGAAAGCGTTGCAAGGTGGCGTTTAAGAAAGGGAAAAACGGGAAAAAGATATGTTTGAAGAAGAATACGGCGAAGAAAATTTAGTCGTCAGCACGAAAACGGAATACGACGCGGAAGAGAACGTTTTACGCCCGAAAACGATGGCGGATTACGTCGGTCAGCAAAAGGTAAAGGACAATCTCGACGTATACATTGCCGCGGCGAAAGCGCGTGGCGAAGCGTTGGATCACGTATTGTTATACGGGCCACCGGGGCTTGGGAAAACGACGCTTTCGCATATTATTGCAAACGAGCTTGGCGTGTCGATCAAATTGACGAGCGGTCCTGCGATCGAGCGTTCGGGGGATCTTGCCGCAATTTTGACCAACTTAAACGAAGGGGACGTCTTGTTTATCGACGAAATCCACCGCCTGAACCGTTCGGTAGAAGAAATTTTATATTCGGCGATGGAAGATTACGCGCTGGATATTATCGTTGGGAAGGGCCCGTCCGCGCGGAATATTCGGTTTGCGCTTAAAAAATTTACGCTCATCGGCGCAACGACGCGCGCAGGCATGTTGGCATCTCCACTTCGGGATCGCTTTGGGATCATCAACCGTTTGGAAATGTATACGCCGAGCGAATTGCAACAAATCGTATCCCGTTCGGCAAGAGCCTTGAATATCGCAATCGACGACGAAGCGGCGTCGGAAATCGCAAGAAGAAGCCGTGGTACGCCACGGATTGCGAACAGATTATTAAAAAGAGTACGCGATTTCTCGCTCGTGAAAGGGAACTCCACCATCACGTACGCGGACGCGCGTTTTGCGCTTGCAAGATTAGAGATTGACGAACTTGGTTTGGATGAAACCGACCGCAATTTACTTCGCGCATTGATTGAAAAATTCGGCGGTGGTCCGACGGGTTTGGAAACGCTTGCGGCGACGATTAACGAAGACGCGAACACCATTGAAGACGTGTACGAGCCCTATTTGTTGCAACTCGGGTTTATCGCGCGTACTCCGCGTGGGCGTATATGTTTAAAGGACGGATACGCGCATATGGGCATGCAACCGTCGTTGAAAGCCCGCAAACAAATTTCTCTTTTTGAAACGGACGAATAAATTATGCCAACACAAGAAAAAGTGCAATACAAAAAAAGCGATTTTTATTACGATTTGCCCGAAGATCGGATTGCGCAAACGCCTGCCGAGCCTCGGGATTCGTCGAAATTGCTCGTATATCACCGCTCTGAAAAGCGGATAGAAGACCGTATTTTTCGGGACATTACCGACTATTTACAATCGGGTGACGTGCTCGTTATCAACAATACGAAGGTGTTGCCTGCGAGAATGTACGCAAAAACCGAGCATGGCGGAGTGGTGGAAGTACTGCTTTTAAAACGCTACGATTTGCGGACGTGGGAAGTCTTAATGCGCCCTGGGAAAAAGGGGAAAATCGGCGTCAAAATGACGATCGGCGACGAATTGTCCTTGACCGTCAAAGATATCACGGACAGCGGGGAACGGATCGTGGAATTTGCCTACGAGGGGGCGTTTGAAGACGTGCTTTCACGTGTAGGCACGATGCCTTTGCCTCCGTATATCAAGACGAAGCTGGAAAATCAAGCCCGCTATAACACGGTATACAGCCAAGTAGACGGTTCGGCTGCAGCGCCGACGGCGGGATTGCATTTCACGGAAGAGTTGCTCGCAAAAATCCGAGAAAAGGGCGTGGAAATTGCGGAAGTATTATTGCACGTGGGGTTGGGGACGTTCCGTCCTGTTAGCGAAGAGATCATCACCGACCATAAAATGCATTCGGAATTTTACGAAATCGGCGAGAAGGCTGCGGAAATCATCAATGCGGCGAAACGGGAAGGTAGACGGGTAATCGCCGTTGGAACGACGTCTGTACGGACTTTGGAAAGCGTTGCCGATGAGAACGGCTACGTTTGCGCTTGCAATGGGAATACGGAAATTTTTCTTTATCCGCCCTACAAGATGAAATGCGTAGACGCGTTGATTACCAACTTCCATTTGCCTGAAAGTACGTTGATTATGCTTGTTGCCTGTTTGACGGGTAGGCGGGAAATCCTGGACGTGTACGAATATGCGGTAAAGAATGAATACCGATTCTTCAGTTTCGGCGACGCCTGTTTGATTGTATAACGCGTCGAAATACTGCGTTGACGCTCGCTCACGTACTACCTGGTACGCTCGTTCGCGTCGCCTTGTCTTTCTCGGTTCTACAACCAAACGATAGCACGTCAAACTGTTTCTTGTAAAATTCGGCGACCGCAATACTGCGTTGGCGCTCGCGTCATCGCAAAAATCGATAAGGGAATATTGAACATGAACGATCAAAAGAAATTCAATCAATCGGGAGAAGATTATCTCGAAAGCATTTTACGGCTTTTAGAAACCCAAGCCGTCGTGCATCGGATCGACGTAGCAAAACGCATGGGCGTTTCGCAGGCGGCGGTGAATAAAGCCGTCAAAATCTTGGTGGCAAACGGGCACGTCTACGAAGACGGAAAACATTTGTATCTTACCGAACTCGGGAAAGCGTACGCCCAAGAAATCTACGCCCGTCATTGTATTATTCGCGACTATTTGATGCAAAATGGCGTTTCTCCTGCAACGGCGGAAACCGACGCTTGCAAATTAGAGCATCTTCTCTCCGACGAAACGTTCCAAATGATGAAAAACGCGCTTTCGAAATAAAACGCCGAAAATCACGCCCGCTAAAGCGGGCGTTTCCCTTGAAAAAAATTTGGAAAAAATTTCTTAACCGCGGTTTATTTTTCTTGACGCGAACATAAAATTGTGCTATAATGCATAAGGATAAAAGGAAAACGTTTTTTTCTTTTCCAAAAAAATTAACTATGGTTAAGAATTGAAGCGGTAAAAAGGAGAAAGGTATGCGAAAACTATTATCAGATATGGTGATCGGTGAAAGCGGAAAGGTCGTGAAAGTGAACGGAGAAGGCGCGATCAGAAGAAGGCTGTTTGATATGGGCGTCACCCCTAGCGCGGACGTGTATTTCCGCAAGAAAGCGCCGCTTGGCGATCCGATAGAGATTCGTATTCGCGGATACGAATTGACGCTACGGAAAGCGGAAGCGTCGTGTGTGGAAGTCGTGCTGGATTAAGGAGGAGTAAAGAAGATGCAAAGAAAGAAGTTTGCCCTTGCAGGCAACCCGAATTCGGGCAAAACGACATTATTTAATACTTTGACGGGTAGTACGGCGCACGTAGGGAATTGGCCTGGGGTGACGGTAGATAAAAAGGAAGGGACGTATAAAAAGGGCGAAGTGCCGGTGGACATTGTCGATTTGCCGGGGATTTATTCCCTTTCGCCGTATACGCCGGAAGAAGTAATCGCGCGAAATCACGTGTTGAACGATCGCCCAGATTGTATCATCAATATCGTGGATGCGACGAATTTGGAACGTAATTTGTATTTGACGACGCAACTTTTAGAAGTGGACATTCCGCTTGTGGTGGCGTTGAACATGACGGACGTCATTGAAAAGAACGGCGATAAAATCGACGTGGCGACGATCGAGAGAAAGCTCGGCGTACCCGTCGTAGAGATTTCCGCGCTCCGTGGCGCAAACGTCGATCGGTTGATGGAACGCGCGATCCAAGCATCTAACTCCAAGCGCGACGGTAAGAGCGTTTTGCAAAAAACGTCGTTGTATGCGGCGATTGAAAATGCGGAAATTGCCTTCAAATTAAACGAGGTCAAGTCACCGTTGTTCCACGCGGTAAAACTTGTGGAGCGGGATGACTTGGAAGTGGAAATGCACCCGAAAGAAGCGGCAGCCGCAAGAGAGTTCTTAGCCAAGAACGGCGGTGGAAAGGCGGAGTTTGAAGGGGATGCGGAAGCGGAAATTGCCGACGCAAGATATCGCTACATAACCGAACATCTTTCTACCGCGTTAAAACGTGGTAGGGCGGTTCAAACGGGCGAGCTGACGAAATCGGATAAAGCGGATAGAGTGCTTACGCATAAATGGTTTGGTATTCCGATCTTTTTGGTGATTTTATTTGCGGTATTCCATTTGACGTTTTCGGAAAATTTGTTATACTTAGGCTCGATCCCTGCTTTGGGGGATTTTTGCGCGGAAATGAGTGAAACAACGTTCGGTTGTATCGTCTTTTCGGCGGAAGGTATCAATTCCCCTGGCGCAATCCTATTCTACGCAATGGACGTTCTAACGTCTACGATCGGCGACGCATTGGGAACGGTGATGGAAAGCGCGAACGCAAGCGCTTGGGCTGTGGACTTCGTATGCTCGGGCGTATGGGGCGGTATCGCGTCGGTGCTCTCGTTCGTGCCGCAAATTCTCGTGCTTTTCCTTTGGTTCTCCATTTTGGAAGATAGCGGGTATATGGCGCGCGTAGCGTTTATACTCGATCGCGCGTTCCGCCGTTTCGGCGTATCGGGTAGAGCGTTCATGCCCATGATCATGGGCTTCGGCTGTTCGATTCCGGCGATGATGAATACTCGTACCTTGGCGCATGAAAAGGAACGGGAAGCGACGATTCGCGTCATTCCGTTCTTCTCCTGTGGCGCGAAATTGCCGATCTTGACGGCAATCGCGGGTGCGATCGTAGCGCGGTTCGACGTAGGAAACGAAGAACTTATTACCTATTCTATGTACTTAATTGGTATGGTGACGGCGGTTTTGGCGCTGCTCATCATGCGCAACACGACCATGCGCGGCGCAACGCCCCCGTTCATTATGGAATTGCCTAATTATCACGCCCCTGGAGTCAAGAACTTGGTGTTGCATCTTTGGGATAAATTAAAGCACTATATCGAAAAAGCGTTCACCATTATTCTCGTTTCCTGTATTGTGATTTGGTTCTTCTCCAACTTCGCTTGGGATTGGTCGTTCTTGGTCAAGGAATGCGTGCAATACGTGCGTTTGGATAGCGGTGCGTTCATGGAACTCGGTACGTATCTCGAAACGATGGGCTTGGAAGCGTACGAAGGGCAAACCTATCTGATGCATTTGAGTGAATGGGAAGAGGGTGCGCTTGGCGAAATCACGGGCGAAACGGTGTTTGCGAACATTGCCATGGACGAAAGCATTCTCGGTTCTTTGGGGAAACTGTTCCAGCCCTTGTTCACGCCGATCGGGTTCGGCTCGCAACTTGACGGCGCGTTCGGATGGGTGTTTGTTGTGGCGGCGGTCACGGGCTTGATCGCGAAAGAAAACGTCATCGCGACGTTCGGCTCGTTGGCGGCGTGCGTGACGGGCGCGGTAGTCGCTTCGGAAACGGGCGTGGACGAAGTTGCGGCGATGATCTCGTCTACGGGCATCGGCGTACCCGGACTCATTGCGTTCATCGTGTTCAATATGACGACGATCCCGTGTTTTGCGGCGGTTGCGTCGGCAAGGGGCGAAATCGGCAAGGGTAAGTTCAAATGGACGCTTTTGTTCTGGGTTTTGACGTCGTATATCGCGAGCGCGATCATCTACACCGTCGGGGAATGGACTTGGACGGTTGCGATTTGGGCGGTTGTAGCGGTTGCGGTGACTGTCGGGATCGTACTGTTTAATAAGATTTCTAGTAAAAAGGAACTGCTTTCGGGCAAACGTTAAAAGCACACAGATTATAGAAAAAGCACCTTATATACGTACCTGCCCCGCGTTTATGTGCCCGCGGAGCAGGTACAACAGCGTACAAGGAGAAAATGTTATGGATATCGTGATTATTATTGCGGCAGTAGCCGCGGTTGCGTCGTTCATCGGCGTTCGGGTATGGAAAAAGCAAACGGGAAAGGGCGGTTGCGGATGCGGTTGCTCGGGTTGTGCCTTTCAAAAAACATGCCAGGAAAATAAAAAACAAGACGGGAAAACTCCGTCCGTCCAAGGAGAAAATCATGCATAAAATCATGTTCGTTTGCCATGGGAACATTTGCCGTTCCCCGATGGCGGAATACTTGTGCAAAGATTTCGTTTTTAAAAGCGGACGGGAACAGGAGTTTGTGATCGCGTCGTCGGCAGTATCCAACGAAAACTGTTGGAATGGTCGTGGAGCGCCCGTCTATGCTCCCGTCAAAGCGTTGTTGCGGGAAAAGGGGATCAACTGCGACGAGAAACGGGCTTGCGTACTCACGGCGTCGGACGGGGAGAAATACGACGTATTCTTGTGCATGGACGATAGCAACGTCCGTCGTGCAAAAGCGATTTTGGGCGCGAAAAACGGCGAAAAATGCAAAAAATTACTCTCGTACGTAGGCGAGAGTGGGGACGTAGCCGATCCTTGGTATACGGACGATTACGAGCGCGCGTATCAAGATATTTACCGCGGACTACAAGCATTTTTGAAAACGTTGGGGTAAATCGAAAAAACGAATAATAGCAATCGAAAAAAATCGGGCGATTTCGCCCGATTTTTGCCGTTTTCGACAAAAAAGGTTGAATGTTGTATTGACAAATTCAGGTATATATGGTATAATCCGGTAAAGCGGTGGCGACCGTAAATCGACGGTCGCCACCGTTAAA
>JAGAKN010000018.1 GCA_017625565.1 Clostridia bacterium
CAAGCCGAAAAGTCGCAAATCGTTTTGGAGCGTGGGCGAAGAATTACAAAGAAAGACATACTTTCGTTTATTGCCGAACTTATCAAGGGCAACCCCGACGACAAGCAATATCAAAGAAAAGTGATTGATTTTCTTGTTTTTCAAGTGTTTGTTTACGACGACCAAATCGTAACGTTTTTGAATTTTGGCGTTGACAAGTCAATATCAAAAATACGTCTTGCGGAAACAAACGCAGTATTGAACGGCTTGCAAGGTGTTCAAACTCAATCCCCAATAGCCCACCAAGAAAGACCTAAGTCGAGCAGACTTAGGTCTTTCTTATTCAAGCCGAAAGGCTTGGTATGTAATCACGGCTTGCCGTGTATGGAATCGCCGTTAGGAGTATGTCATTTTCGGCTTAATTACATACAATTAAAATTGATTGAAGTCCGTTCCACGGATTACATACACCGCATCAGCGGTGATTTTTATTTTAAGCGCAATTATCCAAGCGCACGCCGTGGTGCCATTTTAAATTTTTCTTAGTAAATATTTATAGAAATCTTCTGCATAGGAAGATTTTGGTAATCGGCTATGAAGCTCTATTATTAAATCTCTTTGACAAATAGGATAAGAAATAGGAATTAAGGCAACGTTTTTATTATTTATTTTACCCCAAGAATATTCAGGCCAAAAGGCTATGCCTGCGCCCATACTAATTATATTTTGAACAGCAGCAGGTGAATCCGATTCAAATAAAATTTTGGGTAAAAATCCTGCAATAGAACAATATTTATTGCATATCACTCCAAATAAGCGCGTGTTAGAAAGCATAATAAAGCTTTCATCTTTTACCGTTGTTAAATCTATGGAGCTATACGAAGAATAAATAGAATTTTTGGGTACGGCAAGATATATTTTTTCTTCTCTTATGCAACGCTTGATATAATTTTTAGAATTATCACTATTCAGCCCGTTTGTAGTAATCACTATATCACAATCATATTTTTGCTCATTTTGCTCAAAATCAAAAATCGCATCGGGATTTTTCTTCTTATAAGACATAATTGTGTTTATAACGAAAGATGATGCCGCCAAAATGTTTAATTTGACAGTTTTATTTACAGAACTTTTCAATTGTTCGATTTCATTTGGGATATTATCAAACTGTGGTAATAAAGTATCCAAACGCTCTTTTAAGTATTTCCCGAATTGTGTTAAAATAATTCTTCGCCCTTGCCGTTCAAACAATGAAACACCTAACTCAAACTCTAACGATTGTATCGCTTGCGTTAACGAAGGCTGGGAAATATGCAATATTTCCGAAGCGCGCGTGATATGTTCTAATTGCGCCGTCGTATAAAAATATTTCAATTTCTGTATATCCATAGCAGCTCCTTAATAGGTAAAACCTATTGTTTTCATAAAAATTATATATTTTACTTTTCTTTTTGTCAAGTGTATACTATAAGAAAAACAAAAAAGGAAAAAAGTAAATGCAAGTTTTTGAGTTCATTATGCTCGCTTGTTTCGGGTTATCGTGGCCTATATCCGTATATAAGAGCATAAAATCTAAGTCCACGCAAGGTAAAAGCATTGTGTTCATTACTGCAATCATTATAGGCTACATTTCAGGTATTATAGGTAAAATCGTAAACCACCAACTGACTTACGTGTTAATTATCTATTGCTTCAATTTAATTGTTGTTTCGGTTGATTTGGTGCTATTTTTTATCAACCGAAAAAATGAGAAGAAAATTCTTGAAAAGGGAGGCATACAATGAAAGAAAATGTGAAATTATCGGCAAATGGTATGATAGGCATTAACGACCTTATGTTAAAAGGGGAAATCGTTGTATTCGGCTCTACCTATATGGCAAATTTCCCTTTGTATGAGTTAATTAACAAATATCATTTTGAGAATGCTATATACAATCGAAGTATAGCAGGATTAACGACGAGTGAAGCGCTTGAAATTGTCCAAGATTGCATTATAGCTATAAGTCCTGCAATCATTTTTATAGCATTGGGAGAAGAAGACGAAAACAATATTGATGCAATTAAGCAATATAATCAAATTATAAAGCTCATTCAATCCGCTCTCCCTAAAAGTAAAATTTACTTAATATGCTTGCAAGGAAATACGCCTTACGTCAAGCGGTTTAATGCAAATATTCTTTCCTTGTGCGACAATAAAAGGATATGGGATATACGCTTTATTTCTTCTTCATCTACGGAAACAAACGTATATAAAGTGCAATTCAAGCAGTTAAGTTGTTTTTTTCGCGATAAGCCATTGACTATGGTAGGAGCGTTTGCAATGGCCAATTAGTACGATAATGGGCGCTTTGCAAAACCTATAAAAACGGAACGGTAGGAAATTGTTATTACGCCTTATATATCATAGAAAGGGTTCGATTTAGGTTGCTCTTACTCCACCAAAAAATAAAAACGCCCGATAGGCGTTTTTATTTTTTATGCCAAATTCGCAAAGATTTGGCTATCATGCGAGGCGTAGCCGAGTTATCATTTCTCCGCAAGGAGATTATCATTTTTTATATTATCAAATGGTTAAATTAAAAAGAATAGATTTCGATTTTAAAAGGGAACGGTATTAAACCGTTCCCTCCTTTTTTTGCTTTCGCTTCTATTTAGTTGTTATACGTGACCGTACCCGTCTTGTCGGTAATCTTCACGTTCGTCCATTTCGAGTTCTTAAGATTGATAGCCGCTTGCGTACTCTTTTCAGTTGCATTAAAATCATAAAGTTCGCCTTCTTTTGCGATTTTACCATTGGACGTAATCGTCACATTTTCCATTGTCGTACCATAATTACCGTTTGCGTCGGAATAAATTCTTGCAACAAGATCCACCGTGTCTGCAGGTACGGTAAAGTTAAAATTACAATTACGAATAACGTCATTCGGTTGTTTATATTCTTTTGCAACAGGCATATTCGTAAGAAGTCCGCCGTTTTTCATATCATACTTTTCATAGGTGACATCAACATTAACGTTTTCAATTACAACGCCATTAAAATATCTACCGAATAAAGGATAGAACGTACTGTACGTCTTTGCCTTAACAAACGTAATATTTTTAATAGCAGAACCAGTCATCATTTCAGCATTTTGACCATTCATAAGACCGCCGTAGTTGTAAAAATTCTCAATCGTATATCCCAAACCATCCAGCGTACCTGTCATGTCATGCTTATCCCAAACACCCCAATCAACAAGATCTTTTCCGTCGCACACAATGTTTTGGGTGACAACTGCATATTTTACAGTGTCTTTAACCCCAAACCACTTCTTAAGGGTTGTTTGGTTGGTAATTTCGTAGTCCGCTACTTTTACTTCAAGCGTATAGTTTAAGACTGCCGTAGCATCAAACACCATAATGGATTGTACGTCTACCGCTGTATTCGCAAACTTCAACACGTTGCCTACAAGCGAAAATTCTACGCTTACATTATTGACTAAAACCTCGTCAACGTTGATCGTTTTCGAAAATTGCGCCAAATCGAGCGTCGTATAACCATCCGCTGTCAACGCATATTTTGCGCCGTAGGTAAGCGCTTCCGAACCGATCAAACGAACGGGATATTCCTTATAATTTTCAGGATTGCTAGCACTCTTGACAACGACAGTATAAATGCCGTTCGCCGTAAGCGTGAGTTGGTTGCCGCTCAACGTTGCGCCTTCCACGCCGTCCTTAATCGAGATTACCGCATCTGCAAGCGTCGTTTCTACCGTCAACGTTTCGTTAAGCGCAACTTCGCCCACGAACTGCGTATCGAACGCTTTCTGTTCATCGGAGTAATCACTCATATAAGGAAGTTGACCATCGACTACCGTCCAGCTGTCAAACCCTGCGAAGTTTTCTTTTTCAAGCAATTCTGCTACCGTTTTATAGGCGCGAGAGTCGTCGTATTTTGCTTTATCATTACACGTCTTGAATGCGGTTTCACTTTCGCATACGTAAAATACGTTATCGATCTTTGCGCCTTCACCTTCCGTATAATAATATCCCGAACCGGTATATCCGATTTGTTTGTTGTCAGTATTCGCTACGATTACAACGTTATTCATCGTCGTCGTACTATATACACAACCCATTGCAAGCGCCTGATTTTCCACCGCACCGTTCATTTTACCGATAATAAGCACGTTTTCAAATCCGCCTGTTAATTCCGCGCCCAAGAAACCTCTCCGATGCGTGCAATCATTGCCTTTGGAATTCGTTTCTTTTTGAATATTTAAAACCATATTGACGAGTTGTACGTTCTTCAACATAGCCGTCGCGTCTTGCGAACCAATAACACCTACCGACGTCTTAAGGTTGGAAATCGTATGTCCTTGACCGTCCAACGTACCACGTTGCCAGCCGATCGGATTCCACACTTCACCTGCCATATCGATATCCGCAGTAATAATCGCATATCCTTTGTAAACGTCTAAATTCGCCGCATAATCCAAAAGTTGCGCCTTGTTGGAAATTTCGCCCATATAGACGAGCCCGTCAATCGTCACGTCAACTCGGGACGATTTCAAAGTATATTCGTTATACCCTGCAGGCGCATCCGTGACGGTAAGCTTATTACCGCTTACAGAGAAATTGTATTTCGTAGCGCCAATGTATACTTCCGTCACTTCGGAAAGTGCAACTTCGATATCTTTACCCGAAAGATCGATTTCCGCCGTACCCACTTTCTGCTTTAAACCACCTGCCGCTTTTGCTTGGAAGTTCACGCTACGGGTAATCGCTTCTTTATCGACCGTTACGAAAATTTGTACAGAAGTCGTTTCTTCATTTTCCGTAAAGCTTACGATGATCGTTGCTTCGCCTTCGCCTTTCGCTACGATCTTGTTATCTTCCACCGCAACAACCGACGTATCGGAAGATTCGTAAGACAACGAAACGTTTGCGTTTTCGCCGTCTACTTGGGGTTGGAACGTTTCCGTGCTGTAGAACGTCGTCTTATCGCCCGCAAAGTTCGTAGGCGTCAAAGAAAGCCGATTGTTGGTAATCCCCGTGCTAATACTAGCACGTCTATATACCGTCACCGCGAAAGTTTCCGTGACAACGATCTCCCCGTAGGTTGCCGTGACCGTCACGTCTTGCGTACCGTATGCCAAAGCGGTGATTACGCCGTTTTCATCTACGGACAAGCAATTCCCCGTCGTTGCAAACGTCACTTCCGCAAGATCGAATTCTTCGCCGTTAACGCTCATGGTTGTATCCAATTCGTAGGTTGCGTTTCTCATTACAGAAACGTCGTCACCAAGCACGTCGAATTCCGGCGTTAACTCGCCACGTACGACCGTCACCTCACAGCTGTCGGAATACGCACCAACGGTAGCCGTAATCGTCGCCGTACCCATACCCATAGCTTTGACAACACCGTCGCTAACCGTCACGACGGAATCATCCGTCGTCGACCATACGACCGTTCCCGTCAAATCCTGCAATCCCACGGAAAGCGTACTCGTCTTGAAAAGATCGAGCGATAACGTTTCTTGCGAAAGCGTCACGCTAGGATTCAAAACAGGTTCGCTACTGCTGTCTGCAGGAGAGCTACTCGTCACGCTACCGTCATCCGGCGACGACGCGTCGTCTTTGTCCGAACAACTAGCGATCCCGAACGCCATGACTAGCGCACATAAGCCAATTAACCATTTTTTCCCTTTAAACATATTGTTTCTCCTTTATTTTAATTTGTTTATTTATTTGATTATCTACCATGGGACTTTAAATAGTCTTCCATAGTTTCAGGCTCAGAAATACGGGTGACACTTAAACGTCTTGCGTCACTAGCAAACTCCGTCCACATATCTTCCAATTCCAAGTTCGAGAACGTACCTTCGTAAAGCTCTAATAACAAGAATCTAGGGCCTACCGATTCCAAATCGATCCGATTGTAAACCATTTCGTAATATTCGGGATCTTCCGTTTTATATTTTTCGATATCCGCATACGCCTTTTCAATTTGCGCGATCTGGTTTACAAGATAACGCTTGCTGTAATATTTCGTCGTGACCGTTTCCGCACGAATCGTACCATCTCTGCCCATCAAAGTATGTCTATGAAGTTCGGTACGCATATTCCAATACGCTTTTTTCATCGTATCGCTTGCTTCGCGGTATACTTTATCAAAGTAATCGTTGATCAAGTCCGTCATTTCCAGGTTTACGTTCCACAAAAGCTTGGAATACAAGTACATCTTCAACTCGTCAAAGTTGGTATTACCACGTACGTTCCATGCGCCTTGTTGGAAAGTCGTTCGCGTATTCAGCGTGACGAGATATTTCAAGAAATCTCCCATCGATCCCCACGTATCCATCGGGGAAAGGAAGTCGCGGAAATACACGTTATATGACCAAACCGAGTAGTGTTTCGCCAAAGGTCTCCAAGATTCGAACAAATCCTTTAATCTTCTGCCTTCTTCTGAGAATACGCTATGCACGTAATCGTGTACAAGAGGCGCTACCATGACTTCGATATTATCACGCAATTGCATTTCTTCATACGGAGTACTCCACGTGCCGTCTGCTTGCAACTTCGTGGGCGCATCTTCCGATGCGTGGTATGCAAAAAAGTTGAACATGACTTCACGCTCGGGATACGTTTCTTCCAACCATTCTCCTAAACGTTTTGCAAGTTCGTTCATGAAAAGAATTTGCGTAGAAGAATTCGTGCCGTATTTATCAATCGTAGGTTGACAACCCGTCTTGCAATGACACCATTCGTTGTAGTCGTTTTGAGAGAACGCAAACGTGTCGCGATCGGGGTCTGCAATAATCAATGCCTTAGC
Organism: Clostridia bacterium; assembly: GCA_017625565.1. Taxonomy (GTDB): domain Bacteria; phylum Bacillota; class Clostridia; order Christensenellales; family Borkfalkiaceae; genus Scatosoma. The sequence goes on from JAGAKN010000018.1 coordinate 6,794, forward strand.
ACTTTCAACGACGAACGACATCAGTGCTTCATATTCTTCGGGATCACCGTGCGCCGTGTAGCAAAGTTGTCTACCGCCGTCGTCCATATACCAAGCGGGATGCAACTCACGGTTCGGGTCTTCCGGAACAATACGGAACGCGCTGTGCGGAGATGCACCGGTTATATAAATGTCATGGTCGTGCACCAAGCGCATACGTTGTATAGCTTTGGTGTTATAAAATACGCTACCGAAAGAAGGAATACGGTATTCAAAATCCGGAACTTCTTTGATGTCGAAATCGTACAAGGGAATGTCTTTTACGTTCTTATTGATGTAGCAATAATCCGCCATATAGATTTCCCAATCGAACAAACAACCCAAAAGATCGTATACGCCGTTTAACACACCTTTTTCTTTCCCGGCGATAAAGATGGAATTGCCTTCCGTGACAATTTCATAGCCTTGTTGTCCGATCGTTTTGTAATCTACGGTAATGCCCGACGTTTCCAACAAACTCGTTTGACCAAGCGAAAGGTATTTTACGTCCTTAGAATATGCAAGCGAATCGTTTTCTTCCAAGATAAGCGTCTTGCCCGTCGCTTCCGCAAAGAATACGTTTAATTCGGAAACTGCAGCACGGATTTTTTCGCCCGCCGTCGGATCGATCAAGAGCTTGTATTCGGTGACGCCGTCTTGCATCATCATCGTCGTCGTTGCTTCCATGGAACGTTCGTGAATCGTACCCGTCACTTTCCCGAAAGCAGGATCGTACGTCTTGTAATTCCCGTTGATATCGTCGGGGTAATCTTCCCCGCCAACGCTACCGCTACTGCTATTCGAGCCACTATCCGTACTGCTCGTGGAATCGTCCTTCTTAGATCCACCACAAGCCGAAATCGTGGAAAACGCCATAACTGAAAGCATTGCTAATGCTAAAAATCTAAATTTCTTTTTCATCGCCTTATTCCTCCGTCACCATTAGTGTGCGTACTACGACGGTTTGGTTGCCTTCTTCGTCGTACACGTAATAGATTACTTGATATTCACCTACTTGATTTGCTACAAACCCAACGTTCGTTGCGCGATCTAATACTTGTACAAGACCGTTCGGACAAACCACGTACACGCCTGCATTCAACTCTTCCGCCGACGTCTTATCGTCGCTAAATCTAAATTTCGGCACGTAGACTTTTTCGCCGAGTTTCGCCGTCGCTTGCAATTCGCCAACGACTTCCAACGTGGGCACCGTATCGTCTACGACACGGATAATGTAGTTATAATTAAGTTTGTTTTTATAGCTGTCTACCGCAAAATACGATACTTCGTAAGAGCCGAATTTATCCATCACGATGGAAACCGCGCCCAAACCGACTTTAACGTCTTCTAAATACACGCCTTCTTTCGACGTGACTACGTTGCCATCGGGATCGGTAATCGTGTACGTACCGGATACTTTACCGTCGAATACGTCGAAGAGCAACGCTTCAGGAACGACGAACGTTTCGCCGATTTTCTTTTCACCGCCGTATTCCCCAAGCACAGTGATTACAGGGCCTACGTAATCCCGCGTATCCGTTGTGAACAAGTTTCTAAATATTCTTTGCAATGCAAGCGACGCATTGCTGTCGTTCGCTTTTTCAAGTTCAATCGTCACGTAGAATTCGTTGCCGGCAAATCCGTTAAACGGTGCGCCTGCGGTATTTTTATCGATCGTCCAGTAGTTGTTATTCGCGACGTCGTAGAAAATCCGCGACGTATCATTTTTGTAATTAAGCGTGAACAACGTTTCGTTTTTAAACAAGGTAGATACCGGCAATTTAACGCTTTCATCGCCATTGATATAGCATTGCGTTTGCGTCGAACCGTTTTCGTAGGTAAATACGATTTCGTTGTTTTCGTCGTAGTAGTCCGTCAACCGAATATGTACTTTCGAAAGATTTTTCGAATCTTCCAACATGCGCAATTCCAGAGACAAGTCGGACGAATAAATACTGTTGATGAACGTGAAGGACGCAGTCCCCATCGCATTTAATTGCATGCCGTCTTTCAATGCCGTTGCTACGCCGTCTTTGCAATCGAAGTATTTCGACATATCCATCTTATTATCCGTACGCGTCTTGTAAACGGGGATAAATTGCGACCAAGTCGCGGATTTGCCGTTTATCGTCGCCTCGTAAATAATCTCTACGGTGTCTTTATGATTTGCAATCGTCGGTACGTACGCGCCTTCAATCGTCGTAGCCGTTGTTTCCCCTGCCTTTTTCACCTTGATCACGGTAGGGATCTCCGCGCCCGAGCCGTCCGTATAATTATACGCGGAAAGCGCAGGGAGCGCGTAGGAGTTGCCTTCTACAAAATATTTCGGAAGCGTAGGATATTCGATAAACGTCGGTTTATCCGTTGCGTTGACCGTAATTTCCACCGTTTTCTTTACTTTTCTACCTGAATAATCGGAAAGTTCGTAGGTAATCTTCAACTTACCCGTTTTTTCTACAAACAAGGTGTCGTCTTTGATTTCCAACGCTTGACCGTTTAACGTAGCCGACTTTTTCAAAACCGATTTTCCGATTTCACCACGGGTTTCCACTTCGGGTACTGCAACGATATCCCCTATAAGCGCCGATGCGGGCGCTTCAATGATATCCAAAACTAAAGGATCTACTTCGGAAGAAGCTCTTGCGTCGATATCGACCAGTTGTTGCGATTTATTCCCGAACGCGTCTTCCGTGCTATATACGACGGTATAAATACCGGGAACACTCGGTTTAAATTCCAAAGTTCTTCTATTAACCGATTGTTTCGCCGAATTGCTGGTATAATAATCCAAGTAGACTTCCGTTTTTACTTCCGATTCGCCCGTATACACGTCGAACGCCGTAGGCTTAAATAATTGATAGGTATACCCTGCTACTGCAAGCGGATATTCCGTTGCGGAATAATCGCCGTAATCCACCGCAATCGTCGGGCCTTCCGTATCTTCTATCGTCGCTTGCGTCAAATCGTAGCCGTTGTATTCCGTGACAACCACTCTCCCAGTTTCCATTTCGTACGCGCCTGCATACACATTTACGTATACTTCGCCCGTCGTAAACCCTTTCCAGGTATTCGCCCCGAAATAATCGATATTGTCAAAATCCGCCACGGGTATAAATAAGTTTCTCTTCGCGTCGTAGGTGTAAACGACGTTCGTTTCGATGTCATAGGAAATACCAAATCCGTTTTGATTTGCCTTGTGCGAATTCCCTGTCAAGCCGTGGAAAGATGCGCTCGTCCAAGTACCATAAGCGTTGTTCACGTGAATACGGTTAGAATCACGGTCCTTCCCCGTCGGCTTTTGACCGTTGCTTGCGTACGCCATCGTGAACGCCGTAAACCACGTCCCCGGACCTTCTTGTCTATGCGGATAGGGCGTCATACGTACGGTCACGTAATTCGTAGGATCGTACGCGTCGACGATTTGGTAATAGAGTTCTCCGACTTCTTGCAAGCCAGCCGTTTCAGGCACCATCGTCGTCGAAATCAAAAGATCGTTGCCGTCTTTTTCGCGCAAATCGATCACCCCGCGCATCACAAGTTGTTCTTTTGGATACAACTTTGCTACTACGCCGTTAAGCGTAGCGTTTTCTTCACCGGCTTGAACACTACCGTATGCATAAGTAGACTGTTTCCCGTTTACGTAATACGCCGAAACGGTGTTCGTCGTTTGCGTAGCCACGGGCGTAGGTGTTTCCGAATTCAACGCATTTGCAAGCGTTAATCCAGTCCCTACTGCGCCCAGCATCGACGCTACGCAAAGGCCTGTGAGAATGTTCCTCTTGATTTTTCTCATATTTCTTCTCCTTTATTTATTTCTTATTTTGGGTTGACCACTGTTCGAAGTAATAAGGAGGAGCTACCCCGAACAGTGATCGAAAAAGTATGTAACAAGCAAGTGCTTTATGGTGAGAGATTAGATGGAGTACTTGCCTATTGCCGTAAGATAGATTTTCCACGCCGTGCTTTCATCTTCTTTGCAAATAAACGACAAAAACACCAACGAGCTGTTTCACAAATTTACAGTATTATATCATAAAAAAAACATAATTTATTAGCAGTTTTGGTCAAAATATATGCAAATTTAGTCAACTTTTTTTACAAAGTCAATCACGTAGACCTTTCCAAAACTAAAGTGAACACAGTTAGTCCTTATCCCATTTTTTATATTATAATAGTATTTTAATAGTATTTTCAATACAAAAAACAATTTAATAGGTTGAATTTTCAAAACAAATATGCCCAATCCATAAAAAAACGAATTTGAATTGATGTCTTTTTCGAAACGAATACTTCGCTTTTCAGTATTCTTGATGCGCCCTACCTTAATCAAGAGAATATTAGTATTGAAGCGCAAACGAAAGTTGAAGACTTTCTCCTGCCAATTTCAAGCTGACACACTTGTTATGATAATACGTTTTACAAGACATCAAAGCACGCTTGCGCAGTTCGCACTTCTTCTTCGCTAGGCAACTGCTTGGGGAGCGTATTTTCCATTTCCAGCGCGTCGTATTTAGAGCCTGCGTAATTGTGATAGGACAACACCTGAACTTTCTTAACGTGCTTGCATTTGCTTAAAAACTCGGCTATGCTTTGTATTTCCTGTTGATTATATTGCGGTACGTACGGAATACGGATTTCTATCGCTTTCCCCAGCCCGTCGATATACTGTAAATTCTCTAAAATCCTTTTATTGGACTGTCCTGTACAGCGGATATGTGCGTCTTCGTCAAACGCCTTTACGTCGTATAAGAACACGTCCGTATACGGCGCTACCTGATCGATCGCCGATTTGGATACAAATCCACAAGTATCCACCGCCGTATGTATTTTCTCTTCTTTCAAACGTTTCAATAACTCGGCACAAAACTCCGCGTAGAGTAAGCACTCCCCACCGGAAAGCGTCACTCCGCCACCCGTCGTTTCGTAGAATTCACGATCGGCAAGTAGTAAAGGCAACAGTTCGTCCACCGTCATTTCCTTACCGTACAACCGCAACGCACCGTTTAGACAAGCGTTTTCGCACTTTCCGCAACCTACGCATTTCGATCTGTCGAAGGTATGCTTTCCGCCCTGGAGCGTATGTGCGTTTTGAGGACAAGCCGTGACGCAAGCGCCACAATGCACGCATTTATGTTGGTAAAAACCAAGTTGCGGTTTCATTTCCAACCCTTCGGGATTATGGCACCAAACGCAACGCAACGGACACCCCTTAAAGAATACCGTCGTGCGTATTCCGTCGCCGTCGTGTACGGCAAAACGTTTGATTTCAAAAATTCTTGCTTTCATTTGTAGTTCAATCCCTTAAAAGAGCTTACAATGCTCCGCTTGTTTGATAAAATCGTCTTGTTCCACTTTACTCAAATTGACGAAATACGCATTCCAACCACAAACGCGAACCTGCAGATTCGCATATTTTTCAGGATCTTTTTGCGCTGAGCGTAAATCATCGACGTTAAAGACGTTTCCGTGCATTGCAAATCCACCCTTTTTAAAGTAGGTGATTAAAATGCCGTAGAATGCGTGCAAACCGCTTTCGCCAAGCACCGCCGACGGATGCAATACGATATCCAATACCGAACCCGTCGGGAAGTTCGCATGGTCCATCTTCGTCACCGAGTGAATTAACGCGGTTATTCCGTTTTTATCCATCGCAGGGGTTGCGCAAAGATTTTTGGAAATCGGCATTCCTGCTTTCCTACCGTCGGGTGTCGCCATTAATCTCGCCCCCGCATAGACGTTGTTGTCTACAGAAAACAACGCCGCTTTGTATACGCCCCCACGACCGTTGGGCTTGTTGTTGACAAGCGTAGCGCAAAACTTTGAGAATTGCACAGCCAATTCGTCCGCCGTAGCATTCCCGTTGCCGTATTTCTCGTCCAAATGCAACGCAAGCGTCCGATAATTCTCGTAGCCAACCCAATCCGCTTGGAGTGCTTCCCACAACTCGTCAAACGTCAAGTAATTTTCGTCGAATACGAGCTTTTTGACGGCGCACAGTGCATCCACCAAAGTGGCTATTCCCCAGAAATAACAGGAACTGTTGTTGTATTTTGCTCCGCCTTCGTAGACGTCCACACCACGTTCCACGCTCGCATCGTATTGACAAGATAAGATCGCGTCCGGATAAATTTTGTCGTAATGTTTCTCGATTTCCGTGACGTAATGCGTCATTTTTTCCGCCATATACGCAATTTGCGTCTTTACAGCGTCGACAAAGTCTTCAAAGGAGCGAATTTCACCCGTTTCTACCCCACAAGGCAGCCCCGTCGCATAATCCTTACCTTTGGTAAACACAAGTTCTACCGCTTTCGGCAAAGTCACACCACCGTTCCCCGTGCAACCGATTTCCACCCCCCAAACCGCAGGTTCATAACAACCGATCGGGATGAAATTTCGCGCATCCCGTTCTTCCACACCGACACGGCGTAAAGTTTCCGTGCCAATTTCGTCGTTTACGAACACGAAACTCGAATTCCCTTGACGGATACACGCGAGCACGAGTTTGACGAAATCCATCGGCGTTTTCTCCGAAACACGGATGTGGATTTTCGGGCTGTAAATATGTAATTCGTTGTACGTTTCGACAATTAAATAGGAAAGTTCGTTGGTGACTTCACCTCCGTTTTCGTCTTTTCCCGCTAAGCAGAACGGAAGATCGTAAAGCACTTTTGCCGACCAAAATTTATACAAGAAGAATTTGAGCATTTCCTTTATTTCTTCTTTTGTATATCTACCGCTTTCCAAATCCTTTTTATAATAAGGATACAACATAAAGTCCAATCTACCAAGCGTCCGAACGCGCGCACCCGCTACGTTTTCATGTAAATAAAAATACAACGTCAGCAGTTGCATCGCTTCGTATAGATTACTCGGCGCGCCTTTTGCAATATTCGAAAGCGCAACGTAGTTTTCGTAATTGTATTCTTTCACCCCTTCCGCCAGCCTGTTCGTCGCCGTGATCATTGCGTTTAAAACAATTTTACACGATTGATAAAATTCCTTTTGCTTTTGCGTTAAACCACCGCGTTTCTCCGCTTTCTCAACCCGTTGTAAAAGCCCCGTAAAGCCCACCTCCATCAGCAAACGGGAGTTGGGGGAAATATGCGAGTAGTCCCCGTGTGCGGAATACGCGCCGAATTGCTCCCACGCGCGTTTTGTTTCTTCCGTTTCTTCCGACAAATACGCCTTTTCAACAGCTTTTCTCCAAGCGCGTTTTTGCTCAGCCATAATATTCCCCGCCAAAAACTTGTCTTGGAAAATATCTTCTTTGTCAATCGCAATGCGAGCGTTTTCTATAAGCAATTCAAACGTCTTCGCTTTAATCAGAGCTTTCGGTAAGTCGTTTTCTTTTTCAAACTCGGCAACTTTCGCCGTAAGCTCCGCCAAAGAAAGCCCACTTTCGATGATCCAATTCGGTTTTTCATATTCCGTCGTTAAATACCGCTTTTTTAAAGCAAAATCAATCAACTTACCATTCCTCCTACGATTATTATTCGCGTTATTATAACATATTTTTTTAGTAAATACAATAATTATTCGATTTTACTTGACTTATTCGAAACAAAACTTTATAATATATACAGGAGATTTTTATGGAAATATTTGACCAGGAATTCATTGTTTCAAAAATTGTCATAGCCGTTTTCGTTCCCTACGGACACGGTCGCCCCGTGCATAAGGATCGTCCGACGCATGGGTTCGCGTTTAACGTCGATTGTGACACCATTTATTCGTTTGACACAGGAGAAAGGCTTACCTGCCACTCTGGTGAGTTGATTTATTTGCCGAAAGGTTCGAATTACACCGCGCAAAGCACTTCTTTGAAGAAACACCCCGACGAAGGAGTATACGCGATCAATTTTCTGTTAATGAACGATACGGCTACGAAGTATTTTCCTAAAATAATCAAGATCAAAGGCAAGGAAGAAATGCTGTCGTCTTTTGTAAAATCCAAGAACGCTTGGCGTAGAAAGCAAGTTGGATTTTACGAACAATGTTTTAGCGAACTCTACCGCATTGTAAGAATGATAAAAAAGGAAACGTTCCACTACTCTACGACAAACGAAACGTTAAACATTTTAACGCCTGCTTTGAAATACATTCAAGACAATTATACGCAAGAGAATATTTCTACGGTTCTACTCGCGGAGCTTTGCAACATCAGCGAACCGTATCTGCGGAAACTTTTTCATCAAGCATTTTCAACGTCCCCGATTCTCTATATCCGAAATATGCGCATCAAATACGCCAAAGAATTATTGCGTGCTAAGGAATATTCCATTGCGGACGTTGCATCCTTATCAGGTTTTAACGATATTTCTTACTTCAGCAGAGAATTTAAAAAGGCAACGGGCGTTTCCCCAAAAGAATATCTTACACTTCGCAAATAATCTTTTCAAAAAAAGGGAATGGGTGACACACCCATTCCCTTTTTTTGTTTCGATTTTGCTTAGTCTTCCAAGCCTTCGTTTAATTTTGCCAACAACGCGTCCAAATCTTCGCCGTGTACGGCAACCGCTTCCGCAACCGTTTCACCGTGCGCCATCGCACAACCAAAGCAGTGCATTCCTGCCGCCATCAAAATTTCCGGCGCGTTGGGATTGATTTCCAAGCATTCCGCAATCAAAGTATCCGCAGTAATTTTAGCCATAATTTTTTTTCTCCTTTTTTCTATTTCTATATTAATTTTAACGCTTTTTCAGCGAAATCAAACAAAATGTCGCAAATTAATGGTATCTACCGAAAAATTTTTTTATCGACTTCTTCACGCGCAAAGAAATCGGCTTACCGTCTAAAATCCGTTGCATGGTTGCCTGTACGTTTTCCCATTCCGCCAAAAGCCCCAACTCTTCCACTACGGATTTTGCCTGCGTATAATTCGGTTTACGCACCTCCGCATCATGCGCGTCCGTACCAAAACAATGCACGTATCCGTTTTTGAGCATCGCCGAAGCCAAACCTTTCGTATGCTTTTTAAGGAACGCGGACGTATTGACTTGCAACAGACACCCTAATTCCAACAATCGATTTAACAGCGTCGGATCTTTCAAAACTTCCACGTACCGCTCTACGTGCGCGATAATCGGCGTGCATTCCATTTCTTGAATGCATTTTTCTAAATTGCTAAATAGACATTTCGGCCAAACGGTAAGAAAAGGCAATTCCAGCATCACGCAATTCGTGTTTTGGATTTTTAAATACGCCAACTCGTCATAGTTCGTCGATTGCAACCCCGAAAAATACACTTCCGCGCCCAAGCGCACGCGCATGCCTTGCGGTAGCGTAGCTTGTATGGTTTCGTAAGCGGTTTGACGACGCTCTAAAAACTCGTCCAAAGATACGTCACCATAATAATGTGGCGTGAATACGATTTCTTGGACGCCTTGGTCATGCGCCATACGTAAGAGCGTTTGCGACGTCTCTACACTATTCGCGCCGTCGTCTATACACGGCAAAACGTGCGTATGCATATCAATCATCAAACAATCTCCTTTGCTCTTTTAGTCGATTATTTGAAATACCGTACACCGCTTTCGAAAATCTTCATATCGAAGTTCCCGTCCACGTTCTTATACAAGTTCTCGCCGATACGTTCGCTATGTCCCATTTTCCCGAACACTCTACCATCGGGCGACGTAATCCCTTCGATCGCCCACATGGAGCCGTTGGGATTGTACGGGGAAAGCATCGTAGGTGCGCCATTCAAATCCGCGTATTGCGTAGCGATTTGCCCATTCTTACGCATTTCTTCCAACGCAAACGTCGGGGCAACTATCTTGCCTTCACCGTGCGAAACGGGTACTTTGTAAACTTCCCCAACTTTGCAAGCGCTGAGCCAAGGCGACAAGGTAGACGCAACGCGAATATCCACAACCGTCGAAACGTGACGGGAAATATTGTTGAACGTTAACGTAGGTGAATCCGACGTCATTTCCTTTACGTGTCCGTACGGCACTAAACCGAGTTTGATTAACGCTTGGAAACCGTTGCAAATACCAAGCGCCAACCCGTCACGGCTGTTCAAGAGTTCTTCTACCTGTTCCGCGATATACGGATTACGGAACGTCGTTGCGATAAATTTACCACTACCGTCCGGTTCGTCCCCACCCGAGAACCCACCGGGGAACGCGATAATATTCGCATTCTTAATCGCCTTGACAATTTCCGCAACACTCTCTTCGATATCTTGCGCCGAGCGATTTCTAACGACTACCGTTTGCACTTCCGCGCCAGCAAGTAAAAACTTTCTCGCCGTGTCGAGTTCACAGTTCGTACCCGGGAATACGGGAATGAACACGCGCGGTTTTGCCACTTTCGTGGCAATATTCGTATACTTTACACCTGCTTTATAATCACAATTTTCCGCTTTTCCGTCCGCAGGAGCGGTCACAGGGAAGACACTCGAAAGTGCCGAAACGTAATGATTTGAAACCGTTTCGATGCAAACGCTATCCGTTCCGCAAACGAATTTTCCGCTTTCCGTCGTTTCACCAACGTACGCCTTAACGATTGCCTTATTAAACGCGCTTTCGTCTTTCAACGCCACGATCAAATCGCCATAGCCTTCCGTATATAATTCGTCCGCGTTCATCGCAAAATTTACACCAATCTCGTTGCCGAGCGCCGATTTTACAACCGCCGCCCCAACACCGCCGTTTTCCACCACGGTCGCGAACGGAATATTTCCGTTTTGGATTTGCGCGTAGACTTCCGCGTAAACCGCTTTAAGCTCTTCAAATTTCGGCACGGAGTTTTCATCTTTTGGCACGGGAATATGATAGAGCTTTTCCCCGCCTTTCAAAACGTTGGTAATCAACGCGCTCGCCTTAGCAGGCGCTAACGCAAACGAAATCAGGGTAGGCGGAACGTGGATGCTCTCAAACGTACCGCTCATACTGTCTTTTCCACCGATCGCGCCGAGTTCCAACCCCATTTGCGCGTAAACCGCGCCGAGAAGTGCCGACGCAGGTACACCCCAAACCTTCGCTTCACCCGTCATTCTTTGGAAGAATTCTTGCAAAGTAAGACGTACGTCGCGATAGTTTGCGCCTGTCGCAACGACTTTAGAAACAGACGCAACAATCGAATAAATTGCGCCGATAAACGGGCTTGTTTCCATCAAATACGGGGAATACCCGTACGCCGAAACGGTACAAACGTCCGTTTCCCCACCGCAAATCTTCGCGGCCATTGCAATCGCGGGTGTTAGTTGTTTCTTACCGCCCCAAGGCATATATACCGTGCGCGCGCCGATCGTCGAGTCGAACGTTTCCGACAAACCTTTCTTCGCGCAAACGTTTAAATCGGAAATTACTTTCTTCGTCGTTTCCGAGAAGTGTAAACCCTGCTTTTTATCAAACCAAGTCGTGCGCGCGTCGTCGATTTCGACGTTCGCTTCTTGTTTTACGCCGTTCGTGTTCAAGAATTCACGGGAAATATCCACAATGGCCTTGCCTTTTAAGAACATTTTCATGCGCCCCGTGTCCGTGACGACTGCTACGGGCGTAGCCGAAAGGTTCTCTTCTGCAGCAAGCGCTTTGAATGCGTCCACGTTCCTTGCGTCGATTACGACAGCCATACGTTCTTGCGATTCTGAAATAGCAAGTTCCGTACCGTTCAAACCTTCGTACTTTTTGGGAACTTTATCTAGATCGATATTCAAACCGTCGGCAAGTTCGCCGATCGCAACCGAAACGCCACCAGCCCCGAAGTCGTTGCACTTCTTAATCATGCGCGTCGCTTGTTGATTCAAGAACAAACGTTGCAATTTGCGTTCCGTCAACGCGTTGCCCTTTTGTACCTCCGCGCCACAAGTTTCAACCGAGTGGGTATCGTGCGCTTTGGACGATCCCGTCGCGCCACCGCAACCGTCGCGCCCCGTTTCCCCACCAAGGAGCACGATCACGTCGCCTGCCTTAGGCGCTTCACGGTAAACCATATCCTTTCTTGCGCCACCAACGACGAAACCCGTTTCCAAACGCTTTGCTTTATAGCCTTCGTGGTAGACTTCGTCTACAATCCCCGTAGCGAGCCCGATTTGGTTGCCGTAAGACGAGAACCCTGCCGCCGCGCGTTGCGTAATCGCGCGTTGGGGCAATTTCCCAGCCAACGTGTCTTCTAATTTTTCTCGCGGATCGGACGCACCTGTAATACGCATCGCTTGGTACACGTACGTTCTACCGCTCAACGGATCGCGGATTGCACCCCCCAAGCACGTTGCCGCGCCACCGAACGGTTCGATTTCCGTCGGATGGTTGTGCGTTTCGTTCTTGAACATAACGAGATATTGTTCTTTCTTTCCGTCGAGTTCCGCTTCGATGCAAATGGAACAAGCGTTGATTTCGTCGGATATATCCAAGTTGTCAAGCTTTCCGTCTTTTTTCAATTTCTTAGCCGCAATCGTCGCAAGGTCCATCAAGCAAGGATACTTATCGGGGCGGTTGCCGTTGAGTTCTTGGTACAATTCTTCGTATAAATGATACGCCTTATGAATCCCGTCGTTTTCAGACGTAATTTTCACGTTTTTGAGTTCGGTCGCAAACGTCGTATGCCGACAGTGATCCGACCAATACGTATCGATTACTTTAAGTTCTGTTTCCGTCGGATTGCGTTTTTCGCCCTTGAAATATTCGCGTACGAAAATTAAATCCGCAACGCTCATAGCAAAGCCTATCGATTTGTGATAAGTGGCAACTTCTTCGTCCGACATCGAGATAAACCCGTCTACGTCTTGAACTTCCGCGCCTTCCACCGTCGCCCGCGCCAGCGTTTCGGGTTTTTCAAACCCAACTTCCTCGCTTTCTACGGGGTTGATAATATGCTTTTTAATCGTTTCCAACTCCGCGTCGTTTACGCCCTTTGCCATATATACTTTCGCGCATTTGACCATAGGACGGGATTTCTTCGTCAAAAGCTGTACGCATTGCGCCGCGCTGTCCGCGCGTTGATCGTATTGCCCCGTCAAATAGCTCACCGCAAACGCTTTATACCCTGCAGGAATTTCCAATTCTTCCAAATATACGTTGTCTACGGGCGGTTCGGAGAATACCGTGCCGAGCGCCGCCTGCAGTTCTTCTTCGCTTAATCCTTCCACGTCGTAGCGCAACACCAAACGAAAATCTTCCGTATGGATTTTCAAGAGCGTTTGGATATCCGCCGCTTCTTTTCTTGCCTGTACGTTATCTTTCTTTTCTACAAAAATTCTGTAAATCATATCTCGTCGTCCTTATTCTCTTTCTACGTCGCGGTATTTAATACCGATATCTTTCCGATAATACATTCCCTCAAAGGAAATTTTCTCTACGTTTGCATACGCCTTTTGCCGAGCTTGTTCTATCGTCTCGCCTTTAGCGCAAACCCCGATCACTCTACCACCGCTGGTCACGAGTTTTCCGTCTTTCATCGCCGTTCCCGCATGGCACAAAACGATATCTTCGTCCAAAGCACCAATCGTCATTTCTTTGCCCTTAGCGTACGCTTCAGGATATCCACCGCTTGCCACTACCACACATACGCAAGCGCCGTCGTGCCATTCCACGTCCACTTGATCCAACCGCTCGTCGGTGACCGCTTCAAAAATTTCCATCAAATCGGTTTTGAGCATCGGCAAAATTACCTGCGTTTCAGGATCGCCGAAACGGGAGTTATATTCAATTACTTTCATCCCGTCTTTGGTTTTCATAAGCCCGAAATACAAAACCCCTTTAAACGTCCGATTTTCTTGATTCATCGCGTACACGGTAGGCTTCATAATCTTTTCAAGCACTTCTTTCGCCGTCTTTTCGCCGTAGAACGGCGCAGGGGAAAACGTACCCATACCCCCCGTATTCAAGCCTTCGTCGTTATCGAACGCGCGTTTATGATCACAGCTGGAAATCATAGGCTTAATCGTCTTCCCGTCCGTAAACGCAAGACAAGAAACTTCAGGGCCTTCTAAAAATTCTTCTACGACAACTTTGTTCCCCGCCGAGCCGAACTTTTTGTCCAGCATCATTTCTTTCAAGCCGTCTTGCGCTTCTTCGCGCGTTTTACAAATCAACACGCCTTTCCCAAGCGCCAAGCCGTCCGCTTTTAATACGACGGGAATTTCACACGTTTCCACGTACGCTTTCGCCGTTTCATAATCGCTAAACGTTTCGTATTTCGCCGTGGGAATACCGTATTTCTTCATCAATTCCTTAGAAAACGCTTTGCTCGCTTCTATAATAGCGGCGCGTTTGTTCGGCCCGAACGCACGGTGCCCACGCGCTTCCAGCTCGTCCACAACCCCAAGAGCCAAAGGATCGTCGGGGGTGACGACCGTATATCCAACGTCTTTATGCGCGTCCAACCAGTCTGCAACTACCGTTGGATTGCAATAATCCACGTCTACGAGTTCGGCAAGCTCGCCAATCCCCGCGTTGCCTTTCATAGCATAAATTTTTTCTACTTTCGGCGATTTCCGCAAAGCCTGCACGACTGCGTGTTCTCTACCGCCGTTTCCGATTACCAAAACGTTCATTCGTATTCTTCCTTCCCTTGTTTTTAGTCTAATACACGAACTTTTCTGCCCGTTTTTACCACTTTGTCTTCGCAAAGTTTTTTCACGCACCAAGGCAATAATTCGTGTTCTTCTTTCAAAATTTTCTTTTGTAAACTTTCGGGCGTATCCTCCGCGTCAATGTAGACGGCGCGTTGCATAATAATTGCCCCACCATCCACGTCCGCTTCGACGAAATGCACCGTTGCGCCACTCACTTTCACGCCGTATTCAATCGCCGCCGTATGTACTTTCAAACCGTAGTACCCCATTCCACAAAAGGACGGGATCAACGACGGATGAATGTTGATGATACGGTTTTCAAACGCTTGAATAAAGCTCGCAGGAACAACCGAAAGCCAACCTGCCAAGACGACGAGTTCCACGTCGCTTTTTTTCAGCGTTTGCGCTACGTAGCCGTAAAACGCATCTTTATCCGCGAACTTCGTTTTCTCATAAACCAGCGTCTTTATCCCGTTATTTTCCGCGCGGGTAATCGCGCCGATTTGTGGTTTAGACGCCACCAAGTATTCGATTTCGCAAAATTGTTCCCGAGCGTTTGCGTCGATAATCGATTGAAAATCCGTACCGCCACCCGAGGCAAATACCGCTATCTTTTTCATTGAAGAATTACACCCTTTCCTGCAACCGTTTTCCCGATTACGACAACGTCTTCGCCTGTCGCTTTCAAGCATTCCATCGCCGCGTCCACGTTTTCGGGCGCTACGCACACAACCATACCGATCCCCATGTTAAAGGTGTTATAGATTTGTTCGTCGGTAATCCCTGCGCGTTCTTGCATCACTTTGAATACAGGGGGCACTTCGTAGGAATTCTTTTGAATTTCCGCCGCAACGCCTTCAGGCAAAATTCTGGGAACGTTCTCGATAAATCCACCGCCCGTAATGTGCGCAATCCCTTTTACTTGTACCTTTTCAATCAAGGAAAGAATGCTCTTTACGTAGATCTTCGTGGGCTTCAATAACACTTCCGCCGCCGTCGCGCCGAGTTGTTCGTCATACGTTTCCAAAACCGCTTTATCGCTATCCCCAAAGAGTTTTCGAACGAGCGAATACCCATTGGAATGTACCCCCGTCGATTTTAAACCGATCAAAACGTCGCCGGGAACGATATCCTTACCATTGATGACTTTCTTTTTGTCGACGATCCCTACCGCGAACCCTGCAAGGTCGTATTCCCCGTCGGGATAGAATCCGGGCATTTCCGCCGTTTCACCGCCAATGAGCGCGCAACCGGCTTGGCGACAACCTTCCGCAATGCCTTTTACTACTTCCGCTTCCAACTCCGGATACAAACGTCCGCAAGCATAATAATCTAAGAAGAACAAAGGTTTCGCGCCTTGGCAAACGATATCGTTTACGCACATCGCCACCGCGTCGATCCCGATCGTGTCGTGTTTATTCAAAAGGAACGCGTACTTGAGTTTCGTACCAACGCCGTCCGTACCTGCGACCAAAACGGGTTCTTCCATCTTCTCATTTGCAATTGAGAAGAATCCGCCGAACGAACCCAAATCCCCGATTACGTTTTCGTTATACGTGGATTTTACGTGTTTCTTCATCAAATCCACCGCCTTATACCCTCTTGTCACGTCTACACCGCTGTCTTTATAAGAAATCGCCATTTTATTATCTCTCCATTCGTTTATTTTTTCTCTGAAATTTTATAATTGTACTTCGAGTCGTACATCATTTTCGGAATTTCCGTCGGATACAATCCGTCGAAACAAGCCTTGCAATATCCTTTACACGTTCCGCTTTCGGCTAATTTTACTACGTCTTCCAACGGTAAAAATCCTACCGAGTCCGCCCCGAAAATCTTCGCCATTTCTTCGGGCGTGTACTTACAAGCGATCAACTCTTCTTTCGAGCCGATATCCGTACCGTAGTAGCACGGATTCAAGAAAGCCGGCGCGGAAGAACGAATATGAATTTCTTTCGCCCCCGCGTCGCGTAAGAGTTTGACAACCCGCGTACAAGTCGTACCGCGAACAATGGAATCGTCCACCAAAACAACACGTTTGCCTTTTACCGTTTCCACCACGGGATTGAGTTTTATCTTTACTTTATCTTCCCGAACGTTTTGACCGGGATCAATGAACGTTCTGCCAATATATTTGTTCTTGATCAAGCCGAGTCCATACGGAATTCCCGATTCTTCCGCATAACCGATCGCCGCGTCAATCCCCGAATCGGGAGCGCCGATTACGACGTCCGCTTCCACAGGATGCGCCTTTGCAAGAAATGCCCCTGCGCGCTTTCTCGCAAGATGCACCGAACAATCGTTAATCACCGAATCTGGTCTTGCCGTATACAAATATTCGAATACGCAAAGCCTTTCGGGTTGTTTTCCGCAATGGGTGCGAATACTCTTTACTCCGTCCTTGGTAAATACGACGATTTCTCCTGGATCAATTTCCCGAACAAACGTCGCGCCCACGGTATTCAACGCGCAGGACTCACTTGCAACGACGTATTCTCCATCGTCACGTTTGCCGTAGCAAAGCGGATGCAAACCGTTCTCGTCGCGCACCGCAATGAGTTTTTGCGGGGACATAACCAGGAGTGAATAACCGCCCTTTAAGCGTTCCATCGCTTGACAAATCGCATCCTCCGTCGAAAGCGCCGTAAGACGGGCTTTCGTAATCATATACGCAAAGACTTCGATATCGTTGCTCGTATGGAAAATCGCGCCTTCCAATTCCAATTCCCGACGCAATTCCGCGTAGTTCACCAACGCGCCATCGTGAGAAATCGCCAAGCGCCCTTTTACGTGATTTACAAGCATCGGTTCTGCATTGATTCGTTCTTTCGTCGCGCTCGTGCCATAGCGCACGTTCCCCAGCGCCATTTGCCCAAGCCCCAAGCCTTCCAACACGTTGTGCGTGAACACTTCGTTGACTATCCCAGAGTCTTTATAAGCACGGAAAACGCCGTCGTCGTTCACGACAATCCCACTGCTCGCTTGTCCGCGATGTTGTAATGCATATAACCCGTAATACGCACTCGACGCTACGTTTGCTAAACTCGTACCGAAAACACCAAATACTGCCATTGTTTTCTCTCCCGTCGCGATTACAAAATCGCCTGCAACGCTTCGTCGTCAGCGTTAATTTTTTCTTTCATCGTTTGTTTATAGTCCGCAAGTTTTTCCCCAATTTCGGGATATTTAATCCCCAAAATTTGAAGTGCCAAAAGCCCTGCGTTTTCTCCGCCGTTTACCCCAACCGTCGCCACGGGAATCCCCGACGGCATTTGCACGATGGAAAGCAAGCTGTCCAAACCACCCATCATATCCGTTTTTACGGGCAATCCGATTACAGGCAACGTCGTCAACGCTGCAATTACTCCGCCAAGATGCGCCGCTTTCCCTGCCGCGCAAATCAATACTTCCATACCTTTTTCCCTTGCTGTAGCCGCAAATTCGTGTGCTTCGTCAGGGGTACGGTGCGCAGAGATTACGCGTACCTCCGTTTCTACCCCGAATTTCTTCAATATCGCAACCGCAGGTTTTACTACGTCAAAATCCGATTTACTGCCCATTAAAATACCAACTTTGCTCATTTGTACAACTCTCCGTTTTATTTTTAAAAATAGGAAGGAGTGCAATCCTTTTTCGGTTGCACCCCTTGTATTTATATCCTGTTTTTCTTGAGAGAATACGCTTTAACCCCGCAAAAATGCGCGTTGCAACCCGTCGTCGAACCGCGCGCTATGCACGTCGACTGCGAAACAGCCTGTTTCTTTTTGCGGACCACTAACATACTCTATCCTTTCACATCTTTTCCCTTGCACATTATTATAGCAAAATCCGTCCGAAAACGCAACTGTTCGAACGGATTTTTCACACTTTTTTTCAGTTTGTTAGTTTTTCACAAAAACGACGCTTTTTTGGGGAAAAAAGCAATCCCTAAAAGGCTTTACTTTCCGTCGGTTGCCCAAAAATCTTTAGGTCGTTAACGTATACGCCGATCTGTTTAAAGGATCTACGCGCGAGTCCTTAATAATCGCGCCGTTTTTCACGAGCGTAGCTTGCAAATCTTTTATGGAAACGTCGCCCGGCTTGCAATTCTCTTTGGTCGCCATTGCCATCGCCGTACCTGCAGCTTGCCCCAGCGCCATACACGCAGGCATAACGCGGAACGAGCCCGCCGCTTGCGATTGCGCACTAATCGTTTTCCCTGCAACCAAAAGATTGTCGCAGTTTAAGGGTACTAAACAACGGAACGGAATGGTGTACCAATCGGCGCTCCCCTTGCTAAATCCACCGCGCGAAGACGCGTCACGGCTATGTACGTCCATGCCGTAGCCGAACGTGACCACAGCGTCTTCAAAATAGGTAGAGTTGCAAACGTCGTCTACCGTTAACATATACTTACCTTGAATATGTCTACCTTCGCGAATCCCCAAAACGGACGCGATTTGCGTCAAGCTCGCATTCTCAAAGCCAGGCATCGTCGCTTTCATATCGACAAAACTCTCGATTGCAAATTTTCTACCTTCGATATGTCCTCTCGTCATACTGCGAACGTCTGCAGGATTGACGTTCATTACGTGCTTATCGTTGACTTTATATCTACCCTTTTCAGGGGTACGATACGCTTTATGTCCGCCTCTTTGCAAATATTTCTCGTCGTCTACGTTGGTCAATTCGAAGAACAAAGTCGCCGCTTGCGGAACACCCGATTCTTCATCCCCCAACCACGTAGGAACGCCTGCCTTAAACGCCAAATCCGCGTTGCTGGAACAATCGATGAAGTACTTCCCTTCGATTACCGAAAGTCCACCGGGCGTAGCCACGATGATTTGTTGAATGCTCGAATTTTCCGTCTTGCAGTCCACGAACTGTGTATAGAAGAATACTTCTACGCCACTTTCCAACACCATCTCATCGAGAACGACTTGGAGCAATGCCGAATCAATCGGCGTCGTATTGCTGTGGTACTTGCCAATATACGACGTGTACCGCGTTTTTCCCGCCATTTCGTCAGGGCAAAGCGCGCCGTTTGCACGGATTAACCGTTCTACGATTTCACGGAAAAGTCCGCCGACGACGGGGTATTCCCCTTCACGGTTATAACAGGTCATAAACGGGCCGACCAGCCCCGAAGTAGCCATACCGCCAAGCATAGCCGTTTTTTCAACGAGCGCAACCTTCGCCCCGCCACGCGCCGCAGCTACCGCCGCGCACACCCCCGCAGGGCCGCCGCCTACGACGACTACGTCATATGCGCCCAAGCTCTCCAACTGCGTGCTATAAACAAAATTTTTTTCCATAACCCTCTCCCGAATTTCTTACGAAATGCGTACGATTACTTTACCCTTTCTGGTAAATTGTTTGGTTTCTAATTCTTCCGGCAATTGTTCGAGCGTGATCTCTTGCAAGAAACCGTCCGTTTCAATCACTTTCTTTTCCAACAAATCGATCGCGGCAGGCGTCGTACCGGGGTTTATGTAGCTCGTCTTGATCGTCAATTCTTTGGTAAACGCTTTGTACATATCCACGGGAAGGATCGCGCCGTTGTCGGAAACGCCGAACAATACGACCGTCGCGCCGGGATCAGCTACTTCCAACGCCAATTGCGCCGTGGAAATAAGACCTACGCATTCCAAGACCTTATCGACGCATTCGATACCGTTTTCTTTAATCACTTTGCTAACGTCTTCCGTTTGCGGATTAACAAACAACGTCGCGCCCATCTTCAACGCCGTTTCTCTCTTTTCTTCAATGGGTTCTACTACGATGATTTTACCCGCCGAAGCCTTCGCGCACAATTGCAACATCATAAGCCCAATCGCGCCCATACCGATGATCACGACAACGTCGCCCATCTTCATATCTAAAAGTTCGATACCGTGCAAACAGCAGGACAAGGGTTCCGTCAACGCCGCATCTCTCAAACTCAAACTGTCGGGAATATGGTAAACGTTTTCTTCGGGGGGACAAATATATTCCGCCATACCTTTAACGACGCCCCGAGAATTTCTACACAAATGCCGTTTGCCCTTATGACACCAATGACATTTTCCGCAACTCCAGTTCGGATCGACCGTCACGCGATCGCCTACTTTAAAATGGGAAACTTTTTCCCCTACTTCCACAACTACCCCCGAAGCTTCATGCCCCAAAGGAACGGGATAGGTGACAGGACGGCTTCCGCTTTTGCCTGCAAATTTATGAAAATCCGTGCCACACAAACCGCAATACGCCACGGCAACCTTGACACAATCGTCGTGCATAGGCGGTTCGGGAAATTGTTCTACTCTAACGTCTTTAGGCCCACGTAATACTGCTGCTTTCATTATTTTTACTCTCCTTTAAAAATACTTTTTTCTTTGCTACGCTTGTAAATTTTCGCGTCGCAATAATTGCAACGTATATAGTATAACATACTTAATGCTTTTTGTCAACAAGGATTTACGTCAAAAAAAATCTTATCACGGTATTTTTCTATAAGCGAAAAGCGATATACAGAAACTGTATTACATTTTTCACCGGATACGCCAAAAAATAAAACGCCAAACAATTACGTTCCCGTAATCATTTCGCGTTTTATCAATCAATTTCTACACCACTTGCAGTATGACAACCGCCACGACATAATTAACAAATATGGAAAGCCCGAATATCCCTATCCCGACCAACACCTTATAGATAGGCAACTGAACTCGTTTCATCAACAACATAGATATACATCCAAAGACACCACCCAAAGCACCACCGATCGCACCGCCGACAATAGGAATAATGGCAAATAAAGCAGGACTATTTCCCCACGTTAATACGAATATAAAAGGTAAAATGGCAAGAACCGTTTCATACCACCTTACTTTTGGCGACAACGCAATTTCTTCGTTTTCGATCTGCAAACTAGCCCCTAAAAGGTAATTCCCCTTTACTAAAATCTTTTTTTCATCAAACAAAAACTCTTTTTTGGAAAGTCCTTGCAAAGGGGTTCCATTGATGGTTAAGGACTTTTTCCCTGTCCAGAAACTCTCGCTATAAACGATTTCCCCATAACTGGGATGATTAACTGTGACGTTCATACTCTTCTCCTTCCATTTCTTGTCACTATTTTAACACATCTTCCTCGTTGTGTCAAGGATTTTAAAAGAATTTGAATATTTTTATTAACAATGATTTCAGCATATGAAAATTCTGTAATAAATAAGTGAAAAATTTGTCGTTTATCAGTTGACTTTGTCGAATAAAAGGTCTATAATAGGTAAGGTTTGCACCTGAATATTTATATAAGGAAGGATAAAATTGTGAAAGCTTTCAGCAACAAATGGACGCGCGCGGCAATTCCCGCATTGTTATTGCATTGTAGCATCGGTACGGTGTACTGCTGGTCCTATCTTGAAGACGCAATTCAAGAAATTTTCTTGAGCGCAAACACAAGCGTAAGCGCTCTCGGTTGGGCGTTCTCCCTTGCCATCTTCTTCTTGGGTATGAGCGCGGCGTTCCTTGGAAACTTCGTAGAAAAAGACATACATAAGGCAAGTTTACTTGCAAGTATTTGTTTTGCTGTCGGCGTAGCTGGCTCGGGCTTGGCGGTAAAATTGCACAGTATGCCCCTACTTTTACTCTCCTACGGCGTAGTAATGGGGATCGGGCTCGGGCTTGGATATCTCTCCCCCGTAAAAACGTTGATGCTTTGGTTTAAGGACAATAAAGGTTTGGCGACAGGGCTTGCAGTTGCAGGGTTCGGCGCAGCGAAAATGATCTTCGCCCCGATTATCACGGCGCTCATTGATGCAGTCGGCGTTGTAAACGCTCTTTATATCCTTGCAGGGATTTGGTTCGTGATGATGTTCGCTGGGCACTTGCTCTTGAAAAAACCCGAAGGTTGGGTAGAACACCACGAAAAACTCGACGTCAAAGCGTTCTTTGCACGTTTCGCGATCTTTAAAGATATCCGCTTTATCGGTATTTGGTTGGTTTTCTATATCAATATCACCTGTGGACTTGCGTTGATTTCCCACGAAAAAGCCATTTATACCGTCGTAGGTCTCGGTAGTTCCGCCGCGCTTTTGGGCACGATTACGGGATTCTTTAACGCCACGGGACGGTTGGGGTATTCGACGATCGGCGACCATTTGAAAGATAGAAATAGCGTCTATAAAATCATCTTAATTAGTGAGTTGGCGATTACGGCGCTCGCCTTGTTCACGAACGCGATTGATAAAGAATACGTCGTGATTTGCGTTGCATTGCTCATTCTCGTCAACTTCGGATATGGCGGTGGATTTAGCAATCTTCCTACACTTCTTTCCGACGTATACGGTATGAAGAAAATTTCTTCCTTGCACGGAATTGCATTGTCGGCATGGGCGTTTGCAGGCTTAACGGGCAACCAAATCGCGGACTTGATCGTCAAGAAAACGGGCGACTTCCAAAACATCTTAATCTTTACGTTGATGCTGTATGCAATCGCCTTGTTCGTAGACTTTGTATTCATCCGTCACACCCATCATAAAGCGGAAGACGCACATCCCCAAATTTAATCGAAAAAACAAAACAAAAAGCCTTGAAATCTTCTCGATTTCAAGGCTTTTTTTACACCTGACTTTTTCTCTTTCGTATTCCGTCGATTACGCCATCATAATTTCGGAAATGACGTTTAATACTTTATCGTGACAACCGCCACAACCCGTGGAACAATGCGTAATGCGTTGTACGTCTTTGAATACTTCCAAAACGTCTTCCATCTTATTGTGGTTGGACAACGCGCGTTCGATATCCGTGTAGCTTACATGCTTACAGTTGCAAATGATATAGTTTTCCATATTTTTATTTCTCCTTAATTATTCTTCTGTAAAATTCTCTTTCCCGACACCGCAAAGCGCGCATTCGAAATCATCGGGCAAATCAGCAAACTTCGTGCCAGGCGCGATCCCCTTGTCAGGGCAACCGCTCGCTTCGTCGTATTCCCAACCGCATACGCTACATACGTATTTACTCATAATTCTCTCCTTTTTTATTTTAATTCTTCCGCAAGCGCTTCGATTTGCGACAAATTCTCATCGTTCATCGACGAAAGAATTTTCACCGTCGCTTGCGTATATTGCAAGTTTTTACATTTTTCAAGCATACCGAGCATGACTTTCGTTGCCATCGGCGCCCAACTGCCGTTTTCGATAAACCCGACCGTACGGTTTTGGAAATTCCGTTCGACAAGGTGATGGATAAACTCCCGCATGAACGGAAAAATTTCCGCATTGTACGTCGTCGTAGCCAATACGATTTTTCCGTATCGAAACGCGTCTTCTACCGCTTCCGCCATATCGCAACGCGCCAAATCGTTCACGACCACTTTCGCACAACCCTTTTCTTGTAATTTCTCCGCGAGCGTTTCCACCGCTTTTTTTGTGTTGCCGTAAACGGACGTATACGCAATCATCACCCCGTCCGATTCAACCCCGTAGCTCGACCACGTTTGGTACAAATTCAGGTAATACCCCAAATTTTCCTTCAATACGACGCCATGCAACGGGCAAATCGTTTGAATGTCCAACCCTGCGAGTTTTTTCAAAGCGTTTTGCACTTGCACGCCGTATTTTCCAACGATCCCGAAATAATACCGACGCGCTTCACACGCCCAATCTTCCTGCGTATCCGTCGTACCGAATTTCCCAAAAGCGTCTGCCGAAAACAGAACTTTCGCCGTTTCGTCATAGGTGAGCGTCACTTCCGGCCAATGCACCATCGGAGCGGTGTAAAACGAGAGTTTATGCGTCCCTAAATCGAGCGTCGAACCGTCCGCAACAGGGATTTGCCGTTCAACGTAATCCGTCCCAAAGTAATTTTTCATCATCGCGAACGATTTTGCCGACGAAACGATTTTTACGGCGGGGTAGCGTTCCACAAACACGTGAATATTCGCCGAATGGTCGGGCTCCATATGTTGTACGATTAAATAATCGGGAGTTCTCCCCCCCAACGCCTTTTCGACGTTTTCAAGCCATTCCTTACCGAACGCCCGATCCACCGTATCCAACACGGCAATTTTTTCATCAAGAATTACGTAGGAATTGTACGCCATTCCATTCGGCACAACGTATTGCCCTTCAAATAAATCTATTGCGCGATCGTTGACGCCAACGTATCGGATATCTTTTACAACTTCCATTTCAAACCACCTTCACGTATAGTTTCTTCCATTGTAGCAAAAATTTTGCAAAATTTCAAGTTTTTAAAAGTCCTTTTTTTAAATCTTTTTTTTCTTGATCTTTTTTGTTCGCATTTTCAAACACAGGGTAGGTAAACGGACTTTAGACAATCCCGTTGCTTAATCACCTGTAAACGGTTTAATTTAGACAACAAAAAAGCGCTCCTTTTATTAAAATGATCATTTTTGCATATTTTTTGCACAATTTTGCATAGCATTTGTTTTTATTCTATGGTATAATGGATATAAACCATAAAATCACTAAAGGAGATGTTTATGAGCACCATTCAAGTAGATTTTAAAAAACAAATTGGCGCCTTAAAAATTATGCACGCTGTTGGACAGCCCCCGACACAACAAACTTTTCGAAAACTCATTTTCGATGCTTTTCAATATTTGACAGATGCGCATATTCCCTATTCTCGTCTACATGACGTAGGCGGTGCATTCGGTGGAAACTTATATGTAGATATCCCCAATCTGTTTCGGGATTTCGACGCAGACGAAAACGACCCTGATGCGTACGATTTTACGTTTACCGATGAGTTAATCAAGGCAATGATCGATTATAAACTCGAACCGATTTTCCGTTTAGGGGTGACCATTGAAAATCTCTTTAATTATAAAGCCTATCGTATTCATCCCCCCAAGGATTTTGCAAAATGGGCAAGAATTTGCGAACACGTTATTCGGCACTACAACGAGGGCTGGGCAAACGGTTTCCATTTCCATATTACCTATTGGGAAATTTGGAACGAACCCGAAAACGGCGTCTTCGGCGATAACCAAATGTGGACGGGCACGGACGAGCAGTATTACGAATTGTACACTGTCACGTCGAAGCACTTAAAGTCCTGCTTTGGCAACTCCATTAAGGTCGGCGGATATGCCGCAAGCGGTTTCTACGGGATCTACTATCACCCCGAAAAATACGGCGTGAACGTGCCGACAAGACCACACGACGAACGCTATGAAAAAGATATGCACCGCGTTGATTTCCTGCTCGGATTCTTAGAGTACATCAAGAAAGAAAACGCACCGTTGGATTTCTTCTCTTGGCATAGCTACTCAAAACCTGAGAAAACCCGAATTTGTTGCGATTGGTTGCATCGTACTTTGGAAGAATACGGCTACGGCGACGTGGAAACACACTTGAACGAATGGAACAGCAATCCTGGCGTAGAACAAGTCGGTTCTTCCTACTCTTCTGCGTCCGCAGCGGAAATGTTCTGCGTTATGCACCAATCCAAAGTGCATTCCTTATATTATTACGACGCAAAAATAACAAGCGGTGCTTATCAAGGACTTTTCAATGCGTATACGAAAAAACCCGTTTCCACCTACTACGTCTTCTACGCTTATGGGGAAATGTACACCCTGAAAAATCAAGTAGAATGTATCTCGAGTGAAGAACGTGTTTACGCGTTGGCCGCGTCCAATGAAGACAAACAAGCCGTCTTTATCACGAATGTTTCCGGCGAAGACAAGACGCTTGAAATCCCGGCTTGCAAGGGAATGAGCGTATATGTAATCGACGCGGACAATTTCTTAACGAAAACGGAATACGATCCCACGAATTTCGTTTTGAAAAACAACCAAGTCGCCTATATTAAAAACTTCTAAATAAATACGCAAAACGCCCGCCTGATTTCAGGCGGGCGTTCTTTTTCGTTTACAAAACTTTATTTAAAAATTCTTTTAATCGCGCATCCTTAGGATTTGTAAAAAATTCCGCAGGCGCGCTTTCTTCTTTGATGACGCCTTCGTCGATAAAGATAACACGGTTTGCTATCTCCTTAGCAAAACCCATTTCGTGCGTGACGATAACCATCGTAATCCCGTCGTTTGCCAAGTCTTTCATCAGCTCTAAAACTTCGCCGACCATTTCAGGATCAAGCGCCGAAGTCGGCTCGTCGAACAACAATGCTTTCGGATCCATATTCAAAGCCCTTGCAATGGCGATCCGTTGCTTTTGACCGCCTGACAACGTCGCAGGATACACGTCTTTTTTATCCAACAATCCTATCCGCGACAACAAGGTTTCGGCATCTTTGATCGCTTGTTCTTTGGTCTTTAATTTCAATTCCACCGGCGCAAGGATCATATTGCCCATAACCGTCAAGTTGTTGAACAGGTTAAAGTGTTGGAATACCATTCCCATCTTAGCTCTGCCGTGATTGATATCAATCCCATACTGTTTTTTGAACGCCTTTCTATCCGCCTTCGTTTGCAGTTCGGGATGCAAATCGGGATCGACTTCAGTTAAGATTTGGTCGTCCAACCAAACTTCGCCTTTTTCAGGGACTTCCAACAAGTTCATACACCGCAAAAGCGTGGATTTCCCAGAACCCGACGGCCCGATGATCACGACCTTTTCCCCTGCTAGTATATCGAGCGATACGCCGTTTAAAACGCTTAAATCGCCGAATTTTTTATATACGTTTCTAACGCTTATCACTTGCTCTTAATCTCCTTTCAATCAATTTTATCACGAACGTCAATAAGTACACGATCGCAAGATAGAACAACGCCACAACCGTCATCGGCGCTAAAAAGCTGGCAAGTTTATCACCGCCGCCCAAGATCTTCGCAACCAACGTCAAATCGTACAACCCACCGACCATAGAAACAATCGACGTTTCTTTAATTAAAGCGATCAATTCGTTGCCAATCGCGGGAATTACGTTTTTTATCGCTTGCGGAATGACAATCTTGAAAATGGTCTTGGAATAAGGGAGTCCAAGCGCGCGCCCAGCTTCCGTTTGACCGATATCGACGGAAAGAATCCCTGCGCGAATGGATTCCGAAACGTACGCGCCAGAATTGATTCCGAACGCCAAAATCGCAACAATCTCCATCGGAAATCCACGAATTGCAAAAATGACGAATGCCATAATGAACAACTGCAAAGCCATCGGCGTACCGCGAATCACCGTCGTATAAACGTCGCAAATCACGTTCAATACTTTCATCAACGGACCTTTTGACGGGATAATCTTTACAATCGCAACCAACGTACCGAGCAAAACCCCGACAATCGCCGCGCCGAAAGAAATGAGCAACGTACACCCAAGCCCTTCAAAAAGCATATTCATATATTCTTTGGACGTGAAAATTTTCACGCAATTTTGCCATAAACCGGCATTTAAATTATAGAGCATATTCGTCCTTTAAGAAAAGAAACCGCGAGATTTTGCGGTTTCTTCGTCTGGTTTAGTCGTTCAAGCCGAGATGTTGCGCTACGAGCGCGTTAATCCCTTCTTCGCCAAGTTCCGCAAGTACTTCGTTGATCGCATTCAAGAGTTCCGTATCCCCCTTGGTGACACAGATCGCATACTGTTCTTCCGTTGCCGTTTCCGCGTCGTAATACAACGCCTTGCATACATAACCGCTGTTCGCGTTGCAAATGTATTGCGCGGGTAATTCGTCGACAACGACAACGTCCATACGATTCGCACCGATTGCGTCAACCGCAAGTTGCGCGTTGTCGTAAGGCGTGCACGCGCCCGTCGTACCCATCAATACGCCTTCAGAAATTTCATAATCCACAAACAAGTGCCCCGTCGTATCCCGTTGCACCCCGATTTCTTGATCCATAAGCTCCGACCAATATACGCAAGACGTACCGTTGGTTGCCGTACTTACTTCGATATCCGTATTGCTCGCCTTATAAATCACGTATTGCACCGACGTATAATACGGGTTGGAGAAATCTACTTTCGCCGCGCGTTCGGGTGTAATGGTAATCCCTGCAGCACCACAATCGTAGCGTTTCCCGCTCGCCACATTGTCAATGATTACGTCGAAATCCGTATTTTCGAATTTTACTTTCTTGTCGAGTTTATCGCCGACCAAATTCATAATATCTACGTCAACACCCTTGATCGTTTTGCCGTCGTAATATTCAAACGGCGCAAAAAACGCATTGGTATCTACGTAAATCGTGTCCTCGTCACTACAAGACGTCGCCATAGTCAACGTGCTCACCGCCATAACGCTAGCCAATAATACTTTACTAATCTTTTTCATAGTTTTTCACTATCTCCTTTTTCTATTTTCTAGATAATATCACTATTATACTACGATTTTTCCAACAAGTCAATCGATTTTCTTTTTGAAAAGGGTTGAGTTTGTATAAAGAATACCGTTTATTCCGCTCTTTCTTCTTCTACTTGATCCACTTTGGACGCTTTTGCGCGACTTCTCATGAATACGACAAACCCGACGAATAACGCCAAAGCAACCGCCCACATAATCAAACAACAAACTATACCGCCAAACCGAGCGCATACCCCTGCCACTAAGTACGAAACGGTTGCAATTACCGCTACGACCAACGCATACGGGAGTTGCGTATTCACGTGCTCCACGTGATTGCACTGCGCGCCTGCAGATGCTAAAATCGTTGTATCCGAAATCGGAGAAACGTGGTCCCCGAATACTGCCCCGCCAAGCGTTGCGGAAACCGTCAAAACCGACATCGTACCGCTACCGCCAAGGATTGCAACCGCTATCGGCACAAGCACGCCGAACGTACCCCAAGACGTTCCCGTCGAAAAGGCGATAAGTGCCGCCAAAGCGAAAAAGATCGCGGGGAATAAATACGTAGGGAAAGAGCTATCCGCCAAGTGTTTTTGCACAAACGCACGCGCATCGAGATATCCACCTTTCGCGCCCATGATCCCCGACAACGACCAAGCAAACGTCAAAATTAGGATTGCAGGTACCATCGCTTTAAATCCGTCGGTGAAACTACCTGTGATTTCCTTAAAGGAAAGCACTTTGCTAAGCATATAATACACCGCAATGATAATCAACGCAAACGTCGAACCGAGCGCCAAGGACATCCCTGCATCACAATTAGAAAACGCTTCGATTACGTTAGACGATTGTAATTTGTTTCCAATTTCCCCCGTTTCCCAATTATAGAAAAAACCCGTATAAAGCATTCCGCCGATACAGCAAGCAATCAAAATCAACACGGGGATCAACAAATGCCGTACTTTGCCGTTGGGTTTTGATTGATACATTTCTTCACCGTGTTCGTCGCTCTCTATCCCAGCATGTACGTCACCCGTCTTTTCCGCAATGACGTCGTTTTTCTTCATTTTCCCAAAGTCGAATTTCAAAAAGCAAAGGGTAAAGACCATCACGATCGTCAAAAGCGCGTAAACGTTAAACGGAATGGTACTGATAAACACCATCAATCCGTCGCCTTCCAACTCCCCTGCAACCGCGGCAGCCCAACTCGAAATCGGTGCAATAATACAAACGGGCGCAGCTGTCGCGTCAATGATATACGCGAGCTTGGAGCGCGAAACTTTGTATTTATCCGTTACGGGACGCATAACCGAGCCTACCGTCAAACAGTTAAAATAATCATCCACAAAGATCAAACAACCCAAACCCGCCGTCGCTGCAAGCGCGCCGTTTTTCGATTTGATTTTTTTACTCGCCCAGTCCCCGTAGGCTTTTGCTCCGCCCGATTTTTGCATCAAGACAACCAAAATCCCTAATACGACGAGAAAAACGATAATCGGAGTATTTTCCCCGACCTTATTGCTCATGACTTGATACAAGTGGAACATTCCCTTGATCGGATCACCGCTGGCATACATGAGCGCCCCGACGAAAATCCCGAAGAACAAGGAAACGTATACTTGTTTGGTCAATAACGCCAAAGCGATCGCAATGATTGCAGGCAAAAAAGCCCAAATCGTTCCTTCCATAATTTTCTCCTTCGTTATCAAATATCTTGAAAAGTATACCACGAATAGCTTATTTTGTCAACAACTTTGATAATCCTTGAGCAAAAAGCTTAAACGGAAAACCCCGTTGCGCTGGCAAGCGCAACGGGGTATATCTAAATTGAACCCATTTAAACGTCTAAAGTTTGAATATATCGAACAAGCGAATTGCCCCAAATCTTTTGCGCCGATACACTCGGATGCCCTGCCCCGCCTGACGCATTCGCATCAAAAAGGAAGGGATTGTAGACAATTTTCTCATCTTTCATATTCTCTACAGCAGTTTTAATACCGCTATCAATCACGCTATTTTTTCCCAACATGCCGTATAAACAAATCACGTACGCATTCGGATTTTTTTGCCGAATATAGGTCAAAAATTCTTGGTAATCGTTTGGAAAAATATCCCCGTAATCAGCTCCGCCATCAGAAAGATACGATCCTTCGTTTGTACCTAAATTTAAAACAATAATATCCGGATTAAAATCGAAAGCATATTCCTCCGTTTTTACGTTAGAAATTCGTTTATACATGGTTGCCATATTTATATTACGTTGCCAATAATACGCTTTCGTGCAGATCCCATTAAGTGCAATCGTAGAATAGTTGGCATTCAGTTCTTGTGCAGCAAAATACGCATACGTGCTAGTACAATCGGAGATCTCCACACTATATGGAGCCCCCGGTGCACCAAGTACGGCGTACCCCGTCGTAATCGAATCCCCGATGAATTCTATTTTTAAATCGGATTTTTCGGCAACCGTCGCAAACGCCGCAGCTTCAAAAGAAACAAGTGTCCAGCTTTGAGCTTCCGTAGCCTGGACAATACGGATTTTATGGTAGCCGTCCATTAAGTTTTCCGCAACCGTATACTTTTTTGTCCCCGCACTGATGGACAATCTCGTACCCGTCGTTGCATCATCGACAAACACTTGCATATACGTTTTCGCAGACGAATACAAATTGACTGACAACGACGTACCGATAATCGCCAACTCTACAGCGCTCGCCACGTGATCAAGATGTAATCTGTTGCTTGACACATAGCTTCTTCCGTATATATTGATATATTTTTCATCAAAAGAATTGACGTTTTCCGCCGTAATAGACGTCGCCACAAACACTTGTAATGTTTTCACAATCGTGCCATAAGCAACGGTAATCGTCGCGTTCCCGCCACCAACAGCCGTAATTTCCCCGTTGTTGACCGTTGCCACGTTCGGATCTTCCGACGTCCAAACGAGTTGCGCGTTCTTATCCTTGCTGCTTCCTATGTATGCCGTCGCAGCCACGCTAACGTTCTCGCCTATCAATAAACCTACGAACTCTCGCGACAACACCAGTTTTCTCGAACGCATTGTCACGTTTATGGTAGCTTTTACACTCTTTTCGCCATACGCGATGGTTATATGAGCCGTACCAGCAGAAACTCCCGTCACAGTTCCTTGATTGTTGACAGTCGCCACACTCTCGTTGTCGGACTCAAACGTCAAAAGCCCTAAATCCGCCGAACGACCATCCACCGTGAATTCAATTTGCAACGTAACATTTTGCCCGTCAACTACAGAATAATTCGACCGAAATAAACTTAAGGAACATTCCTCCTGTACAGATGACGACGAGAAAGATGAAGATGAATCGGATAACGATGCATCACTCTTTTTTCCGCAACCACCTATCAGTAAGGAACAAAACAAACAACTAGCTACAATGAAACATTGAATACGTTTAAACATTTTCCACCCTCCATATATAATGATTATATACTACGTCCTTTTTATTGTCAAGCAAATTAATATTTTTTATAGAAATAAAGTAAATCAGGATTAGGATTCAAGCATTTTGCTAGGCTATTGGTTAAAATATTTGTATAGAAAACGAAATTTAAAAAACAAGATTGCGTGAAGAATTAAGCATTAGTGATTTAGCAACGATAACAAAATTTTATCAAAATAAGCAAAAAAGGGATTAAAAAAACCAAAAATGCAAAAAAAGAAGTGAAATCGTCGTTAGACAAATTTCACTTACTTTTTGGTTGAGGCGACGGGACTTGAACCCACGACCTTTTGGTCCCTAACCAAACGCGCTACCAAGCTGCGCTACGCCTCAATGTGTATATGCCATTCCGTAATTCCCTTACGCTCAATAGCATAATACATTATACCCACATCAACGCTTTTAGTCAAGCGTTTTTCCCTGCTTTTTTTAACTTTTTTTAAAAAACTCTTTGTATCACGGAATAATCAAATGAAATACTTTCACAAGACAAACCGACGTCGGGAAAATCATGAAGAATCCGACTACGCCGATCGCCAACAATATCCCCGACCAAGCAATAACGCCCGAACACTTCTCTAATAATTTAGTCTTTTTTAACACCAACCAAACCGCGCACAAACCAACCAACGCACCACCGATACCAACGCCCATCCATTTTACGTAAGGCGACGAATAGGTGAATTCCACGACGTTTTCGCCTTCTTCAAGTTCTACCGCTAAAAACCGCAAATCGTTCTCAACGAGCGACGCTTTCTTGCCGTTGATTGTCACTTGATATCCGTCCGACGCAACGAAGTTCAAAAACAAATATTCCCCCGCGCTTGCCGTCACACTCGCCGTAATCCGACCTTTGCCTACTTTCACGTCCGCGGAGCGCGTCCAAAGGTATTCGCTAAGCTCTCGCGTGGCTTTTACCGTCACTAATTCCCGACTGTCCACAAGATCCAAGCTTTCCATTTCCACCAAAGTTTTTCCGCGTAAATATTCGTACAGCTTTTGTTGATTTCTCTTACGATAAAGGGAGTTATTTTCATTCGGCTCGCTAAAGCGGATATTCGCGTCTTTCACTGTATATCCAAGCGGAAAAACGAGCGTATTTTCGTACACGCAATAATCCCCGTCTGAAAGCTGGATTTCTTTGCCGTCCGCGCCCATCACCATAACCGGTTTCATATACGAACCATACCCAACGTCGTCAAAGGTTTCCTTTTTCTCCTTGGGGATAAAGAAATATTTGTACCCCATAAAACTATCACCGAACGCTTCGTTGCGGTTTTGTTTGTCGGGATTATGCGCGCTCTTGAACGTGTTTTTTCCGTTCCCTGCAAACCCGAATAAGTGATACGTAGCGAAATTGTCTTCGTCGATCACCGACGAGAATACACTGAAGGAGTTGGTATTGCCCGTGAACGGAGCGTTCGCCGTCAAGCGATCGCTGTAATCCTTGACGCGGAAATACCCGTCGTCCATTGCATTCAACTGCGCGCTGATCGTTTGATAATTCCCAAGCGCGACGTGTTGCGTGGATAAATTCCCGATTACGAGCTGATTGTTAAAGAACAAAACCTGAATCCCCACGACAACCATTAAAACGATGGAGGTCAAGCGTGGGCTGACCTTGCGGATAGAAACGAAATAACACCCCAAGCCTGCAACGATAAACACGACGATGAATACGACGATAATCACTTCCAATCCACCTAAGGAATGTGCAAATCTCGGCGAAAAACTTTCCAAAGACGCAAGCGTATCCGAGTCCTTAGTGAAATTGCTTAAGAAGTCTACATACCATTCATAGGACGTATATACCCCCAAAAATATCGCCGCGATAATCCCTACTACGATCAGGAGTACCGACATAATTTTCGCGCTCTGTTCCCTTTTCGACCAACATTGACCTACCCCGCCAAGGCTTTCGGTTTCGGGCGAAAGCGTTTGTTGCTCCTCCGACTTTTTCTTTGACGTAAGGAATTTCGGGAGCGCGAACAATCTCGTTCCTTCAAACGAATGTGCAGGCTTATAGCAAAGCCCTTCCAACGCCAAGCACGCACCACCGAGAAAATACAAAGACGTCAAGAACCCAAAACGCAACGCGTACGACATATATGAACCCATATTCATGAGTAGCATCGCTTCGTCCACCACGTTCGGCAATAGAACGAAAACGCCTGCAATCAACATAAACTTCGCAAACGGATCTCGCAATCCGCGACGGAAAAACCATACAATCGTCAAAATAAAGAATACGGAATCTGCCAAAATATACGACCATTTCGCATATAACGCTTGCGTAAAATGCTCGGTAAACGCAGAAGAAGAAAACTCTCCGATGGATTCTGCTCCTTTCGGATAAGAAAAACCGTACCAGAAATTTTCAAATAACGCTCCACCGCGCGCACTGTTCGTATACGCCGATAACGCCGGCAAAAGAACAGGCAAAGCAAGCAGTATCGCCACTACAAACGAAACGCAAAGCTTGGATATAAAGCGGTTGCGATCTTGCTTTTTTACGCAGAAAAGCGCATAAGCAATTAGTATAGGGAATACGGTAAACATCGAAAAACACGCGATGGAAAAGCACGTATAAATACAACACGCAATCAGGATTGAGAAAGGCAAAAATTTCCCCGTTTGCACAAATCGCTTAAAAGCCCCTACGCAAAACGGCAAATAAAACAAAAAATCCATCCAGTTGATATACGTATTGGCAACGAACGTATATCCGCAATAGGTGTACACAACCCCTACCGCAACACATAAATAATCGGGAATACCCTGAAAAAGTTTTTTTGCAAACCACGTCCCCGCGACGGCAATCGTCATTAACTTACACGCCATTACTACGACGCTTGCTTGCGCCACCATTCCGTCCCCGAAAATCAAAAATAGGAAACTGAACGGACTGATAAAGAAATATAAGAACGTCCCCGTCACGTCCGCTCCGCCCATAATCGCGTAAGAATACGTCAACGTGGATTTGCCTTGGAATACGTCGAATAAATGCTCGATAAACGGGCAAATTTGCGCGGATAAATCATAGCTAGCTACGGTGTACTTTTTCCCAAACGGATATACTTTTTCTTGAAACAACGCAGCCGTATACATCGCTAAGACAATCAGCGACGCAAAAATCAACGCATAGTTCCTATCAAAAAACGCGCTGATCCGTTCTCTAAAATTCTGTTTTCCTGCTCGTTCCACCGTCAAAACGGTTTGTTTTTCTTTTTCCATACGCTTATTTTAGCACTTTTTTTTATCCAAGTCAATGAAAAGCGCTCTCTAAAAAATAAAAGGGAAACAACGGAATTGCCCAAGCGTGAATTCTCCCTTAAAAAATATTCAAAATCTTTTTATTTTCCTTGTATTTTGTTTGCTTTTTCTCTCGTTTGGTAGTATAATGTTTCACGAATTAAACATTTTGGAGATTTTTTATGGAAATTTTACTCAGTTTATCCATTGCACTACTCGGTGGACTGATGCTTTCCCGTTTGGCAAAGCTACTCCAACTTCCTGCGGTCACCGCATATCTCGTCACGGGGATTTTGGTCGGCCCGTATCTTTTGGGAAAATTCGGCGTAGACGGCTTAGGATTCACAAGCCTTGCCAACGTCGAGTCCTACTCCATCGTTTGTGACGTCGCGCTCGGGTTCATCGCTTTCTCGATCGGCAACGAGTTCCGTCTTTCGCAACTGAAAAAGATCGGTAAACAAGCCATGGCTATCGGCATTTTGCAGGCGATTATCACGACTTTGCTCGTTGACGCGGCTTTAATCGGCTTACATTTCGCTATGCCCGACAAACTGCCTTTGCCAGCAGCCATTACACTCGGCGCAATCGCCGCAGCAACTGCGCCTGCCGCAACATTGATGGTTGTAAAACAATACAAAGCAAAAGGCCCTGTCACGGATATCCTTTTGCCCGTTGTAGCCTTAGACGACGCCGTAGGTTTGATCGTATTTGCAATTTCTTTCGGTATTGCAAACGCTTTGAGCGTCGGCGCAGTGAGCGTCGTTTCCGTTGCAGTAGAACCGCTGTTGGAAGTTGTACTCTCGCTCGGTTTAGGCTTTGTTATGGGGCTTGCGTTTACGTTATGCGAACGGTTTTTCCACTCTCGTTCCAAACGGCTTTCCGTTTCTATCGGGTTCGTTTTGCTGACGATTGCCTTATCGATGTTGAAATTTAAAATCGGTAGCGTACATATCTCCTTCTCTTCCCTGTTGACTTGCATGATGCTCGGCACGGTATTTTGCAACGTATGCGATTTCTCGGAAGAATTAATGGATCGTGTCGACCGTTGGACTGCGCCCATTTTCGTGCTCTTCTTCGTATTGAGTGGCGCGGAGCTCAAACTTTCCGTATTCACCGATCTTATGATCGTTTTAATCGGCGTCGTGTATATCCTTTCCCGTTCGATCGGAAAATACGTCGGCGCGTACAGTAGCGCAAAGCTTACAAAATGTGATAAGAATATCGTCAAATATCTCGGGATTACGTTATTACCGCAAGCCGGCGTTGCGTTGGGTATGGCAATGAAAGCGCAAGCCTTGCCCGCAGGTGGTGGCTTGGTGGAAAGCATTACGTTATTCGCCGTACTTATCTACGAATTGATCGGACCGTTGTTGACGAAAATCGCACTCACGAAAGCGGGCGATATTAACCCCGAAGGCAAAACGAGCGCTAGACACGAACACGCAAAAAAGAAAAAAGAACTTACGCAATAAAGTTTTCCGCATAGGAAAAGCGTCGTTTCAAACGAAACGACGCTTTTTTTATTTACTTCGTATTATTCGCCTTTAACAACGATCTTCAACCCTTGCATGCTGATGTTCATTTCCATGGCTTCGTTGATATCCGCCAAAGCATATTTATGCGTCAACAATTCTTCTACGGGCAAACCGTCTTTTTGCGCTTCTTTCAAGACGTCGCAAGCTTGCATCCAGTCTTTTGCTTGATACGTCCAAGAACCGATAACCTTGATTTCTTTGTTGCAAATGTCTTGATGGGGATTGTACGTCGTATCGCCGTTATCCACGAAGAACCCAAGTTCGCACATCGAACCACCGCGACGAACGTATTTCCAAATCGTGCTTGCCGCTTTCGGCGAGCCCGTGCATTGGAATGCCATTTCTGCGCCCGTACCCGTGATTTGTTGGATTTTTTCGATCGCGTTTTCCGTCATAAAGTTTACGGTATACGCCGCGCCGAGCTTCTTCGCCATCGCAAGACGCTTTTCATCGCCGTCTACCGCGATAATGTTGCGTACGCCCATCGTACGAACCGTCGTCAAAAGCAATAAACCAATCGGACCGCAACCTTGTACAAGTACGTACGAGCCTTGCTTGAAGTTGAAAATTTGTTTCGCTTGTTCTACTGCGTGTACAACAACTGCCGCCGGTTCGATCAACGTACGAAGATCTACGTCCATATCGCTTACGTTAAAGATAACACCACCTTTATTGACTTTAATGTATTCGCCGAACCAACCGTTAAAGTTCTTATACGCAGCTTCGCCGGGCATCAACCCGAAGATTTCGCCGTTTGCGCAAAGGTGTACGTGTTCGGGGTCGTTCTTACACGTATCGCATACGCCACAGGGTTTCAAACCTGTGACGATCTTATCGCCTACTTTCAACGGTTTTCCATAATAATCGGTAGTAATATTCTTACCCAATTTCACAACCGTACCCGTGCCTTCGTGTCCGAGTTCTACAGGGATATATCCAAACGGATCGCCCTTGTATTCGTGTACGTCCGTACCGCAAATACCCGTTTGTTCTACTTTTACAAGCACTTCATCGTCACCGATTTCGGGTACGGGAAGTTCGTAAATTTCGATCTTCTTTTGTCCTGTTAATACCGCTACTCTTGCCTTTTCAGGGATTTGATAAGTTTCCATTATTATTTCTCCTTTTTCCTTTTTTGATTTCCAAGAAATCCTTATCATACATAGTATAACACATCCAAAAACCCCTGTCAATACCTATTTTGAAAATTTTTCCTTGTTTTCGCATAAATTCCATTAAAAGAACGGGGAGTTATCTTTCCCCGCTTTCTAATTCCATCGGCTTTGCTTTTCGCAAAACGCATTTAATTCTCGTAGGATCATACGGGACGTTTTCGCCTTCATAATACCGTACGTAATCCACGTAAACGACTTGCTCCGTGTTATGTCTGCCCATGCGCACCCAAACGTATTCTCCGCGAGCGACGCTTTTCGTAGAGTCTAAATACCAATAATTGCAACCCGAATATCCTAAGGGGCTGACCCCGACAAACAAAAACTCCCCGTCCGTTTCTTCGAATGGATCGTAAATTTCACGGTATTCTTTCAATAACTCGTTTGAGAACGCATCGAGCTCCGCGCGGTGCATCGTCAAGGAATATACTCCGCCCAACTTTTTCGAGCGTTTCTTATCCTGCATCAAAAAGCGCATAATCATCACGCAATCTTTCTGCCGACGTCGTTCTCTCGGCACTTCCGTTCCGTTCTCCGTATAGGGATAAAAATCTACTGCAAACCCCGAATCCAAAAACTGCAAGGAGTACTCCGTTGCATACGCGCCTGCTAGTAAACGGCGCATAGAAAAGAGCAATTCTTCCCACTCTTCGCGTGTTAATTTATCGTCAACGCCTTGATAGCGGACGAATTCGTTTTCTATGGCTATTTCTATTTTTACACGTTGCGCGTGTTTCTTTTTCTTGATCGGCAACACCGAAAAAGAAAATTTCGTCCCTTGTAAATCTATCGTCGCCATTTTTTACCCTTTATTTCGTTGGCAATTCCGCTTCGAAACGGGACACGAACGTCTTTTCGTTTAAATATTCCAACTCCCCTTCCAACGAAAACTGTAAAATTTTTGCCACCAAGCATTGTCTTGCCATTTTCAACGCCTTATTTTGCGTTTTATCGCCGTATTTCATATCCCCAACGATAGGAAACCCGACGTGCGCAAAATGCGCGCGAATTTGGTGCGTTTTTCCCGTATGCAATAGGATTTCCACTTTTGTAATTTGCTCTTGCAAATATTCTAAAACGCGATATTCCGTGACAATTTCCACCGCTCCCGACGTCGGATGGTCGAAAACTACGGACAAAGCGTTTTTCGCGTCTTTTCGTAAAAACGCTTTTAAGACGGCGTGTTCTACGGGAATTTTTCCAAAACACAAAGCGTGATACGTTTTTTCGACCGTTTTTTCTCGGAACGCTTTCAATAACGCGGTTTCCGCCAACTCGTTGCGCGCAAATACAAGCAACCCTTTGGTGTTTCTATCCAAGCGATGAATAAACCGATAATCGCCTTGCCGTTCGAGCGCCGAAAAGACCGCCTCGGAATTCACCCCACTCTCTTTATCGACAATCAGGACGTTTTCGTCTTGATACATCGTGAAAAAAGCCGATTTTTCCGCTTGTTTTTGCGTGAGATAATACGCAACGGTATCTCCGACGTTTAACGGAACGT
Organism: Clostridia bacterium; assembly: GCA_017625565.1. Classification (GTDB taxonomy): domain Bacteria; phylum Bacillota; class Clostridia; order Christensenellales; family Borkfalkiaceae; genus Scatosoma. The sequence continues at coordinate 46,508 of JAGAKN010000018.1, forward strand.
TCTCTTTGATGCGTATACCGTTGACTTTAATGTTTTTTTCTTTTAATAGTTGTTCCCAAAAAAAACTTGCCTGCGCGTAATGATTTTCCGTAAACTCTTTTAATGTCTGCGCCTGATCACACGTAAGTTCTAACACTCGTTTTCTCCATAAGGAAAAAGGGAGAAACGACGTTCTCCCCTTTCTAATTATTTATTCTTTTTTTTCGAACTCTTTTTTGCTTTCACCGCTTTCGCGTCAACGTCTTCCAACGTTTCGTCGGAAGGTTTCACCAAAAGCAAGATGATGATCAGGATCAACATTACGCCCGCAATCGAGAACAAAATTACGGAAACGAGGTTTTGTTTCAACCAGTTGGATTCCCCTTTGATGACGTCCGCTTCGGAATCTACGATTACGAGCTTGTAAGCCGTCGCTCTTTGCAAGGGCAAATCGGATTCCCAGAAATCCGCAAAGATCACGTATTCGCCTTCTTCGACCGTTTTAAAGGTTTGTTCCAAAGGTTTCCATTCGTACTTGTTATACGCTTCCCATTCTTCAACGTCTTCTTCTGTAATCAACGGATTGTATTCCTTGATTTCGGTAAAGCAAGCCTTAATTGTTTCTACGTCGCCGTCTACTGCCGTTGCGATCAAGCTTACGTACGCTTCATAATAGATTTTCATATAATCTTTGTCCGTAGCCGTCACAATCTTGTCAGCAACTACCGTTTTCAAAGATTCGTACGTAATACCAGAGAGCACGCTTTGCGTAATTTGTTCTTTGCCGGTTGCCAATGCGTTGTTGTATTTGTCTAAATCCAATTTATACAATTTGTAATCTTCTTTCAAAGTGCTTGCGCCGACTACCGTGAAATCGGTAAGATGATACGTTTCGTCAAGAATTTCCGTATCCTTTCTATCGGAAATACCGTCCGCTTCAATCTTCAAACCGCGGTTTTCGATTTCAAACACAAATTCGGGGATTTCTTCAATATCCCAAATATTCGAAGAATTTACGTCGACGAGTTCACCGTCGAGATAATATTGCATCTTGTTGCTTGCTTTGTCTGTAGCGAATACTTTAAACTTGTACAAACCTTCCTTGCTCGTATCCAACTTTAAGCCGTCGTAGTTCAAACTAGACGCGCTGTTCGGGTATTCGGAGACAGGCGAAACGTAGCAAATCGTAAATTTCAAATTGCGATAACCGTTATCGTCCGCGAACAACCATTCCAACGAAGGGAATTTGATCGACGAGTTGCTACCCGCATAAACGTCTTTCGCCGCTTCTTCTACCAATTTTTGGTACGCCGCTACTTGCGTTTCGTAGTTCGCCGTTTTATCATTCGATCCGTTCGTTTTGTCGAGAATTTTATACGTAGCGCCTTGCGTACTTCTATCCAACTTGATAAACTTCGTCTTGACAGCCGTCGCGCCTTCGCCTTGTTCCAATTCCTTTACAGTATTTGCATACCAGGACAAATCGTAGGTCTTCTTCGTAGCTTCCGTATTATGCGTAGAATCGCCTACCGTATATAATATGGAAACGTATTCTTCGTTAAATTGTTCGTAAACGGAAGTTTGTACCCCGTCCTTTTCATACGTTGTATCGTAGAAATATACCGACGTGCTGATTTTTCTAGGGTTGCCGTTTGCGTCTTTGTACGTAGGCGCCTTATCGTTAGGATTGTATTGATAATACGTCCCGTCTACCGTAGCATTATCTTGTAATACGTCGATGACTTCGTAGTTCAACGAATACGCAGCGCCGAGATAGAACCCATTCAAATCTTCGTTGACAACCAATACGGGAACTGCCGTATCCTTGACGACTTTCTTCGATTCCCCGTCCGTTGTAATATTATCAAAACGTTGACCGTTGATTTCTTCTAAATAAAGCGTCGTTTTCGCGCCCGCCGTTTCCACGTCCGCAACGATTGTAAGCGGATGCATTTCGTCATATTCGTACTTGCTGTGGTTCGAGCCAACGTTGGTAAACACACCTACAGGCACGCCGTTAACGAATACGTCGAATTCCCCGTCTTGTGCATTGACCGCTTCGGAGAACTTAAATTCGATTTGCGATCCAACCGCAACGTCCAATTTCACTTTACGCGTCGGATCTACTTTTCCCAACATTTCGCCGTCGTTCAATACTACAGCGTAAACACCGTCCGCTTCGTTGGTGAATACAAGCGTGTTTTTCGTCTTTTGTTTTTCCGTTGCCCAAGCCGACGTGCTTTCCATTTCAAAAGCCAGCGATTTAAAGTTTAAGTCGGCAAACGCAAACTTTGTAGCGAAATATCTCGCGTCGTTTTCGCCTTCGAACCATTTGAAAGCCAAGCTCTTCTTCAATCTTACGCTTTCATTGTCCGCAAACGTGAACGTCGCCGTTTCCGCGGTATCCGTTTGCGCAACTTTCGTTGCGGTAATATCCGCATTTTCCGTACCGAAAACTTCCGAAAGCGAATACTTTACTTCCGTATCGGCAACAGCCTTTTTTTCGTCGAGCAACATCGTCGCGCCGACCGTTGCGGTACAAAGCGTACCCGCAAGCAATAATGTTAACAATGTCTTATTTTTTCTTTTCATGAAAACGTGCCTCTTGAATTTTGTAAATTCTGCCTTTTATACAATATCGTACTTTTCCATTTTACACGGAATTTTACTTTTTGTCAATCGCATTTCAAGGCTTTTTTGCGTGTTTTTTGCAATTTATGAAAAATTTACTTAATTTCCACCGCTTTTGACAGCTCGAAGGCTTTCCACGGCGTTTCCGTTTCCGGCGGATACGCAATAAATTTTAAGCGCTCTTTTGTGATCGGATGTAAAAACGACAGCGAATACGCCCACAAAGCCAGCTTGCCTTTTTGCGCCAATGCTCCACCATAGCGCATATCCCCGTAGATCGGATGCGAAATCCCTGCCATTTGCACACGGATTTGATGCGTTCTACCCGTATGCAAACGGACTTCCACCAAGGAATACTTTTGTTTGCTTTCCACAACCCGATAATCCAATTCCGCATATTTTGCGCCGTCTTCGGACGGTGTGCAGATATACACCATATTGTTTACCGTATTTTTCCGAAGATAGTTTCGGAGCGTACCCCGCTCGCCATCAGGCGTACCGCAAAGCACCGTTAAGTATTTCTTTTCGAAATCCCCCGCCTGTAAGCCTTCGGTTAAACGTGCAGCTGCTTTGCTTGTTTTCGCGTATACCATAACTCCGCCCGTGGGACGATCCAAACGATGCACAAGTCCTAAATAGACGTTTCCGGGCTTGTTATAAGTCGTTTTTACGTAGCGCTTGATTTGATCAAATAAATTATCGTCCTTGCTTTCATCCGGACAACAAGCCGTCATTTGCGGTTTCAAAACAACGATAATATGATTGTCTTCATAGAGAATTTTAAAAGCGTTTTCCGTAGTGCTTGCTACGGTTTCTTCTTGCCCGTTTGCAAGCGTTTCTTTATTGTCCGTCATTGACGAAAATACCTCCTGCTCCGCAAGGAAGAGAAATCTCTTCCTCCGTTTTTATCCCAACTTCGTAGGCCTCGACTCGCCCATGGTAATTTTTTAACGTTAACTGTAAAATATTTTGCAAGACCATCGGTTGCAAGCCCGTAGTATAACTGTTGATTAATACGAACAATGGATTCTCGCAAAGCACTTGAGAACAGAGTTCTACAAACTTATATAAATCGTTTTCAATCTTCCACATTTCCCCGTTCGGTCCGCGCCCGTACGACGGCGGGTCCATAATAATGGCGTCGTATTTGTTCCCACGACGAATTTCCCGTTGTACGAACTTGATACAATCGTCAACAATATAACGTATTCCCGTATCAATCCCCGAAAGTCGCGCGTTCTCGCCTGCACGTTCTACCATGCCTTTCGCCGCGTCCACATGCGTGACTTGCGCACCTGCCTTTGCGCACGCTACCGTCGCGCCCCCCGTGTAAGCAAATAAATTCAACACCTTAATCGGTCGATTTGCATTCTTGATTAAGTCCGTCATATACTCCCAATTGACGGCTTGTTCAGGGAAAAGCCCCGTATGCTTAAAGCCCATCGGTTTGATTTTAAAACGCAAATCGAGTTTTTCGTACGCAATATTCCATTCTTCGGGAATCGGCTTTAAAATCTTCCAACCTCCCCCGCCCTTTTCACTGCGTTTGTAATAGGCGTTGAGCTTTGGATAGGCAAATAAATCCGTTTGCGCCGACCAAATTACTTGCGGATCGGGACGGAGTAAATACACGTCTTTCCAACGCTCCAATTTGTAGCCGTCACCTGTCGCGATGATTGAATAATCTTTCCAATTTTGTGAAATTTTCATAATCTTCCTTGTTTGTTAGGCATATTTATCCAGTTTATTTTATTATATCGCAAAAAAACAATATTGTAAAGTGTTTTGTCCAGTCTATAAAAACAAAACCGTTGTTTTTTTCTTGATTTGAATAATCAAAAGGCAAAATAAACTTTTTTGATTTTTTTTAAAATTTTTTATAAACAACGCAAAAAACAGTTGACAAACGATTTCGTTTTTAGTATTATTATAAAGCTGTTTTGCATGACGAGTCGTTCTTGTCATTTGCAGCGGATATATCGCGGGGTGGAGCAGCTAGGTAGCTCGTCGGGCTCATAACCCGAAGGTCGCAAGTTCGAATCCTGCCCCCGCAACCAAATGGCGGCGTAGCTTAGTTGGTTAGAGCGATCGGTTCATACCCGATAGGTCATAAGTTCGAATCTCATCGCCGCTACCACGATTACAACACGAAAATTCGTTATATATAGATGGCCCCATGGTCAAGCGGTTAAGACACCACCCTTTCACGGTGGTAACATGGGTTCGAGTCCCGTTGGGGTCACCAGCAAATTCCTAAATCGAACATCGTTCGGTTTAGGAATTTTGCTTTTTGGTGCCTTGTACGGGAATGGTGAAGAACACGTTGGTTCGCGCGAGGAGTTTTGCTTTGCAAAACGACGACGCTCTCCGAGGGTTCCCTTTTAAGGGTGTCGGAGTTTCCCGCGAAAAGGTTCGATTTAGGTTGGTTAAGGGTCACCAGCAAAAAAGATAAGGTCGGTGATTTTAGCCACCGACTTACTCCTTTTTTATGATTCAAAATCAACTTCTTTAGACAAGGAAATCAATTATCGACATATCAAACTCTCTTGCTAGGGTTTTTCTATTTATCCATACCACAAGAGTAGCATTTTTTGGATAACATTTCTTCGTTTTTGATACTGCTATACAACCTAAAACCACCAGCAAAATTATAAGCGTCAAAGCCATTTTGCATTAAAATTCTCGTTGCCAAATAACTGCGCAGTCCGCTTTGACACATTACGTAGATTTTCTTGGTTCTATCCAGCTCGCCCAAACGCTCTCTTAAATCGTCCAACGGAATGTTGATAAATCCGTCCGCGCGTCCTCGCATATATTCAAAAGGTGTGCGCGTATCGAGCAAAATCACGTCCTTTCTTTCTCTTAAAGACGGAATATCTTCATAATAGAATTGCTTAACTATGCCGTTTTTGATATTGTCCCCAACGAAGCCCGCCATATTGACGGGGTCTTTTGCCGACGAATACGGCGGAGCGTACGCAAGGTCTAAGTCCTTTAATTCATCCGCTTTCATCCCTGCCCTAATTGCCGTTGCGATAACGTCAATGCGTTTATCAACACCGTCATAGCCGACGATTTGTGCACCTAAAATCTTATAAGTTGCTTTTTCAAAAATGAGTTTAACGGTCATAGCCGTTGCGTTCGGATAATACCCAGCGTGCGAATTTTGCGTTAAAATCACTTTTTCGTATTCTATGCCGTTTGCTTTTGCTTGCTGTTCGTTAATACCTGTGGTTGCAACCGTCATATCAAAAAGTTTAATAACCGAAGAGCCTTGCGAACCTTTATATTCGCTATTTAGTCCACAAATATTATCGGCAACTATGCGGCCTTGCTTGTTAGCTGGACCTGCAAGTGAAATTACTGAATCTTGATCGGTGATAAAATGTTTAACTTCAACTGCGTCCCCTACTGCATAGATATCGGAAATTGAAGTTTCCATTTTTGCATTAACTTTGATTGCGCCTTTAACACCAAGTTCTAAACCTATCTTTTTAGCAAGGGTGTTTTCGGGGACAACGCCAACTGCAAGCACAACCATATCTGCGCTTATATTGGAACCATTATCAAGCTCAAGCGAAACTTGTTCGCCTGTAATACTCATTTTATTTGTATTAACGTTTAATAACAATTGTACGCCGTGATGACGGAAGTTTGCGTGGATAAACGACGCCATATCACAGTCAACCGTCGGTAAAAGATGGTTAGAGCGTTGAACGATAGTGGTTTTAATGCCAAGCTGAGCAAGGTTTTCTGCCATTTCAAGACCGATAAAGCCACCGCCTATAACGACTGCCGTTTTGGGCTGTTTTTGCTCTACAAATGCACGAATTTTAAGCGTATCTTCTACGGTGCGGAGCGTGAAAGTCTTTTCGTTATCAGTATAGAAATCTGGCAATATCGGTTTTGCGCCAGGCGATAAAATCAGCCTGTCGTAGCTTTCCGTAAAGCTTGTTCCCGTCTTTAAGTCAGTTACGTGGACGGTTTTATTTTGCACGTCAATGTCCGTTACTTCGTGATTAACTTTAGAGGCTATTCTAAAACGGCGAAAGAAACTTTTGGGAGTTTGCAGTGTCAAATCTTCCTTATCTTCAATAACGCCACCGATATAATACGGCAAACCACAATTTGCGTATGAAATAAAACCCGAACTCTCAAAAATAATAATTTCTGCGTGTTCGTTGAGTCTTCTTATTCTTGCTGCGGCAGTTGCACCACCTGCAACCCCACCCACGATTACGATTTTCATGACTAAAACTCTCCTTTACAATATTATACCTTTTTTTGACTCTTTTTTCAATTGTTTTAGTATTACCTTTAAAAATAAAAATCTTTACTTGTAAAAGCCGATATTAACAAAAAAGTAAAGATTTTAAGGTCTTATAAATTCACAAATCAAGATTTACTCGACGTCTAGTATCTTCAATATTCTATAATAAGTTATTTTTTTTCCGTATTCACCAACTGATTCATCAAATAATTTAGACCCCAAACTAACTCCCCAATAACACTAGAAGTTCAGACCCAAAAAGTGTACTTAAAAAAATATCATCCCCACTCATCTTTACTTATCCATCCTCGCTCTTTATAATATCGAAAACTATTTATTACACAAAATTTTTTATATATTATACCATATTTTAACAAATATTGCAATGCGTTCCTGCACGTAAAAAAAGTTATAAGCAACAAAAAACAGCCTTTTTCATTGTAAAAAAGACTGTTAGGTGGTCTGCCCACAGGGAATCGAACCCCGAATTGAGCCTTAGGAG
>JAGAKN010000019.1 GCA_017625565.1 Clostridia bacterium
CCGTGTGAAAAGTTATCTCAATCAGAAGAACGGGTTGCCGAATTTGTACATATTCAAGAACTGTGTGAAGTTGATTTCCGAACTCAAAGGGTATTATTGGGGGAGCGGGGATTTGCCGAGAAAGGCGGACGATCACGGGTTGGACGAAATGCGCTATTATTTAATGTCGCGCCCGAAAAAATCGAATACGCTCCAAGAAAAGACGTTTATTCAAAAGGATAAAGAAAAACGGATACGGGGGTTGAAACAAGGAAAGGTAGGTTGGTAGACGATGGCGAGAAAAAAACAGGAAAAAAGGTTGGACGAAGCGCTTTTAAAAGTGGCGCTTGGGTTTGAAGTTTCCGAAGTGACCGAAGAGTACGCGGAAGTGGACGGGGCTTTGAAATTGACCAAACGGAAAAAAATTAAAAAAGATATTCCGCCCGATTTAAAAGCGGTGCAAATGTTGCTCGCAAGCGAAACGACGGAACAGGGGATTGCCGAATGGTCGGACGAAGAGTTGGAACGGGAACGGGAGAAGTTGTTGCAGGCGTTAGACGAGAAGAAAAACGCGACGATGGAAGCGGACAAGCCCAAAAAAACAAGGAAAAAATCCGTCGTGAAAAAGACGGGGAAAAAATCAAAATAAGGAAGGTAGATTGCAGTGTTGGAAAACAAGGACGAGTTGGAAAAGGAACGGGAAAGGGCGAAAGAGATTGCGGATGCGAAACTCGCGGAAGAGATTACGCAGGATTTCTTACGGCGTAGGGAAGAACGGCGGTCGGTGGAAAACGGGTGGCTGTTGAATATGAATTTTTTAAGCGGAAATCAGTATTGCGACGTTTCGCCTTTCGGGGAAGTTGTGGAGGAAGATAAACGGTTTTATTGGCAATCGCGCAGGGTGTTTAATCATATCGCGCCTACGGTGGATTCGCGTATCGCGAAGTTGGAACGACGCAAGCCTGAGTTGCGTGTGCGCGCGTTCTCGGATGAAGACGGGGATTTGATGGCGGCAAAGTTGGCGACGGGGGTGTTGAAATACGTGCAGGAACGTATTTATCTTGCCGATACCGTTTCTAGAGCGATCGTTTGGTCGGAAACGTGCGGTTCGGCGTTCTATAAAGTCGTTTGGAATGAAAAAGGTGGCAGGCAGGTAGCCGTTGACGAGCAAAATAACCCCGTTTACGAAGGGGAAGCGCAAGTGACCGCCGTGTCGCCGTTTGAGATTTTTCCCGATCGCTTGGACGTGGAAGATTTGAAGGACGTGCGGAGTTTGATTCACGTGCAAACCGTTTCCGCCGATTACGTGTTGGAGAAATTCGGCGTGCTGGTGCAGGGGACGGATCTTGTCGGAACGTTCGGGTACAGCGAGCCGACTTCGGGAAAATTGCCTGCGCAACACGGGGGAATGCATAAGACGATGATCCACAACGGGGTGCTTTTGTTGGAAAGGTATACTCGGCCGAGCAAAGAAGCTCCCGACGGGAAGCTGGAGATCGTTGCGGGCGGAAAATTGCTCTACCAGGGCGGTTTGCCGTTTGCGAACGAAGAACGTGGGACGAAGGGATTGCCGTTTGTCAAGCAGGACAGTATACGCCTGCCTGGGGCGTTTTTTGCGGGGAGTGTGATCGATCGGTTGATTCCCGTGCAACGTGCGTATAACGCCGTTCGAAATCGGAAACACGAGTTCTTGAACAGACTGTCGATGGGGGTTTTGACCGTAGAAGACGGGTCGGTGGACGTAGACGAATTGTCCGATGAAGGGTTGTTGCCCGGGAAAGTGTTGGTGTACCGTCAAGGTGGAAAAGCACCCGAAATGTTGGATTGCGGGAATATTCCGTCGGAGTTTAAGGACGAAGAAGAATGGCTTGAAAACGAATTTTCGCTCATCAGCGGAGTGAGTGAACTTTCTAAGGATTCGACGCCCGTGAGAGTGACGAGCGCCACGGGATTGCAACTCTTACTTGCGCAAGACGAATCGAGATTGTCGGCAACGACCACGAGCATGGATCGGGCGTTGAAAGAGATTGGTAGACAAATTTTGCGGTTGTATCGGCAGTTCGCCGGATCGGCACGAATGATGACGTTGACGGGGGAAAACAAAAAGGTGGAAACTTATTATTTCAACGCGTCGACGTTGTCGGTGAGCGATATTCAGTTCGAATCGCAGGAATCGGCTTCGCCCGAAGAAAAGCGCGCTACGTTGTTGCAGTTGTACGAAGCGGGACTGCTCACGGACGAGAATGGAAAGGTTTCTAAAGAGAATAAGCATCGGATTTTGGAAGCGTTTGGGTTTGGGGGGTACGAGAACGCACGGGATATTTCTTCGCTGCATATCGCTAAGGCGTTGGAAGAAAATCTTACCCTGCGCCAGGAAGATGTGGGGGTGGACGAGTATGACGATCACGCGTTGCATATCGTCGAACATACGCGGTTTTTGCTCTCGGCGGAGTTCAAACGCGCAAAGAACAAGGAAGAATGGAAAAAAAGATTTTTGGCACATATTGGCGAACATAAAGCCAAACAAAACAATTAAAAGGAGAGAAAATTATGGAAATAAAGGAGAACGTTTACGAAATGACGGACGGCGCGGAGCAACAGGTAGACATAGTGGAAAGCGAGCGGGTGGATCGGACCGAAAATCGCGAGAAGGAAGGCTCGACTGTGCCGGAAAAGTTCAAGGACGTAGACGCCCTTGCTAGGGCGTACAATTCCTTGCAGGCAGAGTTCACGAGAAGAAGTCAACGCTTGAAGGAGTTGGAGAGAGAAGTGGAAAATCGGAAGGACGGAGCGCTTGAAGGCGAGGCGGAAAGCGGGGTGGAAAAGCTCCGTAAGAATGCCAAGTCGAGAAAGGCGGAGGCGAAAGAGTTCGACAAATTCCTTGCGGAAGTCGAAATCGGGCGCGGAAAGGATTCGGACGAACGACCCATGGACGGGGAAATGCCCGCAAAAGAAAAGGTAGGCGAAACGGAAAACGGTAGGGTGGAAGATAGGCTTGTCGACGACGGGAACGTGGGAACGAATAGCGCGTTGACGGCAAACGAAGCGGGGGAACAGGTAAAGCGCGTCGCAAATAGCGGGACTTTCGAACTTTCACCCGATACGTTGTACGAGCACGTCTGCCGTAATGAGGGGGTGCGCTTGAAAATTATCGGGGAGTATTTAAGCTCGATCGGGAAATCGGGTGCGCCCGTGACGGCGGGTGGGGGCGGAGCGTACGTGTCCGCGCCCGTGAAAGCCAAAAACATAGGCGACGCAGGTGATATGGCGTTGCAATATTTTAAAAAAGCGGTTCAAACGCAATAAAAATTAGAAAAAAGGAGAAAATATTTATGGTCACACTTCAAACAGCGGATAACGCATTGAAATCTTTTTACTTGGACGCGGTAGCGGAATCTTTGAATACGAAAGTCAGCCCGTTCCTTGCAACGATTGAGCGTACTTCTTCGGACGTCGTTGGTAAAGACGTTAAAAAGAACGTTCGATACGGCGTGAACGGCGGGGTTGGCGCAGGTAGCGAAGCAGGAGATCTTCCTGCGTCGGCGGGGAATTTGTACGTGCAGTTTACCGCGCCGTTGAAAAATCTTTACGGGACGATTGAAATTTCCGATAAGGCGATTCGAGCGTCAGCAAACAACGAAGGCGCGTTCGTCAACTTGTTGAACGACGAAATGCAAGGGCTTATCAAAGGCGCGAAATACAATTTCAGTAGAATGTTGTTCGGCGACGGTACGGGGAAAATCGCGACCGTGGTTTCGCAACCTACTGCGAATATTATAAAACTGGATTCTCTTAAAAATATCCACGAAGGAATGGTTGTTGATTTCTATACAGAAACCGGGGAGATGATTTCGCAGGCGCAAGCAAGAAAAATTGTGTACATCGACGATTTGGATGAAACGGTCACCGTGGACGGACCTTTGCTTCCGGCGAGTACGGTTGGTCCCGGTTCTCAAATGTGTATACAAGGTTCGTTCGGAGTTGAAATTACGGGGCTTTCGGCGTTGTTTGGCGATAATGCGATTTACGGAACGGCGCGCGATAAGGAATTTATGAAGCCTTATAAAGAAAGCTGTTCGACGTTCAGCGAGTTGGCGGTACAAACTGCAATCGACGCGATTGAAGAAAAATCGGGCGGTAAAGTGAATTTTATTATTTGTTCGTGGGGGGTAAGACGTGCGATTTTGGAATATTATCAAACGCGCGGCGTTGTGTTGCCGACGGTGGAACTGGAAGGCGGATATAAGGCGTTGTCTTTCCAAGGTATTCCTATCGTCGTTGATCGTTTCTGCCCGACGGGTACTATGTATTTGTTGAATACCGACGATTTCAAATTGCATCAGCTTTGCGATTGGCAATGGCTTGAGGGTGAAGACGGGAAGATTTTGAAACAAATCCCCGGTAAACCCGTGTATACGGCGACGCTCGTGAAATACGCGGAATTGATTTGCTCCTGTCCGGCGGGGCAAGGTATGTTGTACGGCATCACCGAAAAATAAGCCGAGATAGAACGGAAGGGGCGTACCGTGTATGCGACGAGCGTATTAGTGTACGCCCTTTTTGCTAAAATAAAAGACAAGGAGAGTGTGAAAAAATGACGGTACAAGAAGTGATTTTGACTGCGGCTACGGAGTTGGGATTTAAGGACGACATCGCCAAATTTTTCGCTGGGGAAGATGCTTCGGAAGCAACGAAGAAAAAGGCGGAACTTTTGCTGGATTGTTTCAATCTCGTCGAAAACGAAGTGGCGTTGGATTATTTGCCGTTGTACGCGGAAGACGACGTGTATACGGAAACGGGCGCGGTGCTTTATGAAACGTTAAGCCGTTCCGTCGTGCGCGTTTTGCGCGTTGCGGACGAGTGGGGAAACCCCGCGCAGTTTACGTTGTTCCCAGATCGTTTGCAGGTGCAACCGGGGAAACTCAAAATTGCGTACACGTACACTCCCGAGAAAAAAGACATGTCCGACGAAAGCGATTTTCGGGCGCAAGTGTCCACGCGGCTACTTGCGTACGGGGTGGCGACGGAGTATACTTTGGCGACGGGATTGTACGAAGAGAGCGCGGTTTGGGATAAAAAATACAAGGACGCGATTGCGGCGGCTTATCACGCGCGACCGAGCGTGAGAATGCGTTCGAGAAGGTGGGCGTGATGTGGGGATTGACAAAGAAAACGTTCAAGGCGAAACCTAAAACGTTGCGCTACGTCTATAAAGGATTTTGCGCTGTCCCAAGCGAAAAGGCAGAAATACTCGGCGCGGCGGAGAGTCGTAATTGCGATTGCAGAAACGGGGTTTTAACTACCGGGTTCGGTATGAAGTATTACGGGGAAAACGGATTGGCGTTTAGCTTGTTGACTGCCGGGCAACCCGTTTGGTTGTACGCTATGCAAAAGAAGTACGTAGAAACCGAGAGCGGCGGAGAGTATCAACGGGCGATCTCGTATATGACGAGTTTAGGGCAAACGTATGTATACGATCACGAGAAGGAAAAGTTTTCGTTGGTGACCATCAATTATCTAGACGTTGCGATTGCACAGTATATTTGCGGGGATAAGACCGCGGTGACCGCTTGGGCAGACAAGAGGGGGTTGCGGTTCTTACAGGTTGGAGAAAAGTTTAGCGAAACGTACGTAGAGAATACGTTGCCTGTGGTTTGTGCCTTTCATCATCGGTTGTTCGTTGCGAAAGCGTCGTATACCGTTGTGTATAACGATCCTGCAAAGCCTACGCAGTTCGGTGACGTTTTAGACGCGAGCGGATCGATTACGTTTCCGTCTTCTTTCGGGGAAATCGTTGGTTTACAAGACCTGGGAGAACGTCTGTACGTATTCTTCGAGCGCGCGATTTACCGATTGGACGCAAAAGGCGAAGCGAGCGAGTTTAAGGCGGTGCGGATTGCGTACGACGGCGAGAAAATCCTTAGGGGATCTATCGGTGCGTGTGGAGAGAATATTTTCTTCTTGACGGAGAATGGTATTCGGAAATTCGACGGGGAGCGCTCGGCGCTCGTGTGCGAAGGGCTGGATATTCAACCGGCGATATTTATGCCGGTTTGTAGCAACGCCACGCACGGCGATACCTATTTTCTTCGATACGATGATGAGAATAAAGGGAAACGAACCGTGGCGGTGGAGAGCTCGGGGGAAAGCGGATATTCGCTATTCGACGTGGACGGTTTGTCGGGGAGCGAGAGTATGGCGTTCGGGACTTGGCAGGACTCGGTAGGGGTTTTGTCTAAAAACGGAACGCTACCAGACGGGGAACGCTATACGTTTACCAGCGAGATTGTGACGTTTGGGACGGAAAAACCCAAAACGTTAAGGCGATTGCGTTTTTTTGGAAAAGGAGAATTTCTCTTGCGGACAATTTACGACGGGAAAGCGGTGGAAAAGCGGGTAAATTTACAAAATGGCGATACCACGGTTGCGTTGAACGTGCGGGGGAACATTTTTCAATTCGCTTTCGAACCGCAAAAAAACACGAGAATAACGGGTATGACGGCGGAAGTGGAACGTTTGGAATAAAGGGGGAGTGTTATGCAAATTGATATTATTGCTTATACGGAAGCGCAGTTTGCGGCGTTGACGGACGAGCAGATCCAAGAAGTGCGCTCGGCGCAAGCAAAAAAGAATGCGTTGTTCCGAGCGTTGCAAAAGGCGATTGAAAGAGAAAAATACCGATTTACCGAAAACGGGACGTTTATTTCCAAACTTTGGGAGTTGAAAACGCAAGAATTGACGGCTGAATACGAAAGCGAAGTGGAAGCTTTGAGAGAAGAGTTGTTGTTTTATTTACGCTATTCTGGGAAACCAACTTCGCCTGCGCCGTATCCGATGGATTATTCGTTGTCCGATCTCGAACGGTACGACGTCGTCAGGACGTATTATACGAACACGTATACCGACCCGATCGAGAGGTTTTCGGTGTTTGCGGAAGACGTGCATGCAAGGGCTTACCTTGGGGAACATTACGCGTTGATGTACGATTCTTTCCGTTTGGACGCGGAAGACGCTACGTCGGCTTAATCGGCAAAGAAAACGGTGGATTGTTCCGCCGTTTTTTTTGTAAAAACAAATCGATAATTTTTTACGCATTTGTCGGTTGGGTTTGTTCAAATACTTGCGTTTTTCGTCGTGGTTTGGTATAATACTACAAAAAAGGAACGGAATTATTTCCGTTAAGGAGAAAATTATGCCGAAAATTGCCGTCAAAAAATTGGACGAAAGAGCTACTTTACCCACGTACGGATCGCAATACGCCGCAGGGGCGGATTTGTATGCTTTGTGCGAAGAAGAACTTGTTTTTGCGCCGGCGGAAACCAAGCTCGTGCGGACGGGGCTTGCCATGGAGATCCCCGAAGGATACGCGGGGTTGATTTACGCGAGAAGCGGACTTGCGTCTAAGCGTGGACTTGCGCCTGCGAATAAGGTGGGGGTAGTCGACGCCGACTACCGCGGAGAAATTATGGTGGCGCTCCACAACCATTCCGATAAAGAACAACGGGTCGCGCCAGGAGAACGGATTGCGCAACTTGTCGTAGCGCCTTTCTTGAAAGCGGAGTTTGAAGAACGGGAAACGTTGTCGGAGACCGTGCGTGGCGTCGGTGGTTTCGGGAGTACGGGGACGAAGTAATTATGTCGATGCGAATGAGAAGAAAGCGTAATTTTGACGCGAGAATGGACGCTTGTGGCGATTTGTTGCTCGCGAAAGGCGCAAACGGGATTTTGAATATGAAAGAAGCGGCGGAAACATTCCGCGCGCTGGTGGATTTTGAAAAGGCGTTTGGGAATCATCAGCCCGTCGTTTTGGAAATCGGTTGTGGAAAGGGCGGGTTCGTGATGGAGCTTGCCGTGCGTGAACCGAACGTGAACTACCTAGCGCTCGAAAAGATGAGCAACGTCATTTTGACGCCGATGGAAGAAGTGAAAAAACGTGGGATCGGGAATATTCGGTTTTTGAATATCCGCGCGGAGTGTTTGCCGTGTTATATCCCTGAAAAGAGTTTGTCGGCGATTTATTTGAATTTTTCAACGCCACTCCCCAAACTTGGGTATGCGACGCAACGGTTGACGCACCGAAATTTTTTGAACGTGTATAAAAAACTCTTGAAAACGGGCGGAAAGATCGTGCAAAAGACGGACGATCGGGAGTTTTTCGAGTTCTCTTTGCAAGAGTACGAAGCTTGCGGGTTTGCCGTGGAAAACGTGACGTACGATTTGCATGAGAATGGAAATCCCGCATGGAATATCGTCACGGAATACGAACGAAAATGGGTGGAATGCGGTTCGCCGATCCATCGCGTAGAAGCCGTTTGGAACGGGGACGTTTAAAATGCAAGCGGAAGGTTTACAAAATATATGCCCCCAACCGCAAACGTCGGGGGAAGAGAAAATTCGACAAAAAAGGACGAAAACTATGAAAGGATTTATTAAAAAGAGCTTGTTTTTCGGGGTTTTAGCGGTGGTGTTTGCATTCAGCGCATTTGGAGCAGGCTGTAAAAAGGAGAAAAAGGACGGCGAAGTGTACGTGTATATGCCTGACGGAGCGCCGGCCTTGGCGCTTGCAGGGGCGATGGCTACGGATACGGAAACGGACGGGGTTAGCTACCGCGTCGTCGATCCGACGTTGATTAAAACCAAGGTGACGGCAAAAGACGCTGCCGATAACGCGGATATTTGCGTGTTGCCGTTGACGGCTGCGACGAAACTGCTTGGGAGCGGGGAGAAATATCAAATGCTTGGCGCGGTCACGCACGGGAATTTGTATATGATCGCAAAGGACGGCGTACAATATACGGCGGAAAACTTGTCAACGCTCGTTGGGAAAACGGTGGGCGTCATTCAGCTCGCGGAAGTGCCGGGGTTGGTGTTTAAGACGGTGTTAAAGAAAAACGGCGTGGAATATAACGATTTGACGGGGGGAAACTCCGTTTCGGCGACGGCGGTGAATTTGCGCGCGATCACCGGTCCGCAAGAAGTGGGCGTAGCGACGGACGTGGATTGTTTCGTGCTCGCAGAACCTGCGGTCACCGCACAAAGCGCGAAAGGATATTCCATCGTTGGGGATCTGCAGGCGTTGTACGGTGGAGAAAACGGGTATCCGCAAGCCGTGATCGTGGCGAAAAATAGTTTGATTGACGAGCGCGCGGAATGGTTGGATTCGTTCGTGCAAGGGATCGTGCAATCGGTTTCGTGGCTCCGCACAGCAGACGGGGCGAGTATCGTTTCCGCGGTTAGCGCGCATTTGGAAGACGGGTACGCGACTACGAATTTGAAAGCGCCGATGCTCAAACCCGAAGTTGTAGAGCGTTGCGGGGTTTGGTTTTCGAGAGCGAAAGATTGTAGCCAAGACGTCAACGCGTTTTTAAGCGTTGCCAAGGAAGTGAGTTCCGCACAGGCGACCTTGCCTGCAACGGCGTTCTTCTGCACGCGGACGTTCGGTTTGGACGGCATTTTATAAAATAAGGAAAACAGTTATGTTCAAAAGAGCAATTTGGAAAAATTTGGCGTTGACGGCAATCGGGATAGGATTGCTCGTTTGCGTGTGGGTCGTCGCTTGGGTGGCGGTCGGGAACGAGTACGTCGTCCCCGCTTTTTCCGATTGCGTTAAAAAACTTGCGAAATTGTTGTTCACGGACGCAGGGTTTTGGCGTGCGTTTTTGCATACCTTTTTGCGTGTGTTGCAGGCGTTCGTTTGGTCGGTGGCGTTGGCGATGTTGGTGGCGACGCTAGGATACGTATTCCCTGCGGTGGAACGGGTGTTTGCTCCCGTCGTCGTGTTTTTGCGCTCCGCGCCCGTGATGGCGGTGCTCTTGATTATTCTCGTATGGACGAATGCAGGGGTTGCGCCCGTGATTGTGGCGTTTTTATCGCTCTTCCCCACGTTGTACGCAGGGGTGTTCGGGGCGATTTCCGCCGTCGATAAGGAGCTGGTGGAAATGAGCCGTGTATATAACGTACCCGTTCGCAAGCGGATCGCAAAATTGTATTTGCCGACGATTGCGCCCTTTTTTGCAAGGGAAGCGGGGGCGGCGCTCGGGTTTGGGATCAAGTTGGTCGTTTCGGCGGAAATTTTGGTGCGGACGAGAGCGAGCTTGGGGATTTTGATGCAAGATGCGCAAATTTTCGGGGAAATGCCGACGTTGTTCGCGCTTGTGATCGTGGCTTGCGCGTTCGGGTTTTTGTGCGATTGTTTGGGCGGCGGAGTGGCGCGCTTGTTTGAAAGGAGAGGAAAGTGAAAGGACTGATAAACAAATCCTATGAAACCAAACGGGTGTTTACCGATTTTGCGTTTGCGTTTCCCGACGGGGAAATTACTTGCGTGCTTGGGGCGTCGGGGGTAGGAAAAACGACGCTACTCAATATTCTTGCGCGCTTGACGGAGTTTGACGGGGAGTTGTCAGGCGTGCCTGCAAAGGTGGGGTACGTCTTTCAAGATCCGAGATTGATTCCGCATTTGACGGTGGAAGAGAATTTGCTTTATGCAGGCGCTAATCCCGAGAAGGTTGATACGGTTTTAGAAAAATTGGGGCTTAGCGCATACAAAAACAAATATCCTAGCAAGCTGTCGGGGGGCGAAAAACAACGGGTGAATTTGGCTAGGGCGTTCTTATCCGATGCGGAGCTGTTGTTGCTCGACGAGCCGTTCGCGGCGCTGGATACCGCATTGAAAATTCGGCTTTGGAAAGAGTTTGCTTTGCTTTGGGAAGAGAAACGTCCGACGACGGTGCTCGTCACGCACGATTTAGAAGAAGCGTGGGCGCTTGGGCATACGGTATTGGTATTGAAAGACGGGAAAATCGGCTACAGCGCGCGCCCGAAACGGACGGAATTGCCCTTGCCGTACGGGGCGCAAAGCGCGGAAAAGTCGGCGTTTTTGCGGGAAATTTTAGGGGAATGATTGCGCGTATGGGAAATTGCGCATAGGAGAGAATATGCAAGGGAAAACGATAGAAAAGGACGTAGGTAAAGGAATTTCCAAAGCGTCGATTGCGAGATTGCCGTTGTATTTGCACTTTTTGCAAGAGCACGCCAAAGGCGCGGAGTACGTTTCGTCGACGCAACTTGCGCAAAGCATTTCGGTGTCGTCGGTGTTGGTGCGGAAAGATTTAGAGTACGTTTCGTCGGAGAGTGGAAAACCGCGTTTGGGGTTTTCGGTAAGTCGGTTGATTTTCGATATTGAAAAATTCTTGGGGTATCATAACCATTCCGACGTAATCGTCGTCGGCGCAGGCGGTTTGGGACGCACGTTTATGGGCTATGAAGGCTTTAAACACAACGGACTGAATATTGTTGCTGCATTTGACGTGGACGAGCGATTGATCGGGACGAAAGTGGCAGGAAAACCCATTTACGCAATGGAAAAGATGCAAGAATTCATTAAGGAAAACGGGGTGAAGATCGGGATTGTCACCGTACCCAAACACGCGGCGCAAGACGCGGTGAATTTGCTAGTTGAAGCAGGGATTAAAGCCGTTTGGAATTTTGCACCCGCGACGCTACGCGTGCCTGACGGAGTGGAACTAAAATCGGAAGATCTGGCGGCGAAGCTTGCGATCTTGGCAGGAAAATTATATAATGCGGAACGGTAAGAAAAACCCCCGACGTCACTAAGACGTCGGGGGTATAGTATACTTGGAAATTAAAGCTCGATCACGAATTGTTCTTCGGGTTGCAAATCGACCACTTTGCAATCGTTGATGTACGTACATTCGGGCAAAACGATCAACGCGGCAAGCTCGTCCTTGGTCTTGGGTAAGGGAGCTAAATGCCAAATACAAGCGTTCATTTTTACAAGCGTGTGCTTGGGTACGATAAACGCACGCGTTTCTTCGGGAATGGGTTTGCCTGCCGACGGTTGCGCTACGTGAATGATCATGTCGTCGTTCAAGGGCATAATCAATTCGCAGGTCGTCGTGTGGTATTCCGCTTGCTTGATCAGCATTTGTTCGGGCTTTTTGACAAGAATGGTCGAGAAACCGACGTTGCCGTTCGTCATATTCGCCAACACTCTGTCGGGGAAGAAACGGTGGATTTCGCCTTGCAAGGCGTACCCGTCGGGTTTTTGCATGGAATAGTACTCTCCGTAGGGCGCGAACGCTTTCTTGGAAAGGGGTTGGGGTTTAATAACTCTCATAAATTTTCTCCTTATTGTTTTTCTTTATTATAACACGATTTACAAGGAAAGGCAAGCGGTTAAAAGGGAAAAGTCTACTTGTTTATACATTCTTTTTCGGGGTTTGGCGCAAACTGCAAAGGAGAAGGGGGCTATACATGGAAAAACGAGTGACGGACGAAAAGAGCTTAAAGGAATTGTTGGAACGCGTACGTATCGCGCAAACGGAGTTTTCGGGGTTTTCGCAGGAGCGCGTAGACGAGATTTTTCGCGTGGCGGCGACGGCGGCGAACGCGGAACGGATACGCCTTGCGGAACTTGCGGTGGAAGAAACGGGAATGGGGGTGTTCGAAGACAAGGTTTTAAAGAACCATTATGCGGCGGAATACGTCTACAACCGTTATAAAAACGAAAAAACTTGCGGTGTGATCGAGCGCGACGAAGCCGGTGGGTATACACGCATTGCCGAGCCGATCGGCGTGGCGGCGGCGGTGATTCCGACGACGAACCCGACGTCGACTACGATATTCAAGGCGTTGATTTGTTTAAAAACGAGAAACGGTTTGGTGGTGTCGCCACACCCACGGGCGAAACGATGCACGATTGAAGCAGTAAAGATCGTATTAGATGCGGCGGTGCGCGCTGGCGCGCCCAAAGGGATTTTTGGATGGATTGACGAGCCGAGCGTGGAGCTTTCCGCAGTGCTTATGAAAGAAGCGGATTTGATTTTGGCGACGGGGGGCTCGGCGATGGTCAAGGCGGCGTATTCGTCGGGAAAACCTGCGATCGGGGTGGGCGCAGGGAACGTGCCTGCGCTAATCGAACGGTCGGCGGATTTGAAAGGAGCGGCGTCGTCGATCGTGCATTCCAAGACGTTTGATAACGGGATGATTTGCGCATCCGAGCAATCGGTGGTGGTCGAAAGTGAAGTTTACGACGCTTTTAAGCAGGAACTCGTTGCGCTTGGGGGGTACTATTTAAACGACGAAGAAAAGGAAAAAGTACGCAAAGGTATGTTCGACGGGGGGAAACTCAACCCGAAAGTTGTCGGGCAATCGGCGAGAGAGATTGCGAAGCTTTGCGGGATCGACGTGGGCGAGAACGTGAAAATTTTGGTTGCGGAAGTCCATTCTACGGGCGAAGACGAGCCGTTTGCAAAGGAAAAACTCTCGCCGGTATTGGCGTCCTATCGCGCGGAGAGTTTTGAAAAGGCGTTGAATATTGCAGACGAGTTGATCCGTGCAGGCGGGTTTGGACATACCGCATCGATTTTTATCGACGTCCACCAGGCGCAGGGACGGTTTTCCGATTTTTGCGATCGAATGAAAACGTGTCGGATTTTGGTGAATACGCCTGCGGCGCAAGGGGGGATCGGGGATTTGTACAACTTCCGTTTGACGCCGTCGTTGACGCTCGGTTGTGGATCGTGGGGTGGAAACAGCGTCTGCGAGAACGTCGGGGTTAAGGAACTTATCAACATCAAAACCGTGGCGGAAAGAAGAGAGAATACGCTTTGGTTTCGCGCGCCTGCAAAGGTGTATTTTAAGCGCGGAGCTTTGCGGACGGGGTTGAGAGAGCTTGGGAAAGAATGCTATCGAAAGAAACGCGCGTTCGTTGTCACGGACGAGTTCTTGTATAAAAACGGGGTTAGCAAAAAGGTGACGGAGATTTTGGACGAGCTGGGGATTGAACGGACGGAGTTTTTCGAAGTGACGCCCGATCCGACGTTGGCTTGTGCGAAAGCTGGTGCAAAACGGATGTTGGATTTTGCGCCCGACGTGATCATTGCCGTGGGGGGTGGTTCGCCGATGGACGCGGCGAAAATTATGTGGGTGCTTTACGAGCATCCGTCCGTGCACTTTGAAGAACTTGCCATGCGGTTTATGGATATCCGAAAACGGGTGTTCGGGTTTCCGAAACTTGGAAAAAAGGCGATGTTTGTTGCCATTCCCACGACGGCTGGGACGGGGAGCGAAGTGACGCCGTTTGCCGTGATCACCGACGAGAAAACGGGAGAGAAGTATCCGCTTGCCGATTACGAGCTGATGCCAACGATGGCGATTTGTGACGCCGATTTGATGACGGATATTCCGCCGAGCTTGACGGCGAATGCCGGGGTGGATGCGTTGTCGCATGCAATCGAAGCGGTGGCGTCTATGTTGGCGTCCGATTTCACCAACGGGTTGGCGTTGGAGGCAATTTCGCTGTTGTTCGCGTACCTGCCCCGCGCCTATGAACACGGTAGCGCGGATTTGGAAGCGCGGGAACGGGTGGCGAACGCCGCAACAATGGCAGGCATGGCGTTTGCGAACGCGTTTTTGGGATTGTGCCATTCGATGGCGCATAAGTTGGGCGCAAGGTGGCATTTGCCACACGGTTTGGCAAATGCGTTGCTCTTGCCGAAGATTATGCGGTATAACGCGACGCATGCTCCTGAAAAAATGGGTACGTTTCCGCAATATGCGTATCCCGATTGCCTGTCGCGGTATGCGAAAATCGGCAGGTACGTCGGTTGTCAAGGGGAAACGGACGAAGAAGTTTTTGAGAATTTGCTTGGTAAAATAGACGGGCTAAAGCGTACGTTAAAAATGCCCGAAAGCATCCGCGAAGCGCTTGGGGAAAGGGTGAGCGAACGGGAGTTTGTTGCATCGCTTGGACAAATGAGCAAAGACGCGTTTGACGATCAATGTACGGGCGCAAATCCCAGATACCCGCTGGTAAAAGAGATCGAACGGTTATACTTGCAAGCGTATTACGGCAAGGAAGAATAAAGGATAAAAACTCCGTGTTAAACGGAGTTTTTTCGTGCGCACGTGAAAAAGTTGCGCAAAAGCCTTGCAAAAGGGGTGTTGGGTATGGTATACTAAACGTATGATGAAATTCGGAAAGTTTTCAGGCAAGCGGATTTGTGTGGCTACGTCGGGGGGACAGGACTCGACGTGCCTTTTGCATTACTTAAAAAGCTTGGAAACGGAATACGGGTTTTCGCTTTCCGCCGTGCATTGTGAGCATGGGATTCGTGGGGAAGCAAGTTTGCAAGACGCCGAGTTTGTCAAGGAGCTTTGTTTTCAATGGGGAATTCCGCTCTATACCTTTTCGGCGGATTGCGTTGCGCTTGCAAAAAGCGGAAAACAGAGTTTGGAAACGACGGCGCGGAATTTCCGCTACGCCTGTTTTTTAGAGCTGGTACAAGGCGGGAAAGTCGATTACGTTGCAACGGCGCATCACCAGGACGATGAAGCGGAAACGGTATTGTTCCGCTTGGCGCGCGGTACGTCGCTCTCGGGAGCGAAAGCGATGCAGGAAGAAAACGGTTGGCTGTTGCGACCGATTTTGGAGTGGTCGAAAGCGGACGTGGAAGGGTACGTCAAAGCAAACGGGTTAGAGTATCGCAACGATTCCACGAATTTCCAAATGGACGCGACGAGAAACAAATTACGGCTTTGCGTATTGCCGAGCTTGGAAGACGCGGTGGCGGGTGCGAAAGGGAATTTGGCGCGGTTTGCTAGGCTTGCGCAAGAAGACGACGCGTATTTATACGCGCTTGCGAATGCGTTGGTTTCGGATCACGACGGGGGGTATACGGTGGCGTTTTCTACGGAAAAACCGTTGTTCCGTCGGGCGTGCTTGACGGCGATGAAAGCGTTGGGTGTAGAGAAAGATTACACCACGGCGCATTTAGATAGCCTGTTTTCGTTGCAGAACGCGCAAACGGGCGCAAAGCTGGATTTACCAAACGCTGTACAAGCGGAAAAAACGGCGAAAGGGATTGCCTTTTATCAAAAGAGTGAAACGGTTTGCAGAGAACGGGCGCAATCGGTTTCATTCTCCAAAGACGGATTTGACGGCGGAGTATATTTCGTTCGGGTTTCTGAAAAGCCCTTAAAAGAGAGTGGAGAATTCGCTACGCTACGGATTGACGGGGGGAAACTCCCCAAAGACGCGGTGTTTCGGTTTCGGGAAGTCGGGGACGAAATTGAGAAATTCGGCGGGGGAACGAAGTCGTTGAAGAAGTTTTTCAACGAGTATAAAATTCCCGTATCCGAACGGGCGTATTTGCCGTTGATCGCCGAAAAGGACGGACGGGAAGTGTACGTTGCTTGCGGAGTGGAAATCTCCGAAAAAGTAAAAGTAGAAAAAGACACGGAAAACGTGCTTTATATATCATTACAAAGGAAGGAATAGAGATTATGGAAACGATACACAAGGACGTGGCGCGGATTATGCTCACGAGCGAAGAGATTGACGTACGTGTACGCGAAATCGCAAAACAGCTTGACAAACTCTACGAAGGGAGAACGCCCGTTGTGATTTGTATTTTGAAAGGGAGCGTTGTGTTTTTCTCCGATTTAATCCGCAATATGGAAACGCCGTTGACGATTGATTTTATGGCGGTTTCGTCGTATGGTAGCGGTACGAAATCGACAGGGGAATTGACGATTAAAAAAGACCTTGCCACGGATATTCAAGGCAGGGACGTGTTGATTGTAGAAGATATTATCGACTCTGGCAATACGTTATACAATTTAAAGAAATTGTTAAACGCGCGGTTGCCGTCAAGCGTGAATATCGTCACCCTTTTGGATAAACCGGAAAGACGGGAAGTGCCGATGGAGCCCGATTATACTTGCTTTGTCATTGAAGACGAGTTTGTGGTTGGATACGGGCTCGATTATGCGGAACAATACCGCAATCTTCCTTACGTGGGCGTTTTGAAACGTTCGGTGTACGAAAACTAAATAGAAGGGGAAAAGAAACTATGTTGCCTGAAGTTAGAAAAATAAAGACGTTGGACGTGTTCACTCCGCAAAAATGGCAAACCTTTCTCTTGCGTAATTACGGTTTGGTGACCAATGCAAAGCTCGCGGAAGTACTTTCAACCGACGAGAAAACGGTAGAACGTGAAGTCAAGCGTTTGGGGCTTGACGGTATTCGGTATACGGAGAGATGGATGCAGTCTGGGTACATAACCATTTTGCGGAACAACTGGCATTTGCTCCCGTACGAGCAGATTATGACGCTACTGAATATGACGGAAGCCGAATTAGAATACAATCTAAAAGAAGACGATTTCTTGGACGTTAAGTTGGGGAATTTTAAGCCGTATGCGGAAACGTTGACCTACGCGCCGTTGACGGAAGCGGAAATTGCACAAACGGAGAAAATTGCAGAGATTATCAAAGAGAATTTTATTCCCGATTATACTCTGCCGTTTGAGTTTGCATACGATAAAGGGCTTCCTGCGATACAAACCGTTCCGACTGAAGACGGAGATTTTTTGAAGATTATTTATGGATATTCGATGTTGTACGGGGATACGCTTTTGACGGGTGAAGATCCCATTTCCGAAGGATTGTTGAAAAAGCTTT
Source organism: Clostridia bacterium (assembly GCA_017625565.1). Classification (GTDB taxonomy): domain Bacteria; phylum Bacillota; class Clostridia; order Christensenellales; family Borkfalkiaceae; genus Scatosoma. The sequence goes on from JAGAKN010000019.1 coordinate 17,464, forward strand.
CGGCGGTGGGCGTCAATGGGATTTGGTTTCAAGGCGTTTTGCCGAAACTTGCGCATTATCCGTTTGCTGAAGGGGTTTCAAACGGGTATGAAATCCGTCGCGCAAACTTGAATAAACTCATTGAAAAATGCGGAAAATACGGCATTAAGATTTATTTGTATATGAACGAACCCCGTGCGCTTTATCCCGAACAGTTCACGAAAGAAACCAACGATTTGAAAGGTTGGTTTCTCAACGGGCAATACAACCTTTGTACGAGTACGAAAACGGTGCAGGACTACCTGTATACCGCGGTGAAAGATTTCGTGAGTGCCGTACCTGGACTTGGTGGAATTATCACGATTACCATGAGTGAGAATTTTACCAACTGTTATTCTTGGCAGGGTTGTACCTGTCCGCGTTGCTTAAAGCGTTCGATTGCGGACGTCGTACCTGAAGTTAACAATATTTTTATGCGCGCAATTCGTGATAGCGGTTCGTCCGCGCGGTTGATTGCAAATCTTTGGGGGTGGGCGCCGTATAGGGGTTGGACACCCGAAGAAATAACCAAGGGGATTGAAAACTTGGATAAGGACATTACCGTGCTTTGTATCAGCGAAATGGGTACAATCGAACGGGACGGTAAGGAATTCAACGTGGGGGAATATTCCTTATCGAAAGTTGGGCCGTGTAAGGAAACGAAAAAGAATTTATCGTACGCGCGGAGCTTGGGGCATAAGATTGTTGCCAAGGTGCAAATCAACAACAGTTGGGAGTTTTCTATCGTGCCCTACGTGCCGGTATTCGAACTCATCAAAGAGCATATTAGCAATTTGACGGAATTCGGGGTGACAGGGCTTATGATGTCGTGGACGCTTGGCGGATATCCGTCGCCGTCGCTCGATCTCGTCGATCGGTTGTTGCGGGGAAAACTCGATTATGACGCATGGTTGGAAGAACGCTACGGGCAGGCGTGGAAAGTGGCGAAAGAAGCGGTACATTTATTCTCCGAAGGGTATCGGTATTATCCGTTCGATCTAAATTCGCTCTATAACGGCGCGCAACACGTGGGCTCGACAAATATTTGGTATAAGAAACGCACGGGTTTGGACGCGACGATGGTTTGCTATCCGTACGACGCGATCGAGCAATGGAAAACTTGTTCGGACGAAGAATACGAAAACTGCTTGGAACGCTTGCTTGCACATTTCGAACGGGGGTTGGAATTACTCGATACCGTCACGCGCAACGAAGCGTTGGAAGAATTGCGACGTATGGCGGAAACCGTGTACGTGAATTTGCGTAGCGAACTTGTGCAATTCCGTTATACCAAGATCAAGGAAACGGCGTCCTATCAAGACGTACGCGCGTTGATCGAAGAAGAACGGAGTTTGACCAAGCGATTGTATCGGTTAGCGAGCGTGGACGCGCGGATCGGCTATGAAGCGAGCAATCATTATTTCTTTACGCAAAATTCGTTCTTGGAGAAACTTGTTAATTTGGCGGTGTTAGAACAGGCTTTTGCGAAATAATCTGACATAGAAAACGGGGTCGGCAAAATTGCCGACCCCGCGTCGTTTGATGGACTTATTCGTGAATTTCAATAGTGAATTGTTTGCTTGCTGTTTCGTTGGGAAGTACGTGCGTCATATCCGCTTTCGTTTCCAAGACGTCGATCTGGCCGTCGGTGGCGGGTAAAGCGCTCCAAGGTTCGATGCAAACGTAGGGCGCGTCCGTCTTATTTGCGTGCCAAAATCCGACGTATTTATAATCGGAAAAATCTACCGTGAGATAGCGTTTGGTGTTCGCGGATTTGATGGAAACGCGACGGGACGTGTTGGAAAGAATGACTGCATCGTGATCGAAAAGATCGTGTTTTAACGGCAGTTTGACGCCGTCCTGCAATTCGTAGGGTTCGGCTTTGTTCGCCATAAACCGATCGCTTTCGGAAAGGAGTTGGCGTTTTACCGCCGTCTTTTCGCTAAATTCCAAATAATAGTCTTCAAAAACTCCGCCGTCGAAAGGCACGTTAAATCCAGGGTGTCCGCCCATCGCGCAAATCAACGTTTTGTCGTCGGTATTTTTTACTTCGTATGCCGTCGTCAACGCGTTGCCGTTTAACGTAAAATGCACGCGGAATTTAAACTTGAACGGATATTCCTTTAACGTTTCTTCGTTGTCTTTTAAGAGCAACGTCAAACGGGTTGCCGTGCGTTCTTCTACGGAAAAAACATAATATCTCGCTACGCCGTGGATACGGGGATAATAAGGTTCTTGGCGGTAATAATACGTGTTTTTGTACATTCTACCGACCAACGGGAAAATGTTGCATGCCCGTCCTGCCCAGTACGCAGGATTGCCTTGCCATAAGTATTCCGTTTGCGTTTGTTTGGAGTATACGGAATAAAGTTCCGCACCCGTCGTGTTGACGGCTACTTTCAAGTGGTTGTTTTCAATCGTGTAAATCATATACATTCTCCTTGACGTTTCGCGTCGATTACAGTATATCATAAACGCTCGCGTTTTGCAAAGGATTTCCACCTAAAAATTCCACCAATTGCAGTTTTTTTGTAAAAAAGGAATGTTTTGTGTAAAAAAAGAACAAAATTCCCATAGAGTAAAAAGCGTTGCTCGAGAAAGGGGAGCGTAGGAGAAGAAAACCATGACGACACGGGAGATTATCACGATTATCGTGGAGATACTAGCCGGATGCGGTGCGTTTTTGCTGGGGTTTAAGGTGCTCAGCGAGAATATGGAAAAGATCGCGGGGAAAGGCTTGAAAGTGCTCTTTAACAAGACGTCGAATAAAAAAATGCTCAACGTCGGGATGGGGGCGGCGGCGACGGCGGTGATCCAGAGTTCGTCTGTCACAACGGTTATGGTCGTTGGGTTTGTAAACGCCGGGATTATGAGTTTGTATCAAGCGGCGTCCGTGATTATGGGCGCGAATATCGGTACGACGATCACGGGGCAAATCGCCGCGTTGCAAGCGTTCGATATCGATTTAATTTTTATGCTGATGCTGTTTGTCGGCGTGTTTATGGATTTGTTCTCGAAAAACGAGCGCGTCAAACAGGCAGGGCTTTCGCTTGCAGGGCTTGGGTTGGTATTCGTGGGGCTTGGCTTGATGGCTGATCCTATGAGCGCTTTGAAAGAGAGTAAAGGGGTTGTCAACTTCCTTTCGTCCGTAGATAATCCGATTTTGTTGTTGCTCGTCGGGGTGGTGATGACGGCGATCATTCAATCGTCGAGCGCGGTGACCACCATCGTCATTTCGATGGCGAGCGCAGGGCTTGTCATCGGCTCGGGTGGGAACGCGGTGTTGTTCGTGATACTCGGCTCGAATATCGGCACTTGTGTGACGGCGTTGATTTCGTCTATCGGCGCGTCTTTGAACGCGCGTCGCGCGAGTATTATTCACTTGCTATTTAACGTCCTGGGTTCGTTGATTTTTGCCGTGATTTTATTGATCTGGACTTCTTTTAACGACACGGTGCTTGTGAAGTTGTTTACAAAACCTGCGACGCAGATTGCAATGTTCCATACGATATTCAACGTGGGCAGTACGTTGTTGTTCTTGCCGTTTACCAACTTGCTTGTCAAAATGTCGATAAAACTCGTCAGAGAGAAGAAACAAACGGAGAAAACGTCTGCTGACTTGGCGTATATGGACAAGCGGTTTTTGGCTACGCCTGCGGTTGCAGTGGAACAACTCCGCAAAGATACCTTCCGTATGGCGGATATGGCAATGGAGAGTGTTCGGACGGCGTTCGACGGGTTTATTGCGCGGGATTTGTCGGCGGTGGAAAAAGTGTACGAGCAAAACGAAAATATCGCGCGCGTGAGCGGGAAAATCAGCGATTATTTGGTGCGGGTTTCCGCGATCGGTTCGTCGCTGAAAGAAGAGAAAATGATCAATGCTTTGCACAACAACGTCGGGGATATCGCGCGTATTGCAGAGCTTGCGGATAATTTTACGAAATATACCAAACGGGAAGTGGAAGAAAATCTCGTATTCTCGGCAGGGATTAACGAGAAATTAACGGAAATGCACCAAACGTTGCATATGCAATACGGGGTGGTGAAACGCATTTCGCTGTTGGGCGAGCGCGGGTTGTTGCCTGAAGCGGACGCTTTGGAAAATCGCGTAGACGAAATGCGCAAAGCGCTTGTAGCGGAGCATATCGAGCGGTTGGGACAAGGAAAATGTCGTCCTGAAAACAATACCGTCTTTATCAACTTGGTGTGTAATTTAGAGCGTATCGGGGATCACTTGGATTTCATTGCACACAGCGAAGAGGTGTAAGCGTATATATAATAGGTATTATTTATAAAATATTTACAAATGAAAAAGCCTTGGTTTCTTTATTTCCAAAGAAATCAAGGCTTTTTGTTTTATTTCGAAAATAAATTTGTCTAATATGTTTACAATATTCCAAAGGAAAAAAATGAAAAAACTGTCTTATTAAAACAGTAAAATGCGTTCCTAATAGTACAAAAAGTGTAAAATCATACATTGTATTACATCATTGAGGTTGTTATAATATTATTGTAATATCGTTTTTTCTGCGTTTATTTTTCTAAATAAAGAAGGCGAATATCCGGTTTGGCGTTTAAAAAACTTGCTAAAGTAGTAAGGGTCTTGAAAGCCTGTTTGTAGCGATATTTGTTCAATTTTTAAATCGGTTTTTGACAAAAGATCCATTGCTTTAATAATTCTATAATTGATTAAGTATTGATTTGGAGTGATTCCATATTGTTTATGAAATTGCTTGTTTAAATATCTCGTTGAGATTCCAAATTTTTTGGATAGTTCTTCATTCTTTATTTTTTCCGCAAAATGTAATTCTAATTCCGCGGCGACCGATTCCATATTCTTTTGGGATTGCGGAGCAATATAAGGTTTTTCCGTTGAGACTTTTAATGAGTCTAAAAGTTTATACAGAAGAGAATAACAAGAAAAATGAGTTTGTTCTTTGGACTTCCACATATTTAAAAGTTTATAAAAATCATTTTTAATTTTTGGATTTGTATTGCAATTCATTCCAAAAGAAGGCGTTTGAATCTCTTGCTCCGTAGTAAAATGTATAACTAGAGAAGTTCCGCCACTGATTGTTCGTTCTACGCGGAAGAAATCTTTTTGATTGATGAAAAAGAAAGTATCGGGCTTTATCAATAAAGACGAGTTTTGAAAGTAGTGAAAGTAAAAGCCTGACGATTGATAGGCTAAAATGTGATGGGGACGGTTATTGGATATCCAATGTGTTTCGTCGGTGGAATATTCCATCACCGTACATATTTTCGAAATGATAAAATTATCCATAGAAAACTCCTAATCAGTAGTATAAATTATAGTATCACTAAATTTGCATATTGTCAAATATTCCAGTCAAATTTCTATTTTTTTTGTTGCAATTTTTAAAGAATTTTGGTAGACACACATTATATAATCAGGAGGCTTGTGAGATGAACTTTGATAGTTTAAGAGAAGAATTGAAAGCGCATTATTGGTTTAAAACGATTGATTTAAGTGAAAACTTTTATTTGAAAACAACGAAAAAATTAGATGCTTTATATCGCGAAGAAATGACGGTATACGAAATGAAACTGTTGCAGTATAAAGTGATTTCGGAAGATTTTGAACCGATCTTATTTTTAAATTCTCCGTTTTATTATGAAACGGGAACTATGTTTGCGCATTGTGATGGAGCAGGCACGTTTCATGGGCATAAGCACGCGGGAGATTGGACTTATCATAAAAATCAACATTTATTTAAAGAACAAGACGAGAAACTCTGGTCGTATCGTACGGCGCAAAAGGAAAACTATTTCTATCTGATTTGTGGGCCCTATAATGATACGAAACAGCATTTTGCATTCAATTACCGTCCCGTGCTTAGCAAAGGTTTAAAAGGTATATACGAAGAGGCAAAAGAGCGTTTAAAGACGTGTAAAACGCAGGAGGAAAAAAGGTTTATCAATGGCGTAATGCAAGGCATGTACGCCTTAAAATGCATGGCGGAAAAATTTTCGCGAAAAGCCGAAGAAATGTTATTGACCGCAAAAATAGGCGTGCAAGAAAATTTGAGATTAATTGCCGATACGGCGCGCCGTATTCCCTGGGAGAAACCGCAAACATTTTATGAGGCATTAAATACATATGCATTTTTAAGAAAGGCAATTGGTTCTTTGGAAGGTATTGGTGTAAACAGTTTTGGTAGAATGGATTTAGATTTATATCCTTTTTATGAACGTGACGTGAATAGTGGTAGACTGACTAAAGAGGAGGCCTATCGGTTAATATGTCAGTTCCTTATTACGTGGGATATGCATTACGACCATGATATGAAAATGGAATATTATGCCGACCATGAATTGGAGAATACGTACGTACTTGGTGGTTGCGATGAAAACGGCAATCCCGTATATAACGATTTGACTAAGTTGTTTTTACAGGCAGCAAGAATAGAGAAAATCATTTATCCGAAAATTAAGTGTAGATTTGGCATAAATTCGCCTAAGGAATATTTGGACGAGATTAATAAATCGGTAATATCAGGGAATAGTTCGTTGCTATTTCAAAACGACGAATCGACGATTGCCGCTTTATTAAAAGCAGGCAGAACACTTGAAGAAGCAAGAGATTATGTGCTTCACGGTTGTTGGGGATTACAATGTCACGGGCTAGAAAAATTTGACGGTGGCAATTATGTGAACATGCTTAAGTGTTTCGAGTATTCCCTGCATAATTTAACGGAAAAGATGGATGCGGTAGGTATGCAATTTGACGTTATAGACGGCGCTGAAAGTTTTGAAGAAGTATATAAAATAACCTTAAACAATATTAAGACGTTATTTGAAGAGCGTATTAGAATTACAAAAAATGGGGGAAATATTTGGAATAAGGTAGACGTATTACCTATATTTTCTTCAACGTTAAGCGACTGTATTGAAAAAGCAAAAGATTATACGGAAAAAGGAGCGCGTTATAACGACGAGCAGTTTATGTGTTTCGGTTTTCCGAATATCATAGATTCTTTACTAGCAATCAAACAACTGTGTTTTGATACAAAAAAATATACGCTAAAAGAGATGTTGGAAGTTGTTAGAAACAACTGGGAAGGTCGTGAACTGATGCGTATTGAGGCTATGCGTTGTAATGGTTGGGGGGATGGAAGTGAAGAATCCTGTGTATTAGCGGAAAGATTTAATAGAGATTTATATACTCTCGTTGACGGATTGGAAGGCTCTTACGGCGGGAAAGTGCATTTGTCTTACTTGACGTATACGGAAGTTGTTTGGTGGGGAAAACAATTGTTAGCAACGCCCGATGGAAGAAAAAACGGTGATTATTTGTCGCAAGGATTAACCCCTTCCCGATTGAAGAAAATTTCTGCGGTTTCGGATGTTCTGAAAAGTTTTTCGGTTTTGGATAAGACGCTTATTCAAGGGGGGTCAGTCGTCAATATTATATTGCCTTCTAATAAAATTACGTTGGATACTTGTTATGGATTTTTGAAGGCTGTTGCAAAGACGGCGGTCCAAACTTTGCAATTAAACTGCGTCACCAAAGAACAACTCTTAGATGCGCAAAAGCATCCGGAAAAATATCCTGATTTGATTGTACGAGTGACGGGTTTTTCGGCAAAGTTTACTGCACTTTCCAAAACGTGGCAAGAGGAAGTTTTAACAAGGAATTTTTATGACTAATCTTGTTTGTAATGTTTTTGATATAGTACGCAATTCTTTTGTAGACGGACCGGGAATACGTACCGTAGTTTTTTTTAAAGGATGCAATTTAAACTGTCAATGGTGTCATAATCCTGAAGGGAAATCGTTTGAGCGTCAATTATTGTTTTATAAAGATAAATGTAAGAATTGTGGCTTATGTAAACAAGTTTGCCCGTATGCTTTGTTGAAGTGCGATTATTGCGGGAAGTGCGAATTTTATTGTGTACACAGTGCGCGTAAAATTGCGGGGAAAGCATACGACGTAGAAGAGTTGTTTTTTGAGATTGAAAAAGATTGCAACTTATATCAGGAAACGAATGGTGGGGTGACGTTTTCGGGGGGCGAATGTATGCTTCAAATCGATTTTTTAGAGTCGATATTAAAAAAATGCCGAGCAAACAAAATACATACCGCCGTAGATACCGCAGGAAACGTGCCGTGGGAATATTTTGAACGGATTATACCATATACCGATTTGTTCTTATATGACGTGAAATGTATTACAGAATCATTGCATATAAATTATACCGACGTATCCAATCAAAGGATTTTAGAAAATTTAATTCGATTATCGGCAATTTGCCTGGATAAAATTCGAATTCGTATCCCTGTTATAAATGAATTTAACGGAAACATAAAAGAAATGCAAAAAATAGCCAAGTTTTTGCGAGATTTGAAATTGAAAAAAATAGAGTTATTGCCTTATCATAGTTTAGGCGAGCAAAAAAGCATTGCACTGGGAGAGCGGGTTGTTTCTTTTTCAAACCCGACTGAAGAAAGTATGAAACAATTTAGGAGTCTTTTTGACGAATAAACAATATTTGGGTATTTGTTGGACTCTTCTAAAGATGCCGTTAAGAGTGTATCCGCTTTAAAGGATTTTATCTTAGGTTTAGAAAAAGGGGAATAGAATTGTTTGCAATTATATACGGGAAATGCTGATATTTTAGACAAGTACCTTTTAAAAGCAGAAAAAACTCACGCATAAGCGCTCGCATTTTTCCGAACCCTTTTACGGGTTCTCGTCCCTGACCTATGCAATAAAAAAACACACCCCAAAGGTGTGTTTTTTCGTTGGTGGACGAAGCAACATTGAAATTTGAAGCGGTTTTCTTTCCGCTTCAAGTTCTTTTATGATTACAATATTCTATATTGTTTGAGTTTCCACTGTTTCTAAATATGCGTTGAAGAACGTTTTGTATGATAATGCTACCGAATTGTATAGTTATAAATATATCTAAAAATTAAAAAAGTGGCACTCCTATATTGACAAAGAAAAAAGTTATGTTATAATTTCGGCACGTTTGCAAGCGAAATAACAATTATAGGAGTAAAAAATGGGAAAATTAACAATTTGGACATGGGGAGAATATGCGAATGTTGCCCGAAAAGCAGTGGAGATCTATCAGGACGAACATGTGGATTTAGAGCAAGAGATCGAAGTAATTGAATTAACCGAAGCGCAGATAATCGAGAATTTAAGAGTTCAAGGACCTGAGGGTAGGGCTTCGGCTGATATTATTATGGCGAGCGATGAATTGATCAGAAAAAGCGGTTTTGTAAACGGGGAGAATTTTGTCGTTTTAAACGATTTGATAGATGAAAGTGCATATCTTGAAAATCGTATCGAGGCAGTAAGGGGCGAAAATGATTCGTCTATTTACGGGGTACCGTTTACGACCGAACCTGCGGCTCTTTTTTACAGGAAAGATGTTTTTTTCAACGCAGGTATGGAAGCAGTTAGCGAAGAAATCACATGGGACAATCTTCTTTCGTTGGGCGTTCGGGTAAAAGAGCAATGCGGGAAATATCTCTGCCCGATCACTCCCTTAGCGACAAGGGTATTGCTGGGGGCGAGCGGGTATTATTGTTACAATGAAGATCAAGAACAATCGGCGGAGAATAATTTATGCATATTTGATCTATATGATCAAATCAAACAAGGCGGATTGTATAGAAGTGAAAGTGAACCGTTTGATTATGCGAGCGAATCAACTCAAAATACCTATAGCGCATTTATCGGATCGAACTTTTTGTTGTCGAAAATAAAGAATTTATCAAATGCGAATCAATGGGCCGCCATGAAATTACCGACAAACGAAGATTTTACGAATCAGGTAAATATTGGAGGGTATTCGTGGTTGGTGACGCAGAATGCAAACAGTGCGGCGGCAATCGAATTTTTGAACAGCGTATTCAGCGGGAACGAAGATCTGATCGTGTATATGGCGGAACGGAATATGATTTCATCGGCAGCCGCGACGGCGAACGTTTTATCGGAAGCAGTCGCCGATATGGAATTTGGCGGTGATATCCTGTACAAGTTGAGCGTTATCAGCGCGGCCGCGGTGTTGCCTGTGCAGGGAGAATATTCGGACGTTTTCTGCAAAGTATTACATAGACTAGGAAAAAAAGTATGCGCGAACGAAATGTATGCGCATGAAGCAAAAGCTTTTGCAATGGATTACGTTAGTCATTATTCGCCTGAGGATGATTTTACGACAGGGATTAACATTGTTGACTCGAGCGTTACGGCGCGAACGTCCGCGTTAAATACCGCGTATAAGGCAGGAGAAGGCTTGATTTCATTGAAAAAAGAGATTCCATTCGCAGGCAAAGCCGTGGGACAAGTCGATTTGTCGAGTGGGGATTTGACAATGGCGTTTGTCGGAGTTTCGGCGGAAAACTCGGTAATGGGAATGCCGATTGTACATGTTTACGACAGTCGAAAACCGAATGAGAATTTCCGATTGAACGTATATGAAACGTTGCAGTATGACGACCCGAATTACGTATATACGGACGGAAACGGGGAAAAGCACACGTTCAAAGAAAAATATTATTATCTGGGCGAAAATGCGCAAAAGATCTATATCTCAATTGCCGACAAATTGAGTATTACTGTGATGGCAGACGGACGATTGATCTATAAAGTCAACGACAAAGATACGGAAATCTTTGTGGAGCATTGTTCGGCAAGCGGTTTAAAAGCTGTAACAGCGGCGGAAGGATATAACGATAGCGAGTATTTGGAGAAACGCCAAACAGAATATAAACAGCTTGAAGAACAGGTAAAAGCGTATGAAAAAGCGTTGAAAGAATACGCTGTGGTAACATACGATACGGGGAGTTTGTCTACAATTACAACATTGCAGGATCTTAGCACGGGCGAAGTGGAAAGTTTTAAGGAGTTGGCAAACGAAAATGATAAAGTATTGTTGACGTTCGATGAATCGTTGCAATATAAATCTCTGATTATGCAACAGGACGCCGTAACGAAAGAGATTTCCGGAGCGAATATTCTTGCTCCAGCAACAGGAAACGTTTTTTCGCAGGTTCTTGCATTGAGAAGCTCGCTTTATGAAATCACCAATACGTTACAAAGACATATTGCAGAGATGGAAAGTTCAACTGACAATCCGGAGGAATATTTTAATGAAATAAACGGGGAAGTGGTAACTTCGGATTATATAACGGAAACTTTTGAAACGATCGCTACAAATCTTCGTGATGGTGTTATAGTTCCGCAGGCGATTTTTAATAGATTTAAGGATGCTACTTTGTTCGATGAGTACGAGCATGGCGACAATGAAGATTATATTCCGAAAAGAGACGGGTATAGTTTAAAGGCGTTGTTCCGTCAAAGAAACTTGTACGTCGAACAGCTGAACGAGCAGACAAGGCAGCTTGACGAGCAAATGGATTTTTTAAAGAAACAACTCCATCGAATTCGTTCTGCGCAAAATGAAAAGTTAGCCCAGTTTGATCAGTATTATAAAGAATATTATAATAAAAATGCGGAGTTGAAAAAATTAAAACAAAGCTTGCCGATGAGTTTTGTTACGGACGGAAAGCAAGTCAAGGGCTTTAACGAACAAGGAATGCTCGTGGCGGTATACGACAAGTATGAAAACTACGTGGGGATTGAGTACGAAACGGTACTCGGAAAAACTCGAGTTTCGCGCTTGTACGACAATACGGGGAAACAAGTGCTTTGTACGTACGATTTGGAAAACCGCTTGATCAGTATTACGGATATTCACGGACAAAAAACGGAGTATTTGTATGACGGCGACAAGCTTAGTGAAGTCAAGTTCGGCTCGAACGACAGTTTGAAATTCGGTTATAACGGCAACAAACCTGTGTTGGTAAGCAGAGAAGAAGACTTGCACGAAACGGAAATCGTATACGGAACGAATACGCTTACGTTCATTCAAAAGTCCAAGCTCAAAAAGATCGGGAAAGAGCTTGAGCTCGCAGATTCTATGGAAGAACGCAGTCGGGTAATGATCACGTTTACTTATGGGGCAGATAATAAGATCACAGCCGTGGAAGTGGAAGACGAGGAACAAAAAACGGCGTATGAATTGGACGAACAAAGCCACGCAACAAAATACGTAGAGTATGCAAACGGGCTCGCCGTGAAAGCGGAGAAGTACAGCTACGAATACGACGTGGCAACGGGCGTTTTGACGAAAACTACGGCAACGAGCGCGCCTATGCGTAAATTGTATGCGACAAGCCTTGCGGACAACGCGTTCGATGACGGAATCGTTGAAACTACCGAATATAACGAATTTTGCCAACCGATTAAAAAGAATTGGAGCACAAGAATCATCAGCAGCACAGCGAATACAGAAACGGTGGAGAAAACTTACGGATACGACTTGGAAAACCGTTTGACGGAAGTGACGACCGTACGGGAGTATTATACGGGCGGAACGTATACAGAAAAGGAAACGTATGCTTATAGCCAAAAAGGCGATCTTGTAAAAACGGAAAAATATTTGGTTGGCGCGGAAATGCGCCTTGGCAAGCAAATTGAAGAACGGATTTACGACGAAAAGGGCAACTTGACAAAGCGGTATACGTATAACAGCTTGGACGGAACGAGCAAGTATTACCTTACGGAAACCAAGGCGACAACGGAAAACTCGGAAACGGGCGTAGTGTACGGCTATGACGAATTCGGGAACGTCACTTGCGTTTCGGGGAATACGGCAGACGGGGAAGAAAACAGTACGCAAAGAGAATACCAATACGGGCTGTTGACGAAACTTGTCAGCGGGAACGAACAAGTAGAATACGAATACGACGAAAAAGAACGGGTAATCAAGATCGGGCGCAACGGGAACGCGGAATACAACGTGTTTACGTATACGGAAACGGATTCCGGCGAAGAAATTACGGAGCGGAATGCAAACGGCGAAGAACGTACGTTGCAAAAAGACGCTCTAGACAGACTCGTGCAAGAAAGCTATACCGTAGGAGAAACGCAAAAGAAAGCGGTGTACGAATACGAGCAACCGAATCGTTTGCGGAGTATCACGGAAAGCGAAAACGAAACGGAAACGCGGAAAAGAGTATTTGCGTATAATGCAATGGATAAGGTCAGCTGGTATAAAGAAATTGAAAATGGCGAAGCAAAAATCACCGAAAACTACGCGTACGACAAGTTTGAACGTTTGCAGGAGAGAAATATTATTTTCGGGGAAGAAATTACGCTAGAAGATATTTTGGACGCGGATATTACGGGAGAAGAACTCGTTGAAGCGGAAAGTATGCAATATACGTACGCTTACGAAAACACGGCGCAAGGCAGATTGGAAGAAATTGACGTATTAGGCTTGACAATTCAGCCGAAATATGATATACTCAATAGACCTAAAGGGAAAACGCTTTGTATCGACGGCGAAAAGCTCGCGGAAGAACAAATTGTCTACCGAAAGCATGGGGATCATACTACGGATATGCCGTCTGCGGTGTATTTTGGAGCGAAAACGGCAGGCATGTACGCGTTGAACGAACACGTGAAATATGCGTACGACGAACGTGGGAATATCCAAAAGGTATTCGAAAAC
>JAGAKN010000020.1 GCA_017625565.1 Clostridia bacterium
CCATATCGCTTGGATTACCGTATCCTCGCAGGTAATGTCGTTTGCGATAACCGCATACTTACTGTTAGTGAATACCGTATTGTTTTCCCAGAATGCCTTGAGTTCTGCAAAGTTCGTCATAACAACGTCCGCAACTTTTACTTGAAGCGTATACGTTTTGTTCGCCGTAGCGTCTTCAAGCATAACATTGATCAATCCAGCCGACGTTGCAAACGTCAATTTGTTGTCTGCTACCGAATATTCTACGTTTGCAGTGCCAATCATTACGTTGGAAACCGCAACCGTTTCAGAAAGCTTCGTCAAATCAAGCGTAGCTTTTCCATCCGTCAAAACAAGATATTTTTCACTGGTCGTAATGGGTTTTGCAGAATCTTTGTCGGTAATCTTTACGTTCGTCCAAGTCGATTGAGCGCCGAGCGTGACACCAGGAGCAGAATGACCTTCCGACAATTCGCCTGCATCAGCGATTTTACCGTTGGACATAATCGTCACGTTTTCCATAATCGCACCGTAATAACCGTTAGAGTCATTGTACAATCTTGCAACTTTATCCGTATCCGCTTCGGGTACAGTGAAACTGAAGTTGCAATTACGCAAGACAATGCTACCGTTTCTACCGTTCATTTCACCGAAAATTAACCCATAGTTAGGGAACTTCGTATACGTTGCCGAAACGTTTACGTTTTCAAATACACAGCCCGATATATACGTACCGAACAAGGAATAATAAGGGGTATCAAGAATCATACCTTCAAAGGTGATGTTCTTCATTGCTGAACCTGCTTTAGGTTGAGCGTTAGCATAGAACCCCAACGCATAATGCGCGCCAACTACTTTATGCCCCAATCCGTTAAGTACGTTAGCCGGTTTTCCATCATACATAGTTAAATCCGAGCCGTCACAAGTAATATCTTGGGTAAGGACTGCGTATTTAAGATTTTCTCTATTCGTCTTCGATCCCCATGCTTTAAGGCTTGCTTGGTCGCTGATCAAGTAGTCTGCAATGATGACGTCGAATACGTACCACGCTTCGCCTGCACGAAGATGAATCTTCGATTCACCGACCGCACCTGCATAACCCGTCACGTTGACCATCGTACCATCGACGGTATACGTAGCTTTTTCGTTGTTGACCAATACTCTGTTCAAGTCTTTGATTTCAACGCCAACTTTCGACAAATCGATCGAAAGCGCGCCATCCGTCACTTTAACGTATTCTACGCCGTAGGTCGTTTCGTCTGCAGTTTCCGCCATTGCATAGTAAGGCAAGCATACAAATGCCGTAGCCGTCGTATCGTCGCTTGCGATTAACGTCAAGATCAACGCAACTTGTTTTTCATACATAAACGTAAGAACGTCGCCACTTTGCGTGAATTCTACCGAATTACCAACTTGGTCTTTAACCACGGAAATCGTCTTGCCTGTAAGCCCAAGCGTCGTAAGATCCAGCGTCCACTTTTCATTAGATACCGTAGGCGCGATTGCATCGCCATCACGGCTATCTTTAATCGTCACGTTCACCCAACCTGCGGTTTTCGCTTCGTTCGTTTGTACTTTGCCATTGAAATCCTCTTCACCGGGTTTCGCAACCAAACCGCTGACAAGGATATTTACGTTTTCCAAAATCGTAGGATAGTAGTTTTCGTCCGTGTACAACTTCAACTTCTTCGTCTTATCCGAACCATTGAATACGAACGTCGAATTTTTAATCGTAAACGTAGCGTCGCCACGACCCGTAGGTTCTTCACACAAATACGCGCTCCACTTATCACTATAGTTATAATTAGGCGTAAAGTTTACCGTTGCGTGGAAGTTTTCAATCAAACCACCGGAAAGATATGCGCCGAACAAACCGTATCCACCAAGGATAAGATTATCGAACTTCACGTTCTTAAATACACCACCGGGAGCAAAACCGTTGTTCACAAAGATACCAAGTTTAAAGTTTGCGTTGCGTACCGTGTAGTTTTGTCCGTCAAACGTACCCGTAAACGCAACACCCTTTCTTTCAAGACCAACCGATGCGCTCATCGTAATGTCGTTTGCAAGTACAACGTACTTATAGTTGCCCATTGCGTTTGCGAACGTCTTGAATTCTTCTGCGTCGTTGATGATGAAGTCTGCTACGTTCAAAGTAAACGTATAAATCTTCGCTTCAGATTCCGAATAAATCGAAACTTCGATCATACCCGTTTGCGCATTTGTAAATGTCACTTCATTTTCGTTGACTGTAGGGGTGACAGCTTTGCCGTTAACCGTCATGCTCGTCACTTCAGCAATCGTCTTACTAAGCTTGGAAAGATCCATCTTCGTGTTGCCACCCGACGTTTCAACGTACGTTTCCGTCGTCGTCAATGCTTCGTTCGTCAAGCAAAGCAACTCAACTTCTTTGGAAACACCCGTATAAGCTGCACTGCTTACAACAACCGTGTAAATACCGTTTGCTTTCAATTCGATGTTTCTACCCGAAACAACAGCATTCGAAGTTTCTTCTTTGATCGTCACAACTGCGTCAAACAACGTCGTATCGACCGTAATCGTATTACCCACTGCGATTTCGCCCTTGAAGGATACTTCAAATTGCGGAACGTTATCCGAAATGTCGGACATCAACATGTTTTCGGAATCCCAAGGTTCTTCAAACGTGCTTAAATCTGCTTTTTCAGCAAATTCTTGCAGGCTTGCATACGCAACAGCATCCAATTTTTCAGAACCTGCAGGTTTCACTTGAATGCTATGCGGAGTGATATAGTGCACGCCGTAGCCCGTAGCACCCTTGGCTTGCATATAGTTGATACCCGAACCGCTTACCGAACCCATCGGTTTATCCGTCGATGCGATAATAATGATATTCTTATATACCGTTGAGTCATAATCGTTGCCTGCAATCAAGGATTGATTTTCCTTCGCATTCATTACGTAGCCCATAACGAATACGTTTTCGATCGTACCGCAAGGACATCTTGCCAACAAACCGATTTGACTCTTGGTATCCTCTTCAGGGCTATCCAAAACGATATTAACAAGTTGCAAGTTCTTAAGCACGCCTCTTTCATTGAAGTCGCCCAAGAAACCAGTCGTCGTTCTTACGTTGGAAATCGTGTGACCTTGACCGTCGAACGTACAACGCAACCAAGCGCCCGTTTGCAATGCGAATACGTCACCGCCCATATCGATATCTGCGGTAAGGATCGTATAACCGTAGTTCCCATTATAATTCGCGCCGAATGCTACCAATTCTTCTTTCGAAGAAATCGTACGTTGATAGATGAAACCTTCTACTTGAACGTCCACTTTCGCGGTTTCAAATACGTAAACATTTTCACCGGAAGGCGCGTCCGTCAACGTCAATACCGTGCCGTTGGTCGTGAAAGTAATCGATTGACCGTTGCATTTAACACCCGTAATATCCGAAACGTTAATATCCATCGTCTTGCCTGCGAAATCGATTTCCGCTATACCAGTGTTTTGCGTCGTTTCCGAATTACCCTTCGCGCTGAATTCCACGTCTTGCGCAACCAATTCTTTACCAACGGAAACGGTAATATCTACGGAATATTTCTTGTTTGTATCCGACGTAAATTCTGCCGTGACAACCGTTTCACCGGTTGCTAATGCAACAATTTTCCCGTCTTCCACTTTCACAACGGTATTATCTTGAACCGTATACGAAATTTCCTTTTCTACTGCGACACCGTTAACGTAGGTGACGAAGTTTTCTAAGCTGTGTTCCGTCTTGCTTTCGCCCGTATAGTTCGTTGCCATCAACGCAAGTGCGTTCATGTCAATACCCGTTTCGATCGTACCAACTTCGATAACGCTAACGGAAATTTCTGCCGTAGCAAGCGTTTCTTCGCCATACGTAGCCGTAGCCGTAATCGTTTGCGTACCTTCTTTCACGCCCGTGATTTTACCTTCGGGGGTGACCGTAAGGAATTCGCCCGTAGACGCGTACGTGACCGTAGCCAATTCGAAATCTTCTTCATCTAACGAAAGCGTTGCTTCCAAATCGTACGTTTGCCCAACGATAACGTTGACCGCGCCGAATGCATCAAACGTGGGTTTCTTTTCACCACGAACAATGGTCACCGCACAGCTGTCGGAATATTCCCCAACAGTAGCCGTAATTGTTGCCGTACCTACGCCAACCGCGCGTACAACACCATTTTCAACCGTTGCAACGCTTGCGTCCGACGTGGACCAAACTACTTCGCCCGTTAAATCCGTCAAAGACGCCGTTAACGTGCTCTTCGCGAACAAATCCATGTCCAACGTTTCGCTAGAAAGCGTGACCGTAGGATCTAAGGGTGTTTCGCTACTGCTTTGTGACGAATCGGGTACGCTTGCGGGGGGCGTGCTAGACGAAGAATCGTCGTCCGAGCCGGAGCAAGCCGCAATTCCAAATGCAAGAAGCATGGAACATACGCCAATTAGCCATTTTTTACCTTTAAACATAATTTTTCCTCCTTAATTTTTTAATTTTTTATGTTAAAGTTTTTTATTTTTTCCCCGACGGGACGGGTATTGCCCCGTCGGGTATTTTCTGATATTAATAACCGATCGACTTCAAATAGGTCGTCATCGCCGTGCCTTCGCTTGTTCTATTAACGTTCAAACGCAGTACATCGTCGCCGAATTCTTTAATGAATGCGCTTAACTCGTACGCAGAGAACGTACCTTGATACAACTGAATGAGGCCATATCTAGGGCCAATGGATTCCGACGTGATTTCGTCGATTACCCATGCGTAGTATGCGGGATCAATCGTTTGGTATTTTTTAGCTTCTTCTTTTGCTTGATCCAACAATGCAAGTTGGTCTAAAAAGTATTGCTTGCTATAATACTCAAGTTGCAAGCTGTCCGTCCAAATAGATCCGTCACGTCCCATCAAAGTATTGCTATAAAGTTGAGCACGCATGTTCCAGTATACCGTTTTCATCGTATCGCTCATATCTTTATACATACAGTCGAAATAATGGTTGATGAGTTCTTGCATATCCAAGTTTACGTTCCACATTAATTTCGAATAAACGTAGTTCTTCAGCGAGTCGAAGTTCGTGTTATTAGCAAGGTTGTAGCTTCCTTGCAAGAATAACGTATGAGCATTGATCTTATACAAGAATTTCAACGTATCCGACATTGCCCCCCAAGAATCGTACGGTACGAGATAGTCACCGAAATAACAGTCGTACGTCCATACTGCGAAGTTGGAAGAACAAGCCGCCCAAGAAAGGAAGGTATTCTTCATCGTAATATTCGAAGGTGCGTTAATATTAGAAACGTAGTCCGCGCCGATCAAAGCGATGAATACGTTAATGTTATCGCGCAATACCATGTGTTCGTCAAGTGCAACCCATTCGCCGTCTACTTGCTTTGCAGGTGCACGTTCAGATTGATTGTATGCAAGGATATCAAACAATACGGGACGTCCGGGGAAGTTTTCTTCAAGCCAAGGTTGCATTCTGTCGGAAACTTCGTTGATGAAGATCATTTGTGTCGCCGCAGGCGTACCATAGCGATTGATCAAATACTCACAAGATTCGCAACGGCACCATACGTTATAGTCTTGTTGCGAGAAACTCAATACGTGCTTCTCCGTATCTGCAATCAAAAGTTGTTGCATCTTATCGATAGCTGCATTGATCATCAAATCAAGTTCTTCGGGAACTGTGCCGTCGCCATCCAACATGTTTTCGATCTCTTCCGCGTCAGAATGTGCCGTCATGCAAAGTTGTTTGCCGTCAGCACTGTACCAACCGGGATAGGAGTCCTTCCAAGTTGCAGGGGGTAAAATATCAAAGCTACTATGCGTTTTTGCACCATTTACAAAGACTGAACTATCGTGAATAAGACGCATATTCTCTCTAGCAGTATCAAAAAACGTTTCACCGTACGGGGAAATTCTATTTAAGATATCGGGTTTTTCTTTGATATCTAAATCAGGTAAAACCAAGTCTTTTACGTTCTTTTCAAGATAGTAATATTTCGCCGTGAAATATTCGCACTTAAAAAGGACCTCCAACAAATCCAAAGCCCCGAAGAAAACGCCTTCTTCACCGCCGGCAATGAAAATCGATTGCCCTTGGGTAATGATTTCATAACCTTGCACGCCGATTGCATCGTAATCAATCGTTAAGCCAGAGCCTTCCAACATACCCGTATTACCAATGGAAATATACTTTGCATCATCCGAATATGCAATACTGTCGTCTCTATAACTCAAGAATTGTACACCCGTTGCTTCCATTGTTATCGTATTAATCTTCATCGCTGCTTTCGAATCAAAAGCAGTAGGCTCGCTCGGTAAAACGATCTTATATTCCGTCACGCCATTTTCAAAGAGCTTGTATTGCGTTGCACCGATAGAACGTTCGTGAATCGTACCAACCACGTCGGGTTCTTTACCCATATGGTCGATGTATTCGCCGTCGGGCGTGACCACGGGTTTCTCTCCACCAGGTTGATTAGGAGCGCTAGTACTGCTGTTCGGATCGCTATTAGACGTATCCCCGTTATCCTTCTTCGAGCAACCAAATACGGAAGAAACAGCAAGAACTGCCATTAACATTAACGATAAAATTTTAATTCTCTTTTTCATTTTCTTATGCCTCCGTTACCACTACTGTATATCTTGCAACGCTAAGGTTTCCTTCAGCGTCACGTGCGGAATAGATAATGTTATATTCCCCTGCCAAGGATGCAATGAAACCAGCCTTCGATTGATCGAATTCAAAGATATAACCCGTCGGGGTGACAATATACACCACGTACGTCAAATCCGTATCATAGTTATCTGCTACAATTGCCTTCGGAACGTGAATCTTCGAACCTACCGTGACCGTTTCGGGATATCCCGTTTCTGTGTCGATCGTAGGATCAATGCTGTCTACAACACGAATGGTGTAGGAATAGTTCAACTTTCTATTGTTGCTATCTTCTGCAAAATAGGATACGAAATACGTACCATATTCGCTACACTTAATCGTAATCGTTTGCTTGGAAACAAGCAAATTTTCCAATTTAATTCCTTCAACCGAAGTGACTATTTCCCCAGAGGGCGACGTGACCGTAAGGTAAGCGTCTACGTCACCACATAATACGTCGGACGTAAATACTTCGGGCAATACGAACGTGTCGTTCAAACTGAAGTCACCACCGAAGTCACCATTAATGCTAATCATCGGTTTCGTGAAGTCAACCGTCGCATTCGAGAAGGTATGTGCGTTCATCTTCGTCAAAGAGATGGATGCGTTTTTGCCTTCCGTTGCGTTTACAATTTGGATTGCTACGTAATATTTGTTTTGTGCAAAACCATTAAATTCTTCACCGATCGTATTCTCCGTCACGTCTAACGTTCTGTTGTTGGCAATATCGTACTTAACCGTTCTGGTCGTGTTGTCGTAATCGATATTGAAGCCCGCGTTTTCCCCGAAAGTAGACGTCACTTTGAAGTTAGAATCGTAATTATCGTTTACGAAGAAGTAAACGCCATCGGTACGCTTCTCGTAGTTAAAGCAAATTTGATTTTCAACGTCGTAGTAATCCGCGAGCATAATACGGATAGCCGTTGCGTTCTTGGTAGTTGCCGTTGCCGTGAAGTCAAGCGTGAATGATGTTGCGTGTTGCGCTACCAAATAAGTAAAGACACCGTAGTTATCGCCAGTCGTCAATTGCAAAGAGTTATTCGTAGCAGTGATCGCACCTTCAACGCCCATGAAATATTTCGACATATCAATGCCGGTATTGTCAGCATTGTTTACTTTGAATACGGGGATTTCTTGCGTATACGTTTCAACTGCCGTACCGACTTGCGCTTCGTAGATAATTTCTACCATGTCCCCGCTCGTTGCAACAGCAGGCGTATATTTATTGCCGTTCAAAGCTTTCGTTTCGCCTTTTTCCTTAACTTTAATCGTTGTAGGAACTACCGCGCCGGAGCCGTCGATATAGTTGTATGCATTAATTACAGGCAACGTATAGGTATTGCCTTCAATCATTGCAAACGGCAATACAGGCGTTTCGATAAACGTCGGTTTTGTCGTTTCGTTTACGGTCACGTCAATCGTCTTGACATATTCTTGACCAACAAAGTCGGTTGCTTTATACGTAATCGTCATCGTACCCGCTTTTATAGGACGGAAACCGAGCGTATTACGCATGGTTTCAAGCTTAACGCTTTCATTTCCAATTTTTGCAGTAATTTCCAAGTCGTAATTACCAAACTCACCAGAAACGGTGTATTCGGGAACGTAGTACATTGCGCCGACTACGGTAGACGCTTCGTAATCCCCTAACGTAATATTCAAACGTTGATCAGCAGATTTGCTAAGCGCGTTGATTTGAATTGCTCTTTCCGCCGTATTACCGTTCTCATCCGTTGCGGAGTATACCGCGTAATACGTACCGGGAATTTGCGGTTGGAAATATCCGCCTTTCTTAACGGGCATTTCCGTTTTGCTTGCGGAGAAGTAATTCATATACACTTTTACGTTAACGTCCGCCACACCCGTATATGTGTCAAATGCCGAAGCGCTAAACAAGGGATAATTGAAACCTACCAATGCATCAGGATAGTCTTCTTCCGTATATTCCCCAAAATCGACGTCGATCTTCGGTCCGGTTGCATCGACAATAACACTTTCGCTCAAATTTCTCCCAGCATAGTTATTTACAATAAATTGTGCATTTTCCCCGGTAAGATCTTCTGCGTAAACACGGCAATATACTTCGCCCGTCGTAAAGCCTTTGAACAAGTTCGAGCCAAAATAATCGGGATCGTCCAAATCCGCAACGATTTCACGCGAACCGTCGTTGCCACGAATTGCGTACAATGCATTTGTTTCGTTATCGTAAGAAAAACCAAAAGAGTTCTTCGCTGCGCTTCCAGTTGTACCTTGGAACTTGAAATGTACCCACGAGCCGTAGTCGTTATCTACGTGAATCGTTGTACCGCCACGGTCTTTACCCGTAGGTTTTTGTCCGTTGCTAGCATACGCCGTCATGTATCCAACGTCTGCGGTATTCATTTGATTAGGATACGGGGTCAATCTTGCCGTCACAAAGTTCGATTCATCAAAAACGTCCACGATATCGATTTTAAGTATACCAAAACTTGCCGCTTCACCCGGACGTTCGGGCGCGGGAATAACGCTAACGAACGGTTGGCCGATGGATAATGTATTCAAATCCACCACTTCACGCATAATCAGTTTATCTTTGGGATAAACGGTTGCGAGTACGCCTTCTACCTCTTTAGCATTCTCGCTCGAGCCGTATACAGCCGACGACCGGCTGTCGCCTTCAATGTAGTACGCTTTTATGCGGTTGTCTACGGACGCTCCGCCTTCACCAGACGCAACTGTACCAAGCGTCACGCCAAGACCGATCGCGCCAAAGCCAAGCGTAGCGCACAGGCATGCTACAATACTTTTTCGAATTTTTTTCATCTTTTACTCCTTAAATTTATTTTTTTCTTGCTTGCCATCTCTCTTAGCAATACAAGATAATTCCTTATGATAAATAGATTTTACCTTCAGCTTTTTTGAAAGCCAAAAAGCAATTTGTAATAACACTTAACTACTCCCCCCAGTTTTGGAGCGTGGGGGGAGTATTTTAGCTTACTTTAAGCCCCCTACCGTGATATCGCCAAGCAATCTCTTTTGGAAAATCAAGAAAAGAACAAGCAAAGGCACTGCCATCGTGATACAACCAGCGAGTTGGTGCGGCGTGTCCGATACCTCCGGATGCGTACTACCATCCGTAAATACAAACAAACCGAACGCAAACGTAGGATGCGAAGGCATATACATAAGAGGTACTTGATAGTCGTTCCAGTTTCCAATAAACGCCAACAAAATAATCGTGAAAATCGAACCCTTTACGAAAGGAATCATAATCCGCAACATAATGGTCAAATTCCCAGCGCCGTCAATCTGTGCCGCTTCCGCATAATCTTTGGGGATTAATTTGAATGCGCCGTAGAAGATAAGGAAATACATACCACTGACGTACGCCCTCATTATGTACATACCCCAAATATGGTCGTACAAGCCAAACAATCTTGCCATACGCAATTCGGAAGGCAAAGAACCGACGATCGGGATGATCATTTGAATAATGATAATGAAATAAATTACACCACAGAACTTGAAATCGAAACGCGCAACGACGTATGCAACCAACAATGCAGTTGCCATCGCTACAAACGCTGACCCCAACGAATACGCAAAGGAATTGAAAATCATTTCAGGAAGTCCAATAGTGCGTTGCGGTGAAACGTGCGTAAGTGTGATAGGGAAATACTTCAAAACGTCCTTATAGTTGTCGATAATCCAAGGATCGGGCCAAGCAAACGCGCCATCGAAATATTCGCTGAAGCTAAGCTTGCTACGGAAGGACGAAATAATCGCCCAACCGAACGGAATGAACAACGACATCGTATAAAGGAAAAGTACTAAAAAGCTGACAATCCCAAAAGGTGTGAGTGTTTTTTTCCAACTGTCGGATTTGAAAAATCCTTTAAATTTTTTCATTTTTTCCATATCACACCTCCTTATTCGAGTTTCGGCCCGACTTTTTCAAGGAACTTACGTCCAAGCATCGTCACAGGCGCTGCAATCAACGTAAACGCAATGCTATACGCCGCAAGCAAGGGATATTCCATAATACCGCCTTTTCTCGTTCTCTTAAATAGCATATACCCGATTGTACTAACCGTCGGATCTGCACCGTTTGCGTAGAAAGAGAATAGGTGCATTTGGTTTGTGAAGAACCCTGCCAAGTTAACAACAAGGAACGTCGTAATCGTCGGGTAGATCAACGGAAGAATGATGCTGACGAATTCTCTAAGCGCATTCGCCCCGTCTAATTTTGCCGCCTCGATAATAGAAGTATCGATGGAGTTCATCGCGCCCGAATACATCAAGATTTGCGTACCGAAACCAACCCAGACCATAAAGAATAAGAGCGTAGGGAATTGCGTATCCAGATTTGACAACAAACCGCTGCCATCCAACGAATCGAAAATCGCAGGGAATGCAGTTTCCACAAAGCCTTCGTACATCTTTACGGTGACGATCGCCGAAATCATCGACGGCGCAAACAAGATGATGCGGAACGTCTTAGAAAACGCCATACCTTTAAATATGTAGAGCGAGAAGAACAACGCAAGCGTCGTACCTACCCCTACCGTCACGATAAACGCAATAAAAGAGTTTTTAATTGCGTAAGGTAATTCGAAACCGTGTTTTAATTCGAACCACATTGTTTCGAAGTTTTCAAGACCTGCCATCTTGTATACATAGCGGTTGTTTACAATATCAACCTTTTGAAATGCCATCAAAATCGAGTTGAAATTTACCCCGACGTAGAAGATACAAAACTGCACCGCGGGAACCGCTATGATACAAAGGCAAAAAATCATATCTTTCATACGCTTTTTTTGAAAAGCGTTTACAGAATTTTTTTGCATTAGATTACACCTTTATTTATTTTTTCTCTTTAAAAGAATTTTACACTTTAATCAATTTGTCCCAAGTTGCTTTCGTGTACTTCGCGCGTGCTGCCGACCATACTTGGTTTAACGTTTTACCGTTTTTGAATGCAACGTGAGGATGTGCACCGTGTCCCGTTTCAAAAGGCTTTTCAAGATTGAGTGACGCATAGTTTTTAACGTAGACATCTTTCGCGCAACCAGGTTGAAGTACGTTGGAGTTTTTAATAACGTCTACAACGCTTTGCGCATACGAGCACAAGCTATTATATACTTCGTCGGAAACTTCGTACTCAAAACCACGCGTCATGTTCGTGATTTTTAAGAATTCTACAAGAGATTCGTCCGTATGCACGAATTGCAAGAAGGTTTTCGCAAGTTCTTTCTTCTCTTCCGAAATATTAGCGTTGATACAAGCAACCGACATCGAGGTGTCTACCGCTGTTAACGGCGTACCTACCAAATCAGCCGTTGCCTTCGGATACGGCATAATTGCAAGACGTCTATTCTTCAAGGATGCGCTCGGCCCGAAGTTGCTTTCCAAAGTTTGGAAGTTCCCTGCCGATTCATGAGGCCACCAGCAACCTTCCACCAACATACCAACCGGGTTTGCTTTGGTCGAATATTTACTTACCAAGAAGCTGTTTTGCGCGTCAATGTGCGATTGCGATGTATTGAACGATACGTTTGCATACCACTTATTGCTAACGATTTTATCCGCGAACGACAAAGCATAGTACGTACCAGCCGAGTTATACATTTCATAACCGTTTTCTTGCGTGATCGTCATAGGCGCTTTATACGTGACTTTGCCATTAGAAATCGTATCTACGAGTTTCGTAGCCGTACCGTCGAACGTATAGTTAAGCGTACCTTCCGCGCCTTCAAAGTCTGCTTTCAAAGCAGCCAAGAAAAGCGTCATATAGAAACCGTGTTGACCAGACCATACAAAGGGATCGACACCACGCGCAACCATCGTTTCGCAAAGCGTCCACATGTCTGCGTACGTTGCAGGCAAACCGTCGTCGTATGTACCCGCTTTCCCGTCAGGACCGGTCGATCTACCGCTGTCCGTGGAAGTCTTCGTCAACCCGCCTGCTTGATCGAAATACAACAGATATTCGTCAAATACGTCCTTATCATACGTCATTTGGTAAATCGATCTGTAGTGAGGAAGTGCGAAATACTTTTGGTCGGGCGTTCTGAAGTAGTTTTTGTACGAGTCAGCCAACTTATCTTCGATAGATTTACTTTCGCCGAAGTCCGTCAAATCTTCCGTGACGATATCCGTGATATCCAACAACTTCCCGGTGTACGCCATATCGTAGTAGTTGGTGTTTTCAAGGAAATAAATTTCGTTTCTTTCCATGGGCATCTTGTCTGCAACAGCCGTACCTGCGTTCTTGTGCGTTTCTACCCAGATTTGTACACCCCTCGTACCTTCTACGAATTCCGTATTCTTGTACTTTTCTTCGAAACGGGCTCTTGCTGCATAAAGCCAATCCGTACCAACACCACCGTTGAAGTTCGAGATGTACAACTGCGCCTTGCTGGTATCTACGTCTTCTGCAGGAACACTCGCGCCAGGACTGGAGTTATCAGGACCAGGACCGGGTTCAGCAGGATCGCCGCTACCACATGCTACTGCGCCGGCGGAAAGTACGCCAACGCACAATAATGAAATGAGTTTCTTAATGGATTTTTTCATAATTTCTCTCCTTATAATTATATATTTCCATTTGTTTTTTTATTTTCGTTGAATTCCACAACCGCCTTTACAGGTCGATGATCGGATAATACGATATCTTGTACTTCGAATTCCTTTACGCGGAAATGTTTTGAGAAAAAGATATAATCGAGCGTACAATTCGGGTTAAACGAAGAAAACGTAGGCTCGTCCGTTTTTCCGACGACGTCGGCTGCACTTTGCAATCTATCGTACAGCGGTTGCAAAACCGCGCTGTGCGGAGCGGCATTGAAATCCCCCATCAACACGCAAGGTCTATCGTCGCCGTCCAAAATTTCCTGCAAGGTTGCCAACATCAAGCGTTGTTCGGAAGGAACTAACCCAAAATGCGTACAAAGCACGTTGATTTCGTTTCCGTCTACGTCCACCGTCGCTTTGATGACAATACGGTTCTCGTATTGATCGGGTTCGTTTGGATCTCTTTCCCATTTTCTCGGGGATAATACGGGGAATTTTTCTACTTTGACGATCTTATGTTTGGACAAGATCGCGTTCCCAACAACCCCTACGCTACCGTCCCAATCGTACGCCGCGCCGAGCCCGAACGTGAAATCTTTCGCGTTGCACAGTTTAGCAAGTTTTTGCGCTTGTTTACAACTTTCTTCCCGTTCCGAGAAATACTCGTACACTTCATTGAGCCCAATAACGTCTGCGTTTAAGCAGTTAATAACGTTCGCCGTGTTCGCGATACAAGTCGTCAACGTTTTATCTTTTACGTACGACGTGAAATCTTGACAGGCGCAAATATTATACGTTGCAAACGTTAACTCCATCTATTTCTCCTTTGCTATATATTATTTAAAAACCTGAAAATGATTTTAGATTGTGCCTATTATACAATATATTAACGATAAAAAATATGCAAAATTGAGCGAAAAATATGCAAAACTGATCAGTTTACGATTTTTGGGTAATTTTCTAAAAATAAAACCCCGTTTTTTTCCTTAAAGCATAATGAACGATACTCTTACTCTATTTCGTAAAAGTTTCGTTTCATTAAGTTTGTCCATTTGAAATAAACATTTTTTGATAAATTTTAACATCCGATAAGTAAAAACATCTACGATCCGTCAAAAATAAACGGGCCGATTGGTTCTATATATTTTTACAAATACTACTATCAGCAACGGAAGCAAAACAAGTTGCGAATTCGCCTATTTCGCCTTTTTATACAATGCCGAATAGTATTATACAATCTTTTTACAAACTTTGTCAAGCTTTTTTAGATAAAAATAACAAAAAATGTAAGCTTTTATTGTATAATTTTTTTATATTATATCAAACAATCACAATTTTGTCAATAGACTTTTGAAAATTTGAAAAGAT
Source organism: Clostridia bacterium (assembly GCA_017625565.1). GTDB lineage: Bacteria > Bacillota > Clostridia > Christensenellales > Borkfalkiaceae > Scatosoma. Next base: position 14,565 of record JAGAKN010000020.1, read on the forward strand.
TTTTTACAATTCATCAAATTGTATGACCGAATGAATACCTTTTATGCGTTTTTTTCGGCAACTGCAATCCTGTTTATCGTAAGATTTCTTGGATGATTTTTTTCATATTTTCAAAATTCTTTTCCATTTCGTCCGCCAAGCGGATTTGCGTACGGCAACGAACGAGATTGTGTCCTTTGTACTTCGTTGCAAAGTAGGTATCCCCACTTAAATAATCCGCCAAGAAACGCATACCGCATTCAATCGTCATTAAGTACGCGCCGTAGGGCAATAACTCTGCTTCACGCGGAGTGATGCTGTCTTTTACCGCCCCACAATAGCCTTCTGCGTACGCTTTGAAAAGTTCGATATCAAAATGCACTTTCGACAAATCTTTTTCGTCTTCCGCTGCGGTAGACGCCCCGAAACGAATGGAATCGCCGAAATCAAACAACATAGAGCCAGGCATAATCGTATCCAAATCGATTACGGCACGCGCTTTACCCGTTTCCGCATCCATCAAAATGTTATTCAGTTTCGTATCGTTATGCGTCACGCGCAAAGGCAACGATCCGTCCTTTAATCCGTCCATTACCACCGAATACGTGCTTTCACGGGCAAGAATAAATTCGATTTCTTCCTTACATTCCTTTGCGCGATCAAAGGCATCCGCTTCCAACGCAGTTTTAAAATCGGCAAATCTCTTCGGTGTGTCGTGGAATCTCTTGATTGTTTCCGTCAATTTCGACGCATCGAATTCCGCCAAGTAGTTTTGGAATTCCCCAAACGCCTTACCGGAATTTTTAAAGACTTCTTTGTCGGTGACCGTTTGATACGTGACCGTGTTTTCAATGAAATCGTAAACGCGATAACAATCCGCTTCCTTCAAAAACGGCGCGCCGTCTTTCGTAGGCACAACGTAAAGTGTTTCAATCCCGCGAGCGCGTAAATGTTCCGTCACGCCACAAATATTCCCCATCAAACCGTCGGGATCGCTGAATACTTTCGTGTTCATTTTTTGCATAATATAACGCTTTTCCGTCGTCGTGACAAGTAGGGTTTGATTGATGTGCCCTTCGCCGTAGGGGACGATTTCCAAAACTTCGCCTGCAATACAAAATTTTTCCGCAATATTTTTCAATGCGCTTGTGTAATATTCCATAGTTTCCTTCCTTTTCTAGTTTAAAATGCCTTGCTTGAATTGTTAGCCGTTTTCGTCAAGCTATTGTTATTTATAACAAGCGCAATAATTATACTGTAAATTCTTTCAAAAAACAAGCGCAATTATTTCGTTTTTATTTGGTATTCTTTCACAAAAATTTTATAAGTTATAATGCGAAAACATTTTACATTCTCTTGTAAATTTGTTATAATAGAATTATATGAGAAACAATACCACAACGCAAAAATTTTATATGCACAAAATCTCTAACCTGTTAAACGTGAAAAAAATCGTCACCGTGCATTATCAGTCCTTGGGGAAAAACTACGTGTTCCCTACTGAAAAGCATGATTTTTGGGAAATTAACTACGCCGACAAGGAAGACGTTTTTATCGGCTTGGGAGATGAAAAAATCGAATTAAAACAGGGGGAAATTTTGTTTATTAAGCCCAACCAACCGCACTACGTCGAAAGCGGGGAGAAAGAACCGAACGTTTTCATTATTTCCTTTACCTGCCGATCGGAGTCCATGCGGTTTTTCCAGGACAAGAAATTCGCCGTTCCCGAAAGTTATCGGTATCTTTTGCAAAACATTATGTCGGAAGCCACGGAGACTTTTGAACTGCCCGATTTCGACCCGCAGTTAACCGCGTTAAAGCTCAAAGAAAATCCGAACTTGGGCGGTGAACAAATCATCAAAAATTCCCTGGAAAACTTGTTGATTTATTTACTGCGCACAGCGCAAAACCGCGCGTCCGCACAAGAGATTTTCGTTTCAAAAATTGCCGATTCTAACGAGTTGCAAGACGAAATTATGCGCATTTTATTCTCCAAAGTTTACGGCAAATTTAAGTTGAGTGATTTGAGCGCAGAACTGCACTACGGCACGACAAGGCTCTGCACGTTTTTCCGTGAAAAAACAGGGAAAAGCATTTACCAAACCTATTTAAAATTGAAAATAGACGAAGCAAAAAGGTTAATCCGCAAAAAGAAATCGTTTGCGGAAATTACGGATTGTTTGTGTTTTGATTCCATATCCACGTTCGCCTTTATTTTTAAAAAGCAAGTAGGCATGACGCCGAGCGAATATCGAAATAGCATCAAATAATTTGCGCCTTAATTTAATATCCCCGCGTGGAAATGCGGGGATATTACTTTTATCTGTTAAAAATGTGTTAATAAATAATTTTCTGCCTGGGTATTCCACAAGCCGTTATGCTCTTTTACAAGCTTATCTAAAACCAAAAATCTTTCGTCTGTTTTTCCTAATTTAGCAAAATCGCTAATCGCAGTTAACGGTAATTGTATATGTGTATAAATGAGCTTCTTTCCGCCTGGAATTTTCGGCAAATTGACCGTTGTATTGATGGTTGCGTCAATTCCACCGATATGCGTAATCATAACGGACGGCGTAAGACGATTTTCCCCGATCAACTCCACCACGTCTTTCATATCGCTAGGGGTACTTCCACTTGTCCCCACAACGTGATGCTGAGCGTAATGAACGTTATAGAAATTAAACGATGCGCTAAAATTTTTATCAAGCGGACCAGCAAAGAAATTTAAACAACCGTCGAATCCTAAAATTGCATCTCCCAATTCCACAACGCTCGGTACAGGCGCGTAAACAAATACGTCGTCATATCCCACGCCGTTTGTGATCGCCAACAACTCTTCTTTATCGGAAGTTTTTGCAAAAATAAGTTGTATCCCGTCCTTTTTCGCTTGCTCAGGTGAAAAAATGGATTTTGCGCGTTGAATACGCTCTTCATCCAAATCCGTCACTACAACCATAGACGGTTTGATACGACCATGCAACGCAACGTCGATCGCCACCAAGCCCATCGGACCGCAACCCGCGAGAATGGCTACTTTGCCATCTGGCTTAATCCCGTAGACATGATTATATTCGTCGTCAAGATGGAAATTTGCCTTGTATCCGCGAATAACGCAAGAAGCAGGCTCGATCAACGAACCGTTAAAATACGAATCACTGTTCAATTTTATTAAATAATCATTCTCAAGAATATGCTCGTATACGATAGAATACGTAGAAACTCCGCCGATGTCTTGGAAGGAATACCCGATCGTTTGATTTCCGCCGAGATACGAGAGAACGGGTGGCATTACAACTTTATCCCCCACGTTAAACTTGGCTTTCCATTTTTCTCCGACTTCGACGACTTCCGCGCAAAATTCATGTCCGATGATAATCGGATGCTCCGCAACGTTATCGGGCACTCTTAAATGCTTTGCCCCTTGTAAAATGGTTTTATACGTGGACATGCAAACGCTATCAGAAATTACTTTAACAAGTATTTCCCCCGAAGTAATCGGTCTTAATTCAAATTCTTCTAATCGAACGTCGTTTTCTCCATAAAGACGAACTGCTTTTACTTGCATAATGATTTCTCCTTAAATTTTTCCCGCGCTACCAAACGCTCTTAATTTTTGTCTAACCACTTCTTTCATCATCTTGATTGCGTCATCGTAGACGATAAACGGCCAAGTAGACGGATTTGTAATGTTATTCAACGTATTTTTTAATCCCTGATTCAGCGCGTAAAGCACGTCCGAATAAATATTGATTTTTGTAATGCCGTGACGTATCGCCATCGCCATTTGATCGTCAGGCGTTCCACTACCGCCGTGTAAAACGAGCGGTCGATTACAAATAGCGGTGATCTCATCCAACCTGTCAATCCTAAGCGTAGGCGTCTTTTGATATACCCCATGCGCCGTGCCGATTGCTACCGCTAGCGCATCGACGTCGGTAATTTCTACAAATTTTTGCACTTCTTCCGGACGAGTTAAGCTTTCGCCCGGATCGGTATCCGTACCTGTTTCGTTGATACTGCCAACGCTTGCATTTCCAACGTGTCCAAGTTCGGCTTCTACGGACACCCCCTTAGCATGCGCGTATTTTACAACCTCAGCCGTTCTCTTTGCATTGTCGTCGAAAGGTAAAACCGATCCGTCGTACATTACCGAACTAAACCCGCAATCAATCGCTCTTTTTATAAATTCAAAATCCGTTGCGTGATCCAAATGAAAACATACGGGAACTTTGAAAACATTCGACGCGCCTTGTACCATTGCCGTAAGAATTTGCATATTTTTACCTTGAAGATCTACCCCAAGCCCCATTAAAAGTGCAGGCGACCTCTCCTCTTCGCAGGTCTCTAAAACGGCCTTCAACATTTCGTAATTACTAACGTCAAACGCAGGAATTGCATACTTTCTTTGTTTTGCATCTTCCAACATTTCATTCATAGTCACCAACATATTTATCTCTCCTTTTGCTAGATTTTTAATTATTATAATACTTATTTTAACATTTGTCAAATACATTTGTAAAGAGTTGACAAACTTTTTTATTTTATGTTATAATAAATTTGTATTACGAGGTAGAAGATCATGGAATTACAAAAAAAACAAATGGAAGAAGTCGCTCGTCTATATTATGAAAAGCGTTATACGCAAAGTGAAATCGCAAAAATAATGCAACTCTCAAGACAAACGGTTTCTAAACTGCTCAATTGTGCAATAAAGGAAAATATCGTAGAAATAAAAATCCACAGCCCGACAACGGTCTGTGAAGATTTAGAAAAGAAGATTTGCCAAAAATACGCAATCAAGAAAGCGGTCGTTTGTAGCGTTAGCAACGACGATACGTTTTTGCGACAAACGGCAACCGTCAAAGGCGCGGTGGATTATCTCAAACCGCAAATTGAAAAAGGCGGACAAAAAATCGCTCTTTCTTGGGGGCGAACCATACAAGCGTTTATTTCAGAATTTCATAAAACGAAAACAAAAGATAACCTTGTTTTCCCTTTGTTTGGCGCAACCGAACAAAAACAATCTTATTTTTTATCCAACGAACTTGCCGGCGCATTCGCGGATAAAATCGGGGCGCAGGTAAAATACGCTTGGTTTCCTTATCAACCCAACAATGACGAGGATCGTGAACTTTTCAAAAAAACGTCCTATTACAAAAACCTTCATAACCTTTGGAACAATATAGACATTGCATTACTTGGGATTGGCAACACTGAAATTATTCAAACGTTTCGGAAAGTATTTGGATACGACCAAAATAGCCTTTACGCCGTTGGAGATATTTCCACGCATTTTTTTGACGCTCAGGGTAAGTTTTTGGACTTATACCAAACCAAACTTTGCGCATCCATAGAGAACTTACAAAGCGCAAAAGAAACCATTGCTATGGCAAGTGGTGACAATAAAAAAGAAGCAATTATCGCCGCATTACGGAGCGGAATAATTAACACGCTGATTACCGACGAGTATACCGCAAAAAAACTGTTATAATCTTTTCTGTAAATCAACGGCGGAGCAATACACATAGATTGCTCCGCCGTTTTGTTTTTATTTTTGCAAGGAAATTTCGCCGTTTTCTACTTGTAAAATGCAATCTGCAATAAACAAAGCCGCCGGTCTATGCGTGACGATTAAACAGGTTTTTCCCTGTAAAGAACGTACGTTTTCCAAAAGTTGTTTTTCCGTTTCCCCATCCAAAGCCGAAGTGGCTTCGTCCAGCAACAAAATCGGTCTGTCGGAGAGTATCGCACGCGCTACGGCTAGACGCTGTAATTGCCCTTCCGACAATCCGCCACCACCTTCCGTCAACGGCGTTTGTAAACCGTCAGGGAGCTCCCAAACAAACCCGGCACAAGCTACGTCTAACGCGCCTTTGATTTGTTCGGATAACGCATCCTTATCCGTTTCTTTGGTAAAAAACGTTAAGTTTTCATAAATCGTGCCCGAAAACAGGAAATTTCCCTGGGGTACGTACGCAAACAATCCTCGCTCTTTCGCCGTCAAATGTAGCGTATCTTCACCTTGGAAATTCCCTTTCAAAGTGACCTTCCCGCTTTGCGCCGAGTATACATTCAACAACAATTTGAATATCGTACTCTTACCCGAACCGGAAGCACCCGTTAAGCAAACGATATCCCCTTTCCTGATCTTGGCATTTGCGCTTGTGAATACTTGATCCCGTCCATAAGTAAAAGATACGTTTTCGAAGTCAATGGATTGCAGTTTTCCGTAAAGCGCGTCTACTTCAACAGTTTCTTCTCCCGTAATCTCTGCCGGCAAGTTTTCCAAAGTCGCCAAGCGCTCCCCACTAGACAACCGCGCATAGTATACAGGCACAATCGAAGAGAAGGACGACAAAGGTTGTTGCAATTGCATCAATAATAAAATAACGGATAAAATAGAGCCGTAATCGTCGTTGCCATTGAGAATACTGACACTACACCAAATCACGGCAAAAATGAGCCCAAAATTGTTTAATAACGAGAAAACACAACTCATCCAAGCGCGTAAGACGTTTTGTTTCATTCGTTTTTCGTAATACGCGTTCGCAAAGGTTTGTGCTTTTTGCGTACTTTTTGTTTCTACACCGTATGCTTTTACCGTCAAAACGGACGTTAACCCTTCTTGCATATACGCACGGGATTTTGCATCCGCTTCCATTACGTCTTTGTGACGTTTTTTAATTTGCTTTCGGAAAAGCGCCGTAATCGCCCCGAAAACCCCACCACAAACGACGTAGATTGCCGTAAACAACGGATCGATGGTAAGCAACGCGCCGATCGCACCTGTGGCTTGTACAACCATGCCGATTACGGCAGGTAAAAAGCCTACGGTATCGACCGCAATTTCTTGTATATCCGAAGTCAATCTCGTCAATAAATCCCCGCTATGGTATTCCTGTAAAGACGCGTAATCGGATCGTAAGATTTTCGAAAACAACTTCGTACGCATTTCCGCGATCATTCGCGCGCGGAGTTTTTCGGAACAAAAACCCGTAATCGTTCGCAATAGAATACGCAACAACAAAACCCCTAATAAAATCGCGGAAAACAGGATTAATTCCCGCTTATGATTATCCGACGCGCTGTTGATTAGGAATTTTACAAGATAGGCGAATGCAAGGTGTAGCGCCGTTGCAAACGCCGTTAAAAACGTCAAAAAAAGGATAAACGTGCGATAGGGGCGCGTTTCCTTTTTTAACCATTCTTTTCCATTTTCCGAAATCATTTCGTTTTTCATAATCCCCTGCAAATTTTCCGCTGTTTATTTTTCCTTTCTCGGAAAAAAGAAACGGAATATTTTACTGCAAATTCTGCGAATTTTGACCTTAATTCGAACGAAAAACCGACGAATTTTATATGTTTTTAAACGTCGCTTGGCGTATTGAATATATTTTTTATCCGTACAAAGTACGTGCTTTCCCTTACGAAAAAACTCGGTCAATACACCAAGAATATCTTTTTCGGGAATATATTCATCCGCATAACAATTATCTCCACGAATAATATATCCGCCGTCAATCGGACATAAAACGCGATGCAAAACGTACGCGTCGCCACGTTTGTATAGTGCAACGTCCAACCGCTTCAATCGTTCCGTTTTCGCCTTGACGACAATGGTATCCCGACGTGCTTTTAGCATCGGCAACATACTGCAACCTACCGTCGGACCTACGTAGACGCCTTTTTGCGTTAACACTTCTTCAATTGTAAGCCGTTCTTCTTGCATATTTTTCACAATAATTCCTTATTCCGCAAATCCGTTTGCTTGAAGCGTTTCTACAAATTTGCGAACGTCTTTTTCCGCTTGTTCGGGCGAAACGTCATATTCTGCGCAGAGCGCAACAACCCCTTCTTCTACCGTGTGCTCTTCGGTGAAAAATTTCCATAAAAACGCGCCTGTTTCATTTAAATTGATCATACCGTGAAACGTTTTACTCAATTCCCCAACAGGTACTACGACGCTTTCACCCCCGACTACGCGAAGTACAAATCCTTTTTTTAATTTCATAATTTATTCTCCTTTATTTTTCCTTGCAGTTTCATAAGCAAGCCCCGTCATTTCTTCAAATGAAGTTTGCACCGCTTCTTCCGAAATATTGCAACGCAATAAATACGCAGGTGTATACATAATCAAACGGTCGACCAAATCCAACGTAGCAACGGCGTTTGCTTCGTCTTGCGGTAATAAAATTTGCGCAAAAAGCCTTGCCGAAACTTCCGACGGAATGAGTTTACGAATCGAGTTTTCAGGGGCTTGTTCCAAAAAGCACAATCCCTTTAACGGAATGGATGCGTTGCAGCCCAAATTTTCCTTACCCATCCAAGGTGTACCGTACGCCAAAAAACCTTTGTCCGTTGCTTGTAAGATCGGCTTATCCCCGTTGATCATACGCGTCTTAGATAAATAGTTTAACCAAAGTTGCGTATGCGTAGATTTTCCCGTTCCGCTGCGCCCTAAAAAAGCATAACCGTTGCCGTCGTATTCCAAGATTGCAGCGTGTAATAAAAGACGGTTTAAAGTGGGAATTTGTTTGCAAATATTACGGTACAAACAAATATTTTCAATATAACCGTCGGAAAATCCTTCGGACGTTTCTTTTTCCGCCAAAAATTCTTCCATCGTCACGCGTGTTGTCAAATCCACCGGCGACGTTTGGTCTTTGGATAAATAAGCTTTACAAAAATTATCCGTATAACTGCATCTGTTTTCAATATTTATCCGCAATCCTGCTATATCGTATATCATATTCCCCTCGCAAGTTATACGCGTACGTCGCCCGTTGCGCCCAAATACTCGGCATATTCGTCCAAGATTGGTTGAATTTCGTTTTCAATAAACTCGACAGTTTGCGACGGAGCTCTCCCAACGTAGTTCTTCGCATCCAACACGTCGTCCAAACGGTTCCATACCGATTGGAACATTTCGTCTTGTTTAATTAACTCGATTAAGTTGTTTTCTTTGCCTTCGACTTTCACGTTTTTACCAGCTTCCATAGACAAAACGCGGATGCGTTCGTGCAATTCCTGACGGTTTCCGCCGTCTTTTACGCATTCCATCATAATGTTTTCCGTAGCCATAAACGGCAATTCCGCGCGGACGTGTTTCGCGATTACTTTTTCGTAGACCACGAGATTTTCCGCAACGTTCATATAAATATTCAAAATCGCATCCACCGTCAAAAACGCTTGTGCATTGACGATACGGCGGTTGGCGGAATCGTCCAAAGTACGTTCGAACCATTGCGTCGACGCCGTAATCGCGCTATTGATAGGAAGCGACAACATATACCGAGCCAACGCCCCGATGCGTTCCGAACGCATAGGGTTGCGTTTATAAGCCATCGCGGAAGAACCGATTTGTTTCTTTTCAAACGGCTCTTCGATTTCTTTCATGTTTTGCAAAATACGAATGTCGTTGGAGAACTTGTACGCGCTTTGCGCAATTTGCGATAAAACGCATAAAACGTTGTAATCCAACTTTCTTGGATACGTTTGCCCCGTCACCCCGTAAACTTTGCTGTACCCGAGCTTTTCCACAACGCGTTTTTCAAGTTCTTTTACTTTGTTTTCGTCGCCGTTAAAAAGCTCCAAAAAGCTCGCCTGCGTACCCGTCGTGCCTTTTACTCCGCGCAAACGAAGAGAATTTTTCACGTTTAACAAACTGTAATAATCCATCTCTAAATCTTGCAACCAAAGCGTGGCGCGTTTGCCAACCGTCGTCAATTGCGCGGGTTGTAAATGTGTAAACCCAAGCGTCGGTACGCTTCGATATCGCAACGCAAAATTCTTCAACTTATCCATAACGTTGACAAGTTTTTTCATCAAAATATCCAACGCATCGTCGAGCATGATCGCTTCTGAATTACAGTCGACAAAACAACTGGTTGCACCAAGATGAATAATCGGCATTGCCTTTTTTGCGTACGCTCCGTACGCTTTTACGTGCGCCATAACGTCGTGGCGTACTTCTCTTTCAAATTGCGCCGCGAGTTCGTAGTCGATATCGTCCGCATAGGCTTTTAATTCGTCCACTTGTTCTTGGCTGACGTTGAGCCCAAGCTCCATTTCCGCTTCGGCTAGAGCTACCCAAAGCTTTCTCCAAAGCTTAAACCGTTTTTCGTCGGAAAAAGCGTGTTGCATTTCCTTGCTTGCATAGCGCGTCGTTAAAGGGTTGTTGTAAATACCGTTATCTATCATAATCGTCCTTATTGTTTACGCTTTCGTCGGTTCTTCGTACGTTTCACCGAACGTTTCTACCGTCACTTTTTTCATCTTTTTTTCTTCGTAGGGACGATCGGACCAATCCGTCTTGGTTTCCGCAATTTCGTCCACCGTTTCCATGCCTTCGATCACTTTCCCAAACGCCGCGTATTGCCCGTCAAGATACTCCGCTAAATCATGCATAACGAAGAACTGCGATCCTGCCGAATCGGGATGTTGTGCGCGAGCCATAGAAAGCACTCCCCGTTCGTGCGAAAGATCGTTGCCTTTAAATCCGTTCCCCGAGAACTCCCCTGGAATACGATAACCAGGACCACCCGTTCCCGTACCCGTCGGATCTCCACCTTGAATCATAAACCCTGCGATAACGCGATGAAAAATCAACCCGTCATAGTAGCCTTTTTGCACAAGGGATACGAAATTGTTTACTGTATTCGGAGCTTTTTCTGGGTATAATTCCGCCTTAAACGTTTTTCCGTTTTCCATTTCGAACGTGACAATAGGATTTTTCATAATTTCACCTTTTACTTTTCATTTTCTGCATATTTTTCTACCAAGACGTTTGCTTCTGCAAAAAGTTGCAAAGAAAATTCGTCCGGATAGCCTTCTTTGTATACGACGCGCGTAATCCCTGCGTTGATGATCAATTTCGCGCAAATTACGCACGGTTGATGGGTACAGTATAAGGTCGCGCCGTTGATATTGATGCCGTATTTAGACGCTTGTACGATCGCGTTTTGTTCCGCGTGTACGGCAAAGCAAAGCTCGTGTTGCGTTCCACTAGGAATGTTCAATTTCCGGCGTAAGCACTCGCCTTTTTCTTCACAGCTTTGAATGCCTGCGGGCGCGCCGTTATAGCCCGTCGCCATCACGCGTTTATCTCTGACTATTACCGCACCGACGTGACGATTTTGTTGAAAACAACTCGACCAACCGGCTACCGTTTCGGCAAGTTCCATAAAACGTTTGTCCCATTTCTTGCATTGTTCCATCACAAGCATACCCCTTTACGTAGTTTTTCTTTTGTATTACATCTTATTATAACACTTTTTTTATCAAATTGCAATCCTTTGAAATCACTTTTCGAAATTCCGCGACCTTTTCTCTATGTTTTTTAGAAATTTTTAGAAATTTTCCGGTTTTTTCCTAATTTTTTGTTTGACTTACAAACGAAACGGTTTATAATATATCCGTACAACTAAACGGCGTGCTTAACGCCCGAAAAATCGGAGGATTATTTTATGAATATTAAACCTTTATTCGACAAAGTAGTGATTGAAAACGTTAGCGTTGAAGAAAAAACGAAAAGCGGATTTTTCCTGCCTTCTTCCGCGCAAGAAAAACCCCAAACTTGTCAAGTGGTTGCAGTCGGTCCTGGTGGCGTCATCGACGGCAAAGAAGTAAAAATGCAAGTCAAAGTCGGCGATAAGGTGCTCTGCGCCAAATATTCCGGTACGGAATTTAAGGTCGACGGCAAAGAATTTACGATCATCAAACAAAGCGATATTCTCGCGATCGTAGAAGATTAAAAATCATAAAGGAGTATATAGTTATGGCAAAGCAAATCAAATACGGAGAAGATGCAAGAAAATCCTTGGAAGCTGGTGTAAACGTTTTGGCGGATACCGTTAAAATCACCCTTGGACCTAAAGGCAGAAACGTTGTGTTAGATAAGAAATTCGGCGCGCCACTCATTACCAACGACGGCGTGACGATCGCAAAAGAAATTGAATTAAACGACCCGTTTGAAAATATGGGTGCGCAACTCGTTAAAGAGGTTTCCACCAAAACCAACGACGTTGCAGGCGACGGCACGACGACGGCGGTCGTTTTAGCGCAAGCAATCGTACGCGAAGGTTTGAAAAATCTCGCAGCAGGCGCAAACCCGATCATCTTAAAGGAAGGGATTAAAAAGGCGGTAGACGCTACTGTAGAACACCTTAAGAATATTTCTAAATCGGTAGAAAGCCACAAGGCAATCGAACAAGTTGCTTCGATTTCCGCAGGCGACCCCGAAGTTGGTGCGTTGATTGCTAAAGCTATGGAAATCGTTGGCAAAGACGGCGTAATTACCGTTGAAGAAGGCAAATCCATGCATACCGAACTCAACACCGTAGAAGGTATGCAATTCGATCGTGGATACGCATCTGCGTACATGGTGACGAACACGGATAAAATGGAAGCCGTTTTAGAAAACCCGTACATTTTGATTACGGATAAGAAAATTTCTTCCTTGCAAGAAATTTTACCGATCATCGAGCCCCTTGCGCAACAAGGTGCAAAATTGTTAATTATCGCCGAAGACGTGGAAGGCGATGCATTGGCAGCGCTCATTGTCAATAAACTCAAGGGCGTATTCAATTCTGTTGCCGTAAAAGCGCCCGGCTTTGGCGACAGAAGAAAGGAAATGTTGCGCGATATCGCCGTTTTGACGGGCGGGCAAGTAATTTCTTCCGATCTTGGCATCGAATTTAAAGAAGTCACGCCGAATATGCTGGGTAGAGCAACGAGCGTGCGCGTCGACAAAGAAAACACGACGATCGTCGGTGGCGCAGGCAACGCGGAAGACATCAAAGCGCGTATCGCTTCCATCAAATCGCAAATTGCGGAAACGAACTCCGATTACGATAGAGAGAAATTGCAAGAACGCTTGGCAAAACTTGCAGGCGGTGTTGCGGTAATTAGCGTTGGCGCAGCAACCGAAGTAGAAATGAAAGAAAAGAAATTGCGTATCGACGACGCGTTGGCGGCTACGCGCGCGGCGGTTGAAGAAGGCTACGTTCCCGGCGGCGGTAGCGCACTCCTTTCCGCTATTCCTACCGTTAAAAAGCTCGTCAATGCTTTGAACGGCGATGAAAAAACAGGTGCGTCTATCGTATTGAAGTCCTTGGAAGAACCCATCAGACAAATCGCGAAAAACGCGGGCTTGGACGGTTCGGTAATCGTCGATAAGGTACTCAATTCTAAGAAAGCTAACTACGGTTTCGACGCGTTGAACAACAAATATTGCGATATGGTTGATTGCGGGATCATCGACCCGACGAAAGTCACTCGTTCGGTATTGCAAAACGCTGCATCCGTTGCGTCCACCTTGTTGACGACGGAAAGCATCGTCACCGATATCCCTACTCCTCCTGCTCCCGTTGCACCTGCAGGCGGTGACATGGGCGGTATGTATTAATCCGCTAAATCCCACACAAACGAAACCCCCACCTTGTCAGGTGGGGGTTTTCTTTATCCCATATCTTCTAAAATGAGTTTATCGGCAACGAGCGCGATAAACTCGCTATTCGTTGGTTTTTCCGTACCGAGATAAATCCTTGCGCCGAAAATCGCATTGATCGCGTCGATTCGCCCTCTGTTCCACGCAACTTCAATAGCGTGGCGAATGGCGCGTTCTACTTTACTTGCCGAAGTGTCGAATTTCTTGGCAATCGACGGGTACAACTCCTTGGTGACGCTGTTGATTATGTAGGGACGCTCGATCGTCATTTTAATCCCTTCACGCAAATACCCATAACCTTTTATATGCGGTGGAATTCCGATCGAAATAAAAATTTCGCTAATCTTTTCGTCCTGCGTAATCGGTTTGCGTTTCCCAATCGAAAGCTCCCTTTCGTCTTTCGGCTTGTCCTTCATTAATTCCCGAATACGTTCGATGGCGTTTTGAATGGAAAACGGTTTCACCAAATAATACAACGCGCCTTCGTTAAGCGCCCGTTCGATCACGGAATCGTTCGACAAACCCGTAGCCACAATCTTGGCTTCAAACCAAGTCTTTTTTACCGCGCGGATCACTCCGCATCCGTCCGTACCCTTTAAGAACATGCCAACGATGACCAAATCGGGCTTTAATTGCAATACTTTCTTAATCCCTTCATCGCCGTCGTCCCCTGCGTATAAAACGTTAAATTCGTTCCCTTCCGCAAAGGCTTGTTGCAACTGCTCTAAAATCGCTGTGTTGGATTCCAACAAAATTACTGAATGTGCTCGCATAGTTCCTTACTCCTATATTGTAGATTTTTTTCAAACGTGAACCGTTTGTATCTCTATTATACTACAAATTTTTTAAAGAGTAAAGCATTATTTTACAATATTCAAAAATATTTTTTCAATAATTGCAAAATATTTTAAAATATTCGTTCAATATTCGCGAATTTTGTCGAAAACGTCTTCCGTTAAGGCATTTCGTCAATATATTCGTCGTAGGTCACTTGTCTGTCGTAGACTTTTTTACCGTTGATTTCAATAATACGATTTGCTACGGTGTTCATCAATTCCTGGTCGTGCGAAGTCAAGAGCATACAACCGCGATAATGGCTAAGCCCGTTGTTCAAAGCGGTAATCGATTCCAAATCGAGATGGTTGGTCGGTTCGTCGAAAATCAAGAAATTGCTACCTTCCAACATCATTTTCGCGAGAATACAACGAACTTTTTCGCCACCGGAAAGCACTTTGGCTTTCTTTAAGGCTTCTTCGCCGGAGAACAACATTCTACCAAGCCAACCGCGCAAATATTCTTCGTAATGGTCGTTAGAGAATTGCGAAAGCCATTCCACAAGATTCAAATCGCAGTTTTCGAAGTATTCGTTGTTGTTTTGCGGGAAATAGGAAACGCTGATCGTTTTTCCCCACTTTACCGTACCCGCATCCGGTTCTTCTTTGCCCGTTAAAATGTCGTAGAGCATCGTAAGCGTCGTACTTTTGTCCGATACGATCCCGATCTTTTCATCGCGTTGTACCGTAAAGGAAACGTCTTCAAAATACCCCTTTTTTGTCAAACCTTCTACCATTAATATATCGTTGCCGATTTCTTTTTCAAATTTAAAATCGATGAACGGGTATTTCCTCAAAGATGGTTTAAAATCGTTGATCGTGAGCTTTTCCAGCTCCTTTTTACGCGAAGTCGCTTGACGGGATTTGGACGCGTTTGCAGCAAAGCGAGCGATAAATTCCTGCAATTCCTTCGCACGTTGTTCGGATTTTTTGTTTTGTTCCTTTTGTTGACGTGCAAGAAGTTGGCTCGTTTGATACCAGAAATCGTAGTTCCCGACGAACATATTGATTTTTCCGAAATCCACGTCGCAAATATTGGTACAAACTTTGTTTAAGAAATGTCGGTTGTGCGAAACGATAATGATGGTATTTTCATAATCCATCAAATAGTTTTCAAGCCAACGCACCGTCTTGATGTCCAAGTTGTTGGTAGGTTCGTCCAACAACAAAACGTCGGGATTCCCAAATAATGCCTGCGCCAACAATACACGGACTTTTTGTTTGGCGTCCAACTCGCTCATGAGTGCGTAATGGTATTCTTCCCCGATTTCCAAAGCGTTTAAAAGTTGTGCCGCTTGATATTCCGCGTCATAGCCGTCCATTTCGGCGAACTCGCTTTCAAGTTCTGCCGCGCGAATCCCGTCTTCTTCCGAGAAATCGGGGTTGGCATACAAAGCGTCCTTTTCGTCCATGATCTCCACAAGACGTTTATACCCGAGCATAACCGTACGCAAAACCGTTTCGTTGTCGTACATATTTTGGTTTTGTTGTAAAACGGACATACGCTCGTTCTTATCCAACGAAACGTAGCCTTTTTGGGGTTCTACTTCCCCCGAAAGTACTTTTAAAAAGGTGGATTTCCCTGCGCCGTTTGCACCGATAATCCCATAACAATTCCCTTTTGTGAATTTTAAATTGACGTCTTCGAATAATTTTTTACTGCCGTATTGCAACGAAACGCCTGTCACTTGTAGCATTTTACACCTCTCGTTTTATACTCAAAAAGAAAGCCCCCAAAGGTATCCCTTCAAGGGCTTTTTATCATACTGTTTATTTAATAAGTTTGTCTAATTCTTTTGCAACGTCCGCAACCGTAATCAGCGTTTCCACTTCGTCGTCGGGAATGATAATCCCATATTCGTCTTCCAACTGACTGAGCAATTCGACAACGTCCAAAGAATCCGCGCCTAAATCATCCACGATTTTTGCATCGGGAGTCACTTTTTCCAAAGGCAAGTTTAAAGCTTCCGCAAGCATAGCTTGAATTTTTTCTAACATAGTTATTTTCTCCGTTTTATGCATATTTTTTCTTTATTTTAACATATTTCCCAAAATACGTCAAGCGTTTTACCGCCCGTTCGTCGTTTTCATCGTCAAGCCGATCCGCTTTTTCTTTAAATCGACTTCCTTGATCTTCGCCTTTACGATTTGTCCGACTTTTAATACTTCCGACGGGTGCTTGATGTAGCGATCGGTAATCTCGGAAATATGCACAAGCCCGTCTTGGTGCACGCCGATATCGATAAACGCGCCGAAATCCACAACGTTTCTAACCGTGCCCGTCACTTCCATCCCAACCTTTAAATCTTCCATACCCATAATATCTTTACGGAGCATCGGCGCAGGCAACGCGTCCCGAATGTCGCGACCGGGTTTCATCAATTCCGTTGTCATATCCTTCAGCGTTTCCTGATCCAACCCCGTTTCTCTCGCCGTTTTCTCTTGTCCATACGCCTTGATTTTCTCCGCAAGATCGGAAATCCGTTTCGCGCGCACGTCCGCTTTTGTATACGAGAATAACGAGAGTAATTTTTCGGCTTTTTCGTAGGATTCGGGGTGTACCGCCGTATTGTCTAAAATATTCTCCCCGTCGTCAATCCGTAAAAACCCAGCGCATTGTGTATACGCTTTTTCACCAAGTTTCGGTACTTTTAACAACTGCTTACGCGATTGAAACTTCCCGTTCGCTTCACGGTAAGCCACGATATTTTTCGCAACCGACGTATTCAACCCTGCAACGTATTTCAAGAGCGAAACACTCGCCGTGTTCAAATCCACCCCGACGCTGTTTACGCAATCTTCCAAAACGCCCGCCAAAGCGCCGTCCAAGCGCTTTTCGTTCATATCGTGTTGGTATTGCCCCACCCCGATAGATTTCGGATCGATTTTAATCAATTCCGCAAGCGGATCTTGCAATCTTCTTGCAATCGACACCGCGCTCCTCGCCGTCACGTCGTAATCAGGGAATTCTTCTTTGCCGAGCGCGCTTGCCGAATACACGCTTGCGCCAGCTTCGTTGACGATCACATAGCCGACCTCCCTGCCTGTTTCACTACGGATTTCTTTGATGAGCTCCGCAATAAAAATTTCACTTTCTTTGCTCGCCGTCCCGTTTCCGCAAGAAATGACTTCTACCCCGTACTTTGCGATTAATGCCTTTAAAACGGCTTTTGCTTCTTCCGTTTTGTTTTGCGGTGGAGTCGGAAATACGACGGTTTTATCCAAAACTTTCCCCGTTCCGTCGACCACGCAAATTTTACAACCCGTGCGGAACGCAGGATCCCAGCCCATCGTAATTTTGTCCTTGAGTGGCGGTTGCATCAAAAGGGGTTTTAAGTTCAACTCGAACATCTTAATCGCTTGCTCGCTTGCATCATCAAACAACTGTGCGCGAATTTCCCTTTCCACAGACGGAGCAATTAAGCGGTCGTATCCGTCGTCCGATGCCTGCTTGACAATCGCGGAACTCTCTCCACCGTCCTTTAAGAACCCCGAAGCAGTGATACGTTTTGCGAACTCCGTATCGACAACGATATCCACTTTTAAAAACTCTTCCTTTTCTCCACGGTTCAAGGCAAGAATACGGTGACTTTTAATACCGCTTATCGGTTCTTGGTAATCCGCGTACATTTCATACGTTTTCTTTTCATCCAACTCCGCTTTTCCTTTGGCGTACCGAGAAAGGATTTCTCCGTGTTTTAAGAAAAAATTACGCAGTTTTTTACGGGTAGGCGCGTCGTCGGATATGATTTCCGCAATAATATCTCTCGCACCGTCAATCGCATCTTGCACCGTCGAAACTTCTTCCGTTAGATAGCGCGTAGCTTCGGTATGTACGTCAAACCCCTTATCCTGCCGTAAAATTTGTTCCGCGAGCGGTTGCAACCCCTTCGCGATTGCAATCGACGCGCGTGTTTTACGCTTTTGCTTATACGGACGGTAAACGTCTTCTACTTCCGTCAGCGTCGTCGCTTTGTCAAGCGCCAAAGCTATTTCCTCCGTCATTTTTCCTTGTTCGGAAATTGATTTTGCAACTTCTTCCTTGCGCTTTTCCAAATTACGCAAATACGTCAAGCGATCGAACAGCTCCCGCAATACCTGATCGTCACAACTCCCCGTCATTTCTTTTCTATAGCGTGCAATAAAGGGAATTGTGTTCCCTTCGTCGATGAGCGCGACAATGTTCTTCGTATGCGTTTGCGTCAACTGAAATTCTTGTGTAAGCGTTTGTATAATATCCATAATGTTTCCTTTTTTTCTTTAATCTTTAAAAATTTCGTCGAACGCCTTCTCCCAAACCCGATGGTCAAACCGCGGATTTGCCGGGCTTGTGGACGGCAGTTTCTCGTACGGTACGTCAAGATCGCGATAATTTTCCAAAAATAAATTGTACGCAAGCGTACCGTTTAATAAAATTTTTCGCAAGTTGGCTTTTTGGATTATCTTAGATAAATCGGCAATTTTCGCATTCTTCACGGTTGCATCCGCCGAGCCTTGAATTTCGCAAGACACTACGATATCCCAAAGCGCTATCTTTCGTCGATACAAAAACGCTTTTTTATCTTCCACCGTTTCAGGGATTGACTCGCCGAAATATCCACAAACCGTTCGCCAAAAACGGTTTTGCTTATTACCGTAATAGAATTGAATTTCACGGCTCTTCACAGACGGAAAACTACCCAAAATCAAAACCTTGCTATCTTTATCAAAGACGGGCTCAAACCCCGTTTTTCGTGCCATATCCGTTAAAAGGATAACGGCTTGTCCGTGTTCCCGACAACCGCAAGCGCCTTTTGATTTTCGTCGAACAACTGGGCAAGTACTTCCATAGCCTGTCCGCGTGTTATCGTATTGATTTTCTCCAGCTTTTTATCAAAATCAAACACTTCGTTGTAATATAGCAAGCTCTTGCCGTATAACAACATTTGCGTGTTGGTGCTCTCCCCGCTGAACAACATACTCGCTTTCATTTGCTCGCGACTGCGAGAAAATTCGTCTTCGGTGATCCCGTTTTTCTTCATATCCGTAATCACGTCCGTAATCGCCCCGTACGCGTCTTGTAAATGCTCTGCATTTACCCCTGCGTATACGTTGATTGAACCGCATTCTTGATAACAGGAGTTATACGAATAGACCGAGTACGCAAGCCCGCGCTTTTCACGGACTTCTTGAAAGAGCCTTGCAGACATCGATCCACCAAGAATCGAGTTGAGTGCCGTGACGACTTCTTCTTTTTCACTCCCGCGAGGTAAAGCTTTATAGGCTATCGCCAAATGCATTTGTTCGATGGGTTTCGTCTTGACTAGGCTTTGACGGGTAAATTGCACTTTGGGGACGCGCTTTTCGAAATCCCCGGCAGAAAGATTGGAAAACCAAGCCGAAACCAAGGCTTCCACCTGCGCAAAATCTACTCCGCCTGCAAAGGATATAACGATATTCTCCGGACAATAGCGCGCCTTTTTATAACGCTTTATATCCGCCACCGAAAAACCCTTTACGTTTTTCGCCGTACCGAGAATGTTTCTGCCGTAGTTTTCTTTGCCGTAAAACGCCGTCGCGAGCAAATCTAAACATAAATCTTCGGGGGTATCTTCGTTCATTGAAATCTCTTCGCAAACCACCCCTTTCTCGCGATCCATCTCTTCTTCGGGGAACGTAGAATTTAAAAATAAATCGGCAAGCAAGTCGAAACATGCCGACGTATGCTCTGACGTGCATTTGGAATAATAACAAGTGATATCCTTGCCCGTAAAAGCGTTTACTTGCGCGCCAAGACGATCGAACGCGTCGGAAATTTCAAAAGCGTTCCGTTTTTGCGTGCCTTTAAACTGCATATGTTCGATAAAATGCGAAATTCCATCTTCGTTTTCCGTTTCCGCGCACGCACCAGTCCCAACGAGTATCCCCATTGTCACCGACAGCAATCCTTCCATTTTTTTCACTACGAGTCGCAACCCGTTTTCGTACGTTTTCGTTTGTATCACTTGCCTTTACACCTCTTGTTTCGCTGATAAATTCTGAGAAACCGTCACCGTTTTCAAAGAATGTTCTTGATAATATTTTAAAATATCTTCTAACGCAACGACTGTGGACGGCGTCGGGTGCATCAATATAAAATCCCCACCCTTTACTTCCTTTGTCGCACGTTTATAAATGAGTTTCACGTCTTGATCCCGCCAATCGATCGTATCTTTCGACCATAAAATCGTTTTCATACCGAGCGTTTGACAAGCGCCTAGCATCGCGTCCCCGTACGCCCCCGACGGCGGCGCGAATAGCGTAGGACGTTGACCGATCGTCAACTCGATAAAGCGGTTGCAATCTTCTATTTCACGGCGGTTATTTTCTTGGGATAGTTTGGAATGATCCTTATGAAAATATCCGTGATTGCCGATTTCGTGACCTTTAGAGTGAATGGCGCGTAAACATTCTACGTTATCGTCCGCCCAACATCCGCCGATAAAAAAGGTCGCTTTGGCATCGTATTTTTCTAAGACGTCTAAAATTTTATACGTTTCTTCCGTACCCATGTACACGTTGAACATGACGGACACACTACCCGTGTCTGTGTTTGCATAACGGTAAATCTCCGCGCCTGCCGTTTCCGCCGTGATACTTTCGCCGATCGGTGCAAAACACAGCGCGCCTACCGATACGAGCAACGTCCCGAGTATTAAATTCGTCACTACGTTGATCTTAAACGTCGTACGGTCGATTTTTTTATTTCGCATACGTCAACCCCCACAAAAAACTTTCTTTATTATCCTATTTTTTGTGCGTTTTGGTTATGCGTCTTCCTAACGTATTTTTACAATCGTCACACCCGTTTCGCCTTCGCCGTATTTCCCCAGGCGATATTCCGCCACGTTTCTATGCGAACGCAAAAATTCGTGAATCCCGGCGCGGAGTTTCCCCGTCCCAACCCCGTGCACAATACGGACTTCTTCCAAATTCGAAAGCACGGCAGAATCGATAAATGCTTCCACGTCGGGCAAAGCTTCGAAAACCGTTTTCCCGATCACGTTGATTTCGAGCGTGGGAATCGGTTTTGGTGCTAACGTTTTGTTTACCTTAATTTTTTCCACTACTTTATTTTGCGTATTTTTTGCGGAAATTACCATCGCCAAATCGGAAATTTTACAACGGGTGCGGATACTACCGCAAAGAATTTCCACTTCGCCCTTTTTCGAGCGGATATTCTCCACAATCCCTTCTTGAGAAAGGCGTTTACAATATACTTTATCTCCGATTTTTAATTTCGCAAGATCCACGGTCGCGTATTCCGTAAAGCTATCTGAAGATTTTTCGTTCGCATCGTACGCTTTATCCGACAAGCGGTTCTTTAACGTCCGAGCCTTAATCAAATCGGCTTCCGATAAGACGTCTTGTTTGAAAATATTTTCCATTTCTTCAAGCAACGTTTCCGCTTCGGCGGTTCTCTCGTTGATAATACGACGGGATTCCGCTTTCGCCGACGTATAAAGCTTTTCCCGTTCCCAGTCAAGTTTTTCTCTCTCTCGCTCTAAAGAGCGCAATTTTTCCTGCCATTCGGCTTTCAAACGGTTGTTTTCCCGTAGAATCTCGTCGGCTTGAATACGACTGGCTTCCGCATTACGTACAATGTTTTCAAAGCGTTGCGCGTCTTGCGATAAATTCCCGAGGGCTTCGTTTAAAATACTCTCTTTTAAGCCCAACCGTCGAGAAATCCCAAGCGCATTACTCGATCCAGGCAACCCGATTTTCATGACGTACAAGGGACGCAACGTGTCCGCGTCGAATTCCATACAAGCATTTTCAATCCCGTCGGTGGAAAAAGCAAATTCCTTTAACGAAGTATAATGCGTTGTCACAACACCCGTACAGCCTTTCTTTAATAAATACGAAACAATGGCTTTCGCAAGCGCTTGTCCTTCTTCGGGGTCAGTCCCACCTCCGAGCTCGTCAATTAATACCAAACTCTTTTCGTTGGCATGATTGACGATATCGATAATGTTGGTTATATGCGAAGAGAATGTAGACAAACTCTCTTCGATACTCTGCGCGTCGCCTACGTCGCAATAAATTTCGTCAAACGTTGAAACGGTGGCCCGTTTCGCGGGCAAAAACAATCCGCACATCGCCATCAAGCAAAACAACCCGACCATCTTTAAAGAAACCGTCTTACCGCCCGTATTCGGACCGCTAATCAATAAAAACCGATACGTTTTCCCAAGAGCAAGACTGACGGGTACGACTTGTTTTCTATCAATTAACGGGTGTCTACCCATCTCCACGGAAATTTCCCCAACGCCGTTGATTTCAGGCTTTACACAAGCATTTTTATAAGCGTATTCCGCGCGGGCATAAGCACAATCCATCTCTTCCAGCGTTTGAATATCCCGTTGTAATTCTTCCGACATAAAACCTACGCGACGGGAAAGCTCTCCTAAAATCCGTTCGATCTCTTCTTTTTCATCAATGGCAAGCGAACGGAGTTCGTTGTTCATTTCCAAGACTTCTTCAGGCTCGATAAAAAAAGTAGCGCCACTTGATGAACGGTCGTGGATAAAGCCTTTCACGTTGCGTTTATACTCCGCGCGAACGGGCAAAACGTAGCGATTATCACGCATCGTGATGATACCGTCTTGTAAATATTTTGCTTCGTCCCCCGATAAATATTCGGATAAACGGGTGCGGATCCGCTCGTTCAACAGGCGAATTTCACGACGTACGGAATACAATTTATCGCTTGCGTAATCGCTGATTTCCGTTTCGCTTAAAATTTTCGTCCGAATATCGTCTTCCAAATGTTCGTCGTAATATAACCGATCGGCAAAATCCCGAAAAATACGGATTTCGTCGTCTGTAATCCCTACGATACTCGTCCTTGCAATCCGTGTGGAGCGCAACAAATTTTCTGCCATTAACAGCTCTCCACAAGTCAAAGGCGAGCCTTTTTTTGCCCGACCGAGCTCGTCGGAAAAGGGCGGAAAATATTCCACTTTGGAAATCCCGTGCGTAAAGAGTAGTTTTACCCCTTCTTCCGTCGTATTTAAGCGTTTTTTTACTTCCGCGACGACCGCAGACGGTCGCGTTTCGCGCAAACGGGTTTTACTGCCGTCTAACACCGCGTATTCGGCAGTAAGCGCTAAAATTTTATTCAGTTCCGTTTTTTCAATAGCTCTTTGGTTCATTCTTTCCCCTTTATAAAACTCCGCGATTGAAATGCCCGAACGTGCGTTGTGGATACGCTTGTTTTTGCCTTTCTTCGTCGTCTTTTAACGCAAGCGCCTGCGATAGATCTTGCGTTAACGTACAATCCAACAACTGCCCTGCGCCTATGACGCCACGCCCCACGAGCTTTGTGCAGTTGTACACTTCAAAACGGCAATTCCCCGCTCCGTCAAGGTATCGACGAACGGGAAACGCCCTGCCGTTTTCATCCGTCAACGTATACGTGGAACGCCGATCGCACAGCGAACAGGTTTTTCCAAACGGGCAATAGCATAAATCCATTAATTTCAAATCCCCACTCGATAAAACAAAGGCTTTTTCATGGATTAAGCAAGCGAGTTCCTTTTCGTTTGCTTCTTTGGATAGCGTATAATAGGCGAGATTTTCTTCTTGTAATAATTCGTGGAGCGCCACTCGGTTGAGCAAGTTTAATCCTACCCCTGCAAAAATTTTCAAGCCGTGCGCTCTCGCAAAGACAATCCCTGCATAATTTTCCGTGAACACGCCGTCGAAGGTACATTCTAAAAGCATTTTCTCAAGCGATTTCTCGTCCGCGCTAGTACAAAACGGCGGATAATATAAGTATTTTTCAAAGGTTGCGTTTTGAAAACCGTTCGGAACGGATGCCGAGTAATCGTTCGGCTTATAGACGGCAATATCCACCGCCACGTCTTGAAAATCCGAAACAATCATCGCCGTTTTTTTGTTTTCGCCCGTCCTTTTCACCGTCGGGATTTCCGCAAACGAATATTCTTTATGCCCGTTTTTTGCAACCGTTTCGGATAACCTTTTATAAAATTCTCTACGAAAGGCGTTTAAGACGGATTTTGCAACGAATACGTCTTTGCTTAATTGCACGTCGGAAAAGCTTACTTCGATCGGTAAGCCGTCCGTTTTTAAAAAACAACTTTCCAACTCTTCTTTCGTCAAGGCTCTACCCGTCGCCTGTTGTAATTTTTCCGCGGAATAGACTTGCACGCCATTACATTCCGCCAGTGCGTACTCACCCGTTTGGAAAGTGAGTTTCACGGAAACGCTACCCCTTTTTCTCGCTGAAAGCACCCGAGCGTTGACCGCGGTATCCGTCGTGATAAACACCCCGTCGCCGTTTTTTAAACGAGTTTTCGAAAAGAGATAAAATCCCTTTCCTGTCGTTTTTTCTACCGTTCCACCACCGACTTCCAAGCCACCGCGTAAAACTTTGAACGCGTCGTTTTGCAACGGAGAAAAACGCGTTTCTACGAAATATTTTCCGCTCACGACTTTCACCACGCCGACTTTTTCGCCGATATGACCTTGTACCGACGTCGATAGAAAGCGTTTATCTTGCCCAAACGCAAGCCCTTTGGTATAATTTCCACGATTATACGTACGTTTTAAATCGGAAAGCGCAAGCGTGTTATTTCCCATTCCGTCCAGCAAACCGCGATAATAGCGCACCGCCGCGCCAACGTATTCCGCGCGACGCATTCTGCCTTCGATTTTGAAGGAAACAACCCCTGCTTCGATGAGCTTTTGAATATCTTCCCCCACACAAAGATCGGATAAGGACAACGCGTACGTTTTTTCCGTATTCCCGTTCCGATCGTAAGCGTAAAGCTTTCGACAGGGTTGCTTACATCTCCCACGATTACCGCTATTTCCACCGACGAAAGACGAAAAATAGCATTGTCCAGAAAAACACGTGCAAAGCGCGCCTTGCACGAATACTTCCGTTTCGATAATCTTCGTAATTTTTGCAATTTCTGCAATCGGAGTTTCACGCGCTAATATGACACGGGAAAATCCGCACTCTTTTGCAAACGTCGCACCGTTTACCGAGCAAATCCCTGCTTGCGTACTCGCATGTAAAATGATCTCAGGATACCGTTTTGAAATATATTTCCCCAATAAAAGATCCTGCAAAATGATCGCGTCTACGCCTGTATTCCAAACAAAGAACAAGGTTTTGAGAAATTCGGAAAATTCCTGATCTTTCACGACGGTATTCATCGCAACGTAGACTTTTACCCCGCAAAAATGCGCCCTTTCAATGATGGCGCAAAGCGCCTCCCCGTCAAAGTTCTCTGCACTTTGACGGGCTGAAAAGGCGTTGTATCCTAAATAGATCGCGTTTGCGCCGTTGTTGATGGCAACGTCCGCGCAAAGCGCATTCCCTGCAGGGGCTAATATCTCTAACATCTTTTGTTTATCTACCTATGCTACGTGTAATTAATTCTTCCGAAGCGTCGTATCCCATACTCTTTAAGCGGAAATTACGCGCCGCGACTTCGATAATAATGGCAAGGTTTCTACCAGGGCTGACGGGAATCGTCAATTTCGGCACTTTGATCCCAAAATACGTAGCAGACGAAAGCTCGTCCCCGATCCGATCGTATTCTTTGCCCTGTTGCCAATTTTCCAACTGAATAATCAACTGAATTTTCTTTTCGTCCAAGACTGATCCCGAACCGTACATACTCTTAACGTTGATAATCCCAATCCCTCGAAGTTCCATAAAATAACGGATAATATCGGGCGCCGTTCCGTAGAGTTCGTTGGCGATTTCTTTGATGATGACGCTATCGTCCGCAATAAGACGGTGACCGCGTTTAATAAGCTCCATGGCGGTTTCACTCTTCCCGACGCCACTTTTTCCCGTCAACAAAATCCCCACGCCGAATACTTCCATCAATACGCCGTGTTCGTTTAAAGACGGCGCAAGCAAGCGGTTTAAATAAATATACAAATCGCTCATTAAGTCGGTGGTGATTTTCGGGCTACGGAAAATCGGACAAGCAACCTTTTTCGCCTCGTCAACAAGTTCCGGCAAAGCAGGCAAATCACGGCTTAAAATGATACAAGGCAGTTCCCCGTAAGAAAATAACGGAGCAATTTTTGCAACGCGTTCTTCCGACGTAAAACTGCGCAAATACTCGTATTCGGATAACCCCAAAAGAATAATTCTCCGCGCGTCAAAATACTGGAAAAAACCGCCTGCAAGTTGTAAGCCAGGGCGTTCCACGCTCATACTCGCAAGGGTGACAACCCCACGTCCCGTGTATACGATCTCCAAATTTAAATCGGAAACGAATTTATCTAACATTACGCTTTGCGTCACTTGACCGTTCATTTGCACACCTTTTCATACGCATATTTTTCTATCATATTCGCCACCCCGTCTTGATCGTTTGTATCGTCAAGCACGACGGCTTTCGGATGATTCTTTAATCCGTCGGTGGCGTTTTGCATTGCGAAACCCAACCCCGCCCGTTCAAGCATCGGAATATCGTTGTTTTGATCTCCGATCGCAATCGTTTCGGAAAGCGGAATGCCGTAGTAGTCGGCAATAAATTCTAACGCAGTACCTTTGGAATGGCTTTTGTTGCAAAATTCAATAAACTTACTCGAACTCGTCGTCACGTAAAACTCTTTTCCGAACTCGTCACTCAGCAACGAGAAAAAACGTTGTTGTTCGCTGGGATCTACACTCAATAAAATTTTCGAAGTGGTATAGCCCGTTTCTCGTAAAAATTGTGAAATGGTTTTCGGGGCGACTACCTTTCCTTTATTCGGTTCGTGTTTGGCATAATAAGCAAACCATTCCCCTGCAAAATTCGCAAAAAATTTTCCGTCATGGAAAACTTGGAAGTAGACACCTAAACGCTCTAAAAACTCAGAAATTCGGATTGCGTCCGCGTTCGATATGCCTTGATCCAAAACGGTTTCTCCCGTTTCTAAATCCAAAATCAAACCGCCTTGGAAACAGGAAATAAGCCCTTTTAATCCGAGTTGCTTTGCATAATGCAACGTCGACGGGAGCATACGCCCCGTTGAAAGGACAAAGCGACCGCCGTTTTCTACGTAGCGCTTGACCGTCAAGAGTGTTTTTTCGGAAATGTTTTTATTTTTATCTAACAACGTTCCATCTAAGTCGGAAACGATTAATTTGTATTTTATCTTTTGCATAAGCTCTCCTTTATCGCAAGCGCATTTTAAATTTCTTCTTTAAAATACTTATAAATTACTTGCGCTAATTTCTCGCCGATTCCGTCTGCGGACGCCAACTCTTCTACACTCGCGCGCATAATCCGATCGATCGTACCGAATTTTTCCATCAACGCAATTTGTTTCTTTTTTCCGATTCCGTCGATTTCTTCTAACACCGACGCCAAATTCCGCTTGGAATGGATATTCCGAAAATAAGTGATCGCGAAACGGTGTGCTTCGTCGCGTAAACGCTGTAAAACCTTCAACGCGTAATCCCGATGGTCGAGCCGTATACTCTCCGTCGCCGATAACGTGAAAATTTCTTCTTCGCGCTCGGCAAGAGAAATGAGTTCGATATCGTCAATCCCCGCTTCGTCAAATACTTTCTTTACCGCCGAGAGTTGTCCTTTTCCCCCGTCGATCACAATCAAATCGGGTTTTGGGAAACGTTCTTCTTCGTCCGTGCCGAGCTTTGCCAAACGTCTACGCATCATCTCTTGATGGGAGGCATAATCATTAGCGCCTTCCACCGTTTTTATCTTAAAACGACGATAACTGCTACGGTCGGCTTCGCCGTCCATAAAGACTACCATCGAGCCGACTTTATCCACTCCGCTTATGTTGGAAATATCATAGCATTCCATACGCTTGGGGTATTTTTTTAACCCCAACAGGCTCTGCAAGCGCTGGCAAGCATTTTTCGTCATATCGTCTTTATGCTTGATTTTATCAATCGATTTTGACAAATAATCCACGGCGTTTTTCTCCGCCATATCCAAAAGTTGACGTTTGACACCTTGTTTCGCCAAAACAATGTCTACCTTTTTGACGTATTTTTCTTTAAAATAACGCTCCAAAAGCGCCTTTTCGCACTCCCCTTGCGTGATAATTTCGTCAGGGAGTTCCCGCGTCGTATAGTATTGAATAATAAACGCCGTCAAAGCGTCTGCTTCCGTGAGCGAACAATCTTCCAACGCAAAATTACTGCTACCTTGCATAATTCCGCTACGGGTGACTAAGACGTTCACGGAAGAATACAAATAGTTGGTTTTCATCGCGATTACGTCCGCATTTAACGCGCGGTTGAGCGAAGTGATCCGTTTGAGTTTTAACTTGGTAAGCATTTGCAATTTTTCGCGGTATTCCATTGCAAGCTCGAACTCTTCATTTTCGGCAAAACGGAGCATTTTTTCTTGTAAAACACTTTCCGCCTTTTCGTAATTTCCGTCCAAAAAAGCAAGCGTATCTTTGATGCGTTCGGCATACTCTTGCTTAGAGCAAACGTGCGCGCAGGGAGCAAGACACCTGCCTAAATGGTGAGCAAGGCAGGGCTTTTTGGGGGTTGCGCCGATCGCCGTCGAACACGTTCTTACGTTGAATACCATACCGATGATATCCAAGATCTCCCCACAACGAACTCCACCCATAAACGGACCGAAGTACTTCCCGTCTTTTTTAATCTTTCTGGTAATGGATACGCGCGGAAATTCTTCCTTGGTATGCACCTTGATATACGGATACGTTTTGTCGTCTTTCAACAGGATATTGTACTTGGGCTTGTATTTCTTGATGAGATTGTTTTCTAACGCCAAAGCGTCGATTTCCGTTTGCGTGATTACGTAATAAAAATCCGCAATATGCTCCACCATCGCCGTCACCTTTTCAGGTTTTGCCGATGCGTGAAAATATTGTCGCACTCTGTTTTTTAAAACGCGCGCTTTGCCGACGTAAATCACTACCCCGTCTTTGTCCAACATAACGTATACGCCCGGACTTTCGGGGAGCAGACTCAGTTTTGCCTTTAAATCTCCCATTCCAACTCCTATTTTCTTTAAAAGAAAATATCCCGTTTATTATTATATAACAATCTTGCAAATTTTGCAAGGAATTGAAAGGCTTTTTTACCCTTTATACGTAAAAAAACGATTAGCAACCCAAAAATTCAACTCCCTTTAAAATGACGTCGTTGACCGCATCGTTTGCAAGAGAATAAAAAACGATTTTCCCTTGACGGCAACTCTTGACGATCCCTGCGCTTTTTAAAAAACGCAGTTGGTGTGAGACCGTCGTTTGATTGATATCGAGTATTCTCGAAAGATCGGTCACGCAAAGCTCGCTAATCGCCAACGCCGACAAGATTTTAATGCGCGTATAATCGGCAAAAACAGAAAAAAAGCAAACTACCCCTTCTAAGATATCCCCTTGCGGAACGTAATCTTCGATTAGGCTTTGCGTTCGCTTGTCCAATAATAACATTTGCGCCATATGTATATCCTCCAATATGTTTTCTTGGGAATATGATAACATAAGGCGCAAACCGTTTTCTGTATCATTTTGTCTTATCCGTTGTATTTTTGTCGCTTCGTTAGAAAATTTTTATTACTTCATACCCCGCTTCCGTCACCGCCGAGATCATGGCTTCTTCTAAACCGTCTTTCGACGTTTCCACCATCGCCGTCTTTTTCTTTAAATTGACTTCCACCGAGAGCACGCCGTCTACGCCCGACAAAGCCTTATTTACGTGCGCTACGCAACGTTGACACATCATTCCGTCGATTTTTAACGTCTTTTTCATAGTTGTATTCTCCTTTTCTAATTCTTGTTGCTCCTTTCGTTTCCCAAAACGGGTAAGGCGCAACGCATTACTTACCACAAAGAGCGAGCTTAAACACATGCACCCTGCGCCAATCATCGGATTGAGCGATAACCCGGCAAAAGCGAACACCCCTGCCGCCAAGGGAATGGCTACGCAGTTATAGAAAAATGCCCAAAACAAATTTTGCTTGATATTGCGTACCGTAGCCGAACTCAACGCGACCATGGTATCCACCAATCGCAAATCTCCGCCTGATAAAACCACGTCCGCGCTCTCCATAGCAATATCCGTTCCGTTGCCCATCGCAACCCCGATATCCGCTTCTTTTAAAGCCGGACTGTCGTTAATTCCGTCGCCGACCATCGCCACAAAGCCACCGACTTCGCGTACCCGTTTCACCGCCTCCGTTTTATTCTCTGGCAGTGCTTCCGCATAGTAATCATCGATGTCAACTTCCATAGCAATCGCTTTGGCTACGTTCTCATTATCGCCCGTCACCATTCCTATTCGGATGCCCCGTTTTTTCAAAGCTTGCACAGCAATTTTACTGCCTTCTTTCAACGTATCCGCAATAGCGAATACCGCTAAAAGCTCCTGCTCGTCCGCTAAAAATACGACTGTTTTTCCTTGCTTGGAATACTCGTGTTCGATTTGCTCCGATTGTTTTCGAGCGGTTTGTCCAAGCAAACGTCGGTTGCCCAAACGGTAAGTCCCACCGTTGAGCTCCGCCGTCGCGCCCTTACCCACCGTGTACGCATAATTTTCAACCGACAGGTTTGTTTCGCCGAGTTCTTTTCTTGAAAAAGCGCAAATGCATTCCGCTATCGGGTGGTTGGATTGCCGTTCAATCGCCGTTGCAATTTGCAACAAACGCGAGCTATCCCCTTTCATCACTTGAAAATCGGTCACTTGTGGTTTCCCAACCGTAAGTGTAGCCGTTTTATCTAACAATACGCACGTAATTTCTTTGGCTTTTTGTAAAGCTTCTGCGTCTTTATATAAGATACCGAGCGACATTCCGCGCCCTGTTGCCGCCATCACCGCGACGGGAGTGGCAAGCCCCAACGAACAAGGGCACGAGATCACCAACACGCAAATCGCATAGTGGATAGCTTGCGGAATACTGCCGTCCACCAAATACCAAACGAAAAAAGTAATCGTCGCAAGCATCATCACTGTCGGAACAAAGATCGCTGCGATTTTATCCGCAATTTTTTGAATTGGCGCTTTGCTTGCGCCTGCTTCTTTCACCATTTTCACAATCTGCGAAAGCGACGTATCCGCGCCCGTTTTTTTCGCTAATACTTTGATGAAACCGCTCTTGACGATATCCGCACTCGTCACAACCCCGCCGACTTCCACTTCAATAGGCATACTTTCGCCGGTGATCGCAGAACGATCCAAAAATGCGTGGCCGTCTATTACTTTTCCGTCCGCAGGTACGTACTCTCCCTGCTTCACGACGAGTATATCCCCTATCGATAACTGAGAAAAAGCGATCTTCTCTTGTTGTCCGTTTCGCTCCACCGTCACCGTGTTCGGCATTAATTTTAGGAGTTTTTCAATTTCGTCGCCTGTTTTTCGCTTGGATTTTTCTTCGAGCCATTTCCCGAGCGTGACGAGCGTGAGTATCATCGCCGACGACTCGTAATAAACGTGCGCGTGTTCGCCAAGTTTATTTACATATAACAATACGGTTAAGACGAAGCTATAGACAAAGGAAACGCCCGAACCCAATGCAACCAACGTATCCATATTCGGTACGCGCTTACATAGAGATTTTATTCCGTTTTTGAAAAAGTGAAAATTGACTATGATAATGATCAACGCCAAAACCGCTTGAACGGTTGCCCCGATTTTTTCCGTAGGTTGTGGCAAATCCAACATTCCGCCCATCGAGAAATACATCAATGGCAATAAGAACAAGAGCGATAAGAAAAAGCGTTTCTTTAAAACGTTCGGTTGCGGTTTTTTTGCGCGCAAATCCTCCTCGCTAAACAATGCTACCCCGTAGCCTAGCGCGACAACGCTATCCATAATCTCTTTTCGAGTAATCTTTTTCGGATCGTATTCAACCAGCATACTTTCCCCCATTAGGGAAACGTCCGCTTTTTCTACGCCGTTTGCTTTTCGCAAAGTTCGTTCAATCCCCGTAGCGCAAGCCGAACACGACATTCCCGTTACCGTAAATTTCTCTTGCATGGAATAACTCCTTTTATCCTTTCCTGTATTTATACCCGTTTTTTCCTTTCTAAAAACAAAAAATTTTGTTATAACGCAAAAAGACGGGCGCATTTAGCAACCCGTCTACTCGTTCGATTAGACGAAATTAGTCTTTCTTTTCTTCTTTGGGAGCAACAACTTCCGCGCCGTCGTAGAAACCACAGTTCTTACATACTCTATGCGCTTCCGCCAATTCGTGGCAATGAGGACATTCTACAAGCGTAGCTGCCGTTGCCTTGTAATTTGCAAATCTCTTGTTCGTTCTGCTCTTCGATTGTTTACTCTTAGGTACTGCCATATTTACACCTCACGTTTTTATTCTTTACACTTGGTTATTGATTAAAAGATATTCCCTTGCAATCTTCCCCACAGGAAAGAGAGAACGGCATACTTAACATAATCGCATCTTGCACCGCTTTCGTCACGTCCACTTTACCATTGGAATACCCGTAATCTTCATAATCGGCGCGTTCTTCAAAATACGCGTCCAACTCTCCTTGGATATCCATCGTAGCAGGCGTTAAACAGCGAGAGCATTGTCCTTCCAAACGGTAGCTTACCGTCCCACGAATTTCCAAGGAATCGTCCTCGTATAACTCGTAATGAAAGGAAACCTTTACAGGCATTGCAAACCGCACAAACGGAATTGCAATCAACGTTTCGGGTGCGGAATATTCAAATTCCAACTCCCCCGTATACTGTTTTTGCGCATTAAGTTTTCTAATATCGATAATCATCATAACCGACTTTAACAAGTATAGTATATTTCAAAGACTTTGTCAACTTTTTTTCTGCAATTTTTTGGGAATTTTTATAATAATTCTACCGTTTCTCTTGCGATCACCAATTCTTCGTTGGTCGGAATAATCAAAACTTTTACTTTGGAATTCTTTCCGGTGATATCGCGGATCGCACCGTTGTTCTTTTCCAAATTCTTTTCCGCGTCGATTTCCAAGCCGATATATTGCATATTTTCGCAAATCGCTTGACGCACGCAAGGCGTATTTTCACCAACGCCTGCCGTAAATACGATACAATCTACACCGTTCATCGCCGCCGCATACGCGCCAACGTATTTTTTGCAAGCATATGAGAACATATCGAGCGCAAGCGCCGCGCGCTTGTTGCCTTGATCTCTAGCAGCCGTCAAGTCACGGAAATCACTCGAAACGCCGGAAACGCCTGCCATACCGCATTTCTTGTTGAGATAATTCAACGCCTCGGATACGTCCATTCCTTCTTTTTTCGCTAAGTATTCCGCCGCAGCGTAATCCAAATCGCCACTACGCGTACCCATGGGAACGCCTGCAAGCGGTGTAAAGCCCATCGACGTATCGATACTCTTGCCACCGTCTACCGCCGTAATCGAAGATCCGTTCCCCAAATGACAAGTGACGATCTTTAATTCTTCAGGCTTTTTACCAAGGTATTTCGCCGCTTCTTGGGATACGAATTTATGGCTTGTACCATGGAAACCGTAGCGTCTAATTTTATACTTTTCATAATCTTCATACGCGATTGCGTACATATACGCGTAATCGGGCATGGTAAAATGGAAACTCGTATCGAAAACGAGCGCCATCGGCGTATTCGGCATAGCTTCTTTACAAGCTTTTACCCCTACGATTGCAGGGGGATTATGTAAGGGTGCAAGATCTTGGATTTCTTCCATCTTTGCCAACGTTTCATCCGTCACAAGCGTAGGTTTTTTAAATACTTCCCCCGACGCAACCGCACGATGTCCTACCGCGTCGATATCTTGCATGGAAGAGATTACACCCGAAACCTTATCCGTCAAGGCATTTAAAACCAAAGAAACGGCTACGTTATGCGTGGGCATAGGTTGTTCCACAACAAACTCTTGCCCCTTTGCTTTATGTGTCAATTTCGAGCCTTCAATCCCAATCCGTTCGCAGTTGCCTTTTGCGATAACAGATTCCGTTTCCATATCGATAAGTTGATATTTTAAAGAGGAACTACCAGAATTAATAACCAAAACTTTCATATTACGCCTCGTTAAAGTTGTGCTTGCAATGCCGTGATTGCAAGCGCAGCAACGATATCTTCCGATTTACAACCGCGCGACAAGTCGTTCAACGGTTTCGCAAAACCTTGGCAAATCGGACCGACCGCCATAAATCCACCCAAACGTTCCGCAATCTTGTAGCCGATATTCCCTGCTTGCAAATCGGGGAAGATAAATACGTTTGCTTGACCAGCAACTTCCGATTGCGGCGCTTTGAGTTTTGCAACCGACGGCACGATCGCCGCGTCGAATTGTAATTCCCCGTCTAACTTCAATTCGGGAGCTTTTTCTTTTGCTATCTTCACAGCATCCGCAACGAGCGTCACGTTGTCGTGTTTTGCGCTACCCATTGTGGAGAAAGAAAGCATAGCAACCTTCGGATCGATCCCGGCAATCGCTTTTGCCGAGTTAGCCGTCGCAATCGCGCAATCGGCAAGACCTTCGCTCGTATACGTCGGATTCAAACCGCAATCCGCAAAAATTACCAACCCGTCGGGGCAATATGGATTGCCTTGCGGGGGGCAAATCATCAAGTTAAAGCTGGAAACCGACGAAACCCCGGGCGCAGTTTTGATAATTTGTAAGCCGGGACGAAGGGTATTTGCCGTCGAATGGCAAGCGCCGGAAACGAGCCCGTCTACGTCGCCCATTTTCAACATCATCGCACCAAAATACGTACCGTCTGCGAGCAATTTCGCAGCTTGATCGGGCGTCATGCCCTTGGACGCGCGCAACTGGCAAAGTTTTTCGTTGTATACGGGGAGTTTTTCATCCGTCAACGGATTGACGATCGTCACATCTGTTAAATCGACGTCGGGATTTGCCTTTTTAATCGCTTGCTCATCGCCGAGCAATACGATTTGCGCAACGCCTTCTTTGGTTGCGTCCGCTGCAGCTTTGACAACCCGACTGTCTTCGCCTTCGCAAAGAACGATTTTTTTGTTCAAAGCTTTCGCTTTGATTTTGATTTCCTCTAAAATATTCTTCATAATTTATCACCTCGAAACGCTTTATTTATTTTTTCTTTTCGTGTATAATAGTAAACGGGAACACAAAATTTCCCTTACTATATTATTATAACACACATTTTTTTTATTGTAAAGGAATTGAAAGAAAATACGATGAAAATTTGCGGGATAATTTGCGAATACAATCCTTTCCACAACGGACACGCCTATCAAATTGCGCAAGCAAAACAACAGTCGGGCGCGGACGCTATTCTTTGCGTTATGAGCGGAAACTTCGTCCAACGCGGAGAATCCGCCGTTATAGATAAGTATACGCGCGCGAAACACGCCGTACTCGCAGGGGCGGATATCGTTGTAGAACTGCCCACCGTATTCGCAACGTCCAACGCGGAAATTTTCGCAAAAGGCGCAATTCGTCTACTCGCTTCTATCCCCCATTTTTTGCATTTGTGTTTCGGGGCTGAAAACGCCGACAAAGACGCTTTTTTATCGACTGCCAACGCTTTAAACAACGAACCGAAAACCGTTTCCGATCGCATCAAACGTTTGATGTCCACAGGAAAAAGTTATGCGCGCGCTCGCGCAGAAGCTTGGCAAGATCAGCTCCCCCAAGCATTACTTTGTAGCCCGAATAATATCCTTGGTTTGGAGTATACGAAAGCATTATTAAAAACGGAAAGTACGGCGGAAATTTTGCCCGTTGGACGGGTGGGTAGCGGATATACGGAAAGGAAACTTTCCGGGGAATATGCGTCGGCTACGGCAATTAGAAACGCCATCGGAACAAGTGAAGATTTCTCTAAATACCTGCCCGAATTTGTTCTTAACGAGTTGCCAAAACAACCGGAAACGCTTTTGCCTACGTTAGAAAAATACGCGATTTTAGCAAGATCAAAGGAAGAAATCGCGCAAACCCCCGATTGCGGAGAGGGCTTGGAAAACGCCCTAAAAGACGGCGTAGAACGCGGAGAAAACGACTTAGTCGAAACCTTAACTTCGGCACGATATACTTCTGCAAGAATCCGTCGAATTCTTTTGCAAAACTTGTTGCAAATTGATCGGGATATCCTTGCCGATTGTTTACAATCCCCCTTGTATTTGCGTGTTTTAGCCGTTAAAAAGGAACGAACGGACGTTTTATCCGCGTTGAGCGAATCTACTTTCCCGATTCTTGCGCGCGCTTACGACGATGAAAAATTATGTGCTACGGCAAAGCGTTGTTTGCAAATCGACCGTTTCGCGGAAAGCGTGCATAAACTACTCTATCCAAACGCCAAGAAAGAAAAAAGCATATTCTATTAAAGAAGAACGCCCCAAAAAGGAGCGTTCTTCTTTACCCTTCTACTCTTTTATTTTTCAGAGCAACTTGTTTTCGTTTTTCTTTTTGTTCTTTTAAGACCGCGCGGACGGATTCACATTCTTCCGCACCCCACTCGTCAAAGCGCAACCCCAACTGGTTTTCATACCATTGAATTGTTTTCTTGACGTTTTGCACGTCCCAAAACTCGCTTAATTCCTTTTCCGTGATCGGGTGAAAATCCTTGTCTGTTTCAGGCAAATCTTCCCCAGCGTAAATATATAAACCTAACCCGAACATTGCCAAGTTTTTCGTCAAACAACGCATAATCGTTTTATTGATATCCGTCATCTTAGGCTGTAAAATTGCATTATTACGAATATCCATGACCGGCAACCACATTTCGTAAGTCAAATCCCCTGCAGTCACTTCGGTATAAACAATCGCGCCTACTCCATCGTCTTTTTTATAGGGCAAACCGTCAAATTTTTTTACGGAATATTTAGCGTCGGGGTAGACTTTTTTAAACTCTGCCCAAGCCCACGCCCAAGACAAGTACGTAAGATTGCCTTTCTTTTCCGTTTTGCTGTTCACGTCAATTTTAAACACTTCTTCAAACCGCATACAAACAGTATGGTCAGTTTTTATAAAAGTATACATTCTAAACCATTCGCTGATAAGAACAACCCCGAGCGTCCTCTGACGTTCGGGGTCGTTTGGTGCCGAAGGTGGGACTTGAACCCACACGTTGTCTCCAACAATGGATTTTGAGTCCATCGCGTCTGCCATTCCACCACTTCGGCTTTTTTCGGAAAGCTTTATTATTATATATGATCGGATAAAAAAAATCAAGCGTTTATAAGCGGTTTATGAAAATTTTTTTATCTTTTTTTAACTTTCCGCAAAATCTTAATAATATTTTTCCATAAGAATGGGTTTTACCTTTTCCGTCAAGCCAAGTTCGTTCACAAGCGTCAATACCGTATAGCGATCGCGAACGGTATACGCCTTTTCAATCGCCCCTTCCATAACTTCTTTTCGAACGCCAATTTCCGAGAAACGAACGGGACAGCCCATTTTCACAAGCATATCGCGAATTTCTTCCACTTTCGGGAGTTCGTCCACCAAAGCATACACTTTTTCCGAACCGTTAAACTGCACGTTGTTATCCTTTAAGTAATGGTAAAGTTCAATGGAAATCAACGTACCGATAGCAACCTTGATACCATGCAAAGGAACTCGTTCTCCACGACGGACAAAATCCATTTCCAAGTAGTGCGAGATGTGGTGTTCGCTACCGCTTGCCGGACGGGAATTTCCGCATTCCGCCATAGAAAGCCCTGCTGCAACCAACGCATACATCAATTTCGCAACGGCTTCTCCTTCGTAATTCGTCAAACCCTCAAACGCGTCCATGCACGCCGTCCGCGCTTCTTCCATCATTGCGTACGCTTTTTCGTGAATGGGTTCACCTTTTACCACGTTTGCCATTTTCCAATCCGTAAGACAAGTGAATTTGCCGATAATATCGCCAAAGCCTGCCGCCGTCATCAATCTCGGCGCTTTACGAACGATTTCCAAATCGATTAGCATATCTTCAGGCGTATGTACTTCATCCGTCACCTTCACCCCATTCCGCATCAACGCCGAGCCCTTGGAGCAATACCCGTCCATGCTCGCCGCTGTTGCCAAAACGCCACAGGGAATACCCAATCTCGTAGAAATAGACTTCGCCATATCGTTTAACGTACCACTACCGACTGCGAGCAAATAGTCCGCAGGCTTTGCGATTTCTTGCGCCTCCGCGCATTTTTCTTGCGTGGGAACAAGTTCTTCGTCGGGAAACTCGATCGACAGAACCGATTTCGCGGTTTTTGCAAGTTGCAATTTCATTTCTTCCGCGTACGGTTTGGTGTTCACGTCGTACATAACTGCAACGACTTTGCCTTGTTGTTTTTTGAAAAATTCTTCAAACTCGCCTTCGTGACGATAAGCAATCTTAATATTCATATACTTGTCCTTTCTTAATTGTTTTCTACCCGTTCGATCGAAAGTATGTAATCGTTTTCCGCAATAATTTGATTGATTCTCGACGACGAGAATTCTTTGTCTGTATTCAGCGTAGCGCTGTATAACAACTTTCCGTTTTCGCGTTTAATTACCAACTCGTTAAAGCGATCCACCCCGAAAATTTCTTTAATTTTCAAGTTCTCGTCTTGGGTTTGAATAAACTCGATTTTTACCGAATAATAGCGTTTCGAATGGAAAATGCGGAATTTTAAGTGGAACAAGCATTGCGCCGCAATCAAGATCGCCGTAGCGCCAACCGCAACTACGTACAAACGTCCACCGCAAGCCATACCTACCCCTGCGGTAGCCCAAATCCCTGCCGCCGTCGTAAGCCCGTGTACTTCGTGTTTTTTGTAAACGATCATACCAGCGCCCAAGAACCCGACGCCTGCAACAATCTGCGCCGCTACACGCGCGGAGTCCGCATCGCTGTTAAATGCATATTTGGAAATTACCATCATCAACGCCGAGCCTACGCATACGATCGTGTGCGTACGGATACCAGCTTCTTTAAAGCGCATTTTGCGTTCGAAACCGATCACAAAACCTAATGCAACAGACAAGAGTAAATCCAATAACATTCTCGATTCAAATACAAATTCATCCCAAGGCATTTTCTTTTCTCCTTATTCGTTTATATTATTTTATGACGTATTTTTTTATAATACGCATTTTTTTTCTTATATTTGAATATCTTTGACGCTTTTCAAAACAAACGTGGGCTTGATATCACTATCCGCGATATCCTGTAGAGTAGCTTCGCCACTCAAGACGCATATCGTATCCACGCCTGCGTTTACCCCAGATGCGATATCCGTATACACTCTGTCGCCGATCACGAGTACTTCTTTCTTTTGATAGCCGAATTTTTCCATGATTGTCAAGATCATCGTCGGTTCGGGCTTGCCGATAAAAATCGGCGCTTTTTTTGTGGCTTTTTCATAGCCGAAACACATAGAACCACAGTCGGGAATCGAGCCGAAATCCACAGGGCAGACCCAATCGGGATTCGTCGCATAGTACGGGATATCGTTTTTCGTAAGCATTTCACACGTCGTACGCATTTTTTGCGCCGTAATTTCCGTATCAAATGCCACCAAAATCGCTTTGGCATTCGTCGTATATTCTTCCGTGACGGTTAAGCCGTTGTCCTGCAATTCTTTGATAAACGAACGCGTACCTTGCGCGTAAATCAGGTCGTCCCCGAATTTTTCCTTGAAGATCATAACCGCTGCTTGTGCAGACGTAAAGAAATTATCTTCCGTCAAACCGTGAATGCCGAGCATCTCCAATTTCTTGATATAATCTTTTACGGATTTTGTCGGGTTGTTGGTAATGAACGCATACCTGCCCTCCTTCTCCGTAATTGCTTGCAACAACTCCAATACGCCGTCGAACAAATGGTTTTCGCAATAAATCGTTCCGTCCATATCGAACAAGAACAATTTTTTATCTTTCAATATTGATGCGTCTTTGCCAAAATAGTCTTTCATAAAACTCCTTTTAGACTTCGGTATATGTAAAGCTTTCTGTGGCTATCCTTTTTAGTTGACGTTGCCCGTGACGATCAAGTTTGCGTCGTCGGAAATCTTTTCATAGACTACGTCCCCAATTTTTACGGGCATTTTACAAACGATACGATTGATTGTTTCCATTACGTTAAAAATTTCGCTCTTTTTTACAGGCACGTCCGTTTTTACAGGTACCATCACACCGTTTTCCGCACGTACGGTAGACGTGACAATGCGTTTGGGACAGGTCGATTCGTCAATCGCGTACATTTTACCGCGTGGACAGGCATTCCCTGTCACCGAAATTTTTCCTTCCGCGTCCATTTCTACTTTTAATTCGCACCCAATCGGGCATTCAATACATGTCAAGGTCTTTGTCATTTCGCATTTACCTCCAACGAAACGGTGATCGGACCGTCGATTTCCGCAATGGTTTTTTCCGTCAAAATCAGCGTTTCCATTTCCCCGGGAACGGCGATCTTTTTCTTCTTTTGCATTAGAACCTTTTCCCCGCATTTCGCCGTAATCGTACAATCACGGAATACGTTGGTGACGCGGAAGAATAATTTCACGTGCCCCGAAGCGTTTTTATCCAACATTTGCGGAACAACGTAGCTTACGTTCCCACCAGCAGAAATTTCTACCGTGTCGCGTTCCGCGCGACCTTCCAAAACGTACTTTGCCGCCGACGCACCTGCGAGCTCCGATTCTTCAGAAACGAAATCCACCAAATCGTGCACCTGTAAAACGTTGCCTGCCGCAAAAATCCCGTCAACCAGCGTTTCACGGTTTTGGTAAACGATTGCCCCACGCGTACGGTTAGAAAGGGGGATTCCTGCCGATTTCGTCAGTTCGTTTTCGGGAATTAACCCAACTGAGAACAATACCGTATCGCAATCAAAATGCATTTCCGTGCCTACAATCGGCTTTTTATTTTCATCGACTTTGGATACGACGACGCCTGTCACGCGGTCTTCCCCTTCAATCTTCGTCAACGTGTGATTCAAATACAGAGGAATATCAAAATCGTCCAAACATTGCGCGATATTCCGTTTTAAACCGCTGGAATACGGCATAATTTCACAAACCGCAAGCACTTTCGCGCCTTCGAGCGTCATTCGCCGTGCCATAATCAAGCCGATATCCCCAGAACCAAGTATCACGACCCGTTTCCCAGGCATATACCCTTTTATATTTACGTATTTTTGCGCAGTACCAGCAGAGTAAATCCCTGCAGGACGAGTACCTGCAACGTTTAAAGCGCCACGACTGCGTTCCCGACAACCCATCGCCAAAATCACCGCGCCTGCTTGTACGGTAAAAATTCCGTTCTTGGAATTGATCGCCGTAATACGCTTATCGGCAGTCAACGACAAAACCGTCGTTTCCGTCATAATTTCAATATCACGCGCCAAAGCTTCTTCAATGAAACGGCTTGCATATTCCGGCCCAGATAAGCTTTCCTTAAATCGAGTTAACCCAAAACCGTTGTGGATACATTGATTTAATATCCCACCCAAGCGATCGTCCCGTTCTAAAACAAGCACGTCTTTTACGCCGTTATCATACGCCGAAATGGCTGCGGCGAGCCCTGCAGGACCACCACCGATAATCACAATACCATAAGAATTTTTCATTTCGTCACCCCCGTCAACAAATAGGAATTTTTCCCTTTTTTGGTGATCGTTTCCAAGGGAACGTTTTGCGATTTTGCAAGTAGCTCCGCTACGTAGGGTTGACAGAATCCGCCTTGGCATCTGCCCATTCCCGAACGAGTACGGCGCTTGACGCCGTCAATGTCTTTCGCCGGCGGATTTTCACGGATCACCCGTAAAATTTCACCTTCGGTAATTTGCTCGCAACGGCAAACAATTTTGCCATACGAAGGATCTTTTTGAATGAGTGCGTTTTTCTCTTCCGTAGAAAGGTTTTTAAAGAAATAATCGGGTTCTCTTTTGCCGTTAAACGTTTCGTTGGACTGTAAAGAAACATTCTTCCCCACCAACTCTTTGACAACGTATTCCGCAACGGCAGGGGCAGACGTAAGCCCTGGAGATTCGATCCCCGCACAATGAATAAAACCTTTTACCGTTTTACTTTCTTCGATAATGAAATCGTGACGATCGGAATAAGCGCGAATCCCTGCAAACGACGTAATCGTATTGAAGAGTGGCGGATTTTTGCACATGGTTTTTGCTTTAGAAATTACGAAATCCAAACCGTTTGCCGTAGTCGTCGTATCGGGATCCTCCAACTCTTCCGCGGTAGGCCCAAGCAAGATATTGTTGTCCACCGTTTGCGTGACCAAAATCCCTTTACCTTTTTTCGTCGGAGTAAAGAAAAGCGTATGTGAAACGAAATCCCCACTCTCTCTATCGAGCAATATGTATTCCCCTTTTCTACCGTTCACGCCGATTTCATCGCCGATAAGCGATGCGATTTTACCGCTTTGCAAGCCTGCACAGTTGATGACAAGCGTAGCGCTTACTTTTTCACTCGTTGTCGACGTGACCGTAAAGACGTCGTCCGTTTTTTCGATGTTTGATACTTCAAAATTCGTAAACAGCTCCGCACCGTTGTCCATCGCATTCCCAATGGTGGCTATCGTTAATTCGTACGGGGAAATAATCCCACCCGTCGTCGCGTACAACGCCCCGACGGCTTCGTCGGAAATATTCGGTTCTAATGATCTCAATTCGTCTTTGTCAATAATGCGAAGCCCTTCCACTCCGTTGGTTTCGCCACGCGTTTTCAATTCCGACAACGTCGCTTTTTCTTCTTCCGAAAACGCCACGACAAGCGAACCGTTATTGCGGAACTTTACACCTAATTCCTTAGCGTAAGATTCCATCATCTTATTGCCAAGCACGTTAAACTTCGCTTTTAACGTACCCGGTATAGCGTCGTACCCTGCGTGTACAATCCCACTATTTGCCTTACTTTGTCCCATGCATACGTCATTTTCTTTTTCAAGTAAGCAGACGCGCAAACGGTATTTCGTTAACTCCCGTAAAACGCATCCGCCAATGACGCCACCACCGATCACGATTACATCAAACATTTTTTCTCCTTTTTTGTCAAAATCCATTGACATTTTTCTTCCTGATTATTATACTATAAATGAGCAAATAATCAAAAGAAAATTGTTTGATTGGAATTTTGCTTAATAAAAATGGAAAATAAACAAAAAAAGTAAGCAATTTTGCGTAATAAGGATCACGTTTATGAAAAAATCGCAAAGTCAAGAAAAAGAACTTTTACAATTTTTACAAGCGCATCAATATGCGTCCATTGAAGATATGGCAAACGCCTTATACGTCAGTACGTCTACCATTCGTAGAAAGCTTTCCAGCCTACAAGAAAAAGGGTTAATTACAAGAACGCACGGTGGCGCGCAGGTAAACGATAGCAATAATTTTTTTCCCAGCTTCACCTTTCGGATTCATCAAAACAGCTATGAGAAAAAAAAGATGGCGCTATCGGCTATTAAATTGATTAAGCATGGAGATTTGATCTTTTTAGACGGAACGACTTCGGCGTTCTTTATCGCCGAGTATTTATCGGAGTTTAAGAACTTACGCGTCATCACGAACGGAATTGATACGTTGTCGCTTCTCGCCAAAAACAATATTAGCGCATATTCTACAGGCGGATACGTTTCGAAAAACAATCAATCGGTGCTCGTCGGGCATTATGCGGAAGAAATGATAAAAAATTTCCATGCCGATATTGCCTTCTTCTCCGCGGTCGCCGTTGATGAACACGGCGAAGTTTACGATTGTTTTGAAGAAGAAAACGTCATCCGCAAAACTATGATTCAACACGCTAAGAAAAAAGTGTTTTTATGCGATAGTACGAAATTCAACAAAACGTCTATGTTTCATCTTTGTTCTCTTAACGACGTCGATTACGTCGTCAGCAACCATCAATTACCCGATAACGTGCGTTGTGAACGTTTCCCTACCGTTATTACTGATTAAGAAAAATAAATTGTAAGAAAATCCCCTCGCAAGAAGGGATTTTCTTTTTTAATCAGCTTATTTTGCGTATT
This sequence comes from Clostridia bacterium, assembly GCA_017625565.1. GTDB lineage: Bacteria > Bacillota > Clostridia > Christensenellales > Borkfalkiaceae > Scatosoma. Next base: position 58,748 of record JAGAKN010000020.1, read on the forward strand.
CTACGCCACGGAACTCCCGAATGACGTTGACCTTGATTTGACCGGGATATTCCAATTCCATCTCGATCTTCTTTGCGATATCTTTCGCCAAGAACAACGCTTGCGCATCGTCCACCTGTTCAGGCTTCACGATAACACGAACTTCTCTACCGGCTTGGATTGCATAACTCTTATCAACACCCTTAAATCCGGATGCGATTTCTTCTAATTTTTCCAAACGTTTTACGTAGTTCGAGCCCGTTTCACGTCTTGCCCCAGGACGCGCACCCGAAATTGCATCAGCGGCTTGGATTAACACCGCTTCGATCGTTTTCGGTTCTACGTCGCCATGGTGCGCCATAATCGCATTGACGATGTTGGCGTTTTCCTTGTATTTCTTCGCGAGATCCGCGCCGATTTGGATATGCGTACCTTCTTGTTCTTGATCGACCGCTTTACCGATATCATGCAACAATCCCGCGCGCTTTGCAAAGTTTACGTCCAAGCCGAGTTCCGCTGCCATTTGCCCTGCCAACGTAGCAACCTCGATGGAGTGCTTATATACGTTTTGACCATAGCTGGTACGGAATTTCAATCGACCGATGAGTTTAATTAATTCGGGATGTAAGCCGAAAATCCCTGCTTCAAAGACTGCGGCTTCGCCCGCTTCTTTGATTTGCAAATCCATTTCACGGCTAACCTTTTCAACCGTTTCTTCGATACGCGCCGGATGGATACGCCCGTCGTTGATGAGCTTTTCCAACGACAAACGCGCAATTTCACGGCGAACGGGATCAAACCCCGACAAAATAACCACTTCGGGCGTGTCGTCGATGATCAGTTCAATCCCCGTAGCGTTTTCAAGCGCCCGAATGTTTCTACCTTCACGCCCGATAATACGCGCTTTCATATCGTCGCTGGGCAAGGGTACGACGGACACGGTAATTTCCGAAGCTTGATCTGCCGCACATTTTTGAATGGCGAGCGCGATAATTTTCTTCGCGTTAATGTCCGCTTCGTCCTTCGCTTGTTGTTCCATATTGCGAACTTGTAGCGCAACGTCATGGCGGGTAGCGTCGAGAATTTCTTCCGTCAATAAGCGCTTTGCTTCGTCGCGCGTGAGTTGCGATACTTTCTCTAATTCTTGAATCATCAATTCGTGTTGGGAATTGAGTTTGTCTTGCAACGCGCGGACTTCGTCCTCTTGCTTCAATAAGTTGTTCTTTTGTTGTTCGAGCGCTTCGGTTTTCTTGTCTAACGCATCTTCCTTTTGCGTCAAGCGTTGTTCCATGCGTTGAATTTCCGCTTTCTTTTCCTTACTTTCGCGTTCGAATTCGTTTCTTAATTTTAAATCCTGTTCCTTTGCTTCTAAAAGAGCTTCTTTTAACACTCTTTTACTTTCTTCTTTGCCTTGAGCGGTAATCCGTTCCGCTTCCGCTTGCGCGTCCGCAACAATTTTGCGAACCCTTGCATCCGCAGAACCCACTTTCCTTTCATCCGCTTTTTTGCGGAGGAATACACCGATCACACCTGCAATTGCCACAACGGCAACCGCAATACTGACAATGCTCACCCACGAAGGTAAAGCCGAGAGAAACAGGACGCTCAAATTAACGTTTTGCATTTTTGTGCCTCCTGTAGTAAAATTAATATTGATAAAACGATTATTTTTACGAATTTTTTTCAAATCCGACGTATAACTTTCTTTATCAATACTATTTTACAATATAATTATGAAAAAGTCAATCGTTTGGAAGAAAATACTTTCTCTATGCGGCAAAAAAAACCAAATAAAGCAAAAAAACACGCGGACAGGTACGCATCCACGTGCTTTTTTATTGATCAATTACGATTATTCTTCTTCGTCGTCAGATTCTTCCGTCTTCCCCTTCGCTACGTCACGGATCCTTTGTTCGATTTCCGCGCGAATTTCGGGATTCTCTTTCAAGAAAATACGCGCCTTTTCCCTACCTTGTGCAATTTTGTTGCCATTATAACTGAAGAATGCGCCACTCTTACCGATAATATCGTATTGTACACCCATATCCAGAATGCAACCTTCTCTCGAAATCCCTTCACCGAATACGATATCAAATTCCGCTTGTCTAAACGGGGGTGCGAGTTTGTTTTTCACGACTTTTGCTTTCGTACGATTGCCCATCGCGCCGTCCGCATCTTTTAATACGTCCATTTTTCGAACGTCCAAGCGAATACTTGCGTAAAATTTCAACGCTTTACCACCGGGAGTCGTTTCGGGGTTGCCGAACATAATCCCTACCTTTTCACGCAACTGGTTGATAAAAATAACGCAAGTTTTGGATTTGTTGACGATTGCCGTCAGTTTACGCAAGGCTTGCGACATCAAGCGCGCCTGCAAACCTACGTGCGAATCCCCCATATCCCCTTCGATTTCCGCTTTCGGGGTCAACGCCGCTACCGAGTCGATAACGATCATATCCACCGCCGAGCTTCTTACGAGCGCGTCCGTGATATCCAAAGCTTGTTCGCCCGTATCCGGTTGGGAAACGTATAAATCATCCAAGTTTACCCCCAACTTTTTCGCGTAAACGGGGTCTAATGCGTGTTCTGCGTCGATAAACGCCGCTACGCCACCCATCTTTTGCGCTTCCGCGATCGCGTGCAACGCAACCGTCGTTTTACCCGAAGATTCAGGCCCGTAAATTTCGATGATTCTTCCACGAGGAAAACCACCGATCCCGAGCGCTAAATCCAACGTCAAGCAACCGCTGGGGATAACTTCGATTTCCGTTTTCCCCGCTTCGTCGCCAAGACGCATAATCGAGCCCTTGCCGTATTGCTTTTCAATTTGTAAAAGTACGGCGTCAAGTGCTTTCATTTTTTCCGTGTTCTTTTCGTTTGCCATTCTATATCTCCTAATATTTTTCTTTTACATCTTTTTCAATTGCTTATACGCCAAAAACAACGCATAATTGATTGCCTTTTCCGTAATTTCCGTACGGTCGCCGTCAAATTTATAGCGATATACGGAAATTTGTTCTTTCGTACCGACTGCGATAAAACACAACCCCACGGGCAACATCGAACGATCCGTTTTAGGACCTGCCAGCCCCGTCGTTGCGATCGCCAAATCGCAACAGCCTGTATTGAGTAGCCCAAGCGCCATCTCGTACGCCGTTTGATCGGACACCGCCCCGAACGTTTTCAAAGTATACTCTGAAACGCCTAACCGTCGAATTTTCGAATCTTCGTTGTAGGTGTTTAATCCTTCGAAATATACTTCGCTTGCCCCGCTAACGGACACAAGTCTACGCGCGATCCCACCGCCGGTGAACGATTCCGCCAAGCTGACTTTTTTACGGCGCAACTTGAGTAATTCGATTAACTGTTCTTCTAAGGACGAATCATTCAACGCATACAGCGTATCCCCCAACCCGTCCGCAAATAAGCGTACGACGTCGTCAAGGAGCATTTTCGGAACGCTTTCGTCATAACGGATTTCCAAAACGTCTTCATCATACTTACGCGCATGCAAGTATTGCATTTTTCCACCGTCAAACCCTTGCGCTTTCCTTATCAATTGTTCTACGTGCACAATATTCGCGCCCATTGCGCGCAACATCGTTTTATCGAAGCGTACGACGTACCGTTTTTGAAAGTTTGGCAAGCAAACGTTTTTTGCATACGCCACCCCCGTTTCCGCATCGTCCAACGTCAGTAAATACAACGTCGTTTGTCCGTCTACATACGTCCCCGCGCCTTCTACTCCGCCCAAAAACGAGCCTTGCCCGAAAGTTTCTAAAACGCGCCCTGCGACTTCTTGCAACGCGCGACGCTCCGTCAAAAGCACTACCGTTTCATATTCCGTCTTGACTGCATGGAGCGTCGAATGCATTTTTTTTGCATCGCTAAGCGGTACGACACGCAACTCCGTAAACGCGCAACCGTATTCGGAAAAAGTTTTTATGACGTCAAACGCTCCGTTCTCGATCGGAACGTTTACGTTTCTTTGTATTACGATGCACACGTTTTTCATCGGTAATTTTCCTTTTAGGCGTTCTTGGTTAGTTTGTGTAAATTATGCGTCTTTCAATACTTGCTTGTTTTTGACAACGTAAGAAATCCCCGACCAAACGGTAAGGATCGTTGCTACCGCAAACAACCCAAAGCCTACGTAGCACGCGATTTCGCCCGTTTTACCGCTGAGATCCGCCGCGAGCAATAACACGAAAACGGATACGTCTTGGAACGTCGTCTTATATTTACCGAGTTTTTCCGCCGCGAGTACAAGCCCACGCGCCGCCGCAATTTGACGGAATGCGCTAATGATTAATTCGCGAGCCATAATCACGCAAATGGCAATCGTCGTAGCGATATACAAAGGTTCTGCGATATCAGGCAATTTGATAAACAACGTACCCGTCATCGTCAAAAGCAAAATCATTGCCGTGGAAACCAACACTTTATCCGCGATCGGATCTAAGAATTTCCCAAGATTTGTGACAAGCTTTCTCGAGCGCGCGATATGCCCGTCGATAAAATCCGTGCAAGCGGCTACCGCAAAGATGATAGCGGAAATCCCGTAGTTGAAAGGAATTTCGTCCAAGAAAAAGAACAGGACGAACACAGGGATCATAAAAATTCGAGTTAAAGTGATTTTGTTAGGTAAATTCATAGGTTTTTCTCCTTAATTTTGTTCTTTATATTCTTCCGTACTGCCGTATAGATCGTAGCTATCCGCGCTTTCGATGAGCACGGTGTAAAACTCGCCTTGCACGGCTTCCGTCGCATGGAAATACACTTTTCCGTCGATATCGGGCGCGTTTTTATAAGATCTTCCGACAAAACAACCCTTTTCATAGTCAATCCCGTCGCATAAGACTTCGAGTTTTGTACCAACCAACCGCGAAAGGAGTTTCGCCGAAATTTTTTCTTGCAATGCGTATAAAGTCCGCTCACGACGTTTTTTCGTCGAAGAATGCACTTGCGGCTTTAAACGATAAGCGCCCGTATCCGGCTCTCTCGAATAGGCAAAGAAACCGCAATTTAAGAACTCTGCTTCCTTTAAAAAGGATTGCATCTCTTCAAATTCCGCTTCCGTTTCCGTCGGAAAACCCGTGATAAACGTCGATCGAACGGCGATTCCGGGTATTTTTTCGCGCAATTTCTTTAAGAGCGCTAAATACCCAGCGCGCGTACCTTTACGGTTCATCAATTTTAAAACGCGGTCTTCCGTATGTTGTAAAGGAATGTCGATATAGTGTAAAATTTTGGGGTTGGTTGCGATCTCGTCGATCAACCGATCGTCAATTACGTCCGGATAGCAATACAAAAGGCGTATCGTACGGATATTCTCTAACGCAGACAACCGACGCAATAATTCAACAAACCTATTCTCTCCATAAAGATCTTCCCCGTAGCGCGTCGTATCCTGCGCCACGACGATTAACTCTGAAATATCTCCTAACTCTTCCGCTTCTTTGAGTAAATTTTCCATCGGATAGGAGCGATACTTACCGCGAATTTTGGGGATTAAACAATAGGTACAATGATTAAAGCATCCGTCGGCAATCTTTAAATATGCAACGTGCTCGTCCGTGGTCAATACACGGTTATAGTGATACCCGTCTAAGCCACAACCAACGTAATTTTGACGTTCGCCCGTTCGATAGGAGTTCTCCAAGGCTTCAAAAATCTTCTCGTAGTCCTGTATCCCTAAAAAGACGTCCGCTTCTTGCAGGGGAACAAATAACTCGTCGATAAATTTTTGCGGTAGACAACCCGTCACTACGATTTTCTCCAAATTCTCGCGTTTATAATCCGCAAATTCGAGCACCGTTTCGATACCTTCCGCACGCGCACTTTCCAAAAAACCACACGTGTTGACAACGAGTATTTGCGCCTTAGAAATATCGTCCGTAAGCCGACAACCACGCTCCTTTAAAAGCCCGAGCAATTTTTCCGTATCGACACGGTTTTTATCGCAACCTAAGGAAATTACTCCGAAAGTTTTTCCTGATAACATTCTGTCAAAGTCCTTTTACACGTACAGTATAGCACACTTAATATGACACACGTACGCCTGATTTAAAAATTTTTTTGGTTTTTTATAACGGACCGTATTTGCTTTCGAATTCTTCTTTCGAAATCAAAACCTTTCTTGCTTTTGCGCCGTCGAAGGCGGAAATATAGCCCATATCTTCCATCCATTCAATAATTTTCCCCGCGCGGTTATAACCAGCCGAGCATTTTCTTTGGATCATCGAAATCGACGCGCTACCGCTTAAAATAACGTAGCGTAAAGCTTCGATATACATCGGATCGATCACGCCCCCACGATCCCCACTCGCAGGATCTTCTACCGCGCTACGCGTATTGTTGATAAACGCCGTAGCTTCTTCATCAAAGTACGCTTCATTATGTTCCTTGATGAAATTGACAACTTTTTGCGATTCTGCTGTGGATATGAATGCGCTTTGGATACGCACGGGAGTATTCACCCCAGGCATCGTATACATACAATCCCCTTTTCCGAGCAGTTTTTGCGCACCCGTTTGATCAAGTATAACCCGAGAATCGACGTCCGACGCTACGGTGAACGCAATACGCGTTGCCAAATTACTCTTGATGACGCCAGTAATAACGTCCGTCGAAGGACGTTGCGTTGCAACGATCAAATGAATCCCTGCCGCACGGGCTTTTTGCGTCAAATTTTGAATGCGGTCTTCAATTTCTTTCTTCGCCGCAAGCATTAAATCCGCCAACTCGTCGATGATGATGACGATTTTAGGCAAGCGTTCCGCCTTTTCGACGTTCTCGTTGTATTCGTCGAGTTTTACGACGTATTTTCCAGAACGGCTCATTTGTTCAAAGAGCGTATAACGGCGGTTCATTTCCCCGATCGCCCAATTCAAACTTTGTACTGCTTTATTGACGTCGGTGATGATTTCGTTGATCATCAAATGAGGCAAATCGTTATACAAAACGAACTCCGTTTTTTTCGGGTCAATCAAGATCAAGCGCAGTTCTTCGGGAGAATATTTATAAATCAAACTGATAATCAAAGATCCCAAGAATACACTTTTCCCAGACCCGGAAGAGCCTGCTACAAGCATGTGGATCATTTTGGAAATATCCCCGTAAACCTTGCGGTTTGCAACGTCTTTCCCCATCGCAAATACCAGTGAATCCTTTTTCGCGTTGACGTAGGAATCCCCTGCAAGCATACTACCGAGCGAAACGGATTGACGTTCCTTGTTCGGGACTTCGATACTCACAACCCCGTCTTCAAAATTCGGGTAAACGTTCACGCCAGCGGAATGCAAGCTGATGGCAATCGACTGATCCAACGCCACGACTTTTTTAGGCGGAATGTTCCGCGGAAGCGCGACGTTATAACGCGTGACCGCCGGACCGAACGTCACCGACGCAATCGTTGCGCCCGTCACGTTGAAATCTTCCAGCGTTGCGATAATATCCGCTTTCGTTTGTTCTACTTCTTCGTGGTTCGCCGTCGGTTCTACGTCGCGACAATCCAAATCATCCAAACTCAACCGTACGTACGGGCGGATTACTCTGGGTTTCGGGGGCGTGGGTTTGGGCGGTTCTACAACGGGTTGCATAGGCGCAACGGGCGCAGAATACGTTTCTCTACCACGATCCAAACTACGGCTTGTCCGATCCCCCAAATCCAACGGATCGTTTTCCGTTTCAGGGAGCGAATACGGATTATCCTGCGAAGTTTCCGGCTCGTCGAATATATTCAACCCGCGATCCCTAGAACGGAACGTCGGTTCTTCGTCTAAAGAAGGATCTTCCATTCGATCGCTAAATCCACGAACGGTCGGCTCTTCCTCAAACATCGGTGTTCCTCTGCCACCGCCGATCGGATCTTCTTCCGTTTCTTGCCGACCGAATACGTTGGGATTGCTCGGCGAGAAAAGATCCATATACTCGTGTCTACGATATTCCGTCGAAGTTTCCCTTGAGGGCGTTTCTTCTACGTTGAGCGTATACGCGTCTTCCCGTTTCTGGGTTTCGATAATCGGGGTTTCAATCATCGGGGTTTCAATCATCGGGGTTTCTACGACGGGGATAGGCTCTTGCACGATCGGTTGCGCTTCTTCCAACGGACGTAAAACTTCCGCCCTTTCCGTGTTGTACGAAGAATAGCCGTTCGTGGCGTCGTTGACGATTTTCGTCGGGCGGAGCGGTGCGCTCGTCCGATCGTTTAATTCCTGTTGATACGCCTCCGTATAGGACGGCGTATACGCCGATTGGTTAGGGTTGTATGCAGGGCGTTTGTTGACGCTTGCATTCGGATCAAAAATTAAGTTATTACGATAATTTTCCGCAGGCGTTGCCGAGAACAATACCCCCCTTGCCTCTTCGGACGTAAAGCCTCGCGTGGGAGCTTGTCCGCCTTGATTCGACGTGCCAAACGGCGAGAATGCCCCCGACGTACTACCATTCTCTTGCATGGACGATTCTTGCAACGGCTCGTCTTGCAGACGTACCCCTGGACGTTGCGTAAAGGTCGGCGTATAACCGCCTTGCGCTACGGATTGTTCGGGTGTAGCCGATATCGCAACGCTGTCAACCGCTTTGGCTTGCGACGGAACGGTGGATAAAGGAATTTCAAAACCGTTGCCCGTAGACGGAATATTCTTTTCTTGTTCCTGAGCTACGGATTGTGTCTTGGGCACTCTTTTTGCTTGCAAGAAAGCCATATACCCGAAAAATAACGTAAGGATTGAAAAGAAAATAATCGCCCCTACTTTCGTGGTAGCCTTGGAAATCGCATAGACAAACAAAGAACCTGTCCAACCTGTAAGCGTTGCTTTCGGGAAGTTTTCGCCTGCGCGGAAAGATTTCGCGATATACCCTTGCAAATCCCACGAATAGGTTGCAATCGTATGGGCAATCAACGCAATACAAATCATCGTTAACGCGATGCACACGCCAAGAAGTCTATTTTTTACGAAACGTTTACCGATCAATGCCGTAATCGACAAATACAACACACCAAAAAATAACGGATATGCGAAATATCCGAACATTCCGGTCAAAAAGCTATGTATCGCTTCTCCCACGATTCCGAAGATCAAAGAACGGGAAAATAAAATCAACAGCGCTAAAAAAGAAAACAACGCACAAGTAGCGCCGAAACTCTCTTTCGTGACGAGCGACGCTTGCTTTTTACGCTCTTGACGGGCTATTTTTTTCTGCTCTCTCTTATCCAAGGGAACACCTCCTACATATACTCTATTATTATAACATTTTTTTTTACATTTATCAATAGTTTGACGCAAAAAAAACGGACGAAAAAGAGTTTTTTTCATTTTTCTCTTTCCCGTCCTGAATTTTTGAATAATTTTTTTCACGAAAGCTCTTTGAGTAGATATTGCGCGGCATAATAGACGTCGCCTGCGCCTAAAAACAATACGATATCGTTTTCTTTGACTGTTTTTTTCAGCCAGGTTTTTAAAACGTAGACGTTCTCCGCATACAAGCAGTTCCCAATCATGTGCGATAGCGTTTCCGCGCTACCTTCCACGTCGTATTTTTCCCTTGCCGGGTACGTTTTATAGAGCATCAAATTTTTAATCCCACGCAACGTTTTTACAAACTCTTTCATTAAGAGTTTCGTTCGGGAATAGGTATGCGGTTGGAATACGACGTACAGTCGACCTTTGCAAATCCCCTCCGCCGTCGCAACCGTTGACGCGATCTCCCTTGGGTGATGCGCATAATCGCAAATACACGTCGCGCCGTGGAATTTACCGATCTTTTCAAACCGCCTTTTTACCACCGTAAACGTTTCCAGCCCTTTTACAATCTCCCTCTCATCAAATCCAAACGAGCGCATTCCTGCAAACGCCGCAAGCGCATTGTACACGTTGCATCGACCGATCGCATTCAACTTAATACGACAAAGCGGTCGGCCGTACTCCTCCACGGTAAAAGCGTACCGCTCACCGTTCGCGTAAATGTCTACCGCCCGATAATCCGCAAGCGTATTCTTGATCCCGAACGTCGGATATTCCCCAAGCGTTAAACACTTGTCATCGTCCGCGCAAACGAACGCCGTTTTTGCCGAATCGCAATATTTTCGGAAACAATCCACAAGCTCCTGCTCGTCACGGTAGCACTCCATATGATCCTTGTCAATATTTAACACGATCCCCGTTTGTGGACGCAGTTTTAATAAATTCTTCTTATACTCGCACGCTTCGGTGACAAAATATTCCAGTCCAGAAGAATGAAAATTGCCAAGCTCCCCGTCACGACCACCGATATGTGCCGTGAACGGTACGCGCGCATATGAAAACACGTGCGCGCACATAGACGTGCAAGTCGTCTTGCCGTGACTGCCTGCAATCGCGAGCGTATTTGGGAATTCTTCGCATACCATCGCAAGCAATTCCGCGCGCCCTAATAATCGTTTTTCCCATCTTTTCGCCGTACGCAGTTCGGGATGATCCTCGTCGATCGCATCCGTATACACGACAACGTCCGACGTTTGTATCTCCAAGCGGTCGGCTTCCGCACCGATATACACCTTGACGCCGTAAAACGCCAAATTCTCCACTTCTTCTCCGCGCAACCTATCGCTACCCGAAACGTCGTAGCCGTATAAGGATACAAACTTCGCGAGAGCGCTCATGCTAATTCCGCCAATTCCTATAAAATACAGTTTTTTGCAATTCCCTAAGCCCTTGATACGCATACGCTATTGTATTTTTTTATAACGACGTTTTATGAATACTATAAGAAATTCTTATAACTGTTTTTTCCTTATTTTCCCGTTATTTCCTTGATTTTTCCATTGTGTTTTTGTTATAATAATTAAAAATATCGATTGAACGATTGTATGTAATTTATTATATCGATTGTTTCGATTTGTTTTTCGAATGCTTATCCTCATATCTGATTTATTCTTCCTCGAAAGGGCATCTGCGTTGCAGATGCCCTTTCCCTGTAAAAAAAAGACGCGCTTTGAAAACGCGTCTTTTTTACGTTGTTTATTTATCTTCGTTATTTTTCCGCATAAAGAAATCTACAAATCTTGGACGGTGTTTGCGATCCGCCTTTTTCGGTTCTTCTTCAATGGGATCGTCAGGTTCGAACGCTACGTTGGTAGGTTGTACTGTCTCTTGGGGTTGCGCGGGCGCATACTCCTGTGCGTAGGGTACGGATTGTACGGGTGTTTGCGGATACGTAGGCGCATAACCGTACGCTGTTTCTTCCCGCATCGGCATTGCGCCCATACGGTAATTATACGCGGAATCGATCCGTTTGGACAAATCCGTCGCTTGTTGGAAAGACGTGTTGGACGTTTCCATTCCAAATCCGCCTTGCGTATTGTTAAAGCCCGTCGCGATGATGACGATCTCCACTTCGTCGGACATATTCTCGTCGATACAAGCGCCGAAAATGACGTTTGCGGAATAATCGATTACACCCTTTACAAGATCTGCCGCGGTAATTACTTCGTCAAGCGACAAATCTTTGCCACCGATAACGTTTAAAATCACCGAACTTGCGCCTTCGATCGTTGTGTTGAGCAAAGGACTGCATACCGCGCAACGTACTGCGTCGGAAATACGTTTTTCCCCTTTCGCTACCCCGATACCCATATGCGCTAAACCGCGACCTTTTAACGTGGTTTTTACGTCAGCAAAATCCAAATTGATTAAGGACGGTTTTACAATCAATTCCGCAATCCCACGGATGCCTTGGCGTAAGACTTCGTCTGCCACTTTCAAAGCTTCCGAGAAAGACGTATCTTTGGGCACGACTTGACGGATTTTATCGTTGGGAATGGTAATAATCGAATCCACCGACTTCTTCAATTCTTCGATCCCCGCAAGCGCGTTGTCCATTCTACGTTTTGCTTCGAATGCAAACGGCAAGGTGACGACGGCAACCGTCAAAATCTTCATTTCCTTCGCGATCTTCGCGATAACAGGCGCCGCGCCCGTACCCGTTCCACCGCCCATGCCTGCAGTAATGAACAATAAATCGGTATTCTCTAACGCTCTTTGGATTTCTTCCTTATTTTCTTCGGCAGCAGCTCTACCAACGGTAGGATCAGCGCCTGCCCCCAAACCCTTTGTCAACTGTACGCCGATTTGAATACGGTTAGACGCCTTGGAGCGTGCAAGCGACTGATTGTCGGTATTGACAACTATGTATTCGGCGCTCATAAGCCCAGATTCAATCAACCGATCCACTGCATTATTCCCCGCGCCACCGACGCCGACAACCTTAATCTTCGCTACGCCGGAAAGATTGTTGCCCGTCGTGGACGTTTCACGCGTTTCCGTATAGCCGTAATCGTCGTATCTCGTTTCGTTTTCATCGTAAATGTTCATCATTTCTTTCTTCCTCCGAAGCTATTAAAAATTCTTTGAATCCAACTGCGGTTCTTGGGCCGAGAAAGCGCTGAATGCAACAACGCAATCCGCGAAGAAAACGCAGGTTTGTCGTAATAGGGTAAGTCGGGATATACGATCTCCGTCAAACGGTTCAACCGACGAGAGATGTGTTCCGCCGAGCCCCGCATTTCGCCGATCCCCTCGCCTGTGATACTGATCGGATTCAGCGAAAATACCGACGTTTTATCTTTGTAATATTTCTCAAAAAAGCTTTCGACGCGTTCGCACAACTCGTCTAAACTGCATTTGATAACCTCGTTGATTTCCAACACGGAGAAAGTTTCTCCGCTATATTCGGAAACAAACCGCAAATCTTTGGAAACGTTTCCCCCGGATATATTCGATGCCGAGAGAATTTCTTGTGCCAAGGAATAGTCTATGCCGAGCGCCTGCATCAACGCTACGATCGTTTTTCCCGAGCCAAAATCAAACGTTTCTTCCCGTACGATCCCATTGCCGTACACGACGGAGATGGACGAAGTCAAAAATCCAACGTCTAATAAAAAGGCATAGCCTTCCCGTTTCTTTTCGGGGAGCAAATAATGCGCTTGCGCCAAGATCGACGGGGTATAACGGATCTGTGAAAAACCGAGTTCCTTTAACACCGATTCCACCGTAGCATGAAAATAATCGGATACGAAATAATAACAAAGCCCACCCTTTAACATCGTCGTGGACACGCCGTAAAGAGATTCCGCGGAAAAATACTTCCGATTATCACCCAACGTGAAATACATTTCCGAACGACGGATACATTGTCCCGAAGCCAACAACTCGTTAAACCCACTATCGTACAACGCTTCCACGTCTTGCGCGCAAATCTTACGTTTTGACGGGAAAGAAATCGTATGTCCTTTCGTCATTACCGAAATAAACGGAGCAGGTACGCCAACGCAAACTTCGCTGATTACCCCACCATAGTTTTGACGAACCGCCGTAATTACCGTGACGACGGCGCGACGAAAAGAATCCACGTCGAAAAAACCGTCCAAACAATATCCGTCGTATTTCTCACTCCTACTATCTCCAAAGGCGAACGTTCCGTTCACACCTTTCGCGCCAAGCAAAAAGGAAACTTCGCCCGATCGGATATCCAAAATAGCAACGCTTTCGTTTCTCATACTCTTCTTTCGCTCCGTAATCTTATTTTGCGGACGTATAAATTCTCTTTTATTATACACTATTCCTATAAAAAAGTCAATGACTTGAAAAAAATAATCCGTCAAAAAGCGAAAAAAAGCGTAAAATTACGCTTTTTTTCAACGACCAACCGTCCACGTCATTATCTCAGCCGTAAAATCAGGCTGTTGCGACATATAAAAACCAAGGAAAGGTTTATTTTTCAAATTCGTCTACTGCAGAATACGTGACCACGAGCGAGCCGTTGATTTCGGAAACGGCAATCCGCCCCGTCGTACGTTCTACGTCGGACAATGCAAAATATTTTTCCAAGCCCGCCCGTATCTTTTCCGCGCCATTTGTTTCGGGTGCGTAAAGATAGAGCTTTACCCCTTCCACGAGTCTAATTTGGAAAATGTTTTGCGGAATTTCAATCCCGTCAGGTGTCTGCGCAAGCGCCGTCACGGAAATCACGTTGCGACGAATCCCCCCAAACGCATCGTTCATGATTGTACAAACCGAAAGCATCGTTGAAAATCGAGCGTCGCCTGTGGGCATATCGCCACGTTCCCCAGAAACGTCGATCCCTTGCCACAATACGTTTTTCTCGCCGTCTAAACGGTTGATATACGAATCCCGAACGCCGAGTATTTCCCCCGACGCACCGAGAATATAATACGCTCCCGTTGCGCTTTCCACGGCGTATACTTCCGCATCTTCCGTCACTTCCACGACGATTCGATTGGGATAGTCCTTTTTAAAACCCGATAACCGCAAGCACGGGAAATCCGACAACAGTTTTTTCGCTTCTTCGCGATCGGCAAATAGAATACTATCCCCTTTATACGCTTTTTCTAATCGTGCGACAAGTTCCTTTTCTTCCGTTTTTGCTACTTCCGAAACGTCATAGGCGATCAACGTGACATTATCGACGCGATACACCGTCGAAACCCCTAAAAACACCGCTGATAAAAATACGAGCGTCGTCAATAGAATTACCAAGAATTTTTTCCGCATGTCTTTTCCTCTTCCGTAGTATATAACCTTTTACAAACTTTAAATCTTTACCCGTCGAATTTTCGCACCAAGCGAACGGAGTTTTCCTTCAAAATCTGCATACCCACGATCGATATGCGATAAATCGAGTACCGTACTCCGTCCTTCCGCTTTTAACCCGGCAACCACCAACGCCGCGCCACCACGCAAATCCCCTGCCGTCACACACGCGCCGTGCAAAGCGTTTACGCCACGGATCATCGCCGTTCTTCCACGAACGGTAATATCTGCGCCCATACGCTTTAATTCGGCGGCGTACCGATAGCGTGTTTCAAATAAATTTTCAACCACGAGCGTCGTACCTTTCGCCGTACAACAAAGCGCGGAGTATTGCGCTTGCATATCCGTTGGAAATCCCGGGAACGGCATCGTTTCCACCAAATCCACCGATTTCAACCGTCCGTCGCTACGTAATACTATTTTATCATTTTCCGTATGTATTTTGCAACCGTTTTCACGCAATTTATGCAAAAGCGCGGCAATATTTTCAGGAGGGACGCCGTCGATCTCGATTTCTCCACCGCAAGAAGCCGTCGCAATTAAGTACGTACCTACTTCTATCCGATCTCCGATCGGGCGGTAATCGACGCCGTGTAAACGTTTTACGCCTTCAATAACAATCGTACCGCCACCTGCGCCACGAATTTTCCCGCCCATAGCATTTAAGAAATTTTGCAAATCGACGATTTCGGGCTCTTTCGCGGCGTTGCGAATGACCGTCGTCCCCTCCGCTTTTACCCCTGCAAGAATGATATTCTCGGTTGCTCCGACACTCGGAAAATCCAACAAAATTTCCGCGCCCGTCAGTTTTTCCGCGATACAATCGATAAAGCCGTCCTTCTCCACGATCTTTACGCCCAAACGCTTTAATCCCAAAAGATGCAAATCAATCGGTCGAAGCCCGATATCACACCCCCCGGGATAGGAAATTTTCGCGCGGTGAAAGCGCGTCAAAACCGACCCGAGCATAAAAACGGAAGAACGCAGTTCCTTCGTTAATCTCGCGGGGATTTCGTGGGAAACTGCGTTTGAACTGTCGATTATGGCGACGTCGTTTTGCCGTTCTATCTTACATCCGACTTCTCGTAGAATATGTAGCATATTCTCTACGTCGTTGATCGTCGGTACACCACGGATTTTCACTTGTTCATCGGTTAAAACAGCAGCGGCGAGCAAGGGCAACACGGTATTCTTCGCACTTTGCGCGGTCAATTTTCCGTATAAGCGTTCTCCGCCGTCTATCATAAATTTATCCATACGATAAAACTCCTTATGTTTTATTGTATGAAATCAAAAGCCCGTTTTGTTCCCACGTCTTTCTCGGCGTTTTTCACGGAAATCGCATACAAAATTCCCATAGACGCCATTGTGATAATCAAAGACGTATTCCCTGAGCTAATGAGTGGCAACGGCAACCCCGTCGGGGGAATGCTACCGCTGACTACCAGCGCATTGATAACCGTCTGAATCCCATAAACGAGCGTTATCCCCATCGCCAACAAAAAGGAAAAGAAATCCCTTGTATTTTGGGCGACTTTTATTCCGCGAAAAATCAATACTCCGCTAACGCCAAATAAAATAACGATCCCGAAAAAACCGAACTCTTCACCGATAATCGAAAGGATAAAATCGCTTTCTGCAAACGGCAAGAACCGATACTTTTGCCGAGAATTAAAAAGTCCTACCCCAAACCAACCGCCGTTGCCAAGCGCATATAAGGACTGAATGAGTTGATATCCTTCCCCTTTCGGGCTTTCCCAAGGATCTAAAAAGGCGCTTAAACGGGAAAGCCGGTAAGGCTCGGCTATAATCAATACGGGAATGACAAGTAGCGCAGGTAAGGCAATCCAAAGAAAATGTTTGATTTTCATTCCGCCCAAGAACAGCATCGCAAGCAGTAGCGCCCCGACGCACATCGTCACCGACATGTTCGGCTCTAACATAATCAAAACGCAAATTGCTCCGCCTGCTAGCAAGATCGGCAACACCCCCGTAAACGTGCGCAGTCTACCCATATTCTCCGACGCGTAGCCTGCCGTGAAGACAACGAAACCGTATTTCGCGAGTTCGGACGGTTGCAACGTAAAACCGCCGATCCCGATCCACCGCGTCGCCCCATAGTTGCTTACACCGACCCCTGGAACGAATACAAGCGCTAACAAAACCATCGGCAAAATCAATGCGATCCACCGCGCTTTTTTATTTCGCAATTTTTCATAGCGAACCCGACCACACAAAAACATTGCAATAGCACCCACGACAAGTCCAAGCAGTTGTTTCTTGACAAAATACCATGCGTCGCCGTATTGCGTTTTTCCCACGTACCGACTTGCCGAATACACCGAAAGCACCCCAAACGCCGACAGCGCAACCGTCAAAATCAGTATCGAAATATCCCCGTGGCGTTTATTCGGTTTCTTCCATTCGCCCGTTAAACTGCGCCGAACCGTCCTTTCCGTCGTCCACGTAGTTTGCCTTGCTTTCGTCTGCGTTTTCCGCCAACGCGCCCACGATTTCGACAAAGCGATCCCCCCTTTCTTCGTAATTTGAGAACTCGTCAAAGCTTGCGCTAGCAGGGCTGAGTAGCACCGTTTGCCCCTGTTCCGCGCGTAAAATAGCTACGTGAACGGCAAAATCAAACCCGTCGCAAACGCTTACCGACGAAAAGCCGTTCTCTTGAGCGCTCTTTAATAAAGAATAACGGTTTTCGCCGTATAAAACGGCGTGTACGACGCGCGTTTTCCGTAATGCTGAGAATAAATCGTCGTAATCGTAGCCTTTGTTTTTGCCACCCAAGAGCAATACCGTGTCCGCGTTCATCGCGGAAACTGCTTTTAGCGTAGCGTCGACGTTGGTCGCCTTCGAATCGTCTATAAACGTAATTCCACCAAACGTCCCGACTTGGTCGATACGATGCTTTACCCCTTTAAACTCCGTCAAAGCTTTCACGATATCCGCAGTTTTTACGCCCATGATTTTGGCTACGGCAATCGACGCCAAGGCATTTTGTACGTTATGTACCCCTGCAAGCGGTAAATCGTCTACGGGCATAATCCGCTCTTTCCCAAACCAAAGCGCGTCGTTTTCGTAAAATGCACCAACAACGCGTTCGTGCATAGAAAAATACAAAACCCGAGCCTTCGTTTTCTCTGCAAACGCGCGCACAATCGGATCGTCGTAGTTCAGTACGGCATATTCTGTGCCCGTACTGTTGCGTAAGAGTTTGGATTTCAAATACACGTAGTTATCCATATTGTAATGACGGTTTAAATGGTCTTCCGTAATATTCAATACTACGGCTACGTGCGGACAAAAGGATTGCAACGTTTCGAGTTGAAAGCTGGAAATTTCCGCCACAGCGACTTCCGTTTCCGATAAACCGCAATAGTCGATCATCGGAGCGCCGATATTTCCGCAAGCATGCGCGGATACTCCGCCTTGTTGGAGAATTTTTTCGAGCATCGACACCGTCGTCGTTTTTCCGTTCGTACCCGTGACTGCAACGCTTACACAACGCATAAACCGCGCCGCAAGTTCCGTTTCCCCAACCACCGCTTTCCCTTTCCGTTTAAAGGCAACCGCCAAAGGATAGTCGATCGGAATCCCCGGGCTTAGTACCAATGCATCGCAAACGTCGGGCATCGAAGATACTTCTTCTTTCGTCAAAGTTTTCGCGCCCAACCCCGTCAGTTCATGAATCGAGCGCGCAATTTTCTCCGACGAATGATCGTCGTAAACGTAAACGACAGCGCGTTTGGACAATAAAAAACGCGCCGCCGATACCCCCGATTTGGATAACCCCAAAACAAAAAATTTTTGTTTTTCGATATACATACACTACTCCTTACTACTATAAAATCGCAACAATACACAGCCCACCAAGCACGAACGTGACGAGAAAGTAGGCGTAGGAAATTCGGCTTTCCGAATGCCCCTTTTCTTGAAAGTGATGATGTACGGGCGCCATGAGAAAAATTCGTTTCCCACCCGTTGCTTTATAATATATTACTTGCAAAAGCACACTTATGACCGAAAACGCAAAACAACCGCCGATCACGAGCAAATAGAGCGCATTCCCCGTGAACGTCGCAATCGCAGCGGCAAATCCGCCCAACGCAAGCGAGCCCGTATCCCCCATAAACACCGACGCTGGCGAAACGTTGAAGAGCAAATACCCAAGTAGCGCACCCGTTAAACAAAAGGACAATAACGCAATCGAACCCGATCCGTTTTGTAATAGAATGATAATCCCCAACGCCAAAAAAAAGGGTACGCTAGTACCAGCAGCCAAGCCGTCCAAACCGTCCGTCAAATTGACCGCGTTGACCGTTGCAATAAAGACGAATACGGCAAGCGGAAACGTCCACCCCCCAAGCGCATAGGATTTCCCAAAAAAGGGAATATGCAACTCAGTCAAACCAGCGCGCAAACAATACGTTCCACAACAAACGGCAAGCGCTACTTGCAATAAAAGCTTTTGCCAAGCTTTGAGCCCCAAATTCTCTTTGCGCTTGCATTTCAAAAAGTCGTCCAACACCCCCACCGACATATAGGCAAGCCCGACCGCTAAACAAAGGATCGTCGTGCGGTCGACTTGTTTTAAAAAGAGCACCGCCGTCAAGCAACCCGCAGTAATAAAAGCGATACCGCCCATCGTAGGCGTACCGCTTTTCCCCGTATGTTCCTTTACGTAAACGAGTATGTTTTGTCCAGCTTTTAAACGCCGCAATACAGGGATTAGCAAACGGCAAAACACTACCGAAAACATCAATGCAATTAACGTAGAGAGTAGATACGTTTTCATAACTTACCTTTCTTTTGCGCCCTTATCCGCGCGGTTTCCATTCCTTTTCTTCCAACCATTTTTCGATTATAGCATTGTCGTTAAACGGGTGTTTTATACCCATAATTTCCTGATACCTTTCCCCGCCTTTGCCTGCAACGAGTAGCACGTCGTTTTTTCCTAAGCTTTCTAACGCGTACTCGATCGCCTTTTTTCGGTCGGGAACGACGACGTATTTCACAGAATACCGCCGATACCCTTTCTCGATTTCCGACAGGATATCAAGCGGATCTTCATAGCGCGGATTATCCGACGTAAGGATAGAAAAATCCGCTCTTTTCGCCGCCGTTTCCCCCATCAGCGGACGTTTCGTCCGATCACGGTTGCCACCGCAACCGAATAAACACAACAACCTACCTTTACAATGCTCCCGCAACGTTTCTAAGGACTTTTCCAAACCGTCGGGCGTATGCGCAAAATCGACGTAAACGTGGGAGTTTCTTATCCGCTCCAACCGTCCGCTTACCCCCGATAGCGCCGTCAACCCGTCCGCAATCGTCTGCATCTCAACACCTAACTCCTGCGCGCACAACGCCGCCGCCAAGGCGTTGTATACGTTGTGCTTTCCTGCCATTGAAAGAGTCGCCCGACAAAGCTTGTCGTTAAGATTGAGCATGCACTCCGTCCCACCCAAGCCTTCGTCCGTGATCACTGCAAACGCGTCCGCTGGGTTAAGCAACCCATAGTACAACGTTTTCGCATTTTCTAAAGAGCGGAACGAGCCAAACACCCTGCCTGTTTCGTCGTCGCCATTGAGTATGGCTACGGGGCAAATTTCTGAAGAGAATAACTGCGATTTGGCTTCTTGATATGCCTGCATCGTCGGAAAGAAATCCAAATGGTCTTGTGTTAAGTTCGTGAAAATACACGCCGTAAACCGTATTCCTGCCAGCTTTTGATAATAGAGTGCGTGCGCGGAAACTTCCATCACTACGTATTCTACCCTTTTTTGGCGCATTTCCGCAAAAATACTCTGCAATTCATCGGGATCGGGCGTTGTCAAATGCGTGGAAAGATGCTCGTTTCCGTATTCCACCCCCAGCGTACCGATTACCCCGACGCTTTTTCCGGCTTGCCTTAAGATAGACGCAAGCATATGCGCCGTCGTCGTTTTCCCGTTCGTTCCCGTAATCCCGACGATTTTCAATCCACTCGACGGATTACCGTAAAAAGCGCTACTGAATAAAGCGAACGCAACACGCGTATTCTCCACCAAAATTTGCGGAACTTTCGTTTGCAATTCCCGTTCCGTGACAATCGCCACCGCTCCATGCGCAACGGCTTCCCCAACGAATACGTGCGCGTCGATTTTTCCGCCCGACAAACAAACGAATAAGCCTTTATCCGTCCGTTTCCTGCTGTCCGCTACAATCTCGGAAATTTCTCTATCCCACTCCGTTTCACAAACGATTTTCTTTACTGCAATTCCTTCCAACAATTTCGATAACCGCATAGCCTACTCCTTACCGATACCCCGATACTTTATTCTATTCGCTTGTACGCGGTTGTATGTTTTTTAGGGAAATAATTCCTTGAAAAATCTCGCCGGCGCAAGGCGCGGCTACTACCGAACCGTAATACGCACCCTGCGGTTCATCCACGATTACAAGCGCGAGATATTGCGGTTTGTCTACGGGGAAGAACCCAACGAACGAAGAAACGTATTTCCCTGCCGCAATCCGTCCGTTTTCATATTTTTGCGCCGTACC
>JAGAKN010000003.1 GCA_017625565.1 Clostridia bacterium
GAAAATGCTTGCAAAAGGCGGGAAATTTTGATAAAATAACGCCTGTAAATAGCTATCATTTTGGGGTATAGCCAAGCGGTAAGGCAACGGATTCTGACTCCGTCATTTCGTTGGTTCAAATCCAGCTACCCCAGCCAAAACCCCGGCAAGTTTCTTTCGAAATTTGTCGGGGTTTTATCCAAGCCCTAGGCTTGGCGTGTAATCACGCGTCAGCGTGTATGGAATTGCCGTTAAGCGTATGGCATCACCAAAGGTGTATCGTTTCATGTATTCTTATAAAAAATAGTTGCGATTTTCACTTATTTTTGCTATACTATACGTTAGGAAATATCTATGAAACATTACGATAAAAACTTGAAAAAAGAAAATACGGATAAGAAATTGCTCGTAAGAGCAGGGCTCGTCGCAATCTGTTCCCTTATCCTTTTATTCGTGCCGATTATTCTTGCGGTTAGTTTGCCGATGAAAGATTGGCAAAAGGGTTTGCTTGTGTTTTCGGGGGGTATTCCTGCGATCATTGGGCTTTTTTATGCCGTGGAACTTGAACGGATTGCCGGATTCTATGTCTGTAAAAACTGCGGGGAAAAATACGTTCCGACGCGGAAAGCGATGTGGTTTTCGCTACACCTGGGAAGAACGAGATATATGCAGTGCCCGAATTGTAGAAAAAGATCTTGGCAAAAAAAGACGTTGAAAAACGATTAAAGAAGTTTTGAATAGGTAAAAAATCCCCCGAGTAAGTTTTCTTACTCGGGGGATTTAAACTGTGGCGACCCAAAACGGGCTCGAACCGTCGACCTCCAGCGTGACAGGCTGGCGCTCTAACCAACTGAGCTATTGGGCCACAAGTATGAAATTAAAGTTGGTGGGCCTTCACGGATTCGAACCGCGGACCAATCGGTTATGAGCCGACAGCTCTAACCACTGAGCTAAAGGCCCGTTTTGTTTCGACGTATCATCAAGACATCACGCTTGATTATAATAAACGATTTTCCCATAAAAGTCAAGTGATTTTATAAAAAAACCGAAAAAAACTTTCCGACAAAAGAAAAAATATTTCGATAGAATTTGACAAAATATTCGTTTGGATTTTTTTTACAATGGAAAGGGTTGAAAAAAAGGAGGTGGTTTGGATGCGGATAGACGCGGAAAGACGGGATAACGTGTTATACTTGCGCCTGAACGGCGAGATGGACGAATATACCGCAGGAATTGCAAGACGGGACGTCGATCGGCTCGCGGAGACGTACGCAACCGTCAGCGAACGGGCGGTGTTCGATCTTTCAGGGCTCTCGTTTATGGACTCCACGGGGATCGGATTTTTAATCGGTCGGTATAAGAAATTCAAACGCTACGGCGTACCCGTGTACGTGACGAACCCGTCCGTGGGCACGGATCGGATTTTGGAAATGAGTGGCGTGTATACGCTAATACCCAAGGCGTAGAAACAGAAGGAGAATGGTTATGGAGAATTTTATGAGATTGGAAATTTCGGCGGTTGGCGAAAACGAGAGTTTCGCGCGGAGTGCGGTTGCGGCGTTCGCGTTGCCGTTAGCGCCGTCGCTTGCCGAGCTTTCGGATATCAAAACGGCGGTTAGCGAGGCGGTGACGAATTGTATCGTGCACGCGTACGACCGTGGTAAAAACGAAGGAAAAATCCGTATTGTGTGCGCAACGGAGAAAGACGACACGGGGGGAGTGCTACATATCGAAATTACGGATTTTGGGCGTGGAATAGACGACGTAGAAAAGGCGATTTCGCCCTTTTTTACAACGCTCCCCGACGACGAGCGCTCGGGTATGGGCTTTACGATTATGCAGACGTTTATGGACGGGTTTGCGATCGAAAGCGAGCCGACGAAAGGCACGGTGGTAAGAATGACCAAACGTATCGGCGGGGAATGTTCGAAAAGCTTTGTGCACGCCGAAACAAGGGAACGGGTTAATGCTTGATGATAGAGAAACAATCAAATACATCCGCTTGGCGAAAACGGGGGATTCTGAGGCGAAAGAACGGCTAATTTCAGAGAACGTTTCCTTGGTGAAATGTATCGTCAAACGCTATTTAGGGAAAGGGGTGGAATACGACGACCTTTTTCAAATCGCGTGCATGGGTTTTTTAAAGGCGATTGCAGGGTTTGATGAAACGTTCGGGGTGAAATTTTCCACGTACGCCGTTCCGATGATTGCCGGGGAAATCAAACGGTTTATGCGTGACGACGGTTCGGTAAAGGTTTCGCGCGCCATCAAACAGACGGCAAAGGAAATGAACGCGTTCGTGGAAGAGTACGTCTTGAAAAACGGCAAACAGCCGAGCGTTTCTAAAATTGCCGAACAATTCGGTTTAGACGAAGCGGAAACGGTGTTCGTTATGGGCTCTTCCAAAATGCCCCTGTCGCTGTATGGCGGAACGGATTATAAGGACGGAAAAGAACGGGAATTGATCGAAACGTTGCCTGCGAACGATCATCAGGAAGACTGGCTGGATCGGATGCTTTTACGCGGAGCGATCGACGGGCTTTCCGAGCGGGATCGAAAAATTATTATCTTGCGGTATTTTCGGGATATGACGCAAAGCGAAGTGGCGGAACGCATCGGGGTAAGCCAAGTACAGGTTTCACGGATTGAAAGTAGGATCATCAAGGAGTTCCGTCAAAAATTAAGCGGTTGATTTTTGCAAAAGACGGCGTTTTCGGTTTGCAAACGCAAAAAAATTTGTTATAATACAAATATGCAATACGGTGGACGGAACAATAGAACAGGTTTGTTGGGTACTCCCACGCCGGCGAAAGCGTCGGGTGCGGGGTACTCTTTTGCTACGCTTTTGCCGATTGCGGTGTCCGTCGTTTTTTTGGTGTTGATTACCGCATTCGGATTGACGAAGGAGGGCTATGAAAAGGCGGATTGGTATTTGTATTGCAGTTATTGTTTACCGCAACTTTCCTTTTTAGAGGTGGGGGTTTGGTTTTTATTCTATACCAAAACCCCTGTAAAAAGCGCCTTGAAAACGCAAAAATGCCCTTTTAGATACTACGTAATCGCCGTTTTGTTGCAGTTTGGGTTGTTTTGCTTGTCCGAATTGAATACTTGGTTTTTACGGGTTTTGGAGAAAGTCGGATACACGGACGCAGGGATTACTTTGCCGAATATGGACGGGTTCGGGTTCGTCGGCGTCTTGTTTGCCGTGGCGGTATTGCCAGCTTTGATGGAAGAACTGTTATTCCGTGGCGTGCTTTTGTCAGGTATGCGCAGTTGGCGTACTGTGGAAGCAACGCTCGTTTGCGGAGCGTTGTTTGCGTTATATCACCAAAACCCCGCGCAAACCCTTTACCAGTTTTGTTGCGGTACGGCGTTTGCTTGGGTGGCGCTCCGTTCGGGGAGTATTTTGCCTACGGTATTGTCGCATTTTTTAAACAACGCCACCATTTTGATTTTGACAAAGTGTGGTTTAGAAAGCTATTCCACGCCCGTATATATTGCGGTCAACGTTTTGTCGGCACTTTGTCTTGTCGGCGTTATGGCATATCTATTCGCTACGGAAAAGCGCAAAGATGAAAGTGCGGAAAGCGAGCAATTTCGTCGCGCGGAGCGAAAACGGTTTTGGAAAACGGCGCTCGTCGGAGTGGCAGTTTGCGCGATTAGTTGGTGTAGCGTTTTAGCGTCGGGGTTATAAGGGAGCGTATATGCAAAAAATTTATTTCGTCGTCGTTGGAAAAATTAAAGAAAGTTTTTATCGGGAAGCAGTTGCCGAGTACGTAAAACGTTTGTCCCGTTTTGCAAAAATCGAGATAAAAGAACTACCCGAAGGCGTAGACCCCGAAGCGGAAGCGGAGGATATTTTGCGCGCCTGCAGGGGCTACGTGATCGCGCTCGCGGTTGAAGGGGAGAAGTTGTCGAGTGAACGGCTTGCTAAAAAAATCCGTGCTCTGTCGGACGCAGGAAAAGAGATTAGCTTTGTAATCGGCTCTTCTTGCGGACTTTCGGAACGGGTAAAAAAGACGGCGGATTTCCTTTTATCTTTTTCGGATATGACCTTTCCGCACCAACTCATGCGCGTGATTTTGTCGGAACAAGTCTACCGCGCGTTTATGATCAACGCAGGTTCGACTTATCATAAATAATCCGTCAACTTTTTTATCCGTTTCGCGTATAATGCGACGTGGATATTTTTCAGGAAACGCAAGCGTTTTACAATCAAGCAAAGACGGAAAAGACGATCATCGGGCGTAGTACTTTCGGCAGGGAAATTTACGCCGTGAAAGTGGGGCAAGGTTCGCCTGTGGGGATTGCGCAATACGCGATGCACGGCAGGGAGTTTATCACCGCAAAGCTCGCGATGGAACAATATAAAATCGGCGTTCAAAAGGGGAGTATGTGGTTTATTCCTTTGGTCAATCCCGACGGAGCACTGATTAGTCAAATCGGCTTGGATAGCGTGGAAAACGAAGACGATCGGGCGTTCTTGCGGACGATTTGCAAGGGGGAAACGTTTGCTTTGTGGAAAGCGAACGGACGGGGGGTGGATCTCAACGTCAATTTCCCTGCGAAATGGGGCAAGGGCAAGAAAAACGTACGGATTGCGGGTGCGGAGAATTATATCGGAAACAAGCCGTTTTCGGAAACGGAAACGCAGGCTTTGAAAACGTTTACGGAGAAAATCCGTCCCGACTATACGGTGAGTTATCACACGAAAGGGGAAGAAATTTATTGGTATTTTTATCAATCGATGCGTACCTGCCCCCGTGATAAAGGATTGGCGTCGGTGTTATCGGCGTCGACGGGGTATACCTTGGCGTATGCAAAAGGTAGCGTGGGCGGATATAAGGATTGGTGTATTCAACGGTTTCAAATTCCGTCGTTTACCATCGAAGCGGGCGCGGACAGTTTTTCGCATCCCTTACAGGACGACGGATTGCAAGATATTTTACGGCGAAATGCGTACGCTTTGTACGATCTTTCGGGGGCGGTGGCAAGGTTATGAAGAGAAGAACGAGAGAAGAAAAATTTATGGACGAAGCGATTAAATCCGCGCAAAAAGGGCTTTCGGAAGGGGAAGTGCCGATCGGGGCGGTAATCGTTTACCAAGATAAGGTAGTAGCGCGCGGATACAACCGTCGGGCGAAACTGCAACTTGCGTCGGCGCACGCGGAAATGATGGCAATCGACCGCGCTTGTAAAAAATTCCATTCCTGGCGGTTGCCAGAAGGTTGCGAGCTGTTCGTCACGTTAGAGCCCTGCCCGATGTGTATGGGGGCGTCGCTTAACGCGCGTGTGGACAAGTTGTATTTCGGCGCGTACGAGCAAAAAGGCAGGTCGCTTACTTCCGCACTTGCGGAATCGAATTTGTTGAACCATAAAACGGAAGTCGTCGGGGGGGTATCCGAAGAAAAATGCTCGGCTTTGCTTACCGAGTTCTTCTCGTCGATGCGACAAAAACAAAAGGAAGAAAAGGAACGGAAAAAAGCCGAAGAAAACGCGTAATAAAAAATTTCTCTACGAGAATTTGAAAAAGACGGCGTATTCGGTTGACTTAATTTTTGAAAACGGGTATTATAATATTGCCCTTTATGAAAACGGTTTGTTTTTTATAAGCGGATGGGGGAAACGAACGTTTTACAATCGAAAACTTGCGGATTGCTTAGCGCGGAAAAGCGTACGGCAAACGCGGAAAAATATTCAAGGATGGTCACTTATGATAACACACGGCAATGAAATCAAGTTGTTCTCTGGTAATTCGAATCCGGAGCTTGCAAAAGCGATCGCAAAAAAGCTCAATACCGAGCTGGGCGAGATCGAAGTCGGCACGTTCTCCGACGGCGAAATCAGCATACATATTGCTGAAACGGTCCGCGGTAGAGACGTATTCATTATTCAGTCTACCTGTTCTCCCGTCAACGACAATTTAATGGAATTGTTGATTATGATCGACGCGGCAAAACGGGCTTCGGCAGGACGTATCACGGCAGTTATCCCGTACTTTGGGTATGCTCGTCAAGACAGAAAAGCGCGTTCCCGTGATCCCATTACGGCAAAACTCGTTGCGAATTTGTTGACGAACGCTGGTGCAGACCGCGTTTTGACGATGGACTTACACGCAGACCAAATCCAAGGGTTCTTTGATATCCCCGTAGACAATTTGCTCGGCGGACCTACCCTTTATAATTATTTTGCAAAACAAGGCGACATCGACGTGGTCGTTGCTCCCGACGTAGGTGCGGTAAAACGTTCGAGAAAGGTAGCGGAAAAATTCGGCGTACCCCTTGCAATCATCGACAAACGTCGTCCTAAGGCAAACGTTATGGAGGTTATGAGCATTATCGGCGACGTAAAGGGTAAGAGATGTCTTATGATCGACGACATGGTGGATACGGCAGGTACGCTTTGCCAAGGTGCGCAAGCGATTAAGGACGCAGGTGCAACGGCGGTTTACGCGGGTTGTACGCACGCGATTTTGAGTGGCCCTGCCATCGAACGCATTAAGAACTCTGCGATCAATAAGTTCGTTATGCTCGATACCATTCATTTGCCTGAAGAAAAGAACTTGGATAAATTCGAAATATTGTCCGTAGCGGATATTTTTGCGGCGGCAATCGAAAACGTATATCTCGATAAACCGATGTCGAAATTGTACGACTAAATTTTACGAAAGAAAAAACAAACGCAAATAAGGAGCCACCGCGTTATAGGTGGCTCTTTTGTCAAAGGAGTAGGGTATGTATTTGATCGTCGGCTTGGGAAACCCCGATAAACAGTACGAAAAAACGTTCCATAATATGGGTTATATCGCGGTGGGCGACGCGGCGGAAACGCTTGGCGCAAAATTTAAGAAAAAGGAATGCGAAGCGATGGTCGCGGAAGCGTACGTTCATGGGGAGAAGATTATTCTCGCCCGTCCGTTGACGTATATGAACAATTCCGGTCGCGCCGTCAAACAGCTCATGTCCAAATACAAAATTACGGAAGACAAGTTGCTCGTTATCTACGACGACTACGATTTACCCAAAGGGAAAGTCCGTATTCGCGCCAACGGTAGCGCCGGTACGCACAACGGTATGCGCAGTATTATCGGCGAAACGGGCTTGAAAGATTTTGCCCGTATCCGCATCGGAATTCGCGACGAAGAAGTGCAAATCCCCATCATCAATTACGTGCTTGCGGAAGTGCAAAAAGCCGATTACGAGCTCTTTGCGACGGCTTGCCAAAAAGCAGGCAACGCCGCGGCGGAATTCGCTAAGGGTACGTCGATCGAAATGGTGATGACGAGATTTAACGGCGCTTAATTTTTAATAAAGTATGAAACAAAACTTTTTTACGTTGGAACAAATCGGGGTAGAATATTGCTCCTATGCAGAAGATCTCCGTCGTGGTACGCCCACGGCGGTTTTCGGCGTTTCCGATACCTTAAAATACCTGCTCGCAGGGATGACGCCCTATCCCGTCGTATACGTGACGGCGGACGGGGTTTCCGCGAGAAAGGCGGCGGAGAATATCGCGGCGTTATCGGGAAAACGTACGCAAGTTTTGTCGGCAAAAGACGAAGTGTTGCTCTATCGCAAAGCGCTTTCAAAAGATGCACTCTTTCGGCGTTTGAACGGGATTTACGCCTTGCAAACGGGTTGTCCCGTCGTTGTGGCGGAAATCGACGCTTTGGTGCAGAATTTCCCCAAAACTTTGCCCACCGTCACGTTTGCGGAAGGGGAAGATTTTGATTTTACTACGCTTGCTTGCGTATTGACGGACTTAGGCTACGTTCGCGCCTACGAAGTGGAAACCAAGGGGGTATTTGCACTCCGTGGAGATATTTTGGACATTTTCCCCGTGAATGCGGAAAACCCTGTCAGGATCGACTTTTTCGGGGATACGGTGGAGAAAATCAAGCCCTACGACTTGCAAACGGGCGAACGGCTTGCTGGAATAGAAAGGATTACGTTGCTTGCTGCAACCGATACGTTTGTGTCGGAAAGCGATCGAAAAGGGCTTGCGGAACGCCTGCAATCGTCCGTCAAGAAATTCAAGACGTCTACGGCGTACACGCGCGCAAGGGAGATCGCGGACGAGTTGCTCTCCGATCCCAACGGTGAAAACGCGTTCTTGTTGCCGATTTTAGAGAATACGACGGATTTTTTCTCGGTGTTGCCCGAAAATACCGTGTTGATTTTCGATGAAGGGAAAACGCTTTGGGATCGATTTAACGCGCTTTATCAGGAACACGAAGAACGTTTTCACCTCTTGCAAGAAGGTGGGGAAGCGTTCGATTTCAGTATTCGACAATATACCGATAAGGAAAGGTTTTTGGAAAACGTTTTGCGTGTTCGTCGGGTAGCTTTACAGACGTTCACAGGCAATCCGTTCTTCTTTCAACCCTTAAAAATTTATAATTTTTCTACCACGCCGACAGCCAAGTACTTAAACGGTATGCCTGCGCTTTTGACGGACGTAGCCAACTGGCGCAAAGGCGGTTATCGGGTGTTGCTCTATTGCGGAAACTCCGCGCGCGCAGTAAAGATGGCAGAACAACTCGGGGAAGAATACGTTTCGACAGTCAAACTTCCCGACACCCTTTCGCAACTTTCGGGGGTTTGTATTTTAGACGAGCCGTTGGATAAGGGCATGGTCTTGCACGAATGTAAGCTCGCGATTATCGGTACGGGGGATTTGTATACCAAACCGCGTGAAACCAAGCGTTTACGTCGTAAGCGCGGGGATATGTTCTCCGCCCCTGAAGTCGGGGATTACGTCGTGCACGAAACGCACGGAATCGGGAAAGCCGTTGGGATGAAGAAAATCGAAACGACGGATGGCACGAAAGAATACGTCGCCGTTTCCTATCGGGACGGGGATATGCTGTACGTACCAGCGGAATCGATGGACGTACTCTCCAAGTACGTCGGCGACGCGAATCCGTCTTTGAGTAAAATCGGCGGGGCGGATTTTGAACGGGTAAAAGCGCGCGTAAAAGCGTCGCTAAAACGCCTTGCGTTCGACTTGAAAAAGCTCTATGCCGAACGCGCGGAAAACCGCGGTTATGCGTTCCCCGAAAACGAAGTGTTTATGCGGGAATTTGAAGACGCGTTCGAGTACGAATTAACCCCCGACCAAGCAAGCTCCGTGCAGGAAATCAAGGCGGATATGTGTAGCGAAAAAGTCATGGATCGGTTGCTTTGCGGGGACGTTGGTTTTGGAAAAACGGAAGTAGCGTTCCGCGCGATTTATTTGTGCGCGCTCGCAGGGAAACAGTCTGCATTGATGTGTCCGAGCACCGTTTTGTGCAGTCAGCACTTGCATACGGCGTTAAAGCGATTTTCCGATTTCGGGTTGCGCATTGCAGGGCTCAACCGCTTTAACTCCCCGAAGGAGCAGGCGCAAATTTTAAAGGGGCTTGCCGACGGTAGTATCGATCTCGTAATCGGTACGCACCGCTTGTTGTCTGCGGACGTCAAGTTTAAGAATTTGGGCTTGCTCGTACTCGACGAAGAACAACGTTTCGGTGTGGAACATAAGGAACGGATCAAGCATTTGCGCAAGGATATCGACTGTTTGACGATGACGGCGACGCCGATTCCGAGAACGCTACATATGTCCCTTTCAGGTATACGGGATATTTCGACTATTCAAACGCCCCCGCAGGAGCGTTTGCCCGTACAAACGTACGTCGTGGAAGAAACGGAAACTTTGCTCCGCGACGCGTGTATTCGGGAGCTTTCTCGCGGTGGGCAAGTGTTTATTCTCTATAACAAAGTCGAGAGTATTTTCACGTTTGCGTCGCGAGTAAAAGAAATTTTGCCCGAAGCCACGTTGTCGGTTGCACACGGCAGAATGGAAAAAAACGCGCTTGAGAACGCCGTTTTGGATTTCTACGGTGGAAAATCGAATATTCTTGTCACGACGACGATTATTGAAAACGGCATAGACTTACCCAACGCGAATACGCTGATCGTCATCGATAGCGATCGGTTGGGGATCTCCCAACTATACCAACTTAAGGGCAGGGTAGGTAGAAGTACGCGTTTGGCGCACGCGTATTTTACGTACAAAGCGGAAAAAGTGATGACGGAAAACGCCGCTTTGCGTTTGAAAGCGATTATGGAATTTACTGAGCTTGGCTCTGGGTATAAACTTGCTATGCGCGATTTGGAAATCCGTGGCGCAGGCAACGTTTTGGGCGCGGAACAGCACGGACATATGGATAAAGTCGGCTACGAACTGTATTCGAAACTTCTCAAAGAAGAATTGACGGGCGAAAGCCAAACGATTGCGGAGCTGGATATCCGTGCCAACGCGTATATCCCTGAAAACTACGTGGAATCTTCCGCTGGGCGGTTGGATTGCTATAAACAAATTTCGGAGATCGGTTCGGTCGCCGATTACAAACGGGTGTACGCGTCCTTGCGGGATACGTACGGAGTTTTGCCTAGCGCGGTGGAGAACTTGCTCGTGATCGCCGTCTTGAAGAGCTACGCGCAAAAATTCGGCGTGAAAAAGATTAGCGTTGTCGGTGGCGTGGGCAGTTTGGAGTTCCCGTCTGTTGAAGTACTCGGCGATAAGAGAATTTTGGCTGCGATCGACCGTTGTCGCGGTCGCGTGCAATGGAATATGACGGAAGCGCCCGTTTTAGAGTTTTTCCATCGTGGTGAAGCGGTGGAATTAATGGCGGAAATGACAAAATTTTTGAAATTTGCTATAACTTTCGCATAGATAGTCAGTAAAAACGTTTGCACTTTGTAAAAAAATGCGGTATAATATTAGTTGACGATAATAGGGTAAAAGGGCAAATGCCTTTTTTACTTAAAATTGCAGGATAAAAAATCGGAGAGATTTTATGGGTAAAAAACACACATTTAAAAAGACGGCGGCGCTCTTTTTGGGGGCGACGCTTACGGTAGGCGCAACGGGTTGTAATTTCCTTCTTACGGATAGCGAGAAGAACTTGAAACAAGTCGTTGCATCCGTCGACATTAGCGAAAGCATGAAAAATGACGAAACCTACGGCTCGGTGGCGCAAGAAGTTTCGCAAGTGCTTGAACAAGGCGGTTTCACGACGGATATTTATAAACGGGATTTGATCGCGTATTTCTTAGGGACGGGGTATACGTACGTAGAACAATACGGCTATACGTACGAAGATACGTTCAATATGCTTTTGGACGGCTTGATCGACCGTGAAATTATGTTGCAATACGCCATCGCGTACTATTTGAAGAACAACGACGATATTACGGCGGAAGGGTGCCAAGAATATATCGTGGCGCAAACGGAATCGGCGTCCGAGAAGGAAAAAGAAAAATTGCAAAAGTACCCCGAAGTACTTGCAATGAAGTATTTCTTAACCGACGGCGGTAAAACGGAAGTCGACGGCGATTACGATCCGCTTGAAGAATATAACCGCGTAGTTTACACGTTGAAGAAATCCTTTAACGATTCGTTGGATTCTTTGGAAACTTCTTATATCCAAGCGGAAGAAGACAATCACGATCATGGCGAAGTGCGTACGTTGCCTACGAATGCGGATGCGCAAAAATCCGATTACTATACGCTCGATTATGAAATTTATACGGGGCGCAATACGCCCGATAAATGCGGGGAATACGAACGGGTAGACGGTTCTACTTCGACGACCAGACAAAAGGCGTACAATGCCTTCCTTGCAAACTTGCAAAGCTATAACTTGATCGTCACCAAAGGCGCGAACGTCGAAAATACCGCGGACGTGATGATGCTTGATTATTACTACGTAGAATTGTCGTCCTTGCTTGGTCAAGCGTTGATCAATAAGTATTTCGACGCGTTGACGGACGAAGCGACGGCACTTCTTACCGATGCTTACGTTGCAAATAAATACAATGCGATTTATGCGCAACAAGAACTCGCGTATGCAACCAATCCTACGGCGTTTGATACTGCGCTCGACGGGTTGTCGGACGATTCGTTCGTGTTGTACGGACAAGAAGGATTTGGGTTTGTATACAACATTTTGTTGCCCTTCTCCGCAAGCCAAACGGTAGAATACAACGAAGCGAAAAACCGTGGGCTTTCGCAAGACGCGGTATTTATGGCTCGTCGTTCGATTTTGAATAACGTCGTCGGGAAAGACCTTCGTGATAGCTGGATTTCTACGCACGATCACGCGAACTATTCTTATGAAAAGGATGGTAAGTACTATTTCTTTGAAGGCAACTTGACGAACGATAAGAAGTACGAAAGCTTGACGCATTACGCAGGCGGTTATGCTTATAACGGCACGGTCACCAAGAACGAAGCGGAAGATAAGTACGAATTCAAGGCAAACGAATTAAAGATCGGCGATTCGAATACGGGCTTTATTAACGAATTTGAAAGCTATATCAAGAAAGTAAGCGGTGTATCCGCGACGGGCGCAACGAAAGACGCGTATATCAATACGACCAAATTCTCGACGAATGGCAAAGTGGATTACAGCAACTTTATGTACTACGAAGGGAAAGTAAACTTCACGGAAACGCCCAAAGCGTCCGATTACTTCAATCCCAACAGCGAATCGTATAAAGCGGTTTCCGCCGTCAATGAATTGATGTTCGCGTACAGCACCGATCCTGGTTGCTTGAACACGTACAAGGGCTACGCGGTTTCCCCGTATGGTACGGATTTCGTTCCTGAATTTGAATATGCCGCACAATACGCAGTATCCAAAGGCGTAGGTACGTACGTTGTTTGCGCGACGGATTACGGTTGGCATATCATCTATACGACGTTTGCGTACGGCGCGGGCGACGTATACGGCGGTTATGTTGCCGCGGACAAAGACGTAGAAGGTACGTTCTCGAATATGTTCTACGAATCTTTGAAGAAGTCTTTGGCAAACAACCACGCAAACGAAACGCAAAGTAGCGTACTCAACCAATACGACAACGACGATTGTGTGACTCGGTTTAAATCGAGATATAAAGATTTGTTGGAGTTGGATGCGTAATCGATAGAAAAATGTCGCAACCCGATTGTTCCAAAACAATCGGGTTGTTTTTTGTGGAGTTAGGAATATAATGGCTCGAATTCATTTATCTGAAAAATTTACGTATAGAAAATTGTTGCGGTTTGTTGCTCCGACAGTTATTTCGATGGCGTTTGCCTCCCTTTATGGGATCGTGGACGGATTTTTCATTTCTAATTTCGTCGGGAAAGTGCAGTTCGCTGCGTTGAACTTGATTTATCCGCTCATTATGATTTTCGGAGCGCTTGGTTTGATGATCAACGCAGGTGGGAACGCGATTGTATCCAAAGAGTTAGGGGAACAAAATCCGGAAAAAGCCAACCAGACGTTTTCTATGCTCGTTTACATAGCGCTCGGCGTCGGGATTGTATTCGGCGTCGTCGGGTTTGTTATCGCCCGTCCTATTGCCGAAATTTTCGTGAAAACGGAGAAGAACTTATCTCCCGAAGAGAAAGGAACAATTGTCGAGTATTGCGTGCTGTATTCCCGTATTTTATTCGTAGCGTTGCCGGCGTTTATGTTGCAAAACGTCTTTCAAGGCTTTTTCATTACGGCAGAAAAAGCGCGCTTGGGATTATGCGTGACGGTCTTCGCAGGGGTTGGAAATATGCTGTTGGATGCGTTATTCATTTTTGCGTTCGATTGGGGGCTTGCGGGCGCAGCGTGGGCAACGGCAATCAATCAATGTATCGGTGGAATTGTTCCGCTTGTCTATTTTGCTCGTAAGAACAACAGTTTGCTACGGCTTGGAAGAACGCGTTTCGACGGCAGAGCGTTGGCAAAAGTCGTCTATAACGGCATGTCGGAGTTTATAACGAATATTTCTGCATCCGTCGTCGGGATGATTTATAACGCGCAACTCATGAAATATATCGGGATTAACGGCGTTTCTGCCTACGGCGTCGTTATGTACGTCTGCTTTCTATTTGTTAGTATATTCCTTGGGTATTCCGTGGGTTGCGCCCCGATTATCGGGTATAAATACGGCGCGAAGGATCGGGAACAACTGC
The DNA here is from genome assembly GCA_017625565.1 of Clostridia bacterium. GTDB lineage: Bacteria > Bacillota > Clostridia > Christensenellales > Borkfalkiaceae > Scatosoma. Next base: position 13,975 of record JAGAKN010000003.1, read on the forward strand.
GTAGTGTTTTAAGGGAAAGCCTTTGGATCGTGGTTGTGCTTGGCGTTGTAATGACAGGGGTATGTATCGTGTTCGCAAAACCGTTTTGCTCGGTGTTCGTGGGCTCGGATCAAGAAGTTCTTGCGCTTTCCGTTTACGGTACGCGTTTGAATGCGATCAGCTTTTTGGTTTGCGGAGTAAATATTTTCGCGTCTGCGTTCTTTACCGCGCTTTCCAACGGCACGGTTTCCTTATTGATTTCCGTTAGTCGAATGTTTGTATTCCAAGTCGGGGCGGTTCTTATTTTGCCGATTTACTTTGGTCAAGACGGTATTTGGACAGCGGTGATCGTCGCAGAAGTAATTACGGTCGTGATGACGGTATGTTTCTTGTTTGGACAAGGGAAACGATACGGGTATTTGCGAAAATGCACGGGGCAGGTATGCGACGAACGTAAGAGCGACCGCTTTGAGCAAAAGGATTATTAACAAGAGATTTTTGTCAAACGATAAAAAGCTGCGGATAAAACTTGGAAATTATACAATATGCATTAGGATAGAGAGGAGGATTCCTATGGAAGAATTTGAGATTTTGTGTAGGGCAAAAACATACATAGATAAACTTGCAAACGGGATAAATCCGTTGAACGATGAATTACTTGAAGAAAATGATATAGTAAATAACGTTAAACTTTCAAGATGCTTTTTCTATGTTTCAGATGTATTAAGGAAAGTTATAGAAAATGGTGGTTTCGTGCAAAAATCAAAAAACAAACGTAAAACTTTTCATATATCTGAGGAAGAATTGAATCAGTATGAATATTCCGATGAACCCATTTCTATTACACACGTTGTGAGAAGGATCAATGATTTAATCAATCAAAATGAAGTGAAAAGGCTATCATACAAAGTTGTTTCGGATTGGCTTAAGGATATTGGAATGTTGGAAGATGCTAACGGTAGATATGGCAATGCAAGGACTTGTCCTTCTAAAATAGGCGAAGAATTAGGGATTTCCATCGAAAAACGCATTAGCACTCAGGGAGAATATTTTGCAACCTACTATAATCGCAATGCGCAAGAATTTATCATTAACCATATTCAAGCGATTACAAGGAAATAACTATAGAACCTCTTTTTAAGTAAAAATCATATGATAAACTATGAGAAATACATTATTTTGTTAACGCAAAAAGGTTTGTAAAACTTGCAGTTTCCCTCTAAGAACAGTTGTTTTTAGGGTTTCAGCTTACAATACGGCGAAGTTGCAAACGCTTGCAAGCAAGTTTTCAGTTTCTTGTATTATAAAAATATATCAACTGGGGTTTTAAGCTTTGCCGATTTTTATGCGTTGATGCCCCCGATAATGCCGCTACCGTAGCGCCTGGAACGGACGTGAGTTTTCCTCAAGACGGACCGAATAGTGGGACGGATATCACTAGGCTTGGCGCAGACTCGTTTGAGTTAGGTCCTATCGGCACCTATCAAGTGTTATTTCAAGTAAGCGTGACGGAAGCAGGTCAGCTAATTTTGACTTTGAACGGTGAAGATTTGCCTTATACGGTTGTAGGACGCGCGACGGGAACGTCGCAAATTATCGGTATGGCGTTGGTGGAAACCGCTACCGAAAATTCCGTACTGACCGTTCGCAATCCCGAAGGTACGGCTGAGGCTCTAACGATTACGCCGTTAGCAGGTGGCGTCCGCCCTGTTTCTGCTCATTTAGTAATCATGCAAATTCAATACTTTCTCACATTCTCCCCTGTTGCAAAAACAGGGGTATTTTTGTATAGTAAAACAACGTAAATCAAACCTTTCGGTTCAACTTACGCTGTCATTGGTGCCGATGACCGGACTTGAACCGGTACGAACTCTCGTTCGAGGGATTTTAAGTCCCTTGCGTCTGCCTATTCCACCACATCGGCGACTAAAAATGTTAAATTTTCACAAAATTTCCTGAAATTTTCGACGCATATGCTTTTAAGTCCCTTGCGTCTGCCTATTCCACCACACGAGCATAGAATATATTGTAATAAAAATCTCTGCGCAGTTTCGGCGCAGAGATTTTTTGGAGGCGCCACCCGGATTTGAACCGGGGGATAAAGGTTTTGCAGACCTTGGCCTTACCACTTGGCTATAGCGCCTTGTTTACATTGTATAATTTCAAAGAAAAAACAGTGCAGATATCTTGGAGCGGGAAACGAGATTCGAACCCGCGACATTCACCTTGGCAAGGTGACGCTCTACCACTGAGCTATTCCCGCATACATCATCCGCACTGTTTTTTGTTGGTGGAAGTTATAGGGTTCGAACCTATGACCCTCTGCTTGTAAGGCAGATGCTCTCCCAGCTGAGCTAAACTTCCGTCGAAAGCTTATATACTATACCACATAAATTAGAGAAAGGCAAGCGTTTTTACGGCTTTTTTCAAAAAAAATTAAAAAAAATTCGAAAAAATTTTTCAGTGGGGATTTTAGGCTTTTTTGTTGGATATTTTTCCAAAAAATCAAAAAAAAACAATTTTTTTTGTTTATATCTTTCCGATACGGTTTATATATACATTAAGAACGTTTTATTCGCGAAAAAACGCAAAGAGGAACTGTTCATAATCTATTTTACGAGGTATTATTTATGAAATATGCATTGAGAGGCATTACGGCAGAAGAACTCACCTATACGATGAATCGTATTAAGATGGATCCAAATACGAAGTTTGAAATCAAACCACAATTTTCCCGTACTATTAGACGGGTGCAGGAAAACGATAAGATTTGGTTTGTTTCTTTGGAAGTAAAAGTGGAATCTACAGAAGAAGCACCCAAGCCCTTTAACTTGAAAGCGCGCCTGGTTGGAATTTTCGAAGCAGAAGACGTGGATACGGAAGAAGATAGACAAGTGCTTGCGATCAGCACGACGGAAATCGTATATCCGTACTTGCGCGCGGCGGTATCGTCGTTGACGGCGAACGCTTTCATTAATCCGATGATGTTGCCTGTAATTCCTGCAGGAACGATGTTCCCTGAAGATCGTGGCGAAACGTCGTTTGACGTGCCCGAAGCGTTAAAGAATTAAGAAATACAATATAAAAAGCCAAGTGGTTTAACCGCCTTTTCCTTAGGGATTTTTTAGGACAGCGTAAAAGGATAGCAAAAATTTTGCTATCCTTTACTTTTTGCTTTGCGAAAACACACAACTTTGCTTGTAAAGTATAGTGTTGTAAATCAACAATATAGAAAAATACCACTCCTTCAGTTTTATACTTTCATTATACAGGGATAAGAAATGAAAATGAAGAGAAGAAAAAAAGTTTTTTAAAAAGATTTGACAACCCTACTAAAAAAGGATTGACAATTACGCAAGTATTTGTTATAATGTTTGCGTTTCTAAGGAAACGACGAGGCGTAGCGCAGTTGGTAGCGCGTTGCGTTCGGGACGCAAAGGTCGTGGGTTCGAATCCCGTCGCCTCGACCA
>JAGAKN010000021.1 GCA_017625565.1 Clostridia bacterium
CCTGCGGCGGCGGATACGATTCGTAGGCATTTGCAGGATACCAAGCGTTCTCCCGACGATTACGATTTGATTGTCACGGGAGATCTCGGCGCTTTGGGTAGTAGAATTTTAAAGGATTTGACTTGGGAAAAGGGTTTAGATCTACAAAAAAATCACGTGGACTGCGGAGAAATTGTGTACAACGTGATCGAAGATGAGTTCCAAGGGGGTAGTGGAGCAGGTTGTAGCGCGATCGTGCTCAATTCCTATTTATACGATAAACTGAAAAAACGGGAATTAAACCGTATTTTATTCGTAGCGACGGGCGCGCTCCTGTCTACGGTGTCGAGTGGACAAGGGGAGAGTATCCCCTGTATCGCGCACGCCGTAGCGATTGAAAACGTGGAAAAGGAGTGACTATGTATAACGGAAAATGGTTTGGGGAAGAAGGGATTACTCTGGGAACGATCATATGCTTTCCATATTTGGTAAAAGCGATTACGGGGGCGTTGAAAAAGGACGACGAGCAAGAAGAAAGGCGGTAAGGGAGAAAAATGTTTGAAACGTATTTGGAAATATTGTTTGGGTTTTTAAAGGCGTTTTTGGTGGGCGGTACGATTTGTATGATCGCGCAAATCGTCATTAATTATACCGATTTAACGGCAGGAAAAATTCTAGTGCTGTTTATGTTGTTCGGGGTGGCGTTGCAAGGCTTGGGTTTGTATCAGTATCTTGTGGATTTTGCAGGCGCAGGGGCTACCGTGCCTATTTCAGGGTTTGGATATCTGCTCGCGAACGGCGCAATGAAAGGCGCGCAAAAAGGCTTATACGGAGCGTTTACCGGAGCGCTGTCCGCAGCTTCCGCAGGGATCTCCGCCGCCGTAATTTTTTCCTTTTTGATTGCGATGGTATTCCGCTCTCGCACGAAAAAGAATTAAAGAAAAGCACCTGTCAAACAGGTGCTTTTTTACGGCGAGAGCGCAGGTTTATTGCCAAAAATATCCGATTGTAAAAAGGTGTCGGGGACAGTACCGATAATGACGGATTCGCCTACGAGAATTTCCGTGACAACCGCGAAATTTTCCGTGCGCGACGGCATAACGATACTGATATCCGCAATGACGTTTAAGTAAATGGAATGCTTGGTTTGGTTGATGCCCACGCTTTCAAACGTGGACGTGAAATCGCAGGACACCGAGCTTACGGGTATGATGCGGAAATTGATGCTCGGGCCCAGCCCTGCAAACGCTTCGATTCCCGTCAATGCGCCTAACGGCACGGGAATACCGTTCAAACTCAAGTTTTTTAAATTCGATTGCGATATGGACGCCGTATCCCGAGCGATTTTATTGATTTTTAAAGCGTTGGCGGCAAAGGACACGATTTCGCCCTGTTCGTTTCGGGTAATAGTCACCAAATCTTCATAACGCATTTCGTCGCTTAAGGTGTAGTATACGGCGTCGTTGACGGCGACAGTTGTGCTAGCGCGCATGGTGGCTTCGCTGATGGCAATCAATACACGCGTGACGTTGCGTTGAAAATAAATGAATAGAATGATAAAGACGGCGAGTAGGCTAAGAAAAATATACAGGAGCTTTTTCTTTTTGTTTACGCGTCGTTTTTTTCGTGCGTTGGATCGATAAGACGGCAGGGAATACGCGCGAAAATTAGACATATTATTTTGCGATCACTTTGCGGATCTCGCGCAGAATAAGTTCGTTCCCACGCGGGAGATTGACGTCGATTAGTCTAAGGCGTAAACCGTCGTCGAGTAGCGTATTCTCGATGATTTTCGGCAGTTCGTCCAAACGGCTTTGCGGAAGTACTTTGCACAAACCCTTTTGCTCGAAATACGCGGCGTTTTGTGCTTGGTCGCCGCGCGTTTGCCCTTCTAACGGCACGAAAATCGCCGGTTTTTTCAAGGCGAGAAGTTCGAAAACCGTACCCGAACCGGCGCGAGAAACAACGACGTCTGCCGCGGCGTAAGCAAGACCCATGTCTGAGATGAATTCGTATTGTCGATAGTTTTCAAAGTTGCTTTGCACGATATTGTTCTTTCCGCAGACGTGCATGACGAAATACCGATCGGTCAAAATTTTTAAATGCTTTCTGATGGCGTCGTTGATGCACGCGCTACCGCTACCGCCACCGAATACGAGCAGGACTTTTTCTCCAAAGGGAATATCGAACTTTTTCCGCGCGTCCGCTTTGCTCGCGGAAAGGATTTCACGGCGAATAATCGAACCGCTATAATACCCATTGCGGAGTTTTTTCGCCGTTTCGGGGAAGGAAGTAAAGACGCGAAGACAGTTGTTGGCGCTCAGGCGGTTGGCGAGCCCGACGGACAAATCGCTCTCGTGCGCAAAGCAAGGAATATGCAATTTTTTTGCGGCGCGGACGACGGGCAGGGCAACGTATCCGCCCTTGGAAAAGACAAGATCGGGTTGGAACGTTTGCAATCCTTTCAACGCCTGTTTTTCCGCTCGGCGCAAGGTAATGGGGATTTTTAAATTTTGTTTCAAGCCTTTCCAACCGCCACCCCGTACGAGCTTTGGACACTCGATCTGAAAGTAGGGGATTTTCCACTCGGAAACGAGTTGCTTTTCAATACCGTTCGTACCGATATAGCAAACGTCCGCTTCGCCCGTGGAAAGAAGGTCTTCTATTAGCGCAAGGTTGGGGAGTACGTGTCCGGCGCTACCGCCACCCGTGAATAGGATTTTTTTCATAACACACCTATACAAAAATAGTCGTATTATATTATAGACGGCAACAAAGCGGGATATTCCGTCGGTATGAAAAAAGCGGGAGTATCAACTCCCGCAAATTTAATATTGTTCAGCGATTTTTAAGGCGGTTTTCTTTACCCGAGCCTGTAATTCTTGGGGAGCAAGCACGCGCATTCCCGCGCCCAGACTAACGATTTTTTGCACCAACGATTCGTCGTCGGGGAGGGTGACGCTCGCATGCCATTTCCCGTGGACAAGCCGTACGTTTTCCACGCCGAGCCAATCCTGTGCGTCGGCGAACGCGCTTTCGGAAATTTCAAATTCCGCATTGACGGTTTTCTCCGTCGTCCAATAATTTAACGGAATATCTTCGCGACGGAAGGGGCGTTTTCGAAACGTTTCTTCCGTTTTTAACGTGGATACGATCCGACCGACGCGGAACAAGCGGAACGCCCTTTGCTTGTGGCAAAACGCGTAAACGTACCAAACGTTTTGCTTGAATACGAGTACGTGCGGTTCGATTTTCCGTTGCGTTTTTACGCCTGCGCGAGAATAGTATTCGATTTCTATGACGGTATTTCCCTTTAAGCACTCTTGAAGTAATCGGATTTTCTCGGAAAAGGTGCGCGTGTCCCCCCAAGTTCCGCCGTCGACGAGAATGTTCCCGATGTCGTCCGAAAGCACGAGATCGCGCGCTTCCGCTTTGACCTGTGCCGAGAGTTTTCGTTGTGCCGCCAAAAACCGTTCTTCGGGTAGTTGGGAATACATCGCGCTAAGCGCTTCAATCGCGGATTCGTATTCTTCGGCGGTCATAAAACCGACAGGCAGTTTGTAGTTATCGGAAATGCAAATTCCGCCGTCCCGACCACGTTTTACGTAAATGGGCACATTGAAAGACAGCTCGTCGATATAACGGTAAACGGTGCGCGGAGAAATCTCGTGCTTTTCCGCGATATACGATGCCGTAATCTTGCGTTTGATCAGCAAATCAAACAGGATCGAGAGTAAAATTTCAAATTTCATAACGTTGCTCCAAAAAAATTTTAAATTTCTAAAAATATTTTACTATATATGACAGATATTGTCAAGTTTTCTATCGTATAATCAAGACGTAAAAACGAAAAAAGGTGGAAGATATGAAGAGTGTTGACGAATACGTGACGGAAATGGAAGTGCGCCGAGCGCGCGAAAAGGCGAATTTTTGGAATGCGGAGCTTGCACGTCGTTTGAAAGAAGGCACTCGGCAAGACGCTTGGCGGGCGTTGTATTCGGCGTTGATTTTTACGGGTACGGTTTCGGATATTGTGCCCGTATATGCGGAAACGGGGGTGTAAAGATAAGCGTTGTTTTGTCTGATTGTTTGTAGTCGATTTCTTTGATCACGCAATAAAAAACAACGTTGAAACACGGAAGATGAACGCGTGCGGGTATGAAAACGCTTGACAATACACGGAAAAGGTAGTAAACTAAATAGTAAGCATTAAGAAAACGGTTTGGGCGAACGTTCGCACGCAAGCCGTTTTGTTGCGATCGAAAAAGGTAGGACAAAGTTATGGAAAACGTAATGGACGTATTGCGGGCAAGGGGTTTTGTCAAGCAAACGGTTTTTGAAGAAGAATTGTATGAAAAACTCGGGAAAGAGAGCGTTCCCTTTTATATCGGGTTCGATCCCACGGCGGATTCTTTGCACGTCGGGCATTTCTTGCAACTGATTGCGATGTCGCATATGCAACGCGCTGGGCATAAGCCGATTATTTTGATCGGTGGGGGTACGGCAATGGTCGGCGATCCGTCGGGGCGTACGGATATGCGTTCGATGATGACGAAAGAAACCATTCGTCACAACGTCGAATGTTTCAAAAAACAAATGGCACGGTTTATCAGTTTTGAAGGCGAAAACGCCGCGATCGTCGTAGACAACGCCGATTGGTTGATGGAACTCAATTATATCGATTTCCTGCGTGAAATCGGCACGCATTTCTCCGTAAACCGTATGTTGACTGCGGAATGTTTCAAACAACGTTTGGAACGCGGACTTTCTTTCTTGGAATTTAACTATATGTTGATGCAAGCGTACGATTTCTTGGTGTTGTACAGAAAATACGGTTGCGCGTTGGAGCTCGGTGGGGATGATCAATGGAGTAATATCCTTGCAGGCGCGAACTTGATCCGCGTCAAGGAACAAAAACCTGCGTTTGCGATGACGTTTGCGCTCCTTACCACGTCGGACGGAAAGAAAATGGGTAAGACGGCAAAAGGCGCGGTATGGCTCGACGAGAATAAGACCACTCCGTACGAATTCTATCAATATTGGCGGAACGTCAACGACGAAGACGTGGAAAAGTGTATGAAATTGCTCACGTTCTTGCCGTTGGAACAAATCGACGAGCTCTGCCGTTATAAGGACGAACGCATTAATCAGGCGAAAGAAGTACTCGCGTACGAGTTGACGAAAGAAGTGCACGGCGAAGAAAAAGCCAACGTCGCGCAAAGCCAAGCGAAAGCCGCGTTCGGCGGTGCTGATGCGGAGCTTTTGACGAAAGAAGTTTCGGGCGTTGCGACGGTGGTGGACGCGATGGTTGCGACGGGGATTGCGAAATCCAAAGGCGAAGCGCGTCGTTTGATCGAACAGGGTGGTGTCAGCGTGGACGAAAATAAGGTGACGGACGTAAACGCGCCCGTTCCGTCTAACGAGTTCGTGTTGCATAAAGGCAAAAAAGTACATTTAAAAGTAAAGATCGTATAAGAGAAAAAGCGGCGAATTTTTTCGCCGCTTTCCGATATATTTTGCCAAAAAGGAGAAACCATGCCGAAAGAAATCCGTACGGTGTACGCGAGAAACGAAAGTGAAAAAATCATCGAAAAATCCCGGTTTCTAACCTATTCCGCGCACGTGGAAAGCGAAGAAGAAGCACGGGCGTTTCTTGCGGAAATCCGTGGGAAACATACCCTCGCCACGCACGTTTGCTATGCGTTCGTCGCGGACAAGCTCGGCAATTTGCAACGCTTTTCAGACGACGGCGAACCGCAGGGCACGGCAGGCGTTCCCATGCTGGAAGTCTTAAAGGCGAAAAAGTTGTACGAAACCGCCGTAGCCGTCGTGCGCTATTTCGGTGGAGTAAAACTCGGCGCGGGGGGGCTCGTTCGGGCGTATTCGGCTTGCGTCGCGGAGAATTTGGATAGCGCGGATATTCGGGTTTTGGAAACGTGTGTAGAGTATGCCGTCACCGTCGATTACACGGGGATTGACAGCGCGCAAAAGTATATACAAACGCACGCTTGTACGCTTTTGAATACGGAATACGGGGAAAAAGTGCGTTTTGTGTTGGCGGTGAAAAAGACGGACGAAAGCGCGTTTTGCGCAGAACTAATCGATTATATGCAAGGCAAAGTCCGTTTGGATGCAGGGCAGGAATATTACGCGCCCTTTCCGATTTCGAAGGAAACGCGTTGACGGATGTAGTTTGCGGTAAGAATGTGAAAATAATTACACTTTTTACTATGATATCACAAGCATTTAAAAAAAATGCGAGATATAATAATATAAAATAAGGGGATTGCTATGCAATATTGTACGTTGGGAGAAAAACAAGCTTCGCGGATCGTAATGGGCTGTATGCGCATTGCCGACAAAAGCGTTCAGCAAGTAGAGGAAGTGATTGTGGAAGCGCTACAAACGGGCGTGAATACGTTCGACCACGCGGATATTTACGGCGGTGGGGACAGCGAACGCATTTTTGGCGTTGCGATTCGAGATTTGAAGATTCCCAGAAAGCAATACGTACTCCAAACCAAGTGCGGAATACGCCGTTTGGAACGGGGCAGTTATTACGATTTCTCTAAAGAGCATATTATAAGCTCGGTAGAAGGCAGTTTGAAACGTTTGAACACCGAATATATCGACGTATTGTTGTTGCACCGCCCGGATACGCTTATGGAAGCGGAAGAAGTTGCGGAAGCGTTTGCTACGCTCCGCGCGGATGGGAAAGTTTTGGCGTTCGGCGTGAGCAATGCGTCGGCGTCGCAAATGCAGTTGTTGGAAGAAGCGGGGATCGAGATTGTCGCCAACCAAATACAATTTTCTTTGGGACATACCGCTCCGATAGACGCTGGGTTTAACGTGAATATGTATAACGACGCAGGGGTAGCTCGCGCGGGCGATGCGTTAGAATACGCGCGTAGAAGAAAGATCGCGTTGCAGGCTTGGTCGCCGTTGCAGTACGGCAAAATTGCAGGGACGTTCTTGGATAACGAACGCTATCCTGCGCTTAACGGAGAGTTATACCGCTTGGCGGAAATGTATAACTGTTCGCCGAGCGCGGTCGCGTTGGCTTGGGTTTTACGGCATCCTGCGTTCGCGCAGGTGATCACGGGCACGACTTCGCCCGAGCATATGAAACAGTTGTGTAAAGCGACGGAGATTACGCTTAGCCGAGAAGAATGGTATACGTTGTATTTATCGGCTGGTAAAAAATTACCGTAAGGAGCAAAAATATGATTATTAAAGAGTACGTAAAGGCGTTTGAAAAGCACGGGTTTGGAATGTTCGTGCATTTCGGGCTTTACAGCGTATGCGGAAAGGGGGAATGGGCGAAGCATCTTCTCCATATTCCCGACGAAGCATACGAAAAAACGATGGAAATTTTCAATCCCGATCCCGATTGGGCGAAAGAATTGGTTTTGACGGCGAAAAAAGCCGGCTGTAAATACATAACGCTCACAACCCGTCATCACGACGGATTTTCACTCTACGATACGTTGGGGCTCAACGAATACGACGCTCCGCATTCCGCGTGTAAACGGGATTTGGTGCGGGAGTTCGTAGACGCGTGCAACGAAGAAGGGATCGTGCCGTTTTTCTATCATACGCTCTTGGATTGGCGAGAAGAAAGTTATAAGACGGATTTTAAAAAATACCTTACGTATTTGCGTAGAAGCATTGAAATTCTTTGTTCGCAGTACGGCAAAATCGGTGGACTTTGGTTTGACGGAATGTGGGATAAACCGAACGAAGATTGGGAAGAAGATGCGTTGTACGGCTTGATCCGTAAATACCAGCCCGAAGCGATGATTATCAACAATACGGGGTTGAACGCGTTGGGCGCACTCGGGCATATTGAACTCGATTCCGTCACGTTCGAACGCGGGAAACCTGCGCCGATCAATTTGGAAAATTCCCCGAAATATATCGCGAGTGAAATGTGCGAGATTTTTGCCGATCATTGGGGCTACGCGTCGCGTGATTATCATTTTAAGTCCCTGTCGCAAATGATCGAAGAACTTTGCCTGTGTCGTCGCTACGGTAGCAATTTCTTGCTCAACGTAGGGCCGATGGGAAACGGGGCGCTCCGTCCCTTGGATAAAGCGATGCTGGAAACGCTCGGGGAATGGGTGGCGATGCACGACGAGGCGTTGCGTTTGCCTAGACCTTGCGCAATAACCGTGGAAAACGACGCGGACGACTTCTTACTCGAAAAGGACGGAACGTATTATTTATTCCGTCATCATTTGCCTATGTCGGCGGATCCCAACGTGGCGATCGGTAGCGCAGGCGCGAGTGAAACGCAGTTTTGTATGCCGAAAAAAATCTGTTCTATACAATGGCTGGACGACGGCTCGGACGTGGAATTTACGCAGGACGGTGAAAGGGTAAAAGTTATCAGCAAACCGTTTACCTACGGGAATAGTTTGGTGGTAAGGATCGCGAAAATCACAACGGAAAAGACAGGTTTATAAATCTTGTGCAAAATATACAATCAGGTGGGGCAAGTTTGTTGATTTTGCCTATTGTATTTTTTTGGGAAATATAGTAAAATAGTAATAACGAAAAAAAATGCAATCCATTTTGGAGGAAAAAGATTATGTCAGGACTTTTGCTGAAAGGCATTAACAAAGTATATCCCTCGGGTGTACAAGCAGTATTCGATTTCTGTCTCGATATTAGAGATAAGGAATTCATCGTATTGGTAGGCCCTTCCGGTTGCGGTAAATCTACGACGCTTCGTATGATCGCAGGTTTGGAAGAAATTTCGTCCGGTGAACTCTATATCGACGGCAAACTCGTAAACGACGTCGTTCCCAAGGACAGAGATATCGCGATGGTATTCCAAAACTACGCGTTGTATCCCCATATGTCCGTATACGATAATATGGCGTTCGGTTTGAAACTTCGTAAAGTACCCAAGGAAATCATCGACCAAAAAGTAAAAGCAGCGGCGGAAATTCTCGGTATTACCGACTACCTTTCCAGAAAACCCAAGGCTTTGTCCGGTGGTCAAAGACAACGTGTTGCGCTCGGTCGTACGATCGTTCGTGAACCCAAGGTATTCTTGCTCGACGAACCTTTGTCGAACTTGGACGCAAAACTCCGTGCCTCGATGAGAACGGAAATTTCCAAGTTGCACGCGCGTCTTGCTACGACGTTCGTATACGTCACCCACGACCAAGTCGAAGCTATGACGATGGGTACGAGAATCGTTGTTATGAAAGACGGTTTCATGCAACAAGTAGATACCCCGCAAAACCTTTACGATTATCCCGTAAACCTTTTCGTTGCAGGTTTCATCGGTACGCCTCAAATGAACTTCTTTAAGGAATCCACGTTGACGTCCGAAAAGGGTAAAGTGTTCGTAAACTTTATCGGTGGCAATAAGATTTTGTTGCCTAAGACGGTTGCGGCAAGAATTAAGAACATCAACGAATATCTCGATACGGGTAAACCCGTCACGCTCGGCGTTCGCCCCGAAGATATCCACCAAGATCAAATGTTCATCGCGAACTCTCCGGAAACGGTGATCAAAGTGCGTATCGACGTTATCGAAAAACTCGGTGCGGAAACGCAAATCTATTGCGAACTCGATCACGAAGGCAAAGAAGCATCGGTTATCGACAATTCCACGCAAATGATCGCGAAGATTTCCAGCCGTGCGGTTGTTTCCTTGAACGAAGTTATCGAACTTGCATTCGACGCGCATCACATTCATATATTCGATGGTGAAACGGAAGCATCCTTGCTTGAAAGAGATGAAGGATACGAAGTTATCGAAGAAAATGCAGAAGGTTCGGCATTCGTACCGCCCACACCGCAAGAAATGCGTGCACGTATCGACGCAGCACGTATCGTGACGAAGGAAATGAAAGCGCAAGCAAGAAAGGATGCAAGAATGGCTCGTTTGGCGGCGAAGCAACAAGCAAAAGCGGCTGCACAAGAAACTGCTCCGGTAGAAGAAACGGTTGCAGAAGCTGAAGCGGTTGAAGAAGTTTCCGAAGAAACGAAAACCGAAGAATAATTCTACGGTAAAAACCAAATAAAAAGCCCCCGCTCTTGAAAAAGAGCGGGGTTTTTACTATGCAATCTCCGCTTTAAATAACCGCACGGCAACCGCCGTCATATCGTCTTTCGCCTTTCCACCGTAAGCGTGGATGGCGCGGTCTAACAACTCGTCGGCGAGCTGTTGCGGATTTCGTAAAGGTACACAGCGCAAAACGTCGTACAAATCCGTCGTCGAACCGAACGCATCGACAACCCCGTCGCTCAAGAAGAGTAAAACGTCGTTTTCCGCGAGCGTATACGACGCCGTGTCGGGGTGTAATGCGTCAAGTATCCCTAACGGCAGGGAGTTTGTTTCTAACACTTTTACCGTATTCCCCGATAAAATGAATCCGATTGGCGAGCCGATTTTGACGACGTCGACAATTCCGCTATCCAAATCCACCACGGCAATATCTACGCAGGCAAAACTTTCTTCCTTATTGAACGTCAACAACTTGTTGACGGTAGACAAAACGAGCTCTGACGGCATTTTGGCGCGATAGAAACTTTCGAGTAGCGAAATCGTGCTTTCAGAAATACGTTTGGCGTATTCACCACTACCCATTCCGTCGGATAACGCAACCATAAACCGCCGTTCGTCGATTTTGATGACGGAGTGCGTATCTCCGCTTGCGCTTTCCCCGTCTTTGATGGCGTTTGCGATCCCGAACGCCGCGTCGAAATAGGGTTTCTTCCGAAGAATACAGCAAAATTTATCGTCGCTCAACGTGATTTTTTCCGAAATAATCATCGTGGCTTTGAATAGATGGGATGCAATATTGGCGATCTTTTTGACGTTCGCTTTCCCGAAGGTAATCAGCGATAGAGTGGGGTTGTTTTCCGTCCCAAAAATCAACACTTCCGAACAGACGATCCCCACACTTAACAAAGCGACGTTTAAGGCGCGTTCTTTTTCCGTATAGATACGTAAAGGTTCGCTTTGTTCCAAAGCCAAATTTTTTAAAATTTCGCTGACGCCTTGCGCTTGATTTGCGAGCATCGCCCTGCCGGAAGCGGCGTTTTCCGCTTCCGTCATATATTTTCGGTATTCCCCGAGTTGTTTGTTGATCGCATAGAGAAGTCCGCTTTGATTGACGCAAATTTCGGCGAGTTCCCTGGGGATATCGATTAAATGCACTTTGCCTTTTAGACAGCCCACGTCCACGAGTTTGTCTACGTAGACTTTTGGGTGTTTCCTAAGGCAAGCCTGGGATTGCGGACAATTTTTGCACGTTTCACTCATTACTGCATTGCGTATGTACTCCTTTGCACCGTTTTCTTCGTCGGCATCGCCAAGCGTGTGGAAGGTGGCGCTAATTTCGCGGAATACGGCGGAAATTTCAAACAGCTGTTCTCCGATTGCCGTACGGTTACGGTTGATTGCGATCCGCGACAAGTGCTTTTCACGATAGAAAATCAGTTTGTTTTCCATGCTCCGAACAAAGGGCGTGGGGAGTAGTATAAATAGCAAAGCAGGCAAAACCGCGGATAGAACGGCGGAAACCAGGAGATTGGTGGGATAAGCATATAACCCGTCTACATAGCCGTACGCAAAAAACACAGCGAGTAGCGCAAAAGACGCAGATAGTCTACCCGATTTTATAAATAATGCGACGCAAACGCCGTACACAAAGAAGCGTTCGGGAGAAAGATGAAAAACAAGAAAGGGAGGTAGACTGACGACGAATGCGGCAAACAACGCAGTTGCGTCTTTTACGGCGTAAGAAAATAATAGAAGAATAAAAAATGCAACACCCATGTACGCGTTTATTCCAAAAAACCTGCATATCCCCACGCCGATTAACGTCAAGAGCAGTATGCAAAAGACAATTTCGTCGTTTCTAAGACGGCATTTCAAAAACTTTTTTAAAAGCGCTTTGACGGCAACGGAAAAACTTGCGGAAAGCAGGAAAATTCCAGCGGATAGAATGGATTTTTGCCCGAGTTCTTCAAAGGCGAACCGCTCGGTTAAAAATAAGGGCAAGGCGTAGGGGGAAAAGGGTGCAACCGCAACGAATAAGCCCAACCCGACGGAAAGAAAGAACATCGGGAAAAAACTCGAACTCCAAAATCGAGAATTTCGCGCTTTTCGTTGTAAGAAAAACCCGCACGATAGCAAAACCGCTTGCGCGGTGTAGAGTATGGCAACGGTCAAGTCGGCGCTTGGCGCGGCGGACAGGACGTAGAGAAATAGGCTTGCGGTGGCGGATAAACCGGACGCTTGCATGGCGTATACGATTGCCAAACCGAACGGTTCGGCGTGATTGCCGATGAAAGAAAGACAGAACATTGCCGTCCCAAACGCAAGATATAAAAGCAGGTCGGAAAAACTCCGTTGGACGCGAATACGCATAAAAAAACCTCCGTGGCGATTTCCTTTGAGTATACAGGAAAAAACGCCACGGAATTTGACTGTTTATGCAAGATTTACAAATATTTTCGACTTTTAGGGTTGTGGACTAACGGGGAAACCCAAGCTAATCAAGATTGCGCGGTTAACACGTAGCATCGTTGCAGGGGGTAATTCGCCGATCCGTTCTTTCAAACGGCGTTTGTCGAGCGTGCGGATTTGCTCCAAAAGGATAACGCTGTCTTTCGCAAGACCGTAAGCGGACGGGAGCTCGATATGCGTGGGAAGTTTGGCTTTGTTGATTTTGCTTGTGACTGCCGCAGCGATGATGGTGGGGGAATATTTATTGCCGATATCGTTTTGCACGACGAGTACGGGTCGAATTCCGCCCTGTTCGCTCCCGACGACAGGGGAGAGATCCGCATAATACAGTTCGCCACGTTTCACGTTCATAACACACCTCTTTTGAAAAAACAAAACAAACTCCTTACTATAATATATGTAAGGAAAGGGCGTTCCGTTCTTCACGTTTTATAAGGAAAGTATTGACAAGAACGACTCTGCTTATACTCGAAAACGAAAAAACCGCCGCGGATTTCCGCGGCGGTTTTCAAAATTTAGTCTTTTTCAATTTTAATAAGAACTTCATCTTCAATTTTTGCGGGCATCGCAGCATAAATCAAGTTTCCGATACCAAGCGTCCACCAAACCGTAAGAAGCGCAACCAATGCGTGTTGCGTTTTAGGTGCTTTTTTTACAACGCGCGCGTTGTCTTCGCCTTGCGATTCTACTTGATAGCCCATCGTAATGAATTCGTCTATCATTTTTTCAAATTCTTTTTGCGTTGAAACCTTTCTAATTCTATTTGCCATAGTAAAAACACTCCTAATGTATATTTGTAGATGGTCTACGGCATAATAGTATCATATATAGCCCATAATGTCAAGCAAAATGGGCTATAATTAGCCTATATTTTTATAAATTTTTATAAAGGAGAAGGAATATGGGAGTTTATGAAGCTGTAAAAGAGAGAATAATGGAACTATGTGAACGCAAAAAGATTACGATTAACAGGCTTGCGACGGATTCGGGGGTTGCGAGATCTTCCGTGAAAAATGTTTTATATGGAAAAAGTAAGAATCCTGGTATTGTCACCTTGAAAATGCTTTGCGACGGATTAAACGTTTCGTTGGTGGAGTTTTTCGATTGTCCACTTTTTGCAGAGTTAGAGCAAGAATTATATTAAATAAAAAACAGCCGAAAGCATTTTCGCTTTCGGCTGTTTTTTGCCGTTTCGTTAAATCATTTGTTTTACGTCTTTTGCGGGCAAGCTGTCAAGTTCTTGTTTCTTTTCCGCATAACCCGCTTTGCCGAGCAAAGCAAACGTCGCTTTCTTGCCTTCTTCTACGCCCGGTTGATTGAACGTGTTGATGTTGAGCATCGCGCCTGCGTACGCCGTTTGCAACTCGAACAAGAACAAAAGCTGTCCAAGCGTGAACGCGTTAAGTTCGGGAATCCAAAGGGTATAGTTCATTCTACCGGCTTTCGTCAAAGCGTATGCCGTAGCCGCGTTTTCGGCTTGGATCAATTCTTCCATCGTGTGTCCGCCAAGGAAGGCTACGTCGGGAATGTTTTCACAGCCGTGGGGAATGGGCATTTCGCAAGCATATTTCTTCAAGGAAAGCAACGTGACGACTTTGTCGTAAGGACCTTCCGTGTAGAGTTGGACTTGAGAGTGTTGATCGGTGACGCCCAAGGATTTGACGGGGGTTTGTCCGACGTTGCAAGGCTTACCGTCCAACGTTTCGTTTTTACCCAGCGATTCCGCCCAAAGTTGGCAGTACCAATCGGCGAGATATTTCAAGTTGTCGGAATAGGGCATCATAACGCCTACGTTTTTGCCTTGTTCCATTGCCGCGATTTGCAAGACTGCGCTCATCAAAGCAGGGTTTTGGCGCATAGACGGTTTGTTGCAAATAGAGTCCATATATCCTGCGCCTGCAAGCAAGCCCTTGATATCTATGCCGAGTACCGCCGCGGGGAGCAAACCTACGGGGCAGAGTTGGGAGAAACGTCCGCCTACGCCGTCGGGGAGCACATAGCTCTTAATCCCGCCGAGCTCGTCGGAAATTTTCTTCAAATTGCCTTTCTTTGCGTCGGTGGTGAAAATTACGTTGTCTTTTACGTTGACGCCTGCCTTTGTCAAAAGATCTTGAATGATCAAGTATTGCGCCATCGTTTCGCTGGTTGCGCCCGATTTCGAAACGACGTTAAAGCAGGTTTTTTCGGGTTCGATCACGTCGAGCAAATCCCGCATTCTAACAGGGTCTACGTTGTCTTCTACGTAGAATTTCGGCCCTTTTCTCTTGGATTTGGGTAAATCGTTATAATGCAAGTGGCAAAGTGCATTGAACGCCATGATCGGGCCGAGCGCACTACCGCCGATGCCGAGCACGACGAAGTATTGAAAGTTTTTACGGATATCCCTTGCCGTAGCCAAGATATCGTCTACGATTTCCTTTTGGTTATAGGGGAGTTCCGTCCAACCCATATACAGTTCGTCTTTTCCACGGTTTTCTTTGACGTATTGGAAGGCTAAGTTCGCTTTCGACGAATATGCAGACAGTTGTCTGTCGGTAAAGCCTTTTTCGCCCAAGAATTTCTCAGTCATATTGTTGTAATCTAACGTCACGCGCATAGAATTGCGCCATTCTTTTGTTTTGTAGCCCATTTGGTAGATCTCCTAAAAAAATTTGTTTATAGTATTATTTTACTCTTTTCTTAAAATAATGTCAAGGAACGGAAAGAAGTTATTCAACGAAAAATCAAATGGATAGCGATTTTTTTACGCTTTTTCTCCGAGCAACTTGCTTTTGACGTTGCGGATGGTGAAAATCCCGAAAACGTAATAAAGAAGTAAAGTGACCGCTACGAGCGCGAGCCCTGCGCCAAGGAGCGCGAACGTTTCTCCGACGAAATACTTCAAAATGTTGCTTACGCATTTCCCGAAGAAGGAAACAGGAAAGACGGCAACGATCGCAGGGAGTATCCCCCGTTCGCGGATAGACGGATCTTTGCGGTCGAAAAGAGAGCATTTTTTGTGTAAAAATACGAGATTGCATACGGCGTTCACGGAAAAACTCGCGCCCAAACCGACGACGTAGGCGTATGCTCCGACAAAAACAGGCAAAGCCAAAATACAGACGATTAACGCCGTCGCGCCGATAAAGTAGAATGCAAACGTTTGCTTTTCAAAACCCATGGCGTTCAAAGCGGACGTGGAGATCATGGTAAGGCTCATGGGAATTAAAACGATCCCGCTTTTGGAGATCATTGCGCCGGCTTGCGCGTTGGAATAGGCGATCCTGCCAACGTCGCTCCCTAGCACATAGAAAAAGGGCAACATCGCGCACGCAACCAGCAAGGAAAATTTCAACCCACGTCGCACGTTTCTTTGCAAGCGGTCTCGGTTGTTTCGATAAAAATCTTCCGACAGTTCCGGCACGAGTACGAGCGCGAGTGAACCGATAATGGTCGACGGAACGAATAAAATCGGCAATACCATGCCCGAGACGACGCCAAAAAGTTGCAGGGATTCGCTCTCGGAAAAGCCTGCCCGAACGAGCATGACGGGTAGGAGAACCGCGACGGCGGAAGTGACCAGCGATCCGCTTGCGCGTACGGAAGTAATCGGCGCGGACGAGCGGAGTAAGGGTTTTAACGCCACGTTGGGTTTGGCGAGTTTTCCACCGCAAAGGAAGAAAGCGACGGTGGACGCCGTGAAAGAGCAAAGGTAGGAGATGACGACTGCCCAAGCGGCTTTTTCCGCGCCGCTAACGGGGGACGATACGTTTTTAAGCAAGAAAATCCCTGCGATTACCATGACGGCTTCTTCGACGATTTCTAAAATGGACGGCAGTAAAAAGCGTTTATTTCCCCAACAATGTCCACGCAAGACGGCGTAGATAGACGAAAAACTCAAGCCGATGAGAAGAATTCTAAACACCCGAAAACTGCGTTTATCGGCGAACAAAGCGGGGAATTTATCCCCGAAAATCCCGAAAAACAAGCAAAACGGTAGGGTTAGACAAAGGGATAAAAACAAACCGGCGGAAACGGCGGTTCGTTCGCCGTAAGGATTGTTTTCCGCTTTACTTTTGGAAATCATACGGGAAACGCTAATGGGGATTCCGCCTGTGCCGATGGTCAAAAATAGCGAAAATAAAGATAGGGAAACTTGGTATAATCCAAGCCCTTCCGCGCCGATTAAACGGGAGAGTACGATACGGTAAATAAACCCCAAAAATCTCTCCGCGACGGATAAAACGGTGACGATGGTCGTTGTGGCGTAAATTTTATTTTTCATACTTCTATTGTACGGGGAAGAATCGGGAAATATTACGGCATATTCGTTTGGAGTTGCGCATAGATTGATAGGGATGTTAGCGTTAGAAACCGTAGAATTTTATAAGGCGAAAAAGGGGCAAACGTTGCGGGAGATTGCGGACGCATTCTCCGTTTCAGAACGCTTGCTCGCCAAAGAAAACGGCTTGACGGCAGAGCCGTTCACAGGGCAGATTTTGAAAATCCCCAAGATAAGCGGGAATGCGTATACCGTGCGCGCAGGGGATACGAAAGAACTGCTTGCAGGTAGCGAAGCAAAGTATAAAGAAATGAACGGTACGGACGTCTTTTATATCGGCATGCGAATACGCATCGGATAGGAACAATCGGCAAGGGAATGGGAATACTATATAATAAGCAACGATTATATTCGTACAGGAGGTAAATTTATGTCCTTTTATTCCAATTTCCAATCGGATAAATGTCCCGGTTCGATCACGGGCAATCCGATCAACGGTTTGACGGAAAAGGTGTGTATACAAGCGGAGAAAATTTTCGACGCAGGTATTAAACAAACACAGATCGAGAATTACACGTTGACGCTCACCGATTTAACGCCGGAAAACCCTACATATCCTTTGACGTTCGTCAGCGCGCGCTCTACGACGGCGGAAGCGACGGTTAGCAATCTTAACGTGGAACGCCAAGCCGATCGACCTTGCGCAAGAGTGCAAGCTACGGTATCTATTCCCGTGGAAGTACTCTACACCGACGCAAACGGCGTCGACGGTAGTGCAACGGGTACGGTGACGTTGACGGAAGACGTTTTGTTGTACGTTCCCGCGCCGTCGATTATGCCGTTCACGGTACGCGCGCTCGTAAGCGTCGTCGCGCCCGAAGGAACGTTCATTTCCGCGACGGAAGGGTTCTCGGTCAGTCTTTGTGCAACGGTGATTTTGAAGATTGCGATGCCCGTGGAAATGCTCGTTCCCACGTACGGCTATTGCGCAATTCCGCCTTTGCAGGAATATTCGCAAGAAGTTTGCGCGGGATTTTTCGAATTGCCCTTGTATCCGCAGGGACGCTCGGGGGATTGCAACTGCAAAAACAGATAAGGGTTTTTAAGTGAACCAATCGGCTTGTTTCGACAAGCCGATTTATTTTTTGGGCTTGCCACGTACACGTTCGGGTAAGCGAGCATGGTGATCTTAAAATATAAGAGATTGTCGCGATCTAATCGGGTGCGCAACGACAACGGGGTGCTACAAATGAGAAAAAGATATTTTACATTCGGATACACGTAAAGCCTTGCTTTTTTGAGAAAAAACTGCTATACTATTCTTATGAATATCTATGCGATCAGCGATTTGCATTTGTCCGCAACTGCCGACAAGCCGATGAATATCTTCGGCGGAAATTGGGACGGGCATTTCGAAAAAATTAAACGGGATTGGCGTGAAAAAGTGCAACCCGACGACGTCGTGCTCATCTCCGGCGATATCAGCTGGGCGATGAAACTTTCCGACGCGTTGGTGGATTTGCGCTCGCTCGCCGATTTGCCCGGGAAAAAAGTGTTTATTCGCGGCAACCACGATTATTGGTGGAACGGGATTACCAAGCTCCGCGAAAGCGCGCCTGATGAAAACTTTATTTTCCTGCAAACGGATGCCGTACGCATAGGGGAGTTCGTGATGATCGGCTCTCGTGGATGGACGTGTCCTGGTAGCCCCGATTACACCGAACAAGACCAAAAACTGTATTTACGGGAAGTGGAGCGGTTTCGTTTGGCGTTTGCCGTAGCCGATACGCTTTATCAAGACGGGGATAAGAAAATCGTGATGATCCATTATCCGCCTTTCAATTTGAAAGGGGAGAACAGCGCGTTTACGGAGCTATTCGAACAAAACGGCGTCGATAAAGTGGTGTTCGGGCATATTCACGGAGCAACGTATTTCCCGTTGAAAACCGAACGCAACGGAATAGGCTATCAGTTGACTTCCTGCGATAAAATTGCCTTCCAACTGACACGGATTTATTAACTTTTTTTCAAGAATGGAAAAAGAAAGCAAAAAACGGGCTTTGGAACTCTTTACAATTACGTAAAAAAGTGGTATAATGGTATCCGATCCATACGGAACGGATAAGCGCATAATCGTCTTGGGCGGATTTCGTTCCAAGACGGTTTTTTTAAGCTCGTTCGTCGGGCAAAAGGAGAGAATTTAAAAATGCTCAAAAGAAAAGACTTGTTGGGGCTTATCGATTTAAACGCTGAAGAATTGACGGAGATTTTAGACGAAGCCTCGCAAATGAAAAAACGCCTGAAAGCGGGGGATAAGCAACTCACCGATCTCAAGGGAAAGACGGCTACCATTCTTTTTTACGAGAACAGTACGCGTACGAGAACGAGTTTTGAACTCGCTGCAAAGTATTTGGGCGCGACGGTCATCAATATTGCCGCGGGTTCGTCGTCGGTAGCCAAGGGCGAAACGCTTGTGGATACGGGGAAAACGTTGGACGCGCAACTCAATGATTTCTTGATTATGCGTCACCCGATCGGCGGTGCTCCGTATTTGCTCGCGAAAGTCGCAAAAGCAGGCGTACTCAACGCAGGCGACGGTATGAACGAACACCCGACGCAGGCGCTACTCGATATGTTGACGATGCGCGAAACGTTTGGGACGTTGAAAGGCTTGAAAGTCGCGATTTTGGGGGATATCAAGCACTCCCGTGTGGCGAAATCGAATTTGTTCGGTTTGAAAACGATGGGCGCGGACGTGTATATGTACGCACCGGAAACGTTGATTCCTAAGGGGATAGACAAGCTTGGGGCAAAACTTTGCACTTCTAGAGAAGAAGCTTTGGACGGTGCAGACGTTGTGATGGGGCTTAGAATTCAACTCGAACGCCAACAAGCAGGGAATTTCCCGTCGCTCAACGAGTATGCGGAGTTCTACGGCGTTAACGGGAAGTTGTTAAGCCTTGCGAAACCAAATGCGATTATTATGCATCCCGGCCCTGTGAACCGTGGCGTGGAATTGACGGGCAAGGTAATCGACCATGAAAAGAGCCGTATCGAAGAACAGGTATTTTCGGGGATTGCCGTGCGCATGGCGGTATTGAAACTTTTGAACGAATACAGAGAGTACTTAAAGTAAGGAGAAAGACATGATTATCAGAAACGGCAACGTAGTTTTGGAGAACGGGGTAGTAAAGACGGATATACTCGTAGAAAACGGTAAGATTGTAAAACTTGCGGAAAATTTGCCCACGGACGGCACGCCAGAAATCCGTGCGGACGGGTTGTACGTTTTTCCCGGGCTTATTGATATGCACGTGCATTTGCGTGAACCCGGCTACGAATACAAAGAAGATATTGAGAGCGGTACGAAAGCGGCGGTAAAGGGTGGATTTACGCAAATTTGCTGTATGCCGAATACCGATCCGATTATGGACAATAAAGTGGTGGTTAGCTACGTGAAAAACCGCGCGAAAGAAGTCGGCGCGTGCAAAGTGCATCCGATCGGCGCGATTACCAAAGGCGAAAAAGGGGAACAACTTGCTGCGATCGGCGAAATGCAAAAGGCTGGCGCGGTGGCGATTTCCGACGACGGCGTTAGCGTAAAGAGCTCCCGTGTTATGCGTTTGGCGATGGAATACGCAAGCGGTTTCGGTATGAAATGCTTGTGCCATTGTGAAGACAAGGATCTCGTGGACGGCGGAGTAATGAACGAAGGGTTGAGTTCCACGATCGCAGGGTTGAAAGGGATTCCCCGTGCGGCGGAAGACATTTGTATTGCAAGGGATTTGGCGCTTGCGGAAAGCTTGGACGTACCCGTGCATATTTGCCACGTTTCCACGCATAGTGGCGTACGGCTTATCCGTGACGCGAAAAGAGCAGGGGTGAAAGTGACGGCGGAAACTTGTCCGCACTACTATGCGGTGACGGACGAGATCGTGACGGGATTTGATACGAATACCAAAGTCAATCCCCCGATCCGCGAAGAAATCGACAAACAAGCGGTGCTTGCGGGTTTGAAAGACGGCACGATCGATTGTATCGTCACCGACCACGCACCCCATCATATCAACGACAAGAACGTGGAATACAATTTCGCGTCTTTTGGGATCAGTGGCATTGAAACTTCGTTTGGGTTTGCGATTACGTACCTTTATAAGACAGGGCTTATGAATTTGTCGGAAATCGCGGAAAAAATGTCCGCAGCTCCTGCAAGAATTTTAGGGCTTGACGGTGGAAAAATCGTTGAAAACGGCGTTGCAGATTTGATGATTGCCGATTTGGACGAAGAATGGATCGTAGACCCTGCACAGTTTGTAAGCAAGGGCAAGAACAGCCCGTTTGGTGGATATAAACTCAACGGCGTTGTGAAATATACGATTGTCGATGGGGAAATCAAGTATCAAGGTTAATGGAATTTAGAGAAAACAAAAGGAAGGAATGGTATGATTACAGATAGACTGATTGACGGTATTATCGCTATGCAAAACCCGACTTGCGTCGGTTTGGACACGTTGTTCGATTATTTGCCCGACGAAATGAAAGCGGGCGCAAAAACGTTTGACGACGTCTGCGAACGAGTATTTGAATTTAATAAAAAACTCATCGATACGTTGCGGGATATCGTTCCGTCCGTAAAGGTGCAAATCGCTTATTACGAAATGTACGGCGTACCAGGAATGAAAGCGTACGAAGAAACGTTAAAGTACGCGTCGGAGAAAGACCTTGTGGTGATTGCGGACGCAAAGCGCAACGATATCGGTTCGACGGCGGCTTGCTATGCAAAAACGTTCTTGGGAGAAACGACGGTCAACGATCGCGCGTATAAGGCGTTCCCTGCCGACTACGTGACGGTAAACGGGTATTTGGGTACGGACGGGATTGCTCCGTTCGTGGAAGAATGCGCGAAAAACGACAAGGGGATTTTCGCGCTCGTCAAGACTTCCAACCCGTCTAGTGGGGAGTTGCAAAATCTCTTGTTGCAAAACGGGCAGACCGTGTACGAGTACATGGGCGCGATGGTAGAGAAATGGGGAGAAACGACGATCGGGAAATACGGTTATTCGGCGGTTGGCGCAGTAGTCGGCGCAACGCACCCGACGGAAGCCGCTCGGCTTCGTCAAGTCTTACCGCATACCTTCTATTTAATCCCGGGTTACGGTGCGCAAGGCGGTAATGCGGAAATGTTAAAGAGCTGTTTCAAGGCGGACGGGCTCGGTGGGGTTGTCAACAACTCCCGCGGGATTTTGTGCGCGTATAAAAAGAACGGTGGTACGTATTACGAAGCGGCGCGTGCGGCTGCGATTGCAATGCAACGCGACCTTTCGTCCGTAATCGGGAAAATGGGGAGATAAGCATGAAAGATTACGTTGCAAGCGTTGTCGAGAATAAAAAAATCGCCGAGAACGTTTACGAAATTACCTTTGAAACGCAAGAGCCTGTACCCGTCCGCGCAGGACAATTCGGGGATATTGCGGTAGGCGGAACGCATTTGTTGCGCCGTCCGATTGCGATTTGTAAAGCGGATGGAAACCGTATCACCTTTTGCTACCAAATCAAAGGCGAAGGCACGAAAACATTAAAAACAATGAAAGTGGGCGAAAAAACCAACGTCTTGATGCCACTCGGCAACGGTTTTTACGTAGAACCAGAAGAAAAGAAAGTGGCGCTCGTCGGCGGTGGAGTGGGGGTATTCCCACTCATTTCCGTGTTGCGCGCGTATAAAGCCGAAAAGGAAATTTCCGCGTATATCGGGTATAGAAACAAGGACGCCGTTTGTGGCGTGGAAGAATTTGCAAGAGCGGACCATTTCGTTGCCGTCACCGACGACGGAAGCTACGGCGAGAAACAAAACGCCGTCCAAGCTTTTGAAAGTGCTTTGCAAAACGGCTACCGCCCAGACGTCGTGTTGGCGTGCGGACCGACGCCTATGCTCCGCGCTTTAAAAACGGTGACGGAACGGGAAGGGCTTCCTTGCTACGTTTCCTTGGAAGAGAGAATGGGTTGTGGAATCGGCGCGTGTTTGGTTTGCGTATGCGATAAAACCAACGGCAAAAAAGCCCGTGTGTGCAAGGACGGGCCCGTGTTCAACGCAAGCGAAGTGCAATTATAAGGAGAATTCGATATGGCAAATTTATCCGTAAGCCTTTGTGGCGTGACTTTAAAAAATCCCGTGATTGCCGCTTCGGGAACGTTCGGTTTTGGTAGAGAATTCCACGAATTGTACGATATCGGTACACTCGGCGGTGTTTCGACGAAAGGGTTGACCTTGGAAGAACGTTTAGGCAATCCCGTGCCCCGCATTGCGGAATCTCGCGGAGTGATCTTGAATGCAGTCGGTTTGCAAAACCCTGGTGTAGAACATTTCATTCAACACGATTTGGAGTGGTTAAAAAGCACGGGTACGGCGGTGATTGCAAACGTTGCAGGGAAAACTTTGGACGACTACGAAAGTATTTGTGCAAAACTCGACGGGCTTGTCGATATGATCGAATTGAATATTTCTTGCCCGAACGTAAAAAGTGGTGGTATGGCGTTTGGGATTCAACCGCAATCGGTGGAACAAGTGACGGCGCGCGCGAAAAAGGGCTTGAAAAAAACACCGCTCATCGTCAAGCTTTCCCCGAACGTGGAAAGTATTGCCGGCAACGCTCGGGCGGCGGAAAACGGCGGTGCGGATTGTATTTCTTTGATTAATACGTTGACGGGCATGGCAATCGATATCGAACGTAGAAAGCCGATTATCGCCAACAACACCGGCGGGGTTTCGGGCGCAGGCGTGAAACCCGTTGCCGTGAGAATGACGTACGAAGCGTCGCAGGCGGTTGGTATTCCCGTCATCGGCATGGGTGGGATTACCTGCGCGGAAGACGCGATCGAGTTCTTAATGGCAGGCGCGGTCGCTGTGCAAGTCGGTACGGCAAACTTTACCGATCCGTACGCAATGCCGAAAATTATCGACGGTTTGAATTCGTGGTGCGATCGCCACAACGTCAAAAACGTTTCCGAATTAACGGGAACGTTGCAATTACATCAACGCTAAAAGGAGAAAGAATATGCAATATACGTACAAACAAGAATTTATTCGGTTTATGGTCAATAACGGCGTTTTGAAATTTGGGGAATTCACCTTAAAAAGCGGACGGATTGCCCCCTATTTCATCAACACGGGGAATTATAAAACGGGCAAACAGCTTGCCAAGTTAGGGGAATATTACGCGGCTTGTATTCACGACAACGGGTTGCAGGCGGATACGCTCGTCGGGCCTGCGTATAAAGGGATTCCGCTTTCGGTAGCGACGGCAATCGCGATGTATAACAACTACGAAACGGAAATCAATTACTGCTTTGATAGAAAAGAAGCAAAGGACCACGGCGAAGGCGGATTGTTCGTTGGCAAGCAACTCGTAGACGGAGAAAAAGTCATCATCATTGAAGACGTTATGACGTCGGGAAAAGCTTTGCGTGAAATTTTGCCCAAGTTGGAAGCGGCGGCAAAAGTGGAAGTTGCTGGCATGGTCATTTCCGTCGACCGTAGAGAAAAAGGGTTGACAAGCGAGCTTTCGGCTGTCGCGGAAGCGAAAAAGGAATTCGGCATCGACGTATATTCCGTCGTGACGATGGACGATATCATTGCGGCGATCGAAGACGACGTCGTAGACGGCAGAGAACACCTTTCGGCAATGTATAAATACCGTAATACTTACGGTGCGAAATAAGGGAACAACCGTTTCCAGTCCTTGGTGATACGGCGCTCTACTTTTTGTTCCAGCGTTCGCGTCGCAATCACGGGCGTGGGCGAATGCGCTTTGTGTTCCATGGAATGTGCGCCGATAAAGAGAAACAGGATTGCGCCCAAAAAACAAAGCGCGGTATACAATAAAAAATTACCTTTCATATCAGTAGTATGCCGAGAACGAAAAAGGATATACGCCCAAAAACGTTTCTCGGGACAGACAAGGAGAAAACTATGAAAAACATCATTTTGACGGGGGATAGACCGACGGGGAAATTGCATATCGGGCATTACGTAGGCTCGCTCCGTCGTCGCGTGGAATTACAAAACAGCGGAAAATTCGATAAGGTTTACGTAATGATCGCCGACGCGCAAGCGTTGACGGACAATTTCGATAACCCCGAGAAAGTTCGCGCGAATATCACCGAAGTTGCGCTCGATTATCTTGCATGTGGGCTTGATCCCGCAAAATCGACGATTTTTATTCAATCGCACGTTGAACAGTTGACCGAGTTGACGTTCTATTATATGAACTTGGTCACGCTCGCGCGGTTAGAGCGTAATCCGACGGTGAAACAAGAGTTAAAGCAAAAGAACTTCGGCGGTTCGATCCCGATGGGCTTTTTAACCTATCCCGTGTCGCAAACGGCGGACATTACGGCGTTTAAGGCAAATACCGTACCCGTTGGCGAAGACCAGTTGCCGATGCTCGAACAAGCGCGTGAAATTGTGAGAAGTTTTAACGGCTTATACGGGGAAACGCTCGTCGAACCGAAAGCGGTATTGCCGGAAAACAAGTCCTGTTTGCGTTTGCCGGGGACGGACGGTATGGCGAAAATGAGCAAATCGCTTGGGAATTGTATCTATTTGTCCGATTCAGCCGACGAAATCAAGCGTAAGGTAATGGGTATGTACACCGATCCCAACCACATCAAAGTGACCGATCCTGGCGATACGAAAAACAACCCGACGTTTATCTATTTGGACGCGTTTTCTTGCGACGAACATTTCCGTAAATACTTGCCCGAATACGCGAACTTGGACGAATTGAAGACGCATTACGAACGGGGTGGCTTGGGCGATATGAAGGTAAAACGGTTGTTGAACGAAGTGATGCAAGAAACCTTAGAGCCCATTCGTTTAAGACGGGAAGAGTTCGCAAAAGACTTGTCTGCCGTTTGGGAAATGCTGAAAAAGGGTAGCGAAGTTGCTCGCGAAGTTGCGGGGCAAACGCTCTCGGAAGTAAAAAAAGCCATGAAAATCGATTATTTCGCGTAAACAAAAAGACAAAAATAACCCCCGCCTGACAAGGCGGGGGTTGTGTTTTATAGGCAATTAGCGGTTTACCGAACGCAAGTCGTATACAAGCGTACCGATGCTATACGCAATCGGTGTTTCTAAACGGAGCATCATATTGCGATAGGTGTTGTTAATCCCTTGGGAGCGCTTTGCGATCCAAGCCGTTTGCGTCGCGCCGGAGTTGGATTCGTTGATTTTCATCGTCACCGAACGGTAAGCAATGGCATAGTTCTTCGCTTCTTCGCCGTTCATAGAAAGACGGAATTCTTGCCCTTCTTCTTCGTCGGGATCGGAGAACGTCAACGAGATCTTTTGCATGCGATCGACGTAGGGGCTGTAAACCTTTACGGTTGCCGTATCCACGCTAGCAGGGATTGCGCGAAGCCCCAACAACAACGTTTCGTTGTCGAGCCAAGAATATTTCTTGGACGTAGGATCGAATTCCTGCGTAAATTCCTTAATCTTTTCGGGATCGCTGGTGTTCGTGATTTGGGTGATCGCTTCGTCGTCTTCGCCGTATTGCGTGAATACTTCATAAATAAACGTATTGCAACATTCCGCCGAGCTCTTAGGTTTTGCGTTCCCGCCGACGGGGCTGTGGCTAAGCACCTGCTTTTTAGACGAAACGGGACGTAAGGAAGTGTGTTTGTCGTGTAAATACGTTTCCGTATACACCCTGTCGTGGAGCACGACGGGTACGTCCGTTTTGTATTGATAGGTGACGTCGATTTCCAACGTAGTCGTATATTTGTATCCGTCTTTGCCGTTATCGAGTTTTACGCTTTGCAAATTGGTCACGTACGTGCCGTTGTTATAGGAAATTTCATAGCCGAGATCGCCATAACCGCTACCTTGTTCAAAAGAGACGTTGTAGGTCAACGTTTCGTTGATATTTGCGTCGTAAAGAATTTCGTTATCGTTCCAGAAATTGCCGAATTCGATTTTTTGATCGCCAGTACCGCAAGCGCTAAAACAAGATGCGCAAAGTAAAATTGCCAAAGCCGACGTTAATACAGTTTTCTTTTTCATAAAATCCGCCTTTCGTTAGGGTTTTGAGTGATGTTTTACGAACTAGTTCGTTCAACTTAAATACTATTATAGCACATAATTTCGAATTTGTAAAAATAAAATCGCAAGTTCGCGAAAATTATTATGAAAAAAAGATGAAAAATTCCCCTTGAGTATGGTATAATAGAAAAAAGAAGGAAATTTGGAGTAAAACGATGAATGCGGTTTTAAAAGCTTATACGTTATCGGAGTGTATGGAAACCATGGCCGAGTACGCGCATGCATACGAAGCGACAGGTGGAACAAACCTGATTTTTTGCGAAGATCGGTTGACGCTCATTGCCGAACGAGCGCTCGTTCGGCGTACGGGTGGCACGTTCCGCTCGTCCGTGTCTACTTTTTCACGCTTTTTAAAGGCGGAAGGAAAAGCGCTTTCCAAGCAAGGCTCGGTAATGGCGGTAGGCGAAGTGATGACTCGTTTGCAACGGGATGGGAAATTGCAATGCTTCACTTCGTCCGTCGGCGTAGGCAATAACGCAAAAAGCATTTATGAAACGTTGGCGCAAATTTCCGCGTCCGAAGTCACCCCCGAAATTTTACGGGGGAGTTTGGCTGTATTGCCCGAAGATATGCTCAAGCGCAAGGTTTCGGATTTGGCGGAAATCTTGGAAAAGTATACGGCGTTTTTAGATGAAAACGGGCTTTTGGACGAGAGTCGGTATTTGTCCCTTTTGCCGATGCAAATGCGTCGGGACGGGGTATTAAAAGGAAAAAACGTATTCTTTCTTTGCTACGACGGGTTCACGGCACAAGCGACGCAAATTATCCGCGTTGCATTAGAAGAAGCAGACAACGTTATCGGAATTTTTTGCGCAGGGGATGCGGACGTGTACTCCAACACCGCGTCAGAGATTTTTGCAAAAACCTGTCGGGAATACGGCAAGGTGCAAATCCAAAACTGCGGAACGACGTTGGACGGTATTGCGGAAATCTTACGGACGGGATTATACCGTCCTGAGCAAGCGAAAAAGAAGTTGAAAACGGATGCAATCCGCGTTTTTGAAGCACAAGATAAAACATCGGAAGCGGAGTTCGTTGCAACGAAAATCCGTCGGGAAATGGCGGAAAATCCGAACTTGCGGTATCGGGATTTTTCTGTGTTGGTTCCTTCTGTTTCCGGGTATACGTTGCCGATTAAAAAAGTGTTTGGGGAATACGGAATTCCCTGTTTTATCGACGAGAAACGCTCGTTAAAAGAACACCCGTTAAGTCGGTTTTTGCTCGATTGTTTCCGCGTCGTTCGTGAGAAATACTCCCCGATTTCCGTACAAGCGCTCGCGCAAAACTATTTCTTTGGAGAGAGTGACGAATACCGCAATTACTTATTAAAGTTTGCAAACTACCGCGGTGGAGCGAAACGCCCGATTAAAACGGGGGAAACGGTGGAACAGCTGTTTGACGTAAGCAAAGCGGAAGACGGTAGACGACGGATGCTTTTGGCGACGGACGGGATCAAAAGCAAAGCCAAGGGTGGGGCGTATTGCAAAGCGATACGCCAGGCGCTTGCGGATTTTGACGTGGAAACAAAACTGACTGGCTTGGAAGAGCGTGTTTCCGATCTCGCGCAAAAGGGCTATCTTTCGCAACTACTCCGCGCGTTGGACGGAGTGTTGACGGAAGCGGAGCTTTTAACCAAAGACAAAGAGCTTAGCGTCGGCGAATTTGAGGCGATTTTGAAAAACGGTTTGGAAGCGACGGAAATTTCCTTAATTCCCTTGCGCGCGGACGCGGTGTTCGTTGGGGATATTACCGATAGCCGTATTGAAAAAGTACGCGTGTTATTTGCGATGGGTATGACGGATGAAGTGCCGAGAAACGGCGTGGATACGGCAATCGTTTCGGATACCGAGATCGCGCGCCTTGCCGAGGTAAAAACGTTGTTAGAACCGACCGTTGCGGAAGTCAATTTACGCGCTCGGGAAAACGTTTGCTTGAACCTTTGCACCTTTTCGGATAAACTGTATTTTTCCTATCCGTTGTGTTCGGACGGTAGCGATCCGACGACGAGTGAAATCTTTCGGTATGTGGACGGATTGTTTTACAAGGAAGGACACTCGGGTTTGCCACGTCGGAAAGGATTGGAAAAGGAAGATTTTCCGTATGTGTGTTCGTCCGTTTCGCCTGCAATCAGACAATTGCTCACGGAAAAACGGGAGTTTGAAAGCGGTGGCAAAGATACCCGAAAGGAATACGCGTCTTTGTATTCCGCTTTAGATAAATTCGGGGTACGCGACGGCGTGGATTATTTAACGGAAGAGGTGGGGCAGGTATGCGTTGAACGTGGCGAAGAGCTGTTTTTTAAGGACGGAAAAATCTCCCCGACGGCGTTAGAGAGCTATTTTGCCTGCCCGTTCAGTCATTTCATAGAGCGGGGTTTGAAATTAAAACAACGGGAAGAAGCGACGGTGCTTGCGATGGATTCGGGGAATTTCGTGCACGAACTACTCGAAAAAACCGCGGTAAAAATCGGGGAAATCGGCACGGAAAGCGAAATGCGGGAATACGCGCAAACCGTCGGGAGAGAATTGCTCCAAAAATCGGTATACGCCATGCAACAGGAAAGGGCTTCGGGGGAATATTTTTTGGAAAGTTTGCTGAAAGAAGGCGCGGAAGTTGCCGTTGCGGCGTATCGGCAAGTAAAGCACTCCGATTACGTTGTCGAAGAAACGGAAACGCGCGTGACGTCCGATTTTTTCCAAGGGAAAGTCGACCGTGTGGACGGTACGGATCGGTTTGTTCGGGTAATCGACTATAAGACGGGCTCGATCGACGATTCCGCGACGTCCTATTACACGGGACGAAAAATGCAAATGCAACTGTATATGTCCAAGCTCAAGGGCGAACGCATTCCTGCCGGCGTCTTCTATTTTCCCGCGTCCGTCGATTATAAAGACGGCGACGACGGGCGGTTTCGCATGAAAGGGTTTTTAAACGGAGATCAGGACGCCTTGCGATGTGGAGATCGGAATATTCAGGAAACGGAAAAGAGTGAATTTTTCCCCGCGTCGCTTAAAAACGCTCCGACGGCAAAACGGGTAATGGACGAAGAAACCTTTCGGAAGTTTCTCGATTACGCGGTGTTGGTGGCAAGACAGGGCGTAGCCGAACTCAAAGAAGGGTTTATCGAGCCTACTCCCTACGAAGGGAAATGCAATTACTGTAAATACGGTGGCGCGTGCGGATTTAAAAAGGACGTGTCTGCCGTGAGAAAGGAAGGGGCGATTGACGCTCCACAAATCGCGAGGATTGTTGCCGAAGCGCAAGAAGGCAAAGGGGAATAAAGGATGACGGACAAATTTACACCCGAGCAACGGGTTGCAATCAAGGCGCAGGGCAAGACGATCGTTTCCGCGTCCGCAGGTAGCGGAAAGACGACGGTAATGATCGAGAAAATCGTGCGTTTGGTACAAGACGGGCAAAGCTTGGATAGCTTGCTCGCGGTCACGTTTACAAAAAAAGCGGCGTCGCAAATGAAAGAAAAATTGTCCAAAGAGCTGATTAAAGCGATCAATGCCCCTGAAACGACTGCGGAGCATAGAGCGGAACTCAAACGGCAGTTGGTGGAAGTACCGAATGCGGATATTTCGACGATACACTCCTTTTGCGCGAAATTGCTCCGTCGCAACTTTTTTGCGGTAGGGATAGACAATTCTTTCCGTGTGATAGCAGGCGACGACGCGGACGGGACGGCTTTAAAAAACGAGGCTTTGGACGAGCTGTTCGACGAAGCATACGAGCATAAAGACGTGGATTTTCAGCACCTGCTTTCCGTCTATTGGCGCAAAAAAAGCGACAATACTTTGCGGAAAATTTTTACGCAAACGTACGGCGGGTTGCGTGATCGGGCGGATTATCGCGCGTATTTGGAGAAAACGGTTCTCGGGTATGACGAAAACACGTTTAACGGCGTTTGCGCGGATTTAAAGGAGCGTTTAGACGAAAAAAGCCGTTATTACGCGGAGCTTTTGAAAATCGAGCAAACCTATTTTGAAAGTGTGGAAGCGGTAGCGCAAACCGCGCTTGCTAACGAGCTTTTATCTCTGCTTTCGGCTTGGGAAACCGCGCCCGATTATTTTGACGCTTGTGCCGTGGCTGTGCCCAAATTTACGATGAACCGTGGGCAAAAATCGGATACCGCGGAGAAAAAGGCGCATATGGAACGCTTGGCGTTCTTAAAAAAGCGTTTGCAAAAGATCCACACGGATGAACTGCAAAAAATCAAATCGCGGGAAGAAGAATTGCGCGCGTTTTTGCTCTCGGGAAAGACGGCAAGCGTGCTTGCGAAATACCTGTTGCTTTTCGACGAGAAATATGCGCAATTAAAAACGGAGCGCGGAGTGTTGGACTATAACGATCTCGAACATAAAACGTTGGAATTATTAAAGGACGAGAACGTGTTGTCCGCTTTGCGTGAAAAATACAAATACGTGTTCGTGGACGAATATCAGGACGTCAACCCCGTTCAAGAAGCCATTCTCTCACAAATCGGTGGGGAGAACGTATTTTTGGTTGGTGACGTCAAACAAGCCATTTACGGGTTTCGTGGCAGTAAATCGAAATTTTTCCTAGACAAACAAAAAGAATTTGCTTTAGGAACGGGAAATAACTTGGCTTTGACGCGAAATTTCCGTAGCGCGGACGCGGTGTTAAACGCCGTCAATATGCAGTTTTCCCTGGCGATGTCTCCGCGTGTTTCCCAAATCAATTATGCAAGGGATTCTCTGATGGAACGTGGGGGCAGGTATCAGGCGAATAGCGGACGGGTACAAGTACATTTCTTTGGAAAATCGGAGAAGAAAGAAGCGGAAAAGCGGGGGATATACTCGGTAAAGGCGCACTCGCAAGGAAAAAAAGCGGACGATAGCGAGCTTGCGAAGCTCGTTTACGAAATCATCAAGGGCGAAAGACGGCAAAAGTATTACGATCCCGATACGGGACGGGAAAGACAGGTGCAGTATTCGGATATCGTCATTTTATCCCGTAAAAACCAAGGACGGATCACGAAAACGATCGAAGCGCTCTCGTCGGCAGGGATTCCCGTCAGCGCGACTTCGGCGCTGAATATTTGCGAATGCGCGGAAATCAAGACGCTCATTGATATTTTATCGCTCATCGATAACGCGGAGCAAGACGTTCCGCTTTGTAGTGCATTGCTTTCTTCTATGGGCGATTTGACGGCAAACGACCTCGCCGAAATTCGTTTGGCATACCCCGACGAAACGTATTTCCGTGGCGCGTGTAAGCGTTATGCGAACGAACAAGACGGGTATACGGCGCGGAAACTCCGCGCGTTCTATCTCTATTACGACGAACTGCGTACGCTCTCTCGCGTGATGGACGCGGGGGAATTGTTGTGTAAGCTTTTGTCGGATACGCATATGGAATCCCGACTTTTGACTAGGGAAAACGGCGTTGCGTGCTTAAAGCGTATCCATCGGTTTATCGAAGAAACCGCCGTACCGGAATCCCTTTGCGTGCACGCGTTTTTGGATCGGTTGCGCGATTTGGAGTATAACATTCCATTCAGCGAAAACGGTGGGGAAAACGCTGTAAAAGTTATGACGATGCACGCGTCCAAGGGTTTGGAATTCCCGATTGTTATCTTGGACGATTTAAGCGCGCCCTTCCACGGTGTAGATCACGACGAAGTGTTCGTGGAAGAAAAATACGGGCTTGCACCCCGCGCGTTCTATCCCGAAACGATGTTAAAAAACAATACCCTTTTACGACGTTTGTATGAAGAACAAGAGCTTGAAAATTCGATCGCGGACGCTTTGAATTTGTATTACGTAGCGTTAACGCGCGCGAAATTCGGGTTGCATATGCTTTTTGAAAGCCGTTCGCCGATGCCCGACGTAAAATACGCGCGCTCGTTTGCGGAGTTTACCGATTTTGGCGTTTGGGAAGAGTACGTAGAAAAACAAGACGTGTTTGATATCCCTAAGCAAGGGAGAAAAATACTTGCTTATCATCCCGACGAAGTGCTTGCAAGGGAAATTATCGACGCGTTGTGTTGGAAATACCCGTTCGCAGGGTATGAAGATTTGCCTGTAAAAAGCTCCGCAACGCATCTATTGCCCGAAGTTGCGCCCAACAAGGATTTGTTTGGGAATATCGGGCAAGAGAAGGACGATGCCGTGGGAAAACCGTCCGTGCAAACGGAAAAACTCGCGACGGAGTTGGCTACGGAAAGGGGGTTAAAAAACGAAGAAACGCGCGGAAAAGCCGTTGCGTACGGCTTGGCGTATCACGCGTTTTTGGAAGATTTCGATTTCTCGTCGCTTTTTGACGAACAGGGAAAGGCTGTTTCTAAAGAGCGCTTGCGTTGTATCACAAAAGATGCTTACGAACGGTGTGTCGTGACGCGCTCCGCCGAAGCGGAACTCCTTTCTATGGAGAAGTTGGAAGAGATTTTGTCGAATTCCGTGTTTTACAAGTTGCGGGATAAACGTTTGTACAAGGAACAGCAGTTTTTGGTTTCGTTGCCCGTCAAGGACACGTATGCGAAGAAACAGGGCGTAGCCCCCGATTTGCAGTATAAAACGGACGGCGAAGAAATGCTTTTCCAAGGCGCGATCGACCTGCTTGCGGTGGGCGAAGACGGCGTTTGGATCATCGATTACAAGTATTCGGGGGGGAATGCGGAGTACTTACGAGAACATTATCGTCCGCAATTAGAGCTTTATCGGCTTGCGGTTTCGCGGATTTTGAAAACGGACGTGGAGAATATACGGTGCACGATCGTCAATATCCGTTTAGGTTTTGAAGTGGACGTTTTCTAAAAAACAAGAAAAACCGACAAAAGAATACAAAAAACGAACCTGCTTTTCGGGAATACTCAAACGAACGAAAAGGGGGTTCTTTTTATGGAAATATTCGGTTGGCTGGGCGACGCTTTTCAACAAAGTACAGCGTTTACCGCGATTGTTTGCGTGGCGTCGGGGGCGCTCGTGATTGCCGGGGTTGCAGGCTACGTACTCAAAAACGCAGGGTATTACGGAGCGATTGCGCTAATGACGTGCGGTGGCGTATGTATCGCGATTTTGTCGGGTGGCGTCGGTTGGCGCGCAGGGGTGGCGTGTTTGTCGCTCCTTGCCATTTTCGGTGGGGGCGTGTATTTGGCGTTGTATTCCGTGTTGGCGGTTCGCAAACATATTTTGGCTCGGCGAAAGCGTCGGGAAGAAATCACCAGGCAGTTGCAATTCACGCTCCCCGACAGAGAAAACGCGTTCGTGCGTTCGAGGTTGCAAACGGCTCTGCACGTGGACGACGAGCGTTTGGAGGAAGTTTGGGAAAGCGTAGAAGAAAACGCACTCAAAGAGAAAAAGGAAAAATCCTTTCGCGTGGAGTACGCCTATCGTTTGTTGGCGAAAGTGAAAACAGCTCCGCTTTCTGTTGCGGAGCGCTTGCAGACGGATGAAATGTCCAAAACGCTCGCTGTATATATGCAAAAGGAACGTTGGACGGCAAATGATCTTCGGGTGGTGAACGAATTATTCGCAGGGCTGTTAAAGCTTTCCGCGAAATACGCCGTCTAAGCGGGTGGGTAAATCCAACCGAAAGGGGGGCAGGGATAAAGTCAAACGAATCAAAGCCCGTTTTTGTATGGCGGTTTTCAATAGTGATTTGGTGACCGTCGGGTCGGATTTTTCGGTATAGAAAGATAGTTTGTGTAAGGGGACGCGTTGTCCGATCGGGTAAGTGAAATCATTGCGCAAAATGACTGCGTCCGAGCAGGCGGATATAGAGAGTACGGGATAGCACTCGTTCTGATCGGTGAACAGGTTGATTGCCGTCCAATCGCGGAACTCCAAATCCTCGACGTTGCCTAAGAAACTCCCGTCGTTGGAAAAGACGGGGCGATCGAGAAAGATTTTCGCGTGGCGTTTTGGGTGGACGGGACGGAGCTTGTTTAAAGAAATCATTGCGCCGACGTTTTCGACGGCGGAAACGCTGACGGCAAAATCCGTACGTTGTTTTTGTGTGGGCGTATCCGAACAAAGCAGGTATTTCACGGCGCGGTTGGTTAAGGAAAAACCGATCCCCAAACATACTCCGCGCAAGTTTTTTCCGACGTAGATATTTTTTCCAACGATATCGCTTAAAAACATAATAGACTCCTAACAAAATGATAATACCCGTATTGTAATGGATTTCGGAAACGGAAAAAGGTCGATACGGGGCTTTTTTTGTAGAAATAGGAAAAAAGTTGATAAAGGAATATGAAAATGCTTGCAAAAGGCGGGAAATTTTGATAAAATAACGCCTGTAAATAGCTATCATTTTGGGGTATAGCCAAGCGGTAAGGCAACGGATTCTGACTCCGTCATTTCGTTGGTTCAAATCCAGCTACCCCAGCCAAAAC
>JAGAKN010000004.1 GCA_017625565.1 Clostridia bacterium
AATTTGCTATTCGGCGGGCGGACACGCCGAATGACGCAATATACTGCAAGCGGTATGCGCACGCGATGAAATCCCGCTTTTGCGGGGTGATGAGAGGCGGATTTGATTTCATCTGAGGTGGCACACCGAAGATTTCATCCGAGTTCACTCGGATTTCATCCTGCAAAGCAGGATTTCATTAAAATTGTATGGCTTGCCGGGATAATTTCCATCTTTGCAAGCCTTTTTATTTTTATTTGTAAAATGTAAATCGTTCATTTTATATCCCTTTCGTTCAATTTATGCGGTATCGTTCAATTATTGAATTACCGAAGGAACTCCTTGATTTTAGTTATATATTATGCTATAATAAACTCATAGATAAATAAAAATTTGTAAGTGAGATAAATGGAGGCTCTTGTGGGGAAAATAAAAAGCTATCTCTGGCTTTTTTTGACAATGCTGAAAATAGGGTTATTCACCTTTGGTGGTGGATATGCCATGATCGCTCTGCTTGAAAATGAGTTCGTAGAAAAAAAGAAATGGCTTGAAAAAGATGAATTTTTGGATGTTGCGGCGATTGCCGAATCCACGCCCGGTCCTATTGCCATTAATGCAGCAACTTACATAGGATACAAAAATTCTGGAATGATCGGCTCAATGATTGCTACGCTTGGCATTTGTATTCCGTCTTTTGTTATTATCTATGCTATATCGCTGTTTTTTGATGCCTTTCTTTCATTAACATTGGTGGCGTACGCTTTCAAAGGGATTCAGATATGTGTGGTATATCTAATCCTTACAGCAGGGCTGAAGATGCTGAAGCAGATGAAGAAAACCACATTTAACATGATCATTATTTCGATAACACTTATCTGTATGATCGTATTTTCATTATTTGCTGTAAAGTTCTCAACGATATTTTACATACTGATTAGCGGAGTCTGCGGTGTAGCGGTATATCTTCTCGGCAAAATCAGGAAGAAGGAAAAGCAATGATATATCTCGAATTGTTCTTAACCTTCCTTCAAATCGGTGCGTTTTCCTTTGGCGGCGGATACGGGATGATCTCTCTGATACGAGAAAAGGTTTTGATGCACGGTTGGCTTACCGAGGAAGAAATGCTCAATATGATTGCCATAGCTGAATCCACTCCCGGACCGATCGCGGTTAATATGGCGACCTTCGTTGGCTCGTCACAAGGCGGTTTTCTCGGTGCGATCCTTGCTACGCTGGGTGTGGTATTGCCGTCATTTATTATCATTCTCATAATTGTAGCCCTGATACGCAACTTTATGAAATATGCGGGAGTAAAAGCGTTTCTCGGCGGTATCCGTCCGTGTGTTGTTGGCTTGATACTCGCAACGGCAATCACGATGTTTATGAGTACGGCAATCGGATTCAGTGGTATAGGAGATACACTTGCCATAGATTTTAATGGCATTATCATATTCGCCATATTGATATTAATCAGCATCGTAGCAAAGCTTGCATTTAAGAAAAAACCAACTCCGATACTGATGATACTCATATCGGCAGGTCTTGGTATGCTGATGTATTCATTATAAAGATTTTGATAAACAAATTCCAATTTATCGAGTTTCTGACTTTGTAGCAACAATCTTTGTAGGTATAACACACCATATTTTGAAAACAAAGTCGTGTATTTTACAGAACAAAAAAGTAAAGGATAGCAAAATTTTTGCTATCCTTTTTCATTGTTCCAAAAAAATTCCTAAGAGAAGAGCTCTTATGACGGTCTTTTTGTATTCTATCTTCTTTAACGGCAACCGCTACACGTTTTGCAGTTCCCCGAGCATTTTTTCGTCGGTTTCCCCGTCGCCGAAAACATATCCCCTGAATAATCGCGCGTGGTTTCTCCACCGCAATCAGGGCACTTGACTTCGTCTAAATAGCTTTTCACTAGCTCGTCAAAGCGCTTTCCGCATTTTTGGCATTTGTACTGCAATAAAGGCATATTTTTCACCCGTTCCGATTTATTTGTACTCATTATACCGCAACGAACGTTTTTTGGCAAGCATTTCCCCTTACAAAACCCCTTTTCCGTTTAAAAAACTCTCGAAAAATCCCCGAGTGTCTACCCCAGCTTTTTCAAACGCCCCGATCAGCTCTCCACAGCCAACCGTTTGGAATATATTCGCTTGGTAATACTTCGCAAGCGCAGACAAAAACTTCTTATCCCCGACGCTTTTGCGCAAGGTATCAAACATCACGACCGCCTTATCGTACGACAAACACCGATATTCGTATTCGTTTAAATAGTCCTTTAAGTTTCTCGTCATACGCGTATCCGTGCGCCCCAACACACTACCATAGACGTCGTAATAGGAGCGGTATTCCCTTAAAGCCTGCGTGACGAGCTCGTCACGAGTAAGCTCGTATTTTTCGTAGTTCTCAAAGAAGAGCACGGCGGAATACTCCGACAAGCCTTCGTCTTGCCAAGCGTTTTCGACTTGGTCGCTCCCCACGACGGCATACCACCATTGATGCGCAGTTTCATGCGCGAGCGTACGCACTTTCTCTTCCCCCGTCAATTTGTCGGATAGCATGGTCAAGCACGGGTATTCCGCGCCCGCAAAACAAAGCCCCGTTTCTACAACCGAATACCCGTCGTAAGGATACGCCCCGAACGCCGTCACGTAGAACGTAAAGCTCTCCCGTACAACTTCCAACGTTTTTTCAGGCGTTAAATCTGCGTAATAGTAGTACGCAATCCGCGTCCCAGAAAGGTACGTTTCCAAAACGCGAAAATCTTTCGATATCACTAACGCAAAATCCCGCACGTTGGATGCGGACACGCTGTATACCTTTTTGCTTTCGAGTATATCTTCTTCCCCGTCCGCGCCTGTCGACGCCACCACGTACTCCTTGGGCAACGTCAAGTTGAGCTTATAATCCGCGCAATCAGAATAAAACGGATCGCCGTCCGCATAGTAATTACACTCGTAAAACCCACCGTCTTTCTCCCCGCATAAAATCGGGAAGCAGTTCCCCAAGTTTACGGTGCGTTTGGCAATCCCCGTGCGGTGTTCCACGCAAGCGAGTTTGGTCATAAACCCGACGTCCACCACCGTTTTCTCCCCAGGATATAACGTTTGCGGTAAATACACGTACAAAATATTCTCGTCCTCCCCTGCAACTTCCCAGCCCTTTGAACCGTTTACGCTGGAAATCACCATTTCCCCATAGCTTTCGCCTGCATAATAGGCTTCGTTTTGATAGGTGAGCGACACGGGTTTGTACTTGGCGTCTTTCCTGTAAGCGTTCGGGTAGAGTTGGAATTTTAAAACCGAGAGCGCGTTCTCGCCACCGTTTTCATACGTCACTTTTACCACCCCTGCAAGCGTCTTGTTTTCGGGGGCGTACTCTGCAGTAATCTCGTATTTTGCATACGACTTTCCCACCGATTTACACGCGGAAACCGCGGGAATCAACATTGCCAACATCCCCAACAATACGCAAAACGCAACCCATCTTTTCATAAAAATATCCCACCTTTTTTCGGTAGGATATTTTATG
This sequence comes from Clostridia bacterium, assembly GCA_017625565.1. Taxonomy (GTDB): domain Bacteria; phylum Bacillota; class Clostridia; order Christensenellales; family Borkfalkiaceae; genus Scatosoma. Next base: position 3,520 of record JAGAKN010000004.1, read on the forward strand.
CTGATTGTCATTTTTTTATGCTTTTTACTTACTTCTCCGCCAAAGTCAAATGCACGGCAGGATCGACGTGTTTCCCGTTTTGTAAAATTTCAAAATGCAAATGCGCGCCGTCCTTGTATTCGTCCCCGTTCGCTTCCGCAACGGTAGCGATTTGCTGACCTTTCTCCACCTTATCGCCCACTTTCAAGCCTTCTACTTCCGCCACGAAACGGTATACCGACTTTAAATTATTGCCGTGGTCGACAACAATTTCCGTGCCCGAAAGCAAATCGTCTTTATAAATACTCTCTATCACCCCAGCTTCGACGGCGAAAACTTCCGTACCTACGGGCGCGACAAAATCCACGCCTTGGTGTTCGTAGTAAAAATTTAACGTTTGGTTGTGATAAAACCCGTAATCGTTTGAAACGGACACCGTTTCCAAGGGCATTACCATGCCTTCCACTCCGCCAACGGGTTCTTCCACGGGCTTGTCGTCGGGCTTTTCATCGGGCTTTTCGTTCGGTTTTTCGTCGTCGGGTTGTTCGATTACAGAGCTCGACGTCGGATTTTTCAACCCTTCGTTTACCTTGCTGTTATTCGTGACCGCGACCGCCACGATAATGACCGCGAGCAATACCGCTGCGCACCCAAGTGCCGTAAACAAGTAGAATTTCTTCTCGCCGTTCATACGGAACTTCTTCTCATTGTCTTTTTTTTCTTTCATTTTACCATCCTCCGAAATCTTTGTATGTAAATTGTTCCCGACTTCGGCTGTTTTATACCTTTCTTACGGTAATTTTTAATACCCGTCGAAAATCATCGGTGTGCCTACGCTACATACCCCCGTTCCGTAGGCAATATGCAAATTCACCCGTTCGCCGTATAACGAAACACCTTGTTTCCATTCCGCAACGTAGCCGTATACGCAAATTTTCTCTCCGCAACGTTCGGTGAACAAAATCTTCGCGCCGTATTCACTAAAAATCGCGCGAGCGAGCGCTCCCCCGTCCCCGTCGTAGAAAAACCGCACGCTTTCGCCACGTACTTCCCCGATATCTCGCAACCGCAACCGTTCCACTCTCGTCCCTTGCGACGACGCGGAATATAAATAAAACGTTCTCTCCCCGTCAATCGCGGACAATTGACAAACGCTACCCACCTTTACCGCCAAACCGACGGCGAGCGCCAACACCAACGCAAACACGGTAGCCAATACGCCTTTCAGTCTACAAAAAAACATACTCCCCTCCGAAACCGATCGGAAGGGAGTATTGCCCAAACGTCAAGCGTTTAAACCTATTTTAGAAATCTTTTAATTTTTCACCGCCAAGCAAATGGATATGCAGGTGCGCAACCGCTTGTCCACCGTTTTCACCTTGGTTGATAACGACGCGATATCCGTCCCCAAGCCCGAGCGTTTCCACGAGCGTCGGAATTTTTGCAAAACAACGTTTTACCGCTTCCACCTTTTCTTCATCCGCAGAGAGCAGGGGAAAATGCGTCTTGGGAATACACAAATAATGCAACTTTGCTTTCGGCTCGATATCCCGAATGACGATCATATTTTCGTCTTCGTACAATCTCGGCGACGGGATTTCCCCAGCGATAATTTTACAAAAAATACAGTTTTCCATACCAATTTTCTCCTTTATTTTTGTACGGCGAGTACGCCGTCTTTATACAATTGTTTTGCAACGACCAAGGTCGGCGCTTTGCCGATATCCCCCTTGACGTATACGCGAATATAATTCTCGGAATACCCTTCCGTGATCCCGTCAAAGCAGTTTTCGGGCACAAGCTCCAATTCCCTGCCGAGAAATTTCCGCAAATATTTCTCCTTTTCTGCCTGTCCCTTTGCAATCAAACGTTCCACGCGTTCTTTTTTGAGAGCGAAAGGCAATTCCTTATATTTCTTATAGGCGTTCGTGCCTTCTCTCGGAGAATATGGGAACGCGTGAATTTGCAAAAAGCCCGCTTCTTCCACGATCCGCAAGGTATCTTGAAAGGCTTCTTCCGTTTCCGTCGGATAGCCTACGATGATGTCCGTCGTAATCGACGCGTTCGGAAACGCACGATAAATCATCTCGCATTTCTCTAAATACTCCGCGCGTGTATACCGCCGATTCATACTCCGAAGCACTGCATCCGAACCGCTTTGCAAGGACAAATGAAATTGCGGAGCAAACCGCCGTACCTGTTTCAACGCCGACAAAAACCTTTCCGTAATCAAACTGACTTCCATCGAACCAAGCCGTATCCGTGTCTTTGCATTCTTGACCGCGAGCAGTAAATCGGCAAGATCGTTGCCCTGTTCGTCCTTGTACGCGGAGATATCAATGCCGGTGATCACCGTTTCTTCCGCAACGCTTTCCAAAATTTCTTTGGACGCACTCTCTAAACTTCTCGATCGACTTCGACCACGCAAATAGGGAATGACGCAATAACTACAAAACCGATTGCAACCGTCCTGAATTTTGACGAAATTTCTCGTCTTTAAACACTCGGGCACGGGCAAGTTTTCATACGTTCCATTCCCGTCGTCCACGACGATCCCCAGCGGAGTTTGGTAATCCCCCAAAGCAATTTCCAATACTTTTTTCTTATTTTTTGCGCCCGTGACCGCGAAAATATTCTCCCCTTTTTCCAAAAAAGCCGTCGGGCTTTTCTCGGACGCGCAACCGCAAACAAGCACTTTCGCTTTCGAATTGTATTTCAAAGCTTTACCAACCGTTTGCCTACTTTTTCGTTCCGCCTCCGCCGTCACCGCGCAGGTATTGACGATATACAAATCGGCAAACTCCATCTCACGCGAAACGGTGTACCCACTCTCTTCTAAGCCTCGGATAATCGATCCACTTTCCACGTCGTTGACTTTGCAACCGAGCGTAAACACCACCGCTTTCATTGCCATTCTCCAAGCGAAAACGCCACAACCGCCGTCAAAGCCACCGCCGCCGTCTCCGCGCGTAAAATGCGTTTCCCGAGTGTGACTGATGCAAACCCAAGACCGTTTGCGAGTTCTTCTTCCTTTCTCGAAAAACCGCCTTCGCTACCCACGACCATTGCGGTACTACCGCAAAGCTCGGCAAGGTCGACGCTACTTTTCGTCGCAAACTCACACGCAAACAACTTGTTTGCGTACTCGGTAGCCGAGCGCAACGCGCTCTCTAAATTCTCGTAATACACAATCTCGGGCGCGACCGCGCGCAAGCATTGTTTTGTCGCTTCTTTGGCAACTTTATTCAATCGTTCCAGCTTGTTCTCGCTCATGTACGCGGAAGAAAACTCCGACGAGAACACACCGATTTTATTCACGCCGAGCTCCACGGCTTTTTGCACGATAAACTCGTTTTTGTCCGCGTTTTTCAAATATCCGAACAGGAGCATCATATCCGTTTTCGCTTCTCTTTTTCCCACTTCTTCGCGCACGAGATTGAGTAGCATACGTTTTTTTTCGACGGACGCAACGACGGCGGTATATTCTATACCGCTGTTATCCAACAATACAACCTCCGCGCCTACGCCCAAGCGCAGGACGTTCTTCGCGTGTTCGAATTCTTCCCCGTCTAACACCGTTTCCGCACCCACGGACGGGACGAAAAATCTTTTCAATCCAGACATGGCACTCTCCTTTACCCGCGCTTATGCCGTAAAACCAAAGCAAACCACTCGCCTTTTTGCACCTGCGAAAGCACTTCTAACCCCACTTCTTCATACGCCGTTTTGACCATTTCCAATCGGCTTTCGATAATTCCACTCAAAATCAAAACCCCGTCTTTCTTCAAGTTTTTAGGCATGGACGGCGCGAGCAATTTCAACACTTCGCCCGTAATATTCGCGAACACGACGTCCCCTTGCACGTCGGTATCGTCGAGCAAATTCGAGTGCGCTACCACCGTTTTATCGGCAACGCCGTTTAGCTGACTGTTATGCAAAGCGCTATCCACCGCAATCGGATCGATATCCGTCAAATACGCTTTGGGTGCGCCGAGTTTGATCGCGGAGATTCCCAAGATCCCACTACCGCAACCGACGTCGATACATACGGTTTCAGGCGAAACGTATTCCTGCATCAATTCCACGCACATCGAAGTCGTTTCATGTTCCCCCGTGCCAAAAGCCATATTCGAATCGAGTAATACCACTTTCTCGTCCGCACTCGGCGTATATTCGATCCATTCCGGCACGACCACGATTTTTCCCAAGTGAATGGGACGGAAATGCTTTTTCCAAACGTTGATCCAATCGTCCCCGTCCACCGTGCGCTTGGTTTCTTCCAACGTCCCGAACGGGATTGCGCCTTGGCTACGTTCCTTGGCGTCTTGAATATCCCTTAAAATGTCCGCGATCATTTTCGGAGCATCCGTTTCCGCGATATAGCATTTGACGAGCACGTCACAGTTCTTCTCTTCCGTCAACTCGTCGTCGATATAGTCCCAAAACGTCGTTTCTTTTGCCGTTTGCAAAGCGATAATGTCCGCGCGATCGCAAATCGTCACTCCGTAATCGGTATAATTCCACATAATATCCGAGATAATTTCACTCGCTTCCGTCGTCGTATGGATGGTTAATTCTACGTATTGCATATTCTTTTTCTCCTATCCCTTATTATACCACGCCGTCGTCTATTTTGCAAGTATTTGAAAGCCGAGTTTAAAGGGCTATGCGTTGTGCATAGCCCTTTTTTTGTCTTTTTCAATTATTTAACGTTCTTATACAAAGGTCCGTACGCTTGACAAGCCCTGAAATCTTGTCCTTCCTTATCCATTCCGAACGCATTCCAGCTAGCAGGGCGGTAGATCTTTTCTTCGTCTACGTTGTGCATACATACGGGGATACGGAGCATCGAACACATCGTAATCAAGTCCGCACCGATATGCCCGTAGGAAATCGCGCCGTGGTTCGCGCCCCAATTGTTCATTACGTCGTACGCTGTCTTAAACGCGCCCTTACCCGTAATTCTCGGAGCAAACCAAGTACAAGGCCAGGTATAGTCCGTTCTCTTCCAAAGTTTATGCGTGACTTCGTCGGGGATTGCCACCGTCCAACCTTCGGCGATTTGCATCACCGGGCCAAGCCCTTTTACCATGTTCAATCGCATCATGGTCACAGGCATTTCCGCGCGCGTGACAAAACGGGAAGAATATCCACCACCACGGAAATATCCAAGGTCGGCATACGGCCAAGTCGTTGCGCCCATACATGCGTCGATATCCTTATCCGTCATTTCCCACCATTTCTTCATCACGGCGTTGCCTTGTTCGTCCTTGACTTCGCCACACGCATCCACGCAAGCCGCGCCCGAGTTTATTAAGTGAATAAACCCATCCGCTTCTTTGGCTTTGCCGTCGATGTCATAGCCCGTCACGCGTTTGATCGCGTCACCCGACCAATACGTTCTAACGTCCGCGAAGATTTGCGCTCTGCCCGTCAAAAGTTTCCCGAACAACATACAAACACCGTTGAGCGTATCGTTTTCCGTCGCCAAAATATACGGTTCTCTCGCGCCGTTCCAATCGAACGAAGAATTGAGTATACTTTCAGGGAAATCGCAGTTGGGATAGAAATCCGTCCATTGTCTTTGCCCTTGGAACCCTGCCGCAATCGCGTTATGTCCCACCATTTCTTCTTCCGCGCCCTTGGGAAGATTTTTGTTTCCGTTCATCAAATCTTTGATGATGCACGCCATTTTTGCCGTGAACTCCCAATCCTTTTCCTTTTGCTGGGGAGTTCTTTGTAATTCAGGCGGATTTTTATCAAAGTCGGCATTACACTTCGCCTTTACCCAAGCGAGCGCTTTTTGGTATTCCGCTTCGTCGTAAACGCCTTCACTCATTCGACGGATAATTTCCACTTCGTCCACACTCTCTACGCGCATACCCAGGTATTCTTCAAACAATTCCACGCTCACGATCGAGCCTGCAATCCCCATACAAATCGAGCCGATTTGCAGGTAGGATTTCCCGCGCATCGTCGCTACTGCAACCGCCGCGCGCGCAAACCGCAAAATCTTTTCCGCTACGTCGCAAGGAATGTTCGTATCGTCCAAATCTTGTACGTCGTGGCCGTAAATACCAAACGCAGGCAAGCCCTTTTGCGCATGGCCTGCAAGCACCGCCGCCAAATACACCGCACCGGGGCGTTCCGTACCGTTAAACCCCCAAACCGCCTTAATCGTCATAGGATCCATATCCATCGTTTCCGAGCCGTAGCACCAGCAAGGGGTGACCGTAAGCGTAATATCTACCCCTTCTTTTTTAAATTTGTCCGCGCAAGCCGCCGCTTCGGCTACTCTACCGATCGTCGTATCGGCAATGACCACCTTAACCGGCTCGCCATTCGAATAGAACACGTTCTCTTGAATGAGTTTTTGCGCGTTCTTCGCCATGTTCATCGTTTGCACTTCCAAGCTTTCGCGCACCTTCAACAGCCCGCGTCTACCATCGATGGTCGGTCTAATCCCGATGACAGGATAATCCCCAATTAATCTACTGTTTGCCATAATCTTCTCTCCCTTTTAATATTGCTTGAAAATCCGTAAATTTACGTCTTTACCATAATTATATACTTGCTATTCAAAGAATACTTGTGGTATAATAGTAAAAAGTATAAATATTTTCACATTGGGTAAAAATGATGATTGTCAACGAACTCAAACAACACGGCACGGCGGATTTCCCTTTTGAATTATACAAGGTCGACCGCCTGCACCCCCGCTACGTCATGACCTTCCATTGGCACGTTTCCGTCGAGCTAATCCGCGTTATCAGTGGGGAGCTTTCTCTCACGCTCGACCACCGTTCCTACCGTTTACGTGCAGGGGAATTCGCGCTCGTCAACAGCGAAACCGTCCACGGTGCAACTCCGCACGATTGCATTTACGAAGTGATCGTTTTCAATTTGGCATTTTTAAAAACGGGCAATCCCGTTTGCGACGGATTTATCGACGACCTACTCTCCCACGTTTCCTTTTTGAAGGAACGCCCCGAAAACGAAGACGTAGCGCGCGCATTCCACAACGTATTTGAACAAATGGACGACGTTCAAACGACGGGCGCTCCGCCCTTTAAAGCTTTGGGCGCATTCTTAAATCTTTTAGGCGAAATCGAGCGCAACGTTTCGTTCACGTCCAACGTCAACGCCACGCTTTACGACGAAAAACGCATCGGCAAATTGAAAGCTGTTTTGGAATTTTTACATGGCCACTACGCCGAAGAACTGACGTTAGACGATCTATCCAACGTAGCAAACCTTTCCCGAAAATATTTTTGCAAATTCTTCAAGGACATGACGGGAACAACTCCCTTTCAATACCTTACCACCTACCGCGTGGAAAAGGCGGCGCGACAACTGCTCATCACAAAACTCCCGGTGACGGAAATCGCGCTCGATTGCGGTTTTAACGATTTAAGTTATTTCATCAAAACCTTTAAAGCGCGCAAGGGAATTTCCCCCAACCAATACCGTAAATCTTTCTAAAAAAATCGGGCGATTTTGCCCGATTTTTTATATACTGCTACTGAAAATGTCCTAGCACATATTTTGGCGTTTCTTCATTCTCCGCCAATTCACAAAACCATAAAGATCGTTAAAAAGAAAAGCAACAAAGCACACGACCACCGATACGTAGCTTACGTTCGTTATGCTAGCCAAAATCCATAAAACAATCAGCACGATATCGTTTGTAGCGTAAGCCAAGGCAAAATACGGATTTCTTCTAAAAGTCAGATAAACACCAAGAAAGCTCGTTGTCACAGAAATCGTACTCGGGAGAATGTTCGCCGTGTTAAAATACACTAATATAAAATAGAAAATTAACGTGATCACACCCGTCAATATCCACATAAATACTTGTTCCACTTTTGATATACTGTTGACTTGCACTTCCGCTTTATTGCCCTTATAAGGGTTTTTGAGCCAAGAAATTAAGGCGAAAACCGCCATAGGCATCGTCATACCGAGATAGGTTATCATTTCTCCGTAATAAGCAAAGCTGTAGGATATAACTCCGTATAGAATACTGAAAAGGATCATTAACGCTTGCCCTATCGGATTGCCTTTTGCATTAAAAATTAACGACGTGACGCCAATCGTTGACGCCACCAGCGTCAAGTAATTCGTTCTATCAAACATAAAAAACGATACGGCAATCAAGACGACCGACGAACCCCAAAGCCCAAGTTCTAGTTTGGAAAAATACGCAAACCATTTTTTCATACAATCTCCAAAAAACAAGCATCCGTATACATATCTTCAAAGACCTAACGATATGCAAACGGATGCTTTTAACATCTCTCTACCCGGTGGCAGTTTTTTCGTATTATTTCTTAGTAATCGCTACAGGAAAAACGCTGTTTTCCCGGTTTTCGATTTCCTTTTAAAACGGCTTGTCGCCGTACAACGCTTCTACGTTGTCCGAATATCTCCGCCGTTTATCGTATTGTTTCAAGTCGAAGTTCGCGTCCAACTTCTCAATCGCTTTCTTTTGCTCCTTGGAAAGCTTGGTAGGCACTTCCACCAACACGCGAATAATCAAATTCCCCGTACCGTTCCGCGCCGATTTAATCCCTTTCCCACGCACGGTGAATACCGTACCGCTTTGCGTCCCTTCAGGAACGGTAAAATCGAACGTGTCGTCCACGGTAGGCACTTTCACCGTAGCGCCGAGCACCGCCGTCTTAAACGAAATCGGCAAATCCACGTGTAAATCAAATCGCTCGCGCGTAAAAATCTTATGCGGTTCTACGCGGAATACGACGATCAAATCCCCTGCGACACCGCCGTTGGGCGCAGCTTGCCCCATTTGCTTTTTGCGCATATAGCTACCCGTATCCACGCCTGCAGGAATATCCAACGTCACCGTCGTTTCCTTGCGTTGCGAGCCCTTTCCCTTACATTCGGGACATTTTTCCTGAATATTCCGCCCAGAGCCACCGCAATCGGGACAAACGCCTTGGCGAATGGTACGCCCGAACATGGTATTTTGCACCTGTTGCACCACCCCGCGACCTTGACATTTTTGACAAGTGTTGAACGCCGTACCGCCCTTTGCGCCCGTGCCTTTACACGCTCCGCACGGCTCGTTTCTCGTATACGACACCGTCTTTTTACAACCTTTCGCCGCGTCCATGAACGAGAGCGTCATCTCCCGTTGAATATCTTCGCCGACTTCCGAACGAGCCGTTCTACTCGCTCCACCACCGAAACCACCGCCGAAAAAGCTGGAAAAAATATCCGAAATATCTTCAAACCCGCCTGCTCCGCCACCGAAACCGCCAAATCCGCCGAAACCGCCCATGCCGGGGTGTTCCAACTCGTAATCGTACGCCGCGCGTTTTTGGGAATCGGAAAGCGTTTCGTTCGCTTCGTTGATTTCCTTAAATTTTTCCGCGGCTTCCGCGTTGCCTTGGTTGCGGTCGGGATGGTATTTCATCGCCAACTTCCGATATGCCGATTTAATTTCCGCTTCACTCGCTTTTTTGTCTACGCCGAGTATGTCGTAATAATTCTTTTTTTGTTCTGCCATAACGCTACTTCTCTCTATCAAGATCAGGTTTTACGCCGTCAACGTACACCTGTCTACGCCATTTTTTTATGCTTAAACGCCACTACGGGCTTGGCGGAAAATCCGCCAAGCCACGCGGTTTGTTTGTGATTGCTTATTGATGGAATTCCGTATCCCCTTCCGTGCTACCATTCGGCGTAGCTCCGCCGTTTTGTTGATACAACTTCGCGAACACCGGTTGAACGTCTTGCATCAACTTGTCGTAAGCCGCCTTAATGCGTTCGTCGTCATCACTTGCAAGTTCCGCTTTCGCCGCTTCGATTGCCGTGTTCAACGCCGACTTATCGTTTTCATCAAGCTTATCGCCAGCTTCTTTCATGGTTTGTTCTACCGAGAAAATCATACCGTCGAGTTTGTTCTTGTTATCGACTTTTTCCTTTCTCTTCTTGTCTTCTTCCGCGAATTGTTCCGCTTCCTTAACCGCTTTGTCGATTTCTTCTTCCGAAAGGTTGGTAGACGACGTAATCGTAATATCCGTCGATTTACCCGTACCCTTGTCTTGCGCCGTCACGTGTACGATCCCGTTTGCGTCGATATCAAACGTCACTTCAATTTGCGGAATACCACGCGGAGCAGGCGCAATGCCCGTCAACATGAAATTCCCAAGCGTTTTGTTGTCTTTGCAGAATTCGCGTTCGCCTTGCAAGACGTGAATATCTACGCTCGTTTGATTGTCCGCAGCCGTCGAGAAGATTTGGCTCTTCTTAACGGGAATGGTCGTATTTCTGTCGATGATACGGGTGAACACGCCACCAAGCGTTTCAATACCCAAGGACAACGGCGTGACGTCCAAGAGCAATACGTCTTTTACTTCGCCCGTCAAAACCCCGCCTTGTACCGCTGCGCCGATCGCAACGCATTCGTCAGGGTTGATCCCCTTGAAGGGTTCTTTGCCCGTCACTTCTTTTACTTTTGCAACAACCGCAGGCATACGCGTCGAACCACCGACGAGAATCACCTTGTCGATATCGCTGTACGAAAGCCCTGCGTCGCGCATAGCCGCTTTCATCGGCTCTACCGTTCTATTCAACAAATCCGCAGTCATCGTTTCGAATTTTTGTTTGGTCAACGTGACGTCCAAGTGTTGAGGTCCGTCCGCGCTCATCGAAATGAACGGAAGGTTTACGTTGGTGGACGACATACCCGAAAGTTCGATCTTCGCCTTTTCCGCCGCTTCCTTCAAACGTTGCATCGCCATCTTGTCTTTGGAAAGATCGATGCCCTTGTCTTTCTTGAATTCGTCTACGAGATATTCGATAATCTTATTATCCCAATCGTCGCCACCGAGTTTCGTATCGCCGTTGGTTGCGAGTACTTCGAATACGCCGTCGGAAATTTCCAAAATGGATACGTCGAACGTACCGCCACCAAGGTCGTAAATCATTACTTTTCCGCCCTTATCCTTATCCAAACCGTATGCAAGCGCCGCCGCCGTCGGTTCGTTGATGATACGCAAAACGTTCAATCCAGCGATCTTCCCCGCGTCCTTCGTTGCTTGACGTTGGCTATCCGAGAAATACGCCGGGCAAGTGATCACCGCTTCCGTGACCGTTTGCCCAAGGTACGCCTCCGCGTCCGCCTTTAACTTCGAAAGGATCATCGCCGAGATTTCCTGCGGAGAATACTCCTTATCGTCTACTTTTACTTTATAATCCGAACCCATATGCCGTTTGATCGAAATGATTGTCTTGTCGGGGTTAGCAACCGCTTGACGTTTCGCCGCTTGCCCTACGACACGCGATCCGTCCTTTTGAAAGGATACGACGGACGGAGTCGTTCTCGCGCCTTCCGCATTCGTAATAACGACGGGTTCACCGCCTTCCATAACCGATACACAAGAGTTGGTTGTACCAAGGTCGATACCAATAACTTTTCCTGCCATAATAACACTCCTTTTAAGCGACTTTCCGTCGCCGTTTTTTCTTTACAGTTATATTTAACCACTCAAAAACCGCCTTAAACACAATTTTCAAAAAATTTTTTTCGCGGGCGAAACACTCCTGTTTCCTAGCAAAAAACGCCCTACCGTCCACGATAGAGCGTCTTTTTTTTATCTTTTTTAATAGAAGTTCTTTTGATAGTATTTGGATTTTTTAGAAATTTCGGTATTCAGCGTATGATAGCCGATCTCTTCCGCTAACGTCGGTTGCGTAGAGAACACGTTCGTCCCCAAACCCAAACGTTCGCCCTTCCACACATAGCCTAAGCCTGCCATGATCGTAGGGAACATATCCATCGTCGTAAATACCCGATTTTTCGTCCTACCTTGCGGAATGATTGCAGAATTGATAAAACAATTATACATCGTTCTATCCTTTTGCTCGACGTTTTCCACCAAGCACGAATCCATTCGCATATGATCACCGGCGATCACAATCAGCGTATCTTCGTAAAACGGTTGCCCTTCGCACCAATCCAAGAACGCCTTAAGTTGCCGATCCGCGCAAGCGATTACGTTCCCTGCCGTTTGCGCATGCTCCGTTCCACACAAATCGCAAACGTACCCGACGGGGAAATGCGTATCCACCGTGAGCATCGTCAAATGAAAGGGTTTCGAGCCAGCGGACAATTCCGTCAATTCTTTTTTAGCGATTTCATAGAGATAGAAATCTTCATACCCCCAAAATCCGTTGTGGTAATCGGGTGCAATCAACCCGTCTTTGCGCGCCGAATACAAATCGTAGCAACGATAGTTCCCGTGCGAAGTGAAATAGGTTTTTCTGCCCCCAAACTCCGCATCCGAACCGCACAAGAATTCCTGCGTGTAGCCCATATCCTCCAAGACGTCGCCCATTGTATACAATCCCGGCGCGAAATTTTCCCGCAAATTCATGGCGTTCGTCGTCGTCGGAAACGCAAAGGGTACGCCCGCCGTCATGGCAAGTAGCGCGCCCATCGTCCACGTCGCGCCCCATACGTTATGAAATCCGCCCAGCCTATCGCCGTCCGAAAACGAAACGTTGTTCTCGGCAAGTGTTTCCAAAGCCGGAATATAACTCACGCCGACTTGCTCTCCGCCCTTTTCCTTTGCGCCGTAGCTCGTTTCCATACTCTCTAAAACGATAAACAACAAGTTTTTCGGGGCTTCTTCACCGTCGCGCAAACGGATATCCGCCCTTTCAGGATCGACGTAATACGTTTCGTATAAATTCGTACTCTTGCGTTGGTTTTCAATGAACGTAAACAATCCGTACTGTTTATCGGCGAGCGACAAACTGTTAAACAGCGCAAGGAAACAGCTACAAGCCGCCATAATCCGCGCAATCAACGTGATGTTGATCGACAAACGCACGTTTTTGAGTTTCATCCATACCGAAACGGATACTCTCGTCCGCCAATCGATCACGACGACGGTTATGTAAATCGCCAAAAAGATGAGAATCCGCGGTACGCAGTAGCGGATACCCGACTCCACCAAAGACGAATCCGTACCTTTTAACGGATTCATTAGCGTGAAGATAATCTCTTCGATCGTCGCGTTGAAATGCGCTTTCGCCCAAGTACATAAACAAAAAATTACGTACGCCAGCAAATAGACGAGCCCAACGAAAACGTAAACCGAAATCCGTAGTCCCTTATTTTTTCTCGGTGGTTTGTTCTGTTTCATTCTCTTTCGTTGTTCCCTTGTCTTTTTTCCCAAGCTTAACCCCGAAACGGTTGGTGCTCGCAAAATACCCGAACAAAACCGCAAACGCAACCGCAATCACCGTATAATACGATCCGTACGCATTGATTTCTCTATCAAATAAATACCCCGCGACGGTTGCCACCGCCTCCGAACAAAGCGCAACAAACACCGTTATAACGGCGTATTTCATCACGATCTCCAAACGCGAAACCCGTTCCCGATCCTTTTTATACAATAGAAACAACGTTATAAACGGCGTGAAAAATACGTTTATTAGCATCGTCACTTGTTCGATTGTCATACTTACACTCCCTTTCATTTCTTATTTTTAAGTATAGCATAATCCGTCGAAATATGTCAAGTATTTTTGTAGCAAGCATAAACCGACGAAAATGTGCATGCAAAATCTTGACAAATCCTTACAAAAAATGTATACTAAACGTATAGAACGTTTTATTTTTAAAGGAGAAAAGTATTATGATTTCATTACAAGATAAAGTCGTCATCATCACGGGCGGCGGACGCGGTATCGGTTTCGGGCTTTCCACGGCGTTTGCGAAAGCCGGTGCAAAGCTCGTTTTGACGGGTAGAACGGAAAGCACGTTGTTGCAAGCGAAAGAACAATTAGAGAGCGCGTACGGGACGGAAGTACTTCCCGTGACGGCGGACGGCGCAGATGAAGCAGCCATCCAAAACGTTATCGATAAAACAGTGGAACGTTTCGGACGGATCGACGCCGTCATTAATAACGCCCAAGCTTCGGCGTCGGGAAAAATGCTCGTAGATCACACGAAAGAAGATCTCGATTTGGCAATCTATTCGGGTTTATACGCAACCTTCTTCTATATGCAAAAAGCCTTCCCCCACTTAAAGCAGACGAAAGGCTGTGTCATTAACTTTGCAAGTGGCGCGGGATTATTCGGACGTATCGCACAATCGTCCTACGCGGCGGCAAAAGAAGGAATTCGTGGGCTCTCTAGAGTTGCCGCAACCGAATGGGCGCCCGACGGAGTACGTGTCAACGTCATTTGCCCGCTTGCGATGACGGAAGGTTTGAAAAAATTCAAGGAAGAATACCCCGAACGCTATGAACAAACAATCAAAGGCGTACCGATGGGTAGATTTGCCGATCCTGAAAAGGACGTCGGCGCGGTTTGCGTATTCCTTTGTTCGGAAGAAGCAAGTTTTGTCACCGGCGAAACGATCACCTTGCAAGGTGGTAGCGGTTTAAGACCGTAAGCCCAAGATCCTTACAAACACAATAAAAAAGTCGATCTCCAGATCGACTTTTTTGTTTCCCGTTTTTTTTCTTATAATATAGACAACGCCACGACAAAATTCACCGTTGCAATCGCAATCGCCGCGATAGAAAAGCCTTTTCCTTTTCCTTTACGTTTGCTCGCTCTCGCCAAACCAACTCCGCCAAATACCCAACCTAAAATCGGCATGAAAAACGAACAAACAAACCCCGCAATCGCCATACCGTTGCCCTTTTGTTCCGCCTGTTCTTGGATTGCCACCCCACAATGTGGACAAATCACCGCTTGATCGCATACCGATTGACCGCAATTTTTACAAAACATAACCATCCTCCAAAAAATTTTTTTCATTTGCGTATACTTATTATAAGGCACAATGTGCCTTTTGTCAAGTAAAAATTGTACATTGTGCTATTATTTTTATATGATTACCATTTTTGAAATTCAAAAACGTTTACGCGAAGCAATACAATATGGAAATATAACGCAAAAAGAGTTAGCGGAAAAGTTGGGGATTAATCCTTCTACCGTCAGCAAGTATATGCGTTTGGACAAATACCCGTCGTTAGACACTTTTGCCAATATTTGTGAAATACTCGACGTTTCCGCCGATGAAATCCTTGGATTGAAGTAATAAACCAACACCCCTGCTCAATCTCGAGCAGGGGTGTTCTCTTTCGTTTTTTTTTATTGCGTGACGATCACTTGCGCGTACCGCAATACTTTTTCGCCTTTTTTATAGCCCTTTACGTACACTTGTTTGACAATACCGCTCTCTTCGCCGTCCGTAGCAGGCATTGCCATAATCGCTTCCGCGTACGTCGCGTCAAACGGCTCGCCTACGGGATTGATTTCTTCCACGCCTTCGCCATCAAGGACCTTTTTAAAGCTCTTCAAAATCATATCCAAGCCCTGTTTGGTTTGTTCGTCCACGCAAGTGCCCATGGCCCGTTCCAAATTGTCGCCGATTTCAAACAACGACGAGATGACGTCGTTTCTACCGTCTTGGTAGCGTTGCGCCGACTGGTTTTGCGTACGCCGACGGTAATTTTCATATTCCGCCGTCACCGCATACCACTTGCGTTTGCTTTCTTCCGCTTCCGCGAGCGCTTTATCTAATTCTTCCTGCCATTTCTTGCCGTTCTTTTTCTTCGGATTTTTTTCTTCCGTATTTTCCGCAGTCGTTTGCGTTTCTAAATCTTTTAATTCTTCGTTTTCCATAATCTACTTCCTTGCAAGCTTTCTATCATTTATAACGCCTTACGCGCGTTTTTAAACACGCTTTGAGAAAAATCACGCTTTAAATTTCCAAATGCGCAAATTTTTCTCTACGGGAATAACGATAAAAAATCGCCTTTCTGCCGATCACGGCAACCGCAATCGCGTCCAAGAGTTCCGCAACGTTTTCCGCCAAATTTCTCGCGTCGTCGTCCGCCGTTTCCAAGATATTCACCTTGATAAGTTCGTGCGCGTCGAGCGCGTCCGACAACGTTTTTAACAAATTGTCGGTAATTCCGCCCTTACCGATTTGCGTAATGGGCGAAAGTTTCGCCGCGATGGATTTCATTTTACTTCTTTGTTTGCTTGTAATATTCTCACTTGTTATCATCATCGTCTATTCCTTCTTTACGGGATAAAATCAAATTCTACGTCGCCGATGGATACGGTATCCCCTTCCTTACAGCCCATTTTCGCGAGCGCTTTGATAACGCCCCGCAAGCGCAAAACTTTTTGGAAATATTGCATCGAATCGGGATTGTTGAGCACAACGTTGCGACAGAGCATATCAATCAAACCGCCGATCACCACGTACACGCCGTCGTCGTCTTGATAAATCTCGAAATCGAGATCTTCGTTCGCCTTATATTCGAATTCTTCATCGGGGAGTACGGGTTCTACAGGTGGCAACGTTTCCAAAACACTGAAGATCCCTTCCAACAACTCCCTTGTGCCGTCGCCCGTCAATGCGGTAATCGGGAAAATTTTGTATTTCCTACCGTACTTTTTCTTGAACGCTTTCAAGTTCTCTTCCGCGCCGTAAATATCGCATTTATTGCAAACGATAATTTGTGGTAATTGTGCCAAGACTTCGCTGTATTCTTTCAATTCCTCGTTGATTTTCTTGAAATCTTCGATGGGATCTCGACCTTCGCACCCCGAAATATCGACGACGTGACAGAGCATTCTCGTCCGCTCGATATGTCGTAAGAAATCGTGTCCCAGCCCTGCGCCCTGCGCCGCGCCTTCGATAAGCCCGGGGATATCCGCCGCTACGAACGATCGCTCGTAATAGCGCACGACGCCGAGATTCGGTGATAACGTAGTGAAATGATAATTCGCGATCTTGGGTTTTGCAGCCGAAATCTTGGAAAGGAGCGTACTTTTCCCCACGTTTGGAAAGCCCACAAATCCTACGTCCGCGATCACTTTCATTTCCAAAACGACCGTATGCGCCTTGACTTTTTCGCCTTTTTGCGCGAAGTTGGGCGCGTGCCGTCTTGCCGTCGTAAAGCGTACGTTCCCTTTTCCGCCGTTTCCACCGCGCGCAACCAACACTTCCTGTCCGTCTTCAAACACGTCGCAAATCAGTTTGCCCGTTTCTTCGTCGCGCACCAACGTCCCCAAAGGCACTTTGATATACACGCTTTTTCCGCTTTTTCCAAAACAGCGGTTCGTACCGCCGACTTCACCGTTTTCCGCTAAAAAACGGGAAGTAAAACGGAACGAGAACAAATCGTTCATATCCTTGTCGCCGACGAAATACACGTCCCCGCCTTTTCCGCCGTCGCCACCGTCCGGTCCGCAAGCAGGCTTGCCTTTAAACGCCTTGAACGAATTCATTCCGTCCCCACCGTCGCCCGCTTTGATTAAAATCTTCACTTTATCGGTAAATTCACCGTTCGCCATACTTCCTACCTATTTTTAATACTTTCTCCAAACCATTTTGTCCACAATCCCCGTGTACGATTGAATGATTTTTACTACTTTCGTCGAAACGTTTTCGTCCACGTAATCGGGGACGGGAATCCCGTGATTGCCATCGTTTGTCAAATCTACCGCCGTTTCCACCGCTTGTAAAAGGTGTTTTTCATCGATCCCAGCAAGCACAAAGCACGCCTTGTCCAACGCTTCGGGGCGTTCCGTGCTCGTACGGATACAAACCGCAGGGAAGGGCTTTCCGATGCTGGTAAAGAAACTGCTTTCTTCGGGCAACGTACCACTATCCGATACCACCGTGTACGCGTTCATTTGCAGTTTATTGTAATCGTGGAAACCCAAGGGCTCTTGCCGAATTACCCGTTTATCCAGCTGGAATCCGCTCGCCTCCAAGCGTTTTTTACTTCTCGGATGACAGGAATATAAAATGGGCATATCGTACTTTTCCGCAAGCTTATTAATCGCCGTAAACAGGGAAAGAAAGTTCTTTTCCGTATCGATATTTTCTTCTCGGTGCGCGGAGAGCAAAATGTATTTTTTAGGTTGTAAGCCCAACCGTTCCAAGACGTCGGATTTTTCAATCTCTGCCAAATTATTATGCAATACTTCCGCCATCGGCGAACCCGTCACGTAGGTGCGTTCCTTAGGCAAACCGCAATCCGCCAAGTACCGACGAGCGTGTTCGGAATACGCCAAGTTGACGTCGGAAATAACGTCTACGATACGACGGTTGGTTTCTTCGGGCAAACACTCGTCCTTGCATCGATTCCCTGCTTCCATATGGAAAATGGGAATATGCAAACGCTTTGCCGAAATCGCCGAAAGACAACTATTCGTGTCTCCTAAAATCAACAACGCGTCGGGTTTGCAAGCCACCATCAGCTTGTACGAGCAGTTGATAATATTCCCTACCGTCGCGCCCAAATCGTCGCCGACCGCGTTCATATACACTTCGGGATCGGCAAGTTTTAAATCCTTAAAGAACACGCCGTTCAAATTATAGTCGTAATTTTGTCCCGTATGCGCCAAAATACAATCGAAATATTGACGGCATTTGTTGATAACCGCCGCCAAGCGAATGATTTCCGGACGCGTACCCACGATAATGAGCAACTTCAATTTTCCGTTGTCTTGAAACTTTACGTTAGAATAATCTACTTGCATTTCCATATGATTTACCGCCTATGTATTCTTTTCCAGCCTATATATTATAGCAAACCACGCTTTTTATGTCAAGAATTCTACTCCCATACGCAGATTTCTTTACGAATTTTTCCTAATTTTTATTGTTTAGAAAATTCACTTTTTGTATTTTTCGGATTTGTTATGTAAGCGATTGACAAAAATTTTTTTTAATATTATAATAAATTTGTATGCAACTTTCGAAAAGGAGATTTTGCTATGCAAAGCAAAACGTTTGCACATCTTACGAAAACCCAAATATTCCGATTGATTATTTTAATGACGGCGTATGCTTTTTGTTTATTTACCGCAGTCTTTTTTGCCGTGCAAGAAGAATGGTCTAAGGTAGTAATGGCTTTGGTGTCCCTGCTTTATGCATCCATTCCCGAAATCGCGCAAAAGCTTTTTAAATTCCGCATCCAAACGCCGTTATACGTCGTCGTAATGTTCTATACGATCTGCCCCTTGTTAGGCTATTCGTATCACTTCTATTACGTCGTGCCCTATTGGGATAAGATTTTACATACGTTCGGCGGATTGATTTTTGCAATGCTCGGCGTCTATTTGCCGACCGTGTTAAGCAAAGATAAAACGTGCAACGTCTTGCTGTGCGCTGTGTTCGGGTTCGCATTCTCCGTAGCCATCTCCGGCTTGTGGGAGTTTTGTGAATACGGCATGGACACCCTTTTCCACACCGATATGCAAAAGGACCGTTGGATTACGGAAATCCGCTCTTACCTGCTCGGCGTGGACGTGGGAGAAATCGGGGTTGTCGAAGGTATTCAAACGGTAATCGTCAACGGGCAACCTTTGGAAGGTTATTTGGATATCGGTTTGGTGGATACCATGTGGGATATGTTGTTAGAAACCATAGGCGCGGCGATTTATATCACCGTTTACGCAATCGGCAAAGGCAAACATTTCACTTTTGAAGCCGTTCGCCCCAAAACGGAATTAGAAGAACAACCGCCCCTTTTACAAACGGAAGCTGCCGTCAGCCAAACGCAAGCGGAATAATCGAAAAACATTTACCCCTGCTATGCAACCGCGTAGCAGGGGTTTTATTTTATTTTCTTCGCCAACGTACGTTCTTTAAAATCCCCGTAGAAAGGATTTGTTTGTTTGTTTTCTGTTGACGTAAAGCTTCTTCCAACAAATCCCCGAAGAACCGTCTCGCGTCAACCACCCTTTCGCAAAATAAATAATAAGCAAGCGATCCCGGTACGGTATTGACTTCGCAAAGATATGCTTTGCCGTCGTTAACAAGAAAATCCAAACGCACGACGCCTTGTAAATTCATTCGCTTATAAACCGTCTTGGTATACGCGCGGATTTTTTCCCGTAATTCCCCACTCAACGCATCCCTGCTACCCCCTTTCCCAAGTAATCTTCCGCCGTCCGTATCCCGTTTTAAGTATTTTTCTTCAAACGAATACACCCCCGTTCCGTACGCCGTTTCAGGTTCGGAAACGAAAATCTCTCCGTCCATAGCGTACGCGGCGCAGTTGACATCCTGTTTGTTTTCTAAGTACTTTTCAATGATCACCCGATCGTCCAAAGCAAACCCGTTTTCTATCCCCGTTTTGGCTTCGTCTTCGTTTCTCGCAACCGTAATCCCGATGGACGAACCCAAATGCGCAGGCTTGATTACGACGGGGTATTTCAAACGGCTTTCAATGCTCCGTAGCAAAAACGCGCCGCGCTTTTCATAATCCTTTTCGTTGACGCGGATATAATCTAGCGTGGGGATTTTCAACGCGCGCATTACAAATTTCGTCAAACATTTATCCATAAAAATCCCCGACGCCGTTAAATCGGGGGACGCCAACGGAATTCCGTTCCATTCCGCGAGCGCGGAAACTCCGCCCCCTTCCCCTAATCCGCCGTGGCAACAATTTAGCACAACGTCTACTTTGCAAAGCGCCCGAATTTTTCTTTTGGAAGAATGTACCGCGTACGCTGTTCCGCCGTCAAAAAGCACCCGTTCAAACGAACGGACGTCGAGATTTTGAAAGGCTTTTACGTCCATCATCTTCGGCGACGTGTACGTTTCCCCGTTGGTATGCACGTACACGGGCAATACCGCGTACTTTTCCCCGTCCAAAACGTTGATAACGAATATCCCCGTCAATACGGAAATCTCGTTTTCACACGACCGCCCGCCAAAAAACACCGCTACCGTCTTGCGCATAAAAAAACACCTCCGCAATATTTCTTTGCTTTGGTGTTTCTTTCGTTTTCAATTCTTCTTAATACACGTCGGGCAAATCGTTTAAAAACAGTACCGCATCTCCCGTCGAAATCCACGTTTTGAGAACTTCCTGCGCTTCTTTTAACGTTTTGACGACACGCAAATTGTCCTTGTCGCCACCCGCTTGTAAATACCCGTCTTTTACCGTCCCTACCAGCGTTTCTCCCACGAGTATTACCTTATCCAACCCAGCCTTCGCAATCCGTTCGCCCAAGCGCGCGTTGACGCGTTCTTCCAAAATTCCGCATTCGACGATCCCAGGCGTGACGATACACTTCCGTCCCGAAAACCGTTGGAGCGCCGAAATCCCTTCGTCTGCACCACGCGGATTGCAGTTGTATCCGTCGTCCAAAATATACGCACCACCGCTTTCGATCAGTTGTAAACGGTGTGCGATCGGCGAAACTTTCCTAAGCCCTGCGCCGATTTGTTCGGGCGTTAAACCAAGCTCCAAGGCAAGCGTCGCAACGAGTTGCATATTCTCTACCGCTACGTTTCCAAGCAACGGCGTTTCTACCTGAATTTTTTCTCCGCCAAGCGCCAACGTGAACGACGTTTTCGTCGCGCCCAAGCATACGTTCTCCACCGCCGTAGCGTCGGCGATCGCAATCGTTTCCGCGTCTAAAAACTCCTTATCAATCAGGGGTTTCAAGCTCGCGCCACAAACGACTTTTTTCGCTCCGCAACGTAAAATTTCTTTTTTCTCGTTCCAAACCCCGTCTATCGATCCAAACGTTTGCACGTGTTGTTCGCAAACACCTGTAAAAATCGCGTAATCGGGTTGGACGATTCCGCAAAGTTCACGGATATCCCCTGCCTTGCGCGCACCCATTTCCGCGATAAAAATTTGTTTATTTTGAAATTCGTCGCTTGTAATCGTCTTTGCAATCCCTATCGGCGTATTGTAGGATGACGGCGTTTCGACCACCGTATATTTCTCTTCGAGTACGCTCTTCAAAATATGCTTTACCGAAGTCTTGCCATAGCTCCCCACAACGCCGATACGCGTGATTTCCGTCGCCGATAATCTTTTTTGCGCGCGACAGACGAATTTACGGTTTCGACAATTTTCGAAAGGCGCGGTGATTGCGTTCGCCAAGCAAAGCAGGCAGGGCAACGTCAACGGCAATACCGCAAACGGTACGTACGCGAGCAACGCGTATAATTCCGAGCCGTTCTTCTCCGATAAAAATCCAAGCAAAGCGATCGCCACGTCGGCAAGCACGGCAACGAGCAATAAATAGACGACGAATAGCCTACGCAGTCTACCCGTACGAACCGTAGGCACTTTTAAAGCGAACTTCCCGTCCGCGTATAAGAAGAATAAGCAAATCACGAAAAACGGGATTACCGAAAGCGCCAACGCCCAGCGCACGCCTAAAAAGGAAAAACACAACGATACCACCGCGACGGATAACGCCAAACAAAGCGCCCAAACCCACAAGCGGTTAAAATACAAATTGTCTTTCCTTTTCAGCCATCGCCAAAACACGCCGTTTTTGTACCCAGATTGTTGCATCGCCCCCGTGCTTTGAAAGGTTGCGAAACAGAACAAACAAGCGACTACGACGCTTGCGACTACCCTGACGATTAAATCACTCATATAAAAATTCCTCTACGATGAGATTAAAGAGTACGGGATTTTCCACGAACGCGAAATGCCCGCCCGACATCGTTTTTAGTTGACCATTTTGTAAACAATCGGCGTAAATTTTCGCCTGCGACAACGGAGTAGTACGATCGTTCTCCCCTTCGATAATCAAAGTCGGATTGACAATCTTCCTTGCGTCGGAGCGCAAATCTTCGTTGACGATTTTTTTATAGCTTTCCTTCATGATCGGCGAAAGAGTACGGTATTCCGCGCTACCGAACCGTTTTTCCGCGAACTTTGGCGCAAACTTTTTTACTATCCGATAACTTTTGACTTTCCAAGCGTAAGAAAATCCGCGTTTTTCGATAATCCCAGCCGGGCCCGTCAAAACGATTTTGTCGAAATTTGCGCCCAAAGACGCCATTTTCACCGCCACCCTACACCCGAACGAGTGCGCGATTATATGCGGTTTTTCCACGCCTAAGTTTTGCAAAACCGCCTGCGTCCATTCCGCGTAATCGGAAACGGAAAAAGCAGATGAAAGCGGTGGGCTCTGCCCAAATCCTAAAAAATCCAACGCAATCACTCGGAAATACCTCGAAAAATATTCCGTTTGCGCCGTGAACGCTTCCTTGGAAGAAAGGTAGCCGTGCAAAAACACCAAATCCTTTCCTTTGCCCTTTTGTAAAAACGAAACGTCGGACACCAAATCTGCCGTTGCGATTTCCCCCTTACAAATCCTTTTTCATCTCCAAAGCGTCTTCGCCGTCCGCGTAATAACGCTTCCTTTCCCGCGTCCTTTCAAACCCACGCGATTGATATAACCCGATCGCCGAACGGTTTCCGACGCGCACTTCTAAAAACGTCCGCGTCGCGCCACGCTCCTTTGCCGTTTGCAACAAAGCGTCCGTCAACGCACCGCCAAGCCCTTTACTGCGCTCGCTTTCCGCGACGGCAACTTTCCAAATTTCCGAATCTTCAAACAACGCCGTTCCGCATGAAAACCCTACGACTTTCCCGTCCCTTTCCGCGACGTAGCCGAAAACGTCCGCGCGAGCAAATTCCGCCGTCCAGGCTTCTTCCGTCCAAGCGTCGGGGAAACATTCCCGTTCCAGCCCCGCAATCGCGGAAATATCGAATTTCGTCCAAGCCCTGATCGTAAACACTTACTTACCGCCTTGGTTAAGCTCTGCGGAGCTTTTGCGAATATACAGCGCCGTCAACTCCCCGAAATTCCCTTTTTCGCTAAGCGCGAGCGTTGCGTTTTTCAAACCTTCGACGGGATCAACCGTTTGTATGTTTGCCTTTTCCGACAAGGGCAAGCTCGTCGACGAAAGCAAGGCATAGCCGTTTGCGTGTAAATCCAAGACTTCCGTTTCGCTCACGTAAGCAGGGGGAAAAACGATTTTTCCTGTTTCGTCATAACCGCAAGCGTAATAATACCCGTGACCTGCGTCTATCAAACAGAGTTTTTTTCCGTCGCGATCTAACGTATTATATGCCAAAACGTCAAAAGAAGTGACGGGCAACGCAGGCTTTCCTAATGCCGAACAAAACCCCTTAACCGCCGAAATACCGATCCTGATCCCCGTGAACGATCCCGCGCCGACGACGGACGCGAAGAAATCGCAATCTTCTAAACGCAAGTTTGCGCGTAAAAGCAATTCGTCGATAGCAGGCAACAAGGAAACGGAATGTTGCATAGCGCAATCAGAAATATAGGACGTGAAAATTTCCCCGTCCTTGCTTGCAACTGCAGTAAAATAATTTCCGCTGGTATCGATCGCTAAAAAGTTTTTCAATATTCTATCTCTCTTTCGGTTTCGCTAATTTTCCGTATGCGCACCCGTTTACAATCTGTCGGCAATAACGGCGCGATATTTTGCGACCATTCGATCAGGCAAATTCCGCCCATATCGAAATAATCCGCAAGCCCTAACTGTTCCGCTTGTTCTACACTCTCGATCCGATAACAGTCGTAATGAAACAACCTACCGTCGTAATCGTTCATATACGCGTACGTGGGGCTCGTCACCTCTTCTTGAATACCCAAGCCCTTGGCTACGCCTTTGGAAAAGACCGTTTTCCCCGCGCCCATTTCACCGTCTAATAACACGACGTCGCCTGGACGGAGCGTCTTTGCATACGCGCAAGCAAACGTTTCCGTCTCCGCGCTTGTTGTCGTAATTACCTTTGCCATAATTCTATTATAATACGAACGCAAAAATTTTGCAATCGTTTGAGCGTAAACTACTAAATTTTCATCTTTTTTAGGAAATTCGACAAACGTTTATAAAGGAGCACCGTCAACACCCCGATCGCTACGCTCTTAATTAAATTGAAAACGAGCAACGCCACCCAAAACTCTTCAAACATCGCGCTCGCGCCCGATTGAAAATAGAATGGGAAGACGATCAAGCGGTTGGCAAGTAGCGCCGTTCCCGTCGCGATCAAACACGCCACGCAAAGCGTCGAAATCACGACTGTAAAGCCTTTTCGATAGCAATAGACAATGGACGGGAGCAATAAGTACGAGCTCGTCACCAAAAAATTCGCAATTTCCCCAGCTCCGCCAGACGAAGAAGATAACAGGCGCAAACTCTCTTTCAACAGACAAACGATTACCCCTTCGACAGGCCCTAACAAAAAGGATATGAGTATGATGAATACGTTTCCAAAATCCAGCTTTAAAAAGCTTGCCCCAAAAAGTGGCATCGGGATTTCCAAAAAGCTAACTACGTAGGAAAGCGCGACGAATACCGCCATCAGCGCGATACGTTTCGCCGAAAAACGTTGTTTGAGTGTTTTTTTGTTCGATTCTTGCATAATACCTCCTAAAAAAATACGCCCTAAAAGGGCGTATCAAGGCATATTTCACCTATCTTTCTTTTCACATCCGGACTATTACCGTCGGTATCGGAATTCCACCGATTCGGGTGCAAGCGCACTTCGCAGACTATACTGCCGGTGGGGAATTACACCCCGCCCCAAAGAAACCGTATGCAGTTGTTCTTTTCTTTATTATAACGCTCCAAACGAAAACTGTCAAGCGAATGACTCTACACTTTCGGATTTTTTTCGTCAATGCCTGCGATCGGGAATACCACGAAGAACGTACTGCCCTTCCCCACTTCGCTTTCCGCACCGAAAGCAAGCCCGTGTCTTTGGAAAATGGCTTTGACAATCGACAAACCCAAGCCCGTACCTTTGACGGGACGCTTGTGTGTTTCTTTCGCGCGGTAGTACCGATCCCAAATCGCCGAAATTTCTTCAGGAGCAATCCCTGCACCCGTATCCCGCACCTGAAAACGGAATTTTTTATCGTCTACTCGTTTTAAGGAAACGAAAATTTTCTTATCGTCGCCCGTGTAGTTGACGGCGTTCCCGATCAGGTTATACACCGCTTGCCCGATCAGACGTTCATCTACTTCCGCGTACAAATCCCCGTCGATATCGACAACCAACTCGTACCCCTGAGAATCCTGTAAATATCCAAAACGGGACACGATTTCTTCCACGTATTCCGACATATTCACTTCTCTGAATTTCACGACGTCTAGCGACGCCTGCATTTTGGAAAGATTTAATACGTCGTCGACAAGCGACGCCAAGCGATCGGCTTCATCCACGATAATCTGCGCATGTTTGTTGCGTTTTTCAGGGATCGCCCCCGAAATCTCCATAATCATCGACGCATATCCTTTAATCATCGTCAACGGCGTTTTAAAATCATGCGAAACGTTGGCGATTAACTCCTTTTGCATTCGATCCGTTTTCGATAACTCGTCACGCGCGAAATTGAGCGAGTCCGCAAGCTCCACCATCTCTTTCCCGTAATCCGAGCCGTGGAAGTCCACGGAAAAATCCCCTTCCGCAAGCCTTCTTGCCTTTTTCGTCATCGCGTCGATCGGTTTGACGATCCACCCGGCAACGGCGCTGGACACGGCAAACGACGCAATAAAAATGAAAAACGAAACGGATACCGTTCTCCCCAACATTTTGGTGGCAACCGCTTCGGCGAACTCCATCGACCGCCCGACGTACAGGTAAGCATCCGTTTGTCCAAACAACGGCAAATTCGCGCCGTAAACGTACTCCCCGTCGCCTTGATAAACAACGAAGTCTACGTCTTTGTTTTGGAGTTTATTATAAAGCGTCGCAAATTCTTTCGAATAATCCAACATCTCTTCGTACTCGGGCGCGTTGGGATCGAAATTGACTTCTTTTGGGAATAACACTTCCCCGTCGGCGTTAAGTATCGCAAGCCGTACGTTATGCGTTTGCGCCAAGTATCGCAAATATCCAGCGTAGTTATCGTTGATCCATTCTGGCGGACCTGCGTGGATTGCCGTTTCAATCTTTTTTCCTGCTTCGCTGACGTCTTTTCTCGCTTGATCTTTATACGAGCGTTCTAAAAGCATTTGTTGCGAAATCCCCAACGTGATTACGACAAAAAGCGACAACGTTGCGAAAATTGCCCAAATTAGGAAATATACGCTAGTACTACGTTGCCGTTTTTGATAATGACGCGGAGGTTTTCGTCCAACGTATTTGTCCTTGCGCCGTACGCGCTTTTTCCCTTTTCCCATAGCCTTATTCTTCGAATTTATACCCAAGACCACGAAGCGTGACGATAAACTTCCGATAATCTTTCAAGTTCCCACGGAGCATTTTTATATGCGTGTCCACCGTGCGGTCGTCGCCGTAAAAATCAAACCCCCACACGTCGCATAACAGCTTTTCCCTCGTCAAAGCGATCCCTTTATTGCGGACGAGATAAAAAAGAAGTTCGTATTCTTTCGGGGTGAGCTCGGCTTTCACTCCGTCGACGTAAACGTTTCTGCCAGCCATATCGATTTCCAAGCCTTCGAATTTCAAAATTTCATTCCCCGACGGCTTGGCGTTGTGACGTTTGGTGACGACGTTGATACGCGCCATTACTTCCTTGGGTGAAAAAGGTTTGGTGACGTAATCGTCTACCCCGAGTTCGAACGCAAACAGTTTGTCGTATTCTTCTCCGCGCGCAGACAACATAATCACGGGAATATCCTTGGTTTTCTTAATCTCTTTTACCGCGGAAAACCCGTCCAAATAAGGCATCATCACGTCCATTAAAATAAGATCGTAATCGTTTTCACGGCACAAGCGTACCGCTTCTCTTCCATCCGAAGCTTCGTAGGCTTCGTTGCCTTCAAACTCCACGTATTCCCGTAAGACGTTGCGGATCATTTCTTCGTCGTCGACAATCAAAATTTTCATAAGTACCTTCCCCTAACGTTGTTTTTTTATCCTGATATATATATTTATAACCAAATTTTGTTAAATCTACAACGCAAAACCGTGAAAGATTGATGAAAAATTATTTTTTCATCCTTTTTTTGCAAAATCACAAAGAGAAACGGGCTTGCGTGCAAGCCCGTTTCTCTGTTTATTCAAAATCCTCATACGTTCTTTCCCGTGGTGGATCGTTCGGCGGACAATTCTTTCCGCCCTTATTTCCCCCGTTTTGCCGTTTAGGAAGCCCGACGTCGACGAGTATAACGTCTTCACCGATCTTGACAATGCGTCGCAAATCGATAAACAACTCGCTTTTCTTAAACGCAAAGCCACGCCCCCCGGGCACAACGATCCCGATCCATTTATTCTCGGGATAACAAAGCGCAACGTCGCACACTCTCCCAAGCTTTTTTCCGTCTTGCGTATTGACTACCTCTTTCGCGCGAAGTTCCGAGAATGATAACTCCATAACATACTCCTTGCAAAAAAAACGTTCCACTAATACTATATGCAAGGAGCAGGAAAAATGTGTCGTTTTTTAAGAAATATTCAATCGAATGTTGTTTAACGCGTTCTTTTCCAGACGGGAAACTTGCGCTTGGGAAATCCCGACTTCTTCGGAAATTTCCGTTTGCGTCTTGCCTTCGTAGTACCGCAAAAACAGGATTTTCTTTTCCCGATCGCCCAACCTGGACATCGCTTCGCTTAAAGCAACGTGTTCCGTCCAAATCTCGTCCGTGTTTTTCTCGTCGCAAAGCTGATCCATTAAAAGTAGCGTATCCCCCGCTTTGTTGTATACGGGTTCATATAACGACACGGGATCGGAAATCGCGTCGAGCGCGTACACCACTTCCCGTTCTGCGACTTTTAAACTCTCGGCGATCCGTTCGATCGTCGCTTCTTCGTCGCGCGCTTCGATTTCTTCGCGCGCTTTCAACACCTTATACGCCATATCCCGAATGGAACGGGAAACACGGAGCGAGTTCCCGTCACGCAAATACCGCTTGATTTCCCCAACGATCATCGGTACGGCGTAGGTGGAGAATTTCACGCCCACACGCGTATCAAACCCGTCGATCGCCTTGATCAAGCCCACGCACCCGGCTTGGAATACGTCGTCCGCGCCAAGATGTTTGATACGGAAACGCTTGACAAGCGATAACACAAGTCGCATATTCCCAATGATAAACCGATCGCGGGCTTCCTTGTCGCCGTTTTTTAACTTGAGCATCAGTTCTTCGTTTTCTTTGGCGGTTAAACGGGGTAATCCCGTCGTATCCACACCGCAAATTTCCACTTTTTGCATACCGTTTCACTCTCCTTGTCGTATGTAGCCAAGACAAAAAAACAAGGGCAGGTATGCGTTGAGTATGCGCAAGTTTGAAAATTTTTATTCCATTTTTGCAATTTCCTTTTTCAAACGCAGGATAATTTTTTTCTCCAAACGGGATATGTAGCTTTGAGAAATCCCC
Source organism: Clostridia bacterium (assembly GCA_017625565.1). Lineage (GTDB taxonomy): Bacteria > Bacillota > Clostridia > Christensenellales > Borkfalkiaceae > Scatosoma. Next base: position 32,664 of record JAGAKN010000004.1, read on the forward strand.
AAAAGATCCGCCACGTCCTTTTGCGTCATTTCTTCTCCACCGCCCAGCCCGAACCGCAAAAACATAATCTTCCGTTCCCGTTCGGACAATCGCCTTAACGCTTCTTTCAGTTGTTCTTTTTCCGCATTGGATTCGATATCCCCGTAAACGCTCTCCGCAGGCGTGCCAAGTACGTCCGAAAGCAACAACTCGTTTCCTTCAAAATCGGTATTCAATGGCTCGTCAAAAGAAACTTCGCTCTTTAAACGCGCCGTACGCCGTAAATACATCAAAATCTCGTTTTCAATGCAACGGGACGCGTAAGTCGCTAGCTTAATATTCTTGTCCGTTTTAAAGGAATTGATCGCCTTGATAAGCCCGATCGTGCCGATAGAAATCAAGTCGTCGTTTTCCACGCCCGTGTTATCGAATTTCCGCGCAATATAGACAACCAACCGCAAATTGTGTTGGATGAGCGCCGATTTCGCGCGTTCTTTCTCCCCTTCTTCTGCTAGCAAAATAAGCATTTTGCTTTCTTCTTCCGCCGAGAGTGGCAAGGGCAAGGCTTCCCCGTTTCCGCAAACGTAATCCACGTCCACCGTTTTCCCCAACATCTTTCGTATAAGCTTTTCCAAGAATGCATACATTTTCATCTCTCACCATCCTACACCGTGCGACCGTTCAACAGTACTTTATATTCTCTCGATAACATATTCGCCGAAACGGCAAAATATACCGCCTTTTCGGAATTTTCCACACCTGCACCGTACACTTGCACTTCCCCACGGTACAGGGGAACGCGTTTCTTCCCGCCGAGCGTATTAATTTCCGTATATGCTTCGGGAACGCCGTAAAGCGAAAGCTCGCCAAATAGCTCGTAGGCAATTTCCGGCGAAAGAAAACACACGGGCAAGCCGTCTTTTTCTGCTCGGTTTCCCGTATCTAAAAACCCGTTTGCATAAACGATATTCCCCCGAAACGTCAGCCTGCATTCGTAAATAAACCCGTACAACCTTTTTCTTTGGTAAAGTTTCTCCACCGACCAAAGCGTAATGCAAGTAAGTAGCGCGAATGCGAGTAGGGTTACCCAAGTGGGTAGGCGCGACGTCGAAAATCCGTTCGCATAGGAAAACCGTTGACTAACGCCGAGCAAAACTCCACCAAAACCAAAACTAAACGCAAAGAAAAAGAATGCCGTCAACGCATACCTGCCCCATTCCTTTTTCGTTTTTACCCGATCGACGACAAGCAAACTGAGCAAAAACCCCATCGAAAACTTCAAAACGAAACGCCAACCGTTCGCAAGGGTAAGTAGTGGAAAAATCAAGGCGAAAACTCCACCGAGCGTTGCGGAAAGAAGCACTCGTTTCCAAACGATTTTGACTTTCGTCGCCTTGAGCGATAGAACGAGCAATACGCCGTCCAACAAAAAATTCTCCAAAAACGCGTATTCGATATAAATTTCCATCACGCTTCTCCCTTGCCTTTGAGTATACAGGTTTGGCAAAGCAAAATAAAAACGCCTTTTGTCGAAAGGCGTTTTTTATCGTCATTTTGGTTTCAAGCGTTAATATAAATTTTTTGCAGGTACGGTTTTATAATCGGCTAAAAACTCGTCGATGCCGAGCGCTACAATCGCAAACCGTCCGTTTTCGTAGGCAATTTCCGTGACGGAGTTGTTGGATACGACGGGTAGCGTAGCAATCTTTTCGATCGGGATTTGTTTCCATGCGCAAATTAGCGTCCGCAAAACTCCGCCGTGCGTTGCAATAAACACCGTTTGCCCGTCGTGTTTTTTCGCAATCTCTTCCACTGCGGCAAGCGCACGGATTTGCACGTCGAAAAAACTCTCGCCACCGTCGATTTTTCCGCCCTTTTGATAGCTGGCGTAGGCTTCGGGATATTCTTTCACGACGTCGGCTATGTATTGATCTTCCCATACCCCCACGTCAATTTCCCGCAAGCGTTTTTCGGGGGAAATAGGCAAACCCAAAGCGTTCGCCAAAGGCATAGCCGTATCCATCGCCCGACGTAAATCACTGGAATAGATCGCGTCTACCGCGTAGGTTTTTGCAACGTACTCCGCCGTGCGCAACGCTTGTTCCTTGCCCAAAGGCGTCAACGGAATATCCTTGTGTCCCGTGAGTTTTTTTAAATGATTATATTCGCTGTATCCGTGACGGACGATTAATAATTTCGTCATATATTCTTCCTAAAAGGCGTTTTTGATGTATTCTATTCTGCCGTCTGCCCAAACTTCGGCAACGTCAAACCGCGCGTTGGGTTCTTCGCCCTGTTGCAACCAAAAAAATTTCGCTATTTTTTGATAGCGTTGCCGTTTTGCCAAGACGACGGCTTCTTTGGGCGAGCCGTACCCGTCCGACGTGCGCGTTTTTACTTCGATAAACGCAATTTCGTCGCCGTCTTGCGCGATCAAATCGGCTTCCCCAAACGGCGTGCGATAATTCTTTTTCAGGATTTTATATCCTTGCTTTTTCAGGTACTTTTCTACAAGCTTTTCGCCCTTGCTACCTAAAACTTTTTTGTAAACGTCCTGCGGTGAATCGGACATAACCCTTGCTCCTTAATCGCTTGTATATGTTTCGCCGTGCCGTAGCCCTTGTTCTTTTCAAAATCGTACGCAGGATACACTTTCGCGTATTCATCCATCCGTTTATCCCGATACACCTTGGCGATAATACTCGCCGCGCCGATCGAATAGGACAACGCGTCGCCATGGACAATACTTTGTTGCGGCGCTTGAATATCAATCGTCATATTCCCGTCCGTGAGTACGATTTCCGGGGAAATGGCAAGCGCTTCAATCGCGCGTTTCATTCCGAGTTTTGTGGCTTCTAAAATATTGATTTCGTCAATCGTTTTCTCGTCGATTTCCACAATCGTATACGCCAAAGCCCGCTCTTTGATCCGCTGGGAGAGTTCTTCCCGTTTCTTTTCGGAAAGTTTTTTGCTATCGTCCACCCCGACGACGAGCATTTCGTCTTCGATCGGCATGATCACCGCCGCACAAACGACAGGACCAGCCAACGGGCCCCTACCCACTTCATCTACGCCTGCAATATACCGATACCCCTTTGCGCGCAACGCGCGTTCGTACTGGAGTTTTTCATCCACATCCCAAACTTTTGCCATCTACGTGTACCTTAAAACTCAAAATCCGCATAATCGGTAGGATCTTCCAAGCAAAGCCGACCGATCCGACCTTTTCTAAAGTCGTCTATCAGCGCTTTTGCGCCACGTTCATAATCAAATTCTCCGCCCCGTAAAATAAATCCGCGACGCTTGCATAACGCTTCGTACATGCCGAGCTTTTCGGAAAAATCGGTGATCCCGTAGCGTTCCGTCAAGTACGACGGGTATTTTTCGGCGAGCTCACCCAAAAGCTCCAACGCAATATCGTCCATATCCAAAATGTCGTCGTTGATACTGCCGATATACGCCAAATGGCGGGCATGATATTGATTTTCAAAGGACGGGGGCATCGTCCCCGGCGTATCCAACAAATCGAATGCACCGCATTTGAGCCAACGAACGTCCCGCGTCACCCCGGCTTTATCCCCTGTTTTCGCGCGTTTTTGGCCACTCAAAAGGTTGACGATCGTGCTTTTTCCCGTGTTGGGAATGCCTGCTACCATAAACCGAAAGGTACGATTTAACCCCTTTGCCTGCGCGCGTTGGCGTTTTTCTTCCGTGATCGCGTTCAAACGTTGCAACAAAATACGTTTCGTCGAGATATTCGTAGAATCACATTTCACGCAATCCTTGCCCTTGCTTTCAAAATATTTCAAAAACGCGTCCGCTTTCCCGTCCGCGAGATCGGCTTTGTTTAAAACGTACAAGACGGGCTTTTCGCCAAAGATTTTTTTGAAATTTTTATTGACCGTAGCAATCGGCGCGCGCGCGTCAAGCACACAAATTACACCGTCGCAAAGATCCCGTTTTTTCTCCATGTCCCGCATGGCTTTCGTCATATGCCCGGGAAACCATTGTATATTCTTCATAACTCACCTTAATAAATCCGGACGTTTCTTCTTCGTTAGCTCGATCGCTTGTTCCCGTCGCCAAGCGTCGATTTTCGCATGATCCCCACTCCGCAAGATTTCAGGAACGCCAAGTCCGCGGTATTCCTGCGGACGGGTGTATTGCGGATATTCTAACAAGTTTTCCGAAAAACTCTCGTCAACGAGCGACGAATGGCTAATCACCCCGTCCACGTAGCGGGAAACGCAGTCGGCAACCACCATCGCTGGCAGTTCCCCACCTGTCAAAACGTAATCCCCGATGGAAATTTCTTCGTCGATAAATAAATCGATTGCCCGTTGATCCACCCCTTCGTAATGTCCGCAAAGCAAGATCAAATGCTCGTATTCCAGCAATTCGAATACCTTTTGTTGCTTGAACGTTTCGCCTTTGGGGGACATATAAATCCGACGCGCTTTATGCTCGGGATCTAACGCTTCGATCGCATTCCCGATCGGCGGAGCCATCATCACCATTCCTGCACCACCACCGAACGGGTAATCGTCGCATTTTAAATGCTTCTCTTCGGTATAATCGCGGATATTGACGATATTGATTTGTATCTTCCCGTCCCGTTGCGCTCTACCCAAGATGCTTTCTTGCATCGCGGAGAACATTTCAGGGAATAGGGTAAGGATATCGATTTTCATGCATTTTTCTCCATTCGCCTAATACACGGTAGGCTTGTTTTGCTTTTAAAGGATTGCTTCCACAAAGCCCTTGCTGTCGAATTCTTCCAAGTCGGACATCTTTTCGCCCACCCCTGCGAAGAGTACGGGCAACGAAAGTTCGGCGGATAACGAAAATACGAACCCGCCCTTTGCCGTGCCGTCTAATTTCGTGAGTACGATCCCGTCGAGTTCCACCGCTTCGTCGAATACGCGCGCTTGATTGACGGCATTTTGTCCCGTCGTTGCGTCTAACACGAGCAATTTTAAGAAATCCGCTTCGGGGAATTCTCTTGAAACCACCCTGTCCATCTTCCGAAGTTCGTTCATTAAATTTTCTTTGACGTGTAATCTTCCTGCCGTATCGACAATAACGACGTCCGTGCCTTTTGCTTTCGCCGACGAAACGGCGTCGTAGATGACTGCCGACGGATCGCTACCTTCTTCGTGCTTGACGATCCTTACTTTCGCGCGTTCTGCCCAAACGGAGAGTTGTTCGCTTGCAGCCGCGCGGAAGGTATCCGCCGCCGCCACCGTCACCGTCTTGCCCTGCGAAAGGAAGTAATGCGCAAGTTTACCTACCGTCGTCGTCTTGCCTACGCCGTTTACCCCGACGAGCATAATCACGCAAGGATAGGACGGCGGTTCTACTTCCGATTCTTCCAAAATATCGGTCAAAATCCCACGCAGTAATTCCGTCACGTACGTTTCGTCGCGTAATTTTTCCGAAATTGCTTGTTTTTTTACACGTTCGACGACTTCTTCCGCCGTCGCAACCGATACGTCGGAAGAAATCAAAAGCTCTTCTAATTCTTCATAAAATTCGTTGCCGAGTTTATTTTTGGAAAAGAGTACGCGCAATTTTTCCGAAAGGTTGTCCTTCGTCTTTTTTAACGCGCCGAAAAGTTTCCCGAATAATCCCATATGCTTTTCCTACCTTTTTTGCTACAATACCCCCTTAACGCGTAAGGGGGTACTTTTTATTATTCTACCGTTCCTGCGCCCAAGCGACTTTCCACTTCCGCAAGTTTTACGGAAACGATCTTGGAAACGCCTTTTTCTTGCATGGTCACGCCAAACAACGTATCCGCTTGGTTCATCGTCGGCTTTCTGTGCGTAATGACGATGAATTGCGTTTCTTCTGCAAACCGTTTCAAATACGTCGCAAATCTATCCACGTTCGCGTCGTCCAGCGCCGCTTCGATTTCGTCGAGTATACAGAACGGCATCGGTCTTGCACGGAGAATTGCGAACAAAATCGCAATCGCCGTCAAAGCGCGTTCACCACCCGAAAGCAAAGAGATTTTCGTCAATTTCTTGCCCGGCGGACACGCGACGATTTCCACACCTGCGTTCAACGGATCTTCTACGCCGTCGTAATCGATTTGGAGTTCCGCCTTGCCACCGCCGAAGAGCTCCTTAAACGTAATTTTAAAGCTTTCGTTGATTTGTTCAAAGCCTTCGTTGAAGATGCGCAACATTTCCCCACGGATTTCGTCGAGCGCTGATTGCAAATCGTCGATGGCTTTTTGTAAGTCGTCGCGTTGCGTGATCATTTCATCACAATGCGCTTTTTCGTCCACGTATTCTTCTTCCGCGTGCAAATTGATCCCGTCGTTTTCGAGTACGGTAATCTTTCTACGCAACGCCGTGATGAGCGTCGACGCTTCGTCCATATTAAAATCTTCCCGACGGAGCGGTAAACACGTTTCGTAATCCAAGCCGTATACTTCGTCGATACGTTGACGCATATTCTCCAAATTGGTGTCGATTTTACTGATTTCAATTTCGCATTTATACCGCTTGTCCGATTGTTTCGTCAACGTTTCTTGTAAGCCCGTTTTTTCTTCTTCTAAACCAAGTTGTGCCGCGTTGACTTCTTCCTTTTGCTTGGTAAGCGCAGCGATCTCGTCGACAATTTCTTGTACGGCAGCTTTTTCTTCTTCCGTAAGCTCTTTTTCTTCCGCTTCTTCTTCCAAAATCGCAAGCTTTTCTTCCGTTTCCGCCTTTTCGTTTTCTATCTCGACGGTACGCTTGATCAATTCTTCCTTTTCTTGCGTCAAGCGGTCGATTGCGTCTTTTTGCGCTTCGAGTTGGGAGTTAAGCGTCGTGTATTCCATTTCCAAATCCCGCAACGTCTTACTCTTTTCCGCGCGTTCTTCTTTGAATTTTTCGCATTGATCGCGTTGATCCGCCATTTGTTTCGCGGCGTCTTGGCGACGGGAAGTAAGCTGTTCTTCGCTCAAGAACGAGTTTGCTTCTTCCGATTCCAATTCCGCCAACTTCAATTTGTGGAATTCCAACGCTTGCGCGTACGTTTCGATGTCCGTTTCCGCTTCTTCGATTTGTTGTACAAGCGCCGTTTCGCGTTGCGTCAAGCCTGCAATTTCGCTGTTTGCGCCCTGATATTTTTCACGCAAAGCATCTACCGCCGCTTCCGCTTCCTGTCTTGCGCGTTCGCTGTTCGCAATCGCCGCGCGCAGTTTTTCGATATATTTTTGCTTACGAGCGATATTTTCTTTACATTCCTGAATTTTCCGTTCGTTGGAAAGCAAGGACGCCGAATCTTTCCGACGGCTACCACCCGTCATCGCGCCACTCGTCGCAATGATATCCCCGTCGAGCGTGACGATTTTAAACAGATTGCCGTATTTCTTGGCAATCGCCGTCGCGTTTGCGATATTGTCGCAAATCAACGTGTTCCCCAACAAATTGCTGATGACGTTGTAGTAATATTCGTCGTATTGTACAAGCTCGGTCGCAAGTCCCATAGCGCCACGTTCTTCAAGCGCCCTACGGATCTCCCGAGAATCGGGACGGGGGCGCATGTTCGCTACGGGCAAGAACGTGACAATACCGCCGTTGCTACGTCTTAAATATTCGATCAAATACTTCCCGTCGTCCGCCGAAGGCACGACGATGTTTTGCATATTTCCGCTGAACGCCGTTTCGATTGCGACTTCGTATCTTTGTTCCGTGAACACGATGTCCGCCAACGCGCCCTTGATGTGTTTGCTAATCTCGGGGTTGGTTTTCGCCACCGAAAGCAACCGACGCACGGATTCCTTATAGCCTTCGTACCGGTTCTTTAAACCGATATACATTTCCAAATTTTCCCGCAAAGACGCGATCTGCCCGTTTGCGTTGAACAATTCTTGGTTGAAATCGTTGATCGTCAACTGCATTTCGCGCGCTTCTTCTTGCTTTTCTTCAAATTCCTTGCTACCGTTTGCCGTTAAATTCCGCAAATCCTGCAAGTCCTTGCGCACCGATTGCAACTCATCCGACAACCGATCCTTTCTATCTTGTGCTTTTTGCAACGCGGAAACCAATTCGTTGAGTTTTTCCTTGGTCGCTTCCATGCGCGCGGTAAGCGTACCCAAGTTCTTCTTCAACTCCGACAAGTCGTCTGCAGACGACAACTGATCCATACGCGTTTCGTCCGAAAGTTTTTCAAAGACGTCAATCTTTTTATCGAGCGCGGACACCGCCGAACGCAACACTTCCGTTTGCGTTTCGATCGAAGCAATACGCGCCGTGCCGTCTTGATTCTTCTTGGTCGTCAACGCAATTTCGTCGTCGATTTCCCCGATCCGTATTTTGCTCGATTGCAACCATTCCACCGCCGTATGGATTTGTTGACGGTACGTTTTGATACGTTCTCTTGCGAGTTTCAACTCCCCGTCTTTACGCTCGTTGCCGACGGAAAGCACCAACCGACGGTCGTTCAGCTCCGTCAACCGTAAATCCGCCGAGCTTATCTTTCCGCGGTTTTCTTCCAAACGACGGTTGATGAGTTCGATCTTCGTATTTAAATCAATGATTTTTTCAGAAATAACGACGATATCTTTTTTATACTTGCTCTTTTCGCCTTCCGCGTTTTCGTAGCGGTATATGTACGCGTTGACTTCGTTATCTTTGAGTTTTTGCGAATATTCCTTATATTCCTTGGCTTTTTCCGCTTGTTTGCTCAACGGCCCTAATCTACGTTCCGCTTCGTCGATCCGTTGACGGTAGATGAACAAGTTGGAATTTGCGTCCGCGATCTTGCGCTCGATTTCGTTCTTGCGAGATTTATAGACCATAAGCCCCGTCGCTTCTTCAAAGATCAAACGACGGTCTTCTGGACGGGCGTTCATAATTTGTTCTACTTTGCCTTGCCCGATAATCGAATACCCTTCTTTCCCGAGCCCAATACCGTGAAATAGCGCTACGATATCCTTTAATCGGCTAGGTTGGTTATTGATGAGATATTTACTCTCGCCCGTGCGGTATAAACGACGAGTCATCGACACTTCCGACGTATCCAAATTGAAAATACGTTTTTCGTTGTCGAATACCAACGTGACTTCGCAGAACGAATGGGGTTTTCTCTCTAACGTTCCGCCGAAAATAACGTCCTGCATGTTCGAACCACGCAACGATTTCGCCGACTGCTCGCCAAGCACCCAACGTACCGCGTCGGCAACGTTGCTCTTTCCGCAACCGTTCGGCCCGACTATACACGTGACGCCTTCTTCGAACCGAATCGTCGTTTTGTCGGCAAACGATTTAAACCCGACCAAGTGTATTTCTTTTAAATCCAATGTAAGCTCCTTTTGATATGATTATATCCGTAATTTTTTCAAAATCCATCGCAATACTACGTCGCATCAGCGCGTAGGCTTACGTAAAATTTCCAACAGCTCTTTTGCGGATCGCTGTTCCGCCTCCCGTTTGCTCTTACCTTGTCCCGTCGCGCTTTTCCCAAGCGCCGTCACCTTTGCCACAAACCAAGGATCGTTGTCTTTTCCCGTTTTGTTTGTTTGGTAGATCGGGCGAGTTTCGTTTCGCGCCTGAACAAACTCCTGCAAAGCGCCCTTATAATTTTTCGTGGTTTCCCCTGCGCTTAAAATCGCTTTCTTTAACACGAACTTTTTCGCAGGCGCGTATCCGCCGTCCAAAAAAATCGCCGCCACCACCGTTTCGAATAAACTAGACAGCGTTTTCTTGCCGACGTTTTCCTTGCTCCCTTCAAAGAGCAAATACTGTTCGATCCCCAGGTTTTCCACTGCGTGCAACAAGCCTTTTTCGCAAACGATTTTTTGCCGTTCGCGCGTCATCTTGCCTTCGCCGTCCGTTTTGCCCGTGTACTGCCATTCGGTAATCGCAAGCTGTAAAACCGCGTCGCCTAAATACTCCATTCTCTCGTTGTCTTCGCCACCGCGCGCATTTGCATACGTCGAATGCCGAAAGGCTTGTTCTAACAACGATTTATTCCGAAAGGTGTACCCGATCTTTTTTTCTATCTCCGCGTAAGGAAACGCCACGCTTATGCCTCCGTCGTATTCGCTTGGACAATTTCCGTCTTATCCAACATTTCGCGAATGTTTTCTACCATATTTCCACGCACCGCGTTCGCCGCTTGCGCAATACAGATCGAGAACCCTTTCGCTTTGGAGTTTCCGTGTCCCTTAACGACCGTCTTATTCAACCCCAAGAACATCGCTCCGCCTAAGCCTTCGTAGTCCATACCTTTCTTGATGCGTTTCAAGATCCCACCGCACATAACCGCGCGGAGTTTGGTAAAGAGATTGCGTTTGAATTCCCGTTTCATCATCGTGCTAACGGCTTTTCCACAGCCTTCCACCGCTTTCATCGCGATATTCCCCGTGAACCCGTCCGCAACCATGACGTCGATATCCCCGTACATCAAATCGCGTGCTTCGACGTTGCCGACGTAATCAATACACGAGAGTGTTTTCAAAAGCGCGTTGGCTTCCTGTTGCAACGCAAGCCCTTTATGATCTTCCGTGCCGTTGTTTAAAAGCCCGACTTTCGGGTTTTTAATCCCGTACGCCGCCTGCGCGTACGCCGTTGCCATCATCGCGAAATGCGCAAGATACAAGGGTTTGCATTCCAAGTTTGCCCCGCAATCGCAAAGGAACGTCGCCTTGCCTTTGTGGTTGGGGATCAACGGACAAAGCGCAGGTCTGGATACCCCTTTTAATCTACCCAAAACAAGTACCCCTGCCGTCAAAACTGCACCCGTAGACCCCGAAGTGACAAGCCCGTCCGCTTTCCCTTCTTTTAACATTCTAAACGCCACGACGAGAGAAGAATCCTTTTTCGTTTTTACGGCTTTCGTCGGAACTTCTTCCATCGTGATGACTTCCGTCGTATGTACGATTTCCAAACGGCGTTCGTCGTGGGGCAACGTCAACAATTCCGCGCGAATTTGCGGTTCATCACCCACCAAAATCACGTATAACTGCTTGTCCAAGCGCAGGGCTTCTACTGCACCGATCACTTGTTGTTTCGGGGCAAAATCCCCACCCATCGCGTCTACTACGATTCTCGTCATATTTCCTATTTACCTGCCTAATTAATATTCCAAATTGTAAACCGTACGGGGATACGGCAATACGTCGCGAATATTCGAAATACCCGTCAAGTACATCACCATACGTTCGAACCCGAGCCCGAATCCGCTATGCGTCGTACCGCCGTATTTACGCAAATTTAAATACCACCAATAGTCTTCGGGGTTCATACCCAATTCCTTAATGCGGTTGTAAAGCTTGTCGTAATCTTCTTCTCTTTGCGATCCGCCGACCAACTCCCCGATCCCGGGCACGAGCAAATCCGCCGCCGCAACCGTCTTTCCGTCGGGGTTTTGTTTCATATAAAACGCTTTAATTTCCTTGGGGTAATCAGTCAAGAATACGGGTTTTTGGAATACCGTTTCCGTCAAGAACCGTTCGTGTTCGCTTTGCAAATCCTTGCCCCAGAAAATATTCTTATCGTCGAACTTGTCCGCGTTTTGTTTGAGTATTTCAATCGCTTCGGTGTACGTCAACCGCACGAACGCGTTTTCGGAAACGTTTTTCAAACGTTCCAACAAGCCCTTGTCCACGAATTGATTTAAAAACTCCAATTCGTCTTTACAGGTTTCGCTAACGTAATCGATGATGTATTTTACCATCGCTTCGGCTACGTCCATATCCCCCGCCAAATCGCAAAACGCCATTTCCGGCTCGATCATCCAAAACTCCGCCGCGTGGCGCGCCGTGTTGGAGTGTTCCGCGCGGAAAGTCGGCCCGAACGTATACACGTTGCCGAACGCCATCGCGTACGTTTCCGCATTCAGTTGCCCCGAAACGGTGAGTGCCGCTTTCTTGCCGAAGAAATCGTCTTTGTAATCAACCTTCTTGCCTTTTGCCACTTCGTCCATATCCAAGGTCGTCACTTGGAACATAGCGCCCGCGCCTTCGCAGTCACTACCCGTGATGATGGGCGTATGCACGTACACGAACCCACGATCGTTGAAGAATTTATGCACGGCGATTGCCGCTTCGCTACGAATGCGGAACGCCGCGCCGAATAAATTCGTACGCGGACGAAGATAGGCGATTTCCCGTAAAAATTCTACCGAATGCCGTTTCTTTTGCAAGGGGTATTCGGGAGAAGATTCCCCTTCCACCGTAATTTCCGTCGCCTTGATTTCATAGGGCTGTTTGTTTTCAGGGGTTGCGACAAGCACCCCTTTTACAATCAACGCACAACCGACGTTTTGTTTTGCGATTTCGTCGTAATTTGTAAGATTTTCGCGTTCGAAAACAATTTGCGTATTCTTAAAACAACCGCCATCGTTCAATTCGATAAACCCAAACGCTTTAGAATCGCGGATGGTTCTCGCCCAACCCGCTACCGTCACTTCTTTCCCGTCGTATTCGAGATATTTCACTTGGAGTTCTTTCAACGAAATTCTATCCATTTCAACCTGCCTTTTTATCAAGAAAAGCCTGATTTTCGTCTTGCGACGCTCTTCTCATTTGCATATTTTTTTTATTATACCATTTTTTCCAAAAAAACACAAGCGTTGAACGCTATTTAATTTGTCGGTTTGTCGATTTTTTTAGCGACGATCCCTTGGATCGGGCGGTATTCGTCCGTACGCAAACGCTTTTTAAAAAGCAACTGTTCGCCCTGGTAGCACTCGATATACAATTCGCTTTTTAATCCGTTTTTCGGCGAGCGTAAAATCTCGTCTTTCTCCCCTTCTTTGACGATGGGCGCAGGCGGGGGAATTTCTTCCAAAGTACGGGAAGACAGCTCGTATCTTCGCCCCGTTTTTTTCCCGAAAACGCAAATGCGTAAACCGCCCGAAAACACCTGCGCGGAAATTTGCACGGGGGTATCGTAAGGATTGAAAAACCGCAAATCGCTCTCCGTCGACACCATCGCGTCCCTGGACGGCGCAACGTAGCCAACACGCAAGGAATGTGGATGAAATTCCGTTATCGTCAGCCCTGCTTTTAAAGCGGAGTTGTATAACGTCGTACTCACTTGACAAACACCACCGCCAACCCCCAAGACGTACTCCCCGTTTACGATAATTTTCGCCTGTTGAAACCCTGCGTCCTGCGTTCTACGCCCCACCGTGCCGTTGAAAGAAAACTCCCCGTAAGCCTGAACGGTGATACCGTCGATTAACGACGCTGCAATGGCAATATTCTCGCACCTGCCCCTGTCTTTTTCGTCGTAATAGGTGGTGTACGACGCGATTTTATCCCAACCGTAGGGGTTGATTTCCGCTAACACCAGGCGCGGAGCGCGAACCCCAAACCCCAAACAGGCGAGAACAAAAAAAACGCCCGTTAGAAGGAGCGTTTTTCTATGTGTTTTTTGCATGCTCGTCCTTCCCTTTCTACCTTTCGTACAGTATGCTTAAAAAGGGAAGGGTTTATGTCCGTTAGCCTTTTATTTTTCCGTTTTCAATACGGATTTTTTTACTCTCTGCGCCGTAAAGCACTCGTTCCGCATGCGTACAAGTCAAAATCGTTTGCATGCCTGCGATACATTGTACCAACTTCTTGCGACGGGGCAAGTCCAGCTCGCTCATCACGTCGTCCAAAACAAGCACGGGATATTCCCCCGAAAGTTCCTTAAAAATTTGTACTTCGGCGAGCTTTAACGCGAGCGCCGCTGTACGCGTTTGTCCTTGAGAGGCGTAGGCTTTCGCGTCCACTCCGCCGATGGAAACGTCCAAATCGTCGCGATGCGGACCGACCGTTGTAAAGCCTAATCGTAAATCCTTGTCGTAATGATTTTCTAATCGTCGAAGTAAGGTTTTCGCAATCTCCGTTTCGTCACCGTCGTAATGTTTGTCGGGCGCAACGACAAGTTCTTCTCGCCCGTCCGTCAAAAACGCGTGAAACTCCTTAGCAAACGGCGCAAGTTTTTCCAAAAATTCCCTGCGTTTTTTCAAGATCACCGCGGCATATTTACAAAGCTGTTCGTCCCAAACAGGCAAAGTGTCCAAAACCATAGAAACGTCGTGATTTTTGAGCAATACGTTGCGTTGATCGAGTATTTTATTGTAGCGGAGTAGCGCCGTATAGTAAGCGGACGACGTTTGGGAAATGGACAAATTCATAAACCGGCGACGTTCGTCCGGGCCGTCCTGTATCAAGCGCAACTCCCCAGGAGAAAAGAATACGCTGTTGATATGCCCCATCAAATCGGCGTTCTTGGAAATTTTACTGCCGTTGACGCGGATTTCGCGCTTATTTTCGTAGATATCCGCTTGAATGGTCACCATCCCATAGCGATTTTCCGCTTCCGCAATAATCCTTGCCGATTCCGCGCCTATACGAATGAGTTGTTTGTCGTGACGAATTCTCAACGACGCGCCCGTACAAAGATAAAAAACCGCTTCGGCGCAGTTCGTTTTGCCTTGCGCGTTCTTGCCGAACAAGACGTTTAAACCGTCCGAAAAATCGAATTTTTCATTCTCGTAATTTCTGAAATTTTGAAGAAATAATTTTTTTATTTGCATAATCCCAAAAAAACCGTCGAAAATCGCTTTCTTTTCGTCGCGATTTGTATTATAATTATATCAAATAATTTTGAAAAACACAACTTCTCGAACGGGAATGCGGATAAGTATAGGGAAAAATTTTTAGGGAGCAAGGCTATGGCGGAAAATGCACATTTACAATTCTTATGGAAACAAATTAGCGAACGGGCGGAAAATCTCATCAGTCCGTCGTCGTATAATACGTTTATCAAAACGTTAGAACCGATCGATCTCGTTGGACAAGTACTCGTACTCCGCGCGGTGTCCGCTTTGGGCGCGCGTACGGTTATGAATAAGCATGCGGACAAAATTATCGACGCCATGGAAAAATGCGATCTCGGCGTGAAGAATTTCCGCCTTGTCGTAGACGGCTGCGCGGAATTTCCACTCAACGTCGAAGAAGAAGAAACGGATTTCTTCCAAAACTCCCCGATTAATAAAAATTTCACCTTCGAATCGTTCGTGACGGGTTCGGGTAGTAAATTCGTATACGCGGCGGCTAAATCGGTTGCGGAAGCCCCCGGCGAAACGTTCAACCCCCTGTTCATTTACGGGGAATCAGGGCTCGGGAAAACCCACCTGATGCACGCGATCGCGAACTATATCGAAAAGCATTCCCCCGAAAAACGCGTCGTATACACGACTTCGGAAAATTTCTTGAACGAGTTTATCAACTCGATCGCGCAAAAGAGTGGTGCAAAATTCCGCAACCACTACCGCAACGTCGACGTTTTGATGATCGACGACATTCAATTCTTAAAGAGCAAAATGCAGGTTCAAGAAGAATTCTTCCATACTTTTAACGAATTGACGGCGCAAAACAAGCAAATTATTTTAACGTCCGACCGTCCGCCTAAGGAATTAGAAGCCTTGGAAGAACGTTTGCGTACCCGCTTTGAAGGGGGTATGCTCGCGGACGTGCAACCGCCCGATCCTGAAACTAAAGTCGCAATTTTAAAGCGCAAAGCGCTCGATCGGAAATGCCCGATGACCGACGACGTGTTAGAGTTCTTGGCACGCGATTCCGGGCACGACGTGCGTACGCTGGAGGGGCGCTTGAATAAGGTTATTTTTGCAAGCAAACTCCACGAAGAGCCTATTTCGTTGAGCCTTGCAAAGCTCGCTTTAAGCGAATCTGTGAACGAATCTTTGGAAGAAGAAGACGTCACCCCCGAAAAGGTCATTTCAGCGGTTTGCGGATACTTCAAACAAACGAAGGAAGATTTGCTTGGCAAAACCAAGAAAGCCGAAGTGGTAAAAGCGCGTCAAATTTGCGCGTATCTCATTTGTGAAATGCTCTCTCTTCCCTTGGTTTCCGTCGGGAATATTTTGGGCGGTAGAGATCATACGACGATTATGTACGCGCGGGACAAGATGGAAAAACTCTCGTCCTTGAACGATCGAATCGCCAAAGAAATCGACGATATCAAGAATATCATATTAAAAAAATAACTTGTCAATTATGGAATTTTCAAACGGTACGTTTTTAGAATACGCCGCAGACGCGGTAGTTGTCGGAGCGGGGCACGCAGGTTGCGAAGCCTCGCTTGCTTTGGCGCGTACGGGGATTAAAACGGCACTACTCACGTTAAATCTCGATAGTATTGCGTTTTTGCCATGCAACCCGTCCATCGGCGGTACGGCAAAAGGACATCTCGTCCGCGAAATCGACGCGCTCGGCGGAGAAATGGGGATTGTTGCAGACGACACCGCCCTGCAAATCCGCATGCTCAACGTCGGCAAGGGCGCTGCCGTACAAAGCTTGCGCGCGCAATCGGATAAAAACGCCTACCATCGCGCAATGAAACAAACCTTGGAAAACACCGAGAATTTGCGGATTTTTCAAGCTGAAGCCACCGAAATTTTAACCGAGAACGGAAAATGCGTCGGCGTAAAAACCCATTATAACGGCGTGATCACTTGCAAAGTCGTTATTCTTTGTACGGGGGTGTATTTGAACGGCGAAACCATCACCGGCAACGTCGTGGCAAAATCCGGTCCGAACGGGTTTGCTCCTGCAAACAATGGTTTGACCGAGAGTTTGATCCGTTTAGGATTTAACGTCCGTCGGTTTAAAACGGGTACGCCTGCGCGCGTGGACGGACGCACGGTGGATTATTCCAAATGCGAAATTCAAAACGGGGATACGGATATTTATCCCTTCTCGTTCATGCACGACAAAGCCCCCGAAAACAAACGTCCTTGTTATCTCACGTACACAAACTTGGATACGCACGCGATTATTATGGACAATTTGGATCGCTCGCCATTATACAACGGCGTCATTCAATCCACGGGCCCTAGATATTGCCCGTCCATTGAAACCAAAGTCGTACGGTTTAAGGATAAAGAACGGCATCAGCTCTTTTTAGAACCCGAAGGCGCGGACACGCACGAAGTCTACGTGCAGGGCATGTCCACGTCTATGCCCCACGACGTACAACGGGCAATGTACGCGTCCGTCGTCGGTTTGGAACACGCGGACATTATGCGCTACGGCTATGCAATCGAATACGACTGTATCGATACGTTGGACGTATTGCCGACGCTCGAATTTAAAAAAGTGGAAGGCGTGTACACAGCGGGGCAAATCAACGGCACGTCGGGGTATGAAGAAGCCGCCGCGCAAGGCTTAATCGCAGGCTTGAACGCGTCCTTGAAACTGCGCGGACTCCCCCCTTTAGTTTTGCGTCGCGACGAAGCGTATATCGGCGTCCTCATCGACGATTTGGTCACCAAAGGCACGGACGAGCCCTATCGAATGATGACTTCGCGCGCCGAACACCGCATTTGCTTGCGCCAAGACAACGCCGATTTCCGCTTGACGGAAAAGGGCTACGCTTGCGGTTTGGTCAAATCCGACCGCTACGAACGCTACTTGGAAAGAAAAGCGCAATACGAAAAGCTCTTGGAAGAATTACAAACCCGCATCCTGCCCAAGGACGCGGTAGCATTTTTAGAAAAATACGGCTACGGAATGCCGAGCAAAGGCGTTTCGTACGCGGAAATGTTAAAACGCTCGATCCCCTTAAAGGACGTGATGGAATATTTCGGCGTGTTTAAAGAATACCCGAAAAACGTCTTGGAAACGGCGGAAATCACCGTCCGCTACGAAGGGTATTTAAAGCAGGGTTTGGAAATGATCGAACGGGCAAAACGCTTGGAAGACAAACTCCTGCCGGCGGATATCCGTTATGAAGAAATCAAGGGGTTGCGTTTGGAAGCGCAGGAAAAACTAAACCGTATCCGTCCGTTCAATCTCGGACAAGCTGGCAGAATTTCGGGGGTTAACCCCGCCGACGTATCGGTGCTGATGGTCTATTTAGCGTCGAGAAATGAAAAATAAAAAACTCTCCACTGTCATAGCCAGTGGATTTTACTTTTTGGGCATAGCCTTGTCATACCAAGCGTAGGCCTTAGCCGTAGTCAAACATATCGCAGCTCTGTCATTTCGAGCGTAGCAGCTTTGCTGCGAAGTCGAGAGTATCTCGGCTTTGTCATTTCGAGCGTAGTCGAGAAATCTCTTAGATACGCTCCATTCGCTTCGCTCAGTCGGTATGACAAAAGGGACGATTTCTTCGCTCAGTCGGTATGACATTCCTGCCCATCGTGCCGATCGCGTGGGTTTACTATACAACATAGCGGGCGAGCCGAATCGGCTCGCCCGCGTTTTATTTTGTCTTTTCGTCAGTTCAAAAGCTCCGTTTTCTTTTTATCGTACTCTTCTTGCGTAATCCCGTCTTGATCCAACAAGGACTTGTATTTTAAAAGCAACTCGACGATTTCCGCTTCTTTTAGACATATAACGGTGGGTTCAAACGTTTCTTTTGTGTTCTTCTCAATTGCAAAATATACAATTGCCTCTGCCACCATCAAAAGAAAAGGCCAATACGTTTTCGTGGTGAATTCGCGGTCGCTGTACCCATAGTAGTCAGTTATCTCTCGACTCAATATAAATCCGTTTATCATATAGACTGTTACCAAAATAACATTTATGATTACGCAAGTCGTGAGCAGATATTGTAATTTTTCGTGCTTGTTATATGTCAGATATCCCACGACTGCAATCTCGCCAACCCCTACAAGCAGCATCAAAATATTGAAAATTCTCAACCATTCCGAGCAATAAATTCTCTCATCAAGTTTCCACCCGTTCATTATTTCAAAGCCGTTTAATTTCAAGCTATAACCACTATCTTTCCTATATTCAAACATATTAAAGCACAATGCCAAGACAACAAGGATCGCCGTTGCCAAAGCTATAAGTAAGGTTGCTATTCTTTTTTTTGCCATAATTTTTCTCCTATTGCCTATCTCTATATGATGATTATTATATATTTTCTCTAAATATAAGCCAAGTGTTTTATAAAAATTGCGTATAGATCTCGACGCAACATTCACGATGACAAAACAGTATGGCAATTCACTCAAAACCGCGTTGCAAAACAATGCGGTTTTGAGTGTACTCATTTTATTTACCTTCTACCGCATTTCCGCCTTGCACGTTGTTAGGCAAATCAATCGAGCCCGTACCGTACGTAAACGTAAGTGCAACGGCTACCGCCATCGTGTCCCCGGGCATTTGATACTCCATATCGAAAGTGATGCCCGTAATCTTTTTATCCGCATTGAATTTAATGACGATATTCGAATACGTCGCTTCGATCATACCGCCGTAGAGTTCCACCTTTAACCCGCTACAGGTATACTCGTCTTTATCCGCATTATACGTATAATTTTTCGCATCCCGTACAGCTTCTACCAACGCCATTGCGTCATACAAATCATTCATAAATTCATCAAAATGCGCAGAGTTGACAGCCTTATCGTATCCGATCAGCGTCATATTTTCCATGTCCACCATCGGCGAATAAAGATTATACGTATCTTCTCCCGTCCATTCGTAATAACGAGGATAGTTGCCAGGTTCTTCTACCCCTGCCGCGTCAAATTCCGTTCCCGTGCGTTTCCAAATATTTCCGCAACGTTGATTGGTATACTGTTCATAGCTTGTGTCCGCATACGTCATCGTTTGCACAACCGTAAATTCCGCACCGAAGCTGAAGCCTTTCTCAAATTCCCCTGCCGTCATACTGCCAATGTTCGTATCCGCTCCGAATACGTTCGTCGGAAGCGTTATCGTCGTCGTGCCGTAAGTAATCGTAAAGGTATAACTAAGCACCAGCGTTGCCGCAGCCGCCGTAGGTGCTACCGCTTCTTGGCTGACCGAGCCTCCACCGCTAGTCTTTCTCATTTCATAGGACAATTCCGCGAGCTTTTTACCATCCGTCGTAAACCCGAGCTTTACGTTATAAATCTTACTCGAATATACAGAAAGTTCGCTAGCTTCGTATCTTTCCGTTTCCGTGTTGTACGTGAAATCGGACATTGTTCTCGCCGTCTCGGGATACCATTCCGCAAGCGGGAACTCCGCAAAATCTTCCACTTCATAATACTCGCTCGCTTCTTTCGTCCAATACGTATCATTCTTTTCGTATTCGTACACCGTTTCCCCGTCGATCTCATAATAATAGCTATCGTCCGTTTCTAATACGTTTCCTTGCGCGTCCTTAACGTAGCTTAACGTTTCAAACAAATTGCCCGCGCGTTTTCCAACTTGTTCTTCATATTCGTGTTCCGCGTCCCCCGCAATAGCTTCCTTGGCAATTACCGTAAAGTTTGTACCCAAGTTCCAAGCAGCCGCCCATTCCGTTTCGCTAACTTCCCCGCCAACTTCAACGGGTTCGCCAGGCGTTTGTCCCGGAAGCGTCGAAGAACTGTTCGAGTTGCTTTGCCCGTCGTTTTTCGAGCTATCGTCATCCTTGCCACCACCACAAGCAACAACGCCAGCGCACATAGTAAGCGCCATCAAAAGTGCCAAAAGTTTTTTCATGATTTTTCTCCTTTTATCTCTACCGTACGTATACGGTTTTTTATTTATTCGTCAAAATTATACTTTTCGGAAAGTACGTATTTGGGACGGTTTTGTACTTCGCGATAGATCATCGCCGTGTGCATATTCGCCAAACCTTGGCACACGAGCAGGATCGCCCCCAACATTCCCACCGTCGGGAACAACCAAGCCACCAAGCCCCCAAACCATACGTTTAAGCACGATAAGACGATGAACGTTATCAAGCACGCAAAACTGCAAAATCCCAAAAGCAAGCCAAGTTTTATCGGCAAAGTCAACGTATAATCGGTGTTCGGGAAAATCCCCGATTCCGCGAGTTTGACCATCTTCTTCAAGGTATAATGCGTTTCCCCAGCCACCCGTTCGGGACGGTCAAATTCCACCTGTGTTTGCTTAAAGCCTACCCAAGCGACTTGCGCACGCAACAAACGGTCGTGTTCGTTCATGGAAAGCAACACGTCCACGACCTTGCGATCATAGAGTTTAAAATCCCCCGAATCCGCCAAGATTTCCATACCCGTTATTTTACGGGTAAAGCGGTAAAACAGCCTTGCCGTCGCTTTTTTAAACCACGTCTCGCCCTTTCTCTTACGGCGTTTACCGTGGACGACTTCATAGCCTTCTTTCCATTTTTCAATCATTTCCATCGCAACTTCAGGCGGATCTTGCAAATCGGCGTCCATGGCAATCACGGCGTCGCCACTTGCTTCCTTCAACCCGCAAAGTAGCGCGGCTTGTTGCCCGAAATTACGAGAAAAATGGCAAACTTTTACCCGTTTATCTTTCTTCGCCAACGCAAGCAAAACGTCTTTCGTCGCATCCCTGCTACCGTCGTTTATAAATATCAGCTCGTAATCTTCCTGCAAACTTTCCATCATCGGCGTGACGGCGTCGTAAAAAAGCCCCAAGCTCTTTTCTTCATTATATGCAGGTACGATAATCGAATATTTCGCCATACTTTTTCTCAACTTTGTGATATTTTCTTTATTATACTATATTTTTGTTTTCTTGTCAACTGCAAAGAGAATGTTTTAGCGAGAATGCGAACCCGCCCTGCCGAAAAACGGCAGGGCGGGGAAGTTTTTATTACGTTTATCTTCTACTTTTAGACCTTTCAATGCTCTCAATACCAATAAGGATTTTTTTCTTGTTTTTTCTGTTCTTGTAGGAAATCAGAATATTCGGGCGAAATTAAAATATAATCCTTAAAGCCATGCGCATAATACATGTGCAAATCGCCCACAAATCCTACCGTTTTATAAGCTTCGCGAGATAAAATTTTTTGCTCGCACGCTTTCTCGTAATTCTCTACATCATTTAAAGGATCTTTGACCATATATGCGTTATATATTTGGAGTAATTCTCCATTCTCCGTTTCCACGGCAAGAATACCCCACCCGAAATATTTTTTCGCCTTCACGTATCCCAAAGTCCAAACCGGACTTCTAATCAAATGGCAGTCTAAGCTTTCGTAACTATGAGCTCCAAAATAATATTCATCGTTTAATATTACCCCAATGATATGTTGATAACGTAATCGCGGATCTTTAAACGACAAAGTATAATCCACCAAGAAATATCTCGGTTGATCGTAATCGAACGAATAGAGTATTTCTACGTCGATATCCAATAAAACTCCGTGCTCTATCATATCCGCGCGCTTTTCTTTTATCCGTTCTTCAATCCGAAATCGATGCTCCGTTTCCGTATACTTCGATATATCATTCTCAAAATCATAGCGTTCACCAATAACCCTACTTTCCTCTGATTTCGCCGTACAGGAAAAGGTAATCAAAAGACTACAAACGCTTAAACAAGCCAAAACCAATTTTTGAAACACCTTTTTCATTCTTGCCCTCCTTTTATTCTCATTTCGTTTCTAAAACTTCCTCCCCTGTATTTAAAATGATAAACTCACAGTCCACCTGTCCACATAAAGCACAATACGTTGTCCCTGGCTTTTGTACGTGATCTTCAGGTTCTTCATATCCACATTCAAGACATATTTTGCGGTGTTGTCTCGATGAAAGGGGCAAACGCCCAAAACGATGAAAATCTACAACTTGATACCCACAACTGCATGTTTCATAATGATAAATAGTATCTCCCGCTCCTTCATTTTCTTCTGATTTTTTTACTCC
The DNA here is from genome assembly GCA_017625565.1 of Clostridia bacterium. Classification (GTDB taxonomy): domain Bacteria; phylum Bacillota; class Clostridia; order Christensenellales; family Borkfalkiaceae; genus Scatosoma. Next base: position 55,248 of record JAGAKN010000004.1, read on the forward strand.
CCATAAAACCGCCATATGAGCCGATGTAGTTCTTGTTCTTTGACAAATTGAACATTGTAGTACATGCGGATTATTACGATAAGGTATTTCATTGCTATGTATATGAGAAGTTGTTAAGATTAAGCAATCGTTTACCCAAGCTTCGTTCACCCAATAATGCGTACTACTAGATTTCCAACCATAATGTCCTATAAAACCATCAATGATTTGCCCGTTATAATTGATTGTCTGTGTGCCATAAACAACTATCTGGTGCCCACCCGGCGCATAATAAGCATTTCCATTTTCATCTTCTTTTAAGCTATATGTAGTAATACTTGTTAACACAGGATAATCATTAACAATTGCTTCAGCAATCTTTTGTTTTGCTTCCGTGGAATTTGAATAGTATTCCATTGTTATCTGATCTATTACACTATCGTCCACATAATCATCAAAATACATTTCAAGGCCTAACCACAAATCTTGAGCATTTGCTCCTGCCCCGTCGGGATCTATATATTCTAACATTTTCCCATAAAACGTGCCTGTTTGATCCACGAGTGTTAGCATTCCATGAGGTTGGGGAATATACGTAGTGCTCATTGTTTCATGAGCATACGGCGTTTCCAACCAATCCGCACGGCTTTTGGTTTCATCTTGGAAAAGAAAGTCCGAATGCGTAATCAAACGCCCGTCCTTCGCCCAATTCATATACCCTAACAATAACGTTGCTGCAACGGTAACACACGTTCCTTCCACATTATCCGCATGATCTTCTAAATCGATAAAATACTCCTTATCTTCAATATATTGTCTACTTACTACTGTAAGTTCGTCTGCGTCAATTGCATCTGCACCCGTTGGACCAGGATCGCCAACAATTATCACTGAATTATCTCCCACGCTATTCGACAAAGCATTAATCATTAAATCGGAGCTTGTTGCACTTACCGTTTTAATTGCTTGTTCTTCTTTTTGAAGCCGTTCCTGTTCTTGTCGTTCTAACCGTTCGGCTTTGTCTTGTTGTATCTTGATTTGCAGTTTTGGAGCAATTTGCGCCGCTACTTCTTTGTCAAAGGCTTTTCCTGTATAGATATTTTCTACTTGTTCGCCTTGTTTACGATAATAATTTGTCGGTCCACCATAATATACGTAAGGATTATCTCTTATGTTTCCAAACGGCGACGAATTGTATTGGCTAAATTCGATAAGTTCTAAATCCTCCTTTTGAAAAACCGCGTAACCATTTACCCCACGTGTTACCAAAACATAATCGGCTGCCCCATCTAACCCCATTAAATCATACGCTTTTATCGTCTTATTAAGGGATTCTAATTTTTCAGCATCTTCTTTCTGTTCTTTTTCCGTTTTATCTCTGGAAACTGCTTCATAGGAAAACAGTTGTTCCGCATACTTTTCCGCAAGTGCAAGTTGCGGATCTTTTTTTACGGCAGAGCCGATTACTACCGTAAAACCCAACGTCAAAATGCTGCTTAACACCAACGCTACTGTTCTTCTTGTTCTTTTCATCATTAAAACCTCCTAATATTTTCCAAGTGCTACTTGTGATCGGATTATATCACAGGTTTTACCATTTGTCAATAGGTAAAAATAAAAAACTTTCATAGGTACAACAAAACCCCGCCCTGCCGAAAAACGGCAGGGCGGGGAAGTTTTGTATTCGATTAGTCCATCTTTTCAAGCAATTTCAGGTCGATACCCTTTTCGCCGATCTTGATGATTTCTACCTTGACTTTGTCGCCAATATTGAGCACGTCTTCTACTTGGTTAACGCGTTGTTCGGAAAGTTTGGAAATGTGTACCATACCGTCTTTACCGGGCGCAAATTCTACAAATGCACCGATCTTGGAAAGGATACGTACGACTACGCCAACGAACATATCGCCAACTTCGGGATCGTGCGCGATGGATTGAACGATTGCTTTCGCGCGTTCCGCGTTTGCAACGTCGCCGTAGCAAGCGATACAAACCGTTCCGTCTTCTTCGATGTCGATCTTCGTACCCGTTTGTTCGATGATCTTATTGATCACTTTTCCTTGCTTACCAACAACATCGCCGATCTTTTCAGGATTGATCTTGAACGTGATGATCTTGGGCGCGTATTTGGAGAGTTGGGAATTGACTTCAGGGATACATTCGAGCATCTTACCCAAAATAAATCTTCTACCTTCTTGCGCTTGCGCAATCGCGTCGAGCATGATTTGTTCGGAAATACCTTTAATCTTGATATCCATTTGGATTGCCGTGATACCCTTTTCCGTACCTGCAACCTTAAAGTCCATATCGCCAAGGAAGTCTTCCAAGCCTTGAATGTCCGTCATGATCACGTACTTGCCCGTTTCGGGATCTTTGATAAGCCCCATCGCACAACCTGCAACCGGCGCTTTGATAGGCACGCCCGCGTCCATGAGCGCCATCGTCGAACCGCAAACGGACGCCATCGACGACGAGCCGTTGGACGACATAATGTCGGATACCACGCGGAGCGCGTACGGGAATTCGTCCGGGGACGGAATTACGGGAACAAGCGCGCGTTCTGCCAACGCGCCGTGGCCGATTTCACGACGACCGGGGCTTCTCAACGCCTTCGCTTCGCCCGTGCAGTAGCCAGGGAAGTTGTATTGATGCATATATCTCTTTTCTTCTTCTTCGTCAAGACCTTCCATGCGTTGCGCTTCGCCAAGCATACCGAGCGTACAAGTCGTCAACGCTTGCGTTTGACCACGGGTGAATACAGCCGAGCCGTGTACGCGGGGCAATACGCCGTGTTCGCACCAGATCGGACGTACTTCTTTCAAACCACGGCCGTCGGGACGAATGCCTTTATCGAAAATCTTCGCGCGAACGATTCCTTTTACGATATAGTAAATGGAGTCCTTCACTTCGCGCATTTGATCGGGATAAATTTCCGAGAAATGTTCGATGATTTCCGCTTCCGCTTGCGCTTGTCTATCTTGACGTTCTTGACGATCGAACGTGTCGAGTGCCGCGTAGAGTTTGTCGTAACCGTATGCTTTTACCGCTGCGTCCAATTCTTCAGGAATATGGTACAATTCCATTTCCTTCTTGGGTTTACCCGCAACTTTTGCGATTTCTTCAATAAACGCGCAAACTTTTTTGATTTCTTCGTGACCGTACATAATCGCGCCGACCATTTCCGCGTCGGTCACTTCGTTCGCGCCTGCTTCGATCATCAAAATCGCGTCTTTCGTACCTGCCAAGGAAAGGTGAATCGCACTCTTCGCTTTTTCTTCCACGGTAGGGTTGATGATATACTTGCCGTCGATCATACCGACGATAACCGAACCCGTAGGCCCTGCCCAAGGAATATCCGAAATCGAAAGTGCTACGGACGAACCGATCATTGCAAGGGGCTCAGGCGCGATATCAGGATCTACCGACAAAGCCGTTGCAACGACGACTACGTCGTTGAAAATTCCCTTCGGGAACAACGGACGAATAGGACGGTCGATCAAACGGCTAACCAAAATCGCCTTGTCAGACGCGCGACCTTCTCTCTTTTTAAATCCACCAGGGATCTTCCCTACGGCGAACATCTTTTCTTCATAGTCTACCGACAACGGGAAGAAATCCATACCTTCTCTTGCTTTTTCCGACATACATACCGTCACGTTTACGGCAGTATCACCGCAACGTACCAAGCACGCGCCGTTGGCTTGTTCGGCGTATTTGCCGATTTCGATAACGAGTTCTTTCCCCGCATAGTCTGTTTTGAATACTTTAAAATTTTCTAACGCTGGCATTGTAAAATTCTCCTTTTCTCTAATTCTTTTTTTGTTCTTGTCCGTTTGCGTCGCCCGACGGCAAACGGGTATTTTTACGGATTTCGCTTATGCCAAGGCTTGTCCGTTTTTTCCTTGTCTACACAAAAAGAGCGAGTTAAAATAACCCGCCCTTTCGTGCTTGCATTATTTTCTGAGCCCCAACGCTTCGATAACAGCCCGATATCTTTCGATATCTTTCGCTTTAAGATAGTCAAGCAAACCACGACGCTTACCTACCATCTTCAAAAGCCCACGACGAGAGTGGTTATCAAGCTTGTGGGTTTTCAAATGCTCGTTGAGGTGGTTAATTCTTTCCGTCAACAATGCGATTTGTACTTCAGGCGAACCCGTGTCGCCTTCGTGTGCTGCAAATTTTGCAATAATTTCGTTCTTTTCCATTTCTTTTTATCCTCCTATGGAACGTATCTCGTACTGCTAAGCGCAACGTGGAGAATCGATCCGCCTGGCAGCCGTTATTACTATTTTAACACATTCTTTCAAGAATGTAAATTGAATTTGCGTCGTTTTTCTCTTTTTTTTCGGAAAATCACCCGAAAAACCGCCTTTTTTTAGCGATACTCCCGTCGATTCCGTCGATATAGGTTTTCAAGTCTTTCGGGGTAGCCAAACGCTCGATCAATCCTTTCTCGTGGAAAACGCGTTTGGATACGGCGTTTGCGCCCACCGCCAAGTTGTTGGTAATTTCTTCCATAATATCCACGTTATACACGCACGCCTTATCCGGTTTCGTCCAACCGACGTTTTCATTATTCCCCACTTGATATTTTTGCCTATACATATAATAAGGAACGTATCCCTTTTCTTGTAAAATATTGCGAGAAGAGAGCACCATCTCCGAAATACGATCGTTTTCCAAATACGCCGTTTCTTCTTTGAGTTTTGCACCCGATTTTAACGACAAACAATGCACCGTAATATTCTCCGCGCCCGTTTCCACGGCACATTCTACCCCCCGAGTAAACACTTCCGCGGTTTCGTCCGCAAGCCCTGCGATCAAATCCACGTTGACGGTAAACCCGTATTTTGCAGACATCTCATAGGCGCGGTAAAAATCCGCCACCGTATGTTTGCGTCCGATTTGCCGTAAGGTTTCGTCGGAAAACGTTTGCGGATTAATACAAATACGATTTACCCCATACTCTTTTAAAAGCGCCAACTTTTCTTCTGTGAACACGTCAGGACGCCCTGCTTCTACGGTATATTCGCAAGTAGGCTTGTCCGCAAATATCGGCGCAATGCTTTCAAGCACCGTTGCTAGCTCCTTTTCTTCCAAGGCAAACGGCGTGCCACCGCCTACGTACACGCTACGCAAATTCCCGATGAGTTCGGGGGCGACGGCTAATTCCCGTTGTAAACACTCTAAATACGTCGGTAAAAACACCCGAGTTTTATCGATCGGCGCGGTAATAAACGAACAGTAGGCGCATTTCGTCGGACAAAAGGGCAGGGACACGAACAAATCCGTATTCCCGTCCACTTTCTCGTAAATCCCGTTTTGCGCCTGTAAAATATCCGCCACCAAACGAATATTCCCATCGTTAACGCCCATTTCGCGGAATAATTCCGCAAAATCCCGTCCGTTTTCGCGTTCCATATACGCAAGTTTGGTCGGACGAATACCCGTCAACGCACCCCAAGGCATTCTTTCGCCGTATTTTTCACTCAAAATACGATATAAACCAAGCTTCGCAAATCGACGTTCTAAACGCTTAAATTCCAACTCGTCGCATACCTGCCCCGTATTTTCGAACGAAAACGCGCGTCCGTCCACCACGAAACGATTGAAAAAAACACCCTTTTCGAACGAAAAAGAGTGTTCGATACTCTCAGGGCGGTTTTTAAACAACCGCGCCACGTCCAAGAGTTCGTTTTCCAAAAAAGCGCAATCCGTCGTAAACATAGTTTTTCCTTTTACACGTCGATCATAAACGGGTTGGTTTTCCGTTCGCGATCGAGCGAAGTATCTTCTTCGTGTCCTGCGTACACGGGCATATCTCCGTCGAGCGCGGACAATTTTTTTAAACTCTGCCGTAAAGCGGACAAATCCCCCGTCGGAAAATCCGTCCTACCAATCGAGCCTGCAAACAGCGTATCCCCCGTGAACAAGTATTTCTTGCCCTGCTCGTCCGTTATAAGATAACAAACGCTACCCTGGGTATGCCCTGCCGTCAACAACGTCGTTATGGAAATTCCGCAAAATTCCCGTGTTTCTCCGTCCGAGAGCGTGCCGTCCACGCGGTAAAAACTTCTCGGCGCGCCGAACGCGTCAAACAAATCCGCGAAAGTTCCGACGAGCGGTTTTTCCTGCTCCGAGCAAAATACTTTCGCACCCTGTTCCTGCAAAACGCGTACTCCGCCGACGTGATCGAAATGACAATGCGTCAATAGAACGTATTCCGCGCGCAACCCGAGCTTGATGAGTTCCCCGTCGATCCGCGATTGCGCCGGATCGATAACAACGGCTGTCTTGCCGTCCGCGGTCAACACGTACGTATTCGCCCCGAACGCGCGTGGCGTGATTTTGATAATTTGCATACCCACAACCTTGATTAGGACAAAGACGTGATACGATGCACCTCGTAAATGCGCTTGTCCGCCTGTAATTTTTTAATGAGCATATCCATTTCCGAGATATCCGTTAAGGAAATGGACGCTTCCAACACCGCGTCGTGATTCTTATCAATTCTGCCGTTGATCGACGTAATGGAAAGTTTCAATTCCGCAACGACGAGCGAGAGCACGGAAAGCGCCGCACCTTGATCGGTTGCACGGATCGCGATATTCGCGTTGTATCGTTGTTTTGTTCCCGCTTCGATTTGCCAAGTCGCCGGCAATAAACGCTCCTTGTCCACGCCACCGATATTCGGACAATCACCACGGTGAATGACCACTCCGCGTCCACGGGACGTATACCCGACGATTTTATCCCCAGGCACGGGCGAACAACACCCTGCAAACCGCACGAGCATCCCTGCCTGTCCGTTGACAAGCACCCCACCGGGTGTTTTCCGACCGCCGTCGCTTGTGCGAATTTCAAACGCTTGCGGAGATTTCTTGCGATAGAAATCAATCAGCTTAAAAAGAATTTGGTTTACGGAAATCGAACCGTAGCCCACCGCCGCAAACATTTCGTCCGTTTCGTTGAACGAGAACCGTTCGGAAATACGTTGAAAACTCTCATCTGTGAGCAACGTCGAGAGCGTAAATCCACGTTTTTTCGCTTCTTCTTCCAGCTTGTCTTGACCGATACGGATATTTTCTTCTTTTAACTCGTTCTTATAGAACTGCCGTATCTTGGCTTTTGCGCTGGACGATTTGATAAATTTCAACCAATCCCGCGACGGGCCTTTGGAGTTCGGCGACGTAATAATTTCTACCACGTCCCCCACCTGCAACGTCGTCGTCAGGGGCACGATCTTTGAATTGACTCTTGCTCCCGTACAACGGTTGCCGACTTCCGAGTGAATGGCATACGCAAAATCCACGGGCGTCGCTTCAGGCGGCAAGGAAATGACCTTACCGCGTGGTGTGAACACCAACAACTCGTGGCTGTAAAGCTCGGTTTTGAGGGCGCTAATGAACTCTTTAGAGTCCTTCAAATCGCCCTGCCATTCCATCACTTCGCGAAGCCAAGTGAGTTTGCTTTCCACTTGCCCGTTGTTGCCTTCTTTGTATTTCCAATGCGCCGCGATCCCGAATTCTGCAATCCTGTGCATTTCTTCGGTACGGATTTGGATTTCAAACGGTTGCCCAAACCGCGTCATAACCGTCGTATGCAGGGATTGATATTTGTTGGGTTTTGGCGTTGCGATATAGTCTTTAATCCGCCCGGGTATGGGTTTCCACTTTTCGTGAATTGCGCCAAGTACGGTATAGCAAGCCTTGACGTCTTCAACGATTACCCGCACCGCCGTCAAATCGTAAATTTGATCCAGCGTTTTTTCTTTCGTGATCATTTTTTTATAGATGGAATAGAAATGTTTGGGTCTACCGAATACTTCGCCTTCCACCCCGTCGTCTTTCATCAGTTCCTTGATTTCCTCGACGATTTTGTTAACGAATTCCTTGCGTTCCGAAAGCCGTTCGCGAATATTGACAACCAACGTTTCGTAGGCTTCGGGATCGAGATATTTCAAGCACAAGTCTTCCAACTCGCACTTGATTTGCGAAATACCCAACCGCCCGGCAAGCGGCGCGTAAATTTCCAACGTTTCGTTCGCCATACGTTGTTGGCGTTCCTGCGAAAGGAAGTTTAACGAACGCATATTGTGCAACCTGTCCGCAAGCTTGATAATGATAACGCGCACGTCTTTCGCCATCGCCACAAAAATCTTGCGAAAGTTCTCCGCCTCCGCGTCTTCTTGGGACTTGAATACGATTTTTTCAAGCTTTGTCACTCCGCTTACCAAGTCCAAAACTTCATCGCCGAATTCCCGTTTGATATCTTCGGCGGTGGAATCGGTATCTTCGATAACGTCGTGCAAAAGCGCCGCGGCTATCGTCGCGGAATCCAACCCCAAATCCATCAAAATATCCGCTACTGCACACGGATGGATAAAATAGGGCTCTCCCGAGGCGCGTTTTTGGTTGGCGTGCGCCCTTTCGGCATAATCGTACGCCTTGACGAGCATTTCGCTGTCCGTCAAGGAATATACCTGTTTAATTTTCTCCAAAGTCTTTTGCATAACCTTCCTTAAGCCTGTTGCAAGGCGCACACTCTTTTGTAAATTTTTGAATTGTTCAGCTTGGCTTTAACGCCACGGTATACTGTCAAACGCCCGTTTTCAAACGCGATCAAACCGAGTTCTTCAAATACGTGCAAGGCGAATATAAACTCTTTATGGTCAAATCCCAAGCCGTCGCATGCGTAAGTCAATTTTTCTGCCGTATCGCCAACAAGCGAGTAAAATTCCCGTCGGATTGCCGCGAAAATATCCAACAGTCGTTCCCTTTCTACGGGTAAATCTTGGAACATTTTATAACCGCAAATTTCACGGTTTACGTACACCCGTCTACCTTCCAACGCCGAGAGATTGAAATCGGAGGGCGTATCCAAGAAAACAAAATCCCTAAATCCTGACAAATCCGCGTCCGACGCAGGCGAAACGATGAGAAGGTTCGCAAGGTTTTTAGACGTCGGATAAAACAAATCACAGTTCCCTTTTTCTAACTCCTCGTAAAACTGCAACGTCCGACGATCGGATGCAATCAAGCAAAGCCCGTACGCGCATTCCTTGCGTTTTTCCGCAATCAACGCCTTTATTTCCGCCGTCGATAACCGGGTGATCTTTACGTCTACGGGCGGAGCGTAGGTACGGCTAACGGCATTTGCAAAAATCCCTTCCGCCGTTTTTTTGCCTGTCCTGCCGTCGTAAACGAGATCCCGAACAAGCCCTCTTACGTATTCCCTACCCTTATACTTGGACAAGGTCACTTCCAAAACAAATTCTTTTTTTACGTCGCTCTCGATAATTTTCAGGTTCTTTACCCCCGAAAAATACGTTAGATCGATTAGCTCGTTTTTTATCGACAAATGCGGAGTATGCGGTTTCAAGAATTTCACGTCGCAAGCCCCCGCCTGCAAAGAGAACAACGGACGTCTATGCCCTACGCCGTACGGTTCCATTGCCATCAACTCCCGCGCGAACTTTCCCGAAATTTGCGAAGTGATTTCCCCGCAAACGAACAGACTTTGTTCGAACTGCTCTTGCTCGTACACACGCGAGATTTCTTCGTTCAACGCGCACTCTAACTCGTCAAATTTATCGGCACGGAGATTAATCCCCGCCGCTTGCGCGTGTCCGCCGAACTCTTCAATCAAATCCCCGCAATTCTTCAGGGCGTTAAAAATGTTGACGCTGTCGATACTGCGCGCGCTACCCTTTAACATATCCCCGTAATGCACGAATAACAACGTCGGGCGGTTATATTCTTCCGCGATCCGCGCCGCGACGATCCCGATAAATCCTGCATTCCAACTCTCGTCAGAGAGCATAATCACTTTCCCGTACGCACCCTTTTCCAAGAGTTTTTGTTTCGCGGAAAGATACAATTCGTCGCAACATTTTTGACGCTCGGTATTGTATAGGCAAAGTTGCGTAGCCAATTCGTACACGTCGCTTTCACGTTCCGCGATAAACAAGCGGAACGCGGCATACGCGTTGCCCATTCTGCCTGCCGCATTCACGCGCGGAGCAACGTTAAACGCCAACGTTTGCGCCGTAATCCCTTCGTACGTTTTCCCGATCAACATGGAAAAACAGGGGCGTAAATTTTCGTTGAATACTTTCAGCCCTTCGGTGACGATATCGCGGTTTTCCCCAAGCAAGGGTACGCTATCCGCGACGGTGGCGAGCGTTGCAAAATCCAAATATTGATATGCTTTTTCGCCGATCAACGCGCAGGCTAATTTAAACGCAACCCCTGCTCCACAAAGGTTGTCATAAGGATAATCGTCGTCGAGTTTGGGATTGACAATAATGCAATCAGGCAACGTTTCGGGCAGTTCGTGGTGATCGGTGACGATCACGTCCGATCCGAGCTCATAGATATATTGTGCTTCTTTCGCACAGGAAATACCACAGTCGACCGTGATAAACAGCTCGGGATTGCATTCTTCGAAAATCCGATCGATCGCCTCGATCGATAAACCGTATCCGTCCGCGCGTTCGGGGATATAAATACGGGCGTCAATCCCGAAATCTCGCAAGGCGTAGTACATAATCGCCGAAGCGCATACCCCGTCCGCGTCGTAGTCGCCGAATACGACTACCGTGCGGTGCTCCTCTCTTGCCGTCGTGATCAAATCCACCGCTTCTTTCATGCCCTGCATTAAAAACGGCGAAAGAAAATTCTTTTTGGAAGGTTGCATAAACCGACGGATCTTTTGCGCGGTATTCACTCCGCGTGCGTACAAAATCCGCGTGATTTGTTCCGTCAAACCCGTTTCTTCCGCTAACTTAGCAATCGTATGCAGTTGTGCTTCCGAAAATACGTATTCGGGAACAATTTTTTTCATAGCTACCTTCTTTTTATCAAGCTCTATTGTTAAGGGCGGGAGAAATTCAACCTCCTCCCGCCCTTGTCGTTTTTCCGTCTATTTTATTCTTGTTCTACTTCCGTTTCTTCTACGGGAGTTTCGTCCACTTCCGCTACTACTTCTTCAGCAGGAGTTTCTTCTACTACTTCTTCAGCAGGAGTTTCTTCCACAACCACTTTCTTGGTTTTTTTGGAAGTCTTTTTCGCGCCTTGGTATGCGCCTGGACGAGCAGGTTTCTTATCCATCGCTTTCTTTACGGGCAAATAGAATGCCGGGGCGTAGATAAGACCGATAATCGCCGATGCAAGTACCGCTACCAACGCGGACACCGCAAACCATCTCACCGCCGTCGTCGCTACAATTCCGACTACGAGAAGTGCGATCCCGAAGAATACGGTCGTCAATACGATTTCATTTACCGCAATGCCTGCCGTCACGAGTTCTTCCGCCGAAAGACCTTCTTCGTTATTCTTGTTCGCGCGGATCTTATTATACGTCATCAACGACATAACCGCCGAAAGCAACGCGCTACCGAAAATCACGTAGGTGACGGAAAGGGTGACGGGGATTCTCGTCAACACAATCAACGACGTCGTGAGCAACATCCCCAATAACGTACAGAGCGCAGTCAACGCGCCTATGTTGAGTTTATAACGAATGGACACGTATACGAACGCGAGTACCAACAATACGACGCCTGCGATAATCCCACGGGCTACGTATTCGTCTGCGATCGCCGTTGCGAGTTCTTCATTGCCATACGTCACGTTAATGAACGTACCGTCCCAAACCCCACCGGTTTTGGTCTTTTCCGCAAATATTTCTTTTAAAACCTTATACGCTACTGCAATTTTTTCATCCTTTGCGTCTTTGTCGAACACGTAAACGATTTCACTTTCGTCGCCCGACATTTCGCCTTCCATAACGTATTCGATATCCAAGCCCTTGAATACCGTCGAACAATCCTCTTTCACGTCGTCCAACATCGTGCTGTATGCAAATTGGTTCATCGAAACCGTCACCGATTTCGTGTCTTCCATCGCTACGCTCTTGTTAAATCCAAAGAAGATACCGATGATCGTTGCCAACGCAAAAATCGCCGCCAGCACGATGGAAAGAAGAGTTGCTTTTTTCACCGTTTTACCAAGAATCTTACTCATCGTCGTCATCCTCCCTTACAAAACGGAAATATTTAAATTTGTTTTTGCTTGCGGACAAGAATACGTAGTTGATCGCGCGTCCCCACAACAAGTTGCAGAACGCCGCCGCAACGACGCAGATAATCGCTTGCCAAGCAAAAGTTGCCAAACCTGCTACGCCGATTAACAACGAAATTGAAGCGAGCAAAAGCACTACGTAGATATCAATCATACCCCGAAGTGTCTTTTTATAGCCACCTTTCACGGACGATTCTACCGTTTTACCAAGATTGAATTCCGTCTTAATCGCGCGATATACGTGTGCGCTGAATACGTTGGTCAATACCAACCCGAACAAGAATACGAATACCGTACCAAAGCCAACTTCGAACATGCCGGGATTGATGAACGCAAAACACAAAGCCGTTGCGATGAAATACGTCAACGTCGTATAAAGATTGACGACGCCGTATCTGCCCATACGCACGATCGCGAATACGATAAGCGCTACGATCACGATCGCTAATGCAATATACAAAAGCGTCAACGTGTTGCTACCGTAAACGGGTTCGTAAGCGCGGATATCACTACCTGTAATATCACGGAATTCGATATCGAACCCGCCGTTGTCTAACGCCGAATTCAATAAAATGCTCAACGTTTCTACGTAGCGGACTTCGGGATCGTTGGCAAGCGGATAATACACGTTATTGTTTTCGGTGATTTGATCCGCCGAAATTTGCAACACCGTATCTTCCCCAACCTTTACGTCCAACGTCGTCGTAGAAGAACCGCCGTTTTGATCGGAGCTGGAGGTTTCGCTCTTGAACGATTTAATCATATCTTTGCCGAGCGACGTAAACTTGATGTGCAAGTACACGACTTCGTATTCCTTGTCAATAGAAATACTTCTAACAAGATCGCCGATTTCGTTGTCCTTCAATTCCGCAACGGTTTCACCGCCTTTTTCAAAGGTTAATTCACCCGTCAACGAAAACAAGGAAAGCGTTTGCGTAATGTATTGCGAAGCGTCTTGGTTCTTCGTGTTTTCTGACGCGGGAAGTTGAATGCGGAGCGCGTAATCGTTTACGACGGACACCCGAAAATCCGAATAATCCTTTTTCTCATAGCGCGCGCAAATTTCTTTGGTCACCGCTTTGAACGCTTCGTCGAATTCCGCCGTCACCGTACCGTCTTCCGAAACGATATTCGCGTCTTCGTCCGTGGAAAGGTACAAACCGCCTTCGTGACGAACGTACGAAGCCTCGTATTCCGCTTTGTCTTCTGCCGTGGCGAGATTGTTTTCATATTCCGCTTCGGAAATTACCCCTTCGGGATAATAATACGCGTAATACCCACCGCCGAGATCTGCGTTAAAATCATACTGCTTAACGGCAGGGTTCCATTTCTTTACCGTATTGGGAATGGCAAAGCTCGGGAACGCCGTTATCGCGCCTAATACGATGATGACGACGGTCAACAAAACCATCAAAACCACCGATTTCTTTTTGCCCATTGATAAGCCTCCTATCGTGTTTCGGATTTCCCCCGAAACGAATGAATACTTTATTTATTATACCTTATTTTTTATTCTTTCGTCAAGCCATAACGGGGAATATAAGCAACTTTTTTGCATTTTTATCAAAATTTTCCCCATTAACCGCGCAATTTTCTTTCCGCAAGAATATGCATTGCGCATTCCACCCGTTTTTTCATCATTGCGCAAGTCGTTTCGTACGGATCGTTGATGTCGCCGTTGAAATGATAATTGTTTGCGCTACAACCGCCAGAACAGATGAATTTCGCGAAACAATTTTCGCATTTCTTGCGCGTGAACAGGCAAGAATTTTTAAACTGTTCGCGAATGTCAGGGCGCGTAATCCCCTCCGTCACGCTACCCATACGGAATTTTTCGTCGCCTGCAAACTGATGACAGGGATACAAATCGCCGTTCGGGACAACGGAGAAATATTCGTTTCCAGCCCCACAAGCGGATACGCGCTTGGAAAGACAAGGCCCGCCTTCCAAATCGATATTGAAATGGAAGAAATTAAAGCCCTTCCCTTCCGCCTGCCGTTTCAAATACGCGTCGCAAAGGTTCTCATATTCCTTTTCGATCGCAGGGAGATGCTCTTCGCGGATTTCCAAATCGGGAATTTCCGTGACTACCGGCTCCATAGAAATGGAGTCCACCCCTTGATCGGCAATAAAGAGTACGTCCTTTGCAAAATCGAGATTTTTCGCCGTGAACGTACCGCGCACGTAATAACTCTTCTTACCACGCAAGGAAATAAACTTCTTGATCTTGTCGATAATCAAATCGAACGTGCCCTTGCCGTTGACCGTTTTACGGATCGCGTCGTGCACTTCCTTTCTTCCGTCGAGCGATAACACGACGTTCTCCATTTCGTCGTTGAAAAATTGAATGACTTCGTCGTTTAAAAGCAACGCGTTCGTCGTCGTCGTAAACAGGAATTTTTTTCCTGCCTTCGCGCCTGCTTCTTTGGCGTAAGCGACCGTTTTCTTTAAGACGTCGAAATTCATCAACGGCTCTCCACCGAAGAAGTCCATTTCCAAAACTTTGCGCTTTCCGCTGTTTGCGATTAAGAAATCCACCGCGGATTTCGCCGTTTCAAACGACATACTCTCCCGTTTTGCGTGGTACGCGCCCTCGTCGGCGAAACAGTACTGACAACGGAAATTACAATCGTGGCAAATGTGGATACAAAGCGCCTTGATTTCGTCGCTCTTCATCGGATAGCTTTTGACTTCTTCTTTCAACAGCAAACCCTGTTCTTTCAAATCGTTCACGTCTGAAAGAATTTCTCGGATTTGCTCGTCCGTGATATCGGAAATATCCACGGCTTGTCCTTCTTCCGTCGCCTGCAAATATCTTGCCGTCGCATCGTCGCATTCGTGTAAAGAACCGCTACCTACGTCGTATATATAATTTTTTTCTCTATAACGGAATATATGTATCACGTTTACTCCTTACAATACTTGGCTAAAAACGGCGTATGGATACCGTACGCCGTTTTTACGATCATTGTTTTGTTTTTTCTCGGCTTTCCCGAGCCTTTCATTATTTACGTTCGATTTTTTCTTCGCGCGTAATTCTTTCGCAGGATTGATTGCCTACGGTGCAACTCGTTTTGCAAGCCGATTGACACGTACTTCTGCATTCGCCACAAGCCGTCGTTTTCTTTTCTGCGGGTTTCGCAATCGTTTTAATCATAACGTCCTCCTAAAATACTTGTTTGGATTTTCTTGTATTTATTATAATACACTTTTCTTAAAAAAGCAAGCACTTTACATTACGATTTTCACTTTTTCTACTTTACGTTGACGGCAATAATCCCCCCGACCGCACCCGCGACGACGCTCAACAGTAATTCCGCAACGATAAACCCTGACAAAGAGAAATCTCCACCGAGCGCGGAAAAAGTCAAATAGGACAAAGCGAAGAACGCCAAACCGATCCCCCCGCCCTTTAACCAACCTTTTCCACCGCGCACAAACAACAAGCTCGCAACCACAACCGCGAACACTTTCACCGTCTGGTTTACAATATACACCGTTTTCTCCGACAACGGTTTTGCGCGTAATACGTTCGCAAAAATAACGGCGGATAAGAAACAAAACGCCCACGCGAACGCCACCCCTTTGATGATACGGAACGCTCCGTTTCCGTACGTACTTTCTTCTCGATGATTCCGCATAAAAAACACCTCCGCTTTATCCTATGCGAAGGTGTTCCTTTTTTAGAATTTACTTGTAATTATTCTTCCGTTTTTTCTTCAGCGGACGTTTCTTCTTCGAAAACTTCTTGCGCGGGAGCAGGCCCTTTTTCCGCTTCCGTTTCAGGAGCAGGTTGCGTAGCAACGGGCGTAGCTTTTACCGCATCCGTTTGATAAACGGCTTGCTTGTCGAACTTCAAGTAAGATTTCCCGCTTGCTTCCGTACCCGTTTCCAAAACGAACGTGTTGTCGTCGCAAACTTCTACGACAATCCCACAAATCCCACCGATCGTCTTTACCTTGTTCCCCGGTTGAATTGCGCTTAACGTTTCCATCACTTCTTGTTGCTTTTTCTTTTGCGAGCGTTTGCTGAATACCATAAATACAATGAGTACGAGCGCAAAGACGCCGATCATAATCAACATCGAATAATCTTTTCCGCCACCGCTACTGCTGTCGCTAGAAGTGGTCAACAATTTCCATAACATAATTTTTTCTCCTTTTTACGCCCACGGGCGCGCTAAAATTTTTATAGTTCTATGATAGCCTTTTTCCTTTTTTTTTGCAAGCAATTTTTACAAGTTTTTCCGCTTTTTTTATTTTTCATTCGCTTTTCACGAACTTTTTTCGAAAAAAAGAACAAAACTGCTTACCATTTCCCTTCTCCGCCGTATTTTTGATAAAATTCCTTGGCGTAATCTTTTACGTATCCGCCGAGAATAGACTTTCTCAAACCTTTCATCAGTTTATGCAGGAAGGTGATATTATGCAAACTCAACAGCATTGCGCCGTACATTTCGCCCGTATTTACCAAATGCCGTAAATACGCTTTCGTATAATTTTTACAACAATAACAATCGCATTCTTCGTCAAGCGTCGTAAAATCTTCCTTGTACTTTCCGTTGCGTACGACGACGCGTCCATGGGAAGTAATCGCCGTGCCGTTTCTTGCAATCCGCGTTGCCAAAACGCAATCGAACATATCCACGCCACGCAAAGTCCCTTCGATCAAACAATCGGGCGAGCCTACCCCCATCAAATAACGGGGTACGTCCGTCGGGAGTTCGGGTTGCAACGCATCCAACAATTCGTACATCATAGGCTTGGGCTCGCCGACGGAAAGTCCGCCGATCGCAATCCCGTGTTTTACGAACGGCAGAGTGCGTTTCAAGCTCTCCATTCGCAAATCCTTATACATATTCCCCTGCACGATCGGGAACAGCGCTTGTTCGGGTTTATCGTGGAATTTATAACAGCGTTCCAGCCACGACGCCGTGCGAAGCATGGCTTTTTTTGATTGCTCGTGCGTGTAGCCGTATTCGCTACACTCGTCGAACGCCATAATAATATCCGCGCCGAGATTTTGTTCCACTTCCATCGCCTTCTCAGGGGTAAAAAAATGCTTACTTCCATCGATATTCGAAGAAAACTCCACACCCTCGTCAGTGATTTTATTGAGTTTCCCAAGCGAGAATACTTGGAAACCACCGCTATCCGTTAAAATGGGCTTATCCCAGTTCATAAATTTATGCAATCCGCCTGCGCGTTTTACGATGTCGTCGCCTGGGCGCATATACAAATGATAGGTGTTCGCCAAAATGATTTGCGAGCCTGCTTCCTTTAAATCGCGCGGAAACACACCCTTGACCGTCGCCTGCGTGCCGACGGGCATATAGACGGGGGTTTCAATATCCCCGTGAGGCGTATGCAAAATCCCAGCTCTCGCGCCCGTTTCGGGGTCGGTTTTAATCAGTTCAAATGAGAAAAATTCGTTGTTCATTCCTTTTTCATCCGTTTTTCGTGTTTTCTACGGGGATTATAGCATATTTCTTTGAAAAACGCAAGGCTTTATTCCCCCCGTCCGTAAAATCCTTCGACTTTTCCGTAAAGATACGAAACGCTCCGCGACTGCTATCGCGGAGCGTTTTCCTATTCGTTATTCTAATTCGAATACGCCTGTATAAAGCTGGTAATACGTGCCTTTTTGCTCCAAAAGTTGTTCGTGCGTACCCCGTTCGATAATCCTGCCGTGATCGAGTACCATAATCGCGTCGGAATTGCGTACGGTAGACAATCTGTGCGCAATCACGAACACCGTTCTACCTTGCATAAGTTTTTGCATCCCGTCTTGCACCAACGCTTCGGTTCTAGTATCGATGGACGAAGTCGCTTCGTCCAAGATCATGACGGGCGCGTCGGCAACCGCCGCCCGCGCGATCGACAACAACTGTCGTTGTCCTTGTGAAAGATTTGCACCGTTGTTCGTCAACAGCGTATCGTATCCGTCGGGCAAGCGCGTAATGAAATCGTCCGCATTCGCAAGCTTTGCCGCCTGGATACATTCTTCATCCGTAGCGTCCAACCTGCCGTAGCGGATATTTTCCATAACCGTACCCGTAAACAAGTTAACGTCCTGCAAAACGATCCCGAGCGAACGCCGAAGATCGGATTTGCGGATTTTGTTGATATTGATCCCGTCATAGCGGATTTTTCCGTCCGCAATGTCGTAGAAACGATTAATCAGGTTGGTAATCGTGGTTTTCCCTGCCCCCGTCGCGCCTACGAACGCGATTTGTTGCCCGGGTTTTGCGTACAAGGAAACGTCGGTGAGTACTTGCTTTTCAGGCACGTACCCAAAATCCACTTGATCCATGACGATATCCCCTTTGAGTTCGGTATACGTCGTCGTGTCGTCCGCCTTATGGTAATGTTTCCAAGCCCAAACGCCCGTGCGTTCCTGCGTTTCCGTCAAGTTGCCGTTTTCATCCTTTTTCGCATTGACGAGCGTCACGTAGCCTTCGTCTATCTCCGATTCTTCGTCCATGAGCGTGAATACCCGGCTTGCGCCCGCCAAGCCCATCGCGATCATCGAAATTTGTTGGGACATTTGATTGATGATTTGCGTAAAGTTTCTCGACAACCCCAAAAACGCGATAATCGTACCGATCGAAAGCGTTTCTACGCCGTAGAAAATACTGCTAACCCCTACGTTTTTCGTTTCCAGCGTATACAGAATTCCGCCGAAAATCGCAAGCAACACGTACGTGAAATTCCCGATATTGTTCAAAATCGGACCTAAGATATTCCCGAATTTATGCGCTCTTTGGCTGTCTTTATATAACTTCTCGTTGAACTTGTCGAATTCTTCTTTCGCACGTTCTTCATAGGTAAAGACTTTGACGACCTTTTGCCCTTTCATCATCTCTTCCACGAACCCTTCTTCTTGCGCGAGCGACGTTTGTTGCGCGACCATATACTTCGCACTGTTTCCGCCGATCACCTTGACAACGATCGTCATTGCAAGCGTACAAACAATTACCAGCCCAAACAACCAAAGGCTGTTCCAAAGCATAAACCCGATAGAAACAACCAACGTAATCGAACTGCTAAAGAGCGTGGGCAAACTCTGCCCGATCAACTGCCGAGTTGCGTCCGTATCGTTGGTGTACGCACTCATAATCTCCCCGTGCGCGTGCGTGTCAAAATACTTAATCGGCAAAGTTTGCATTTTCGCGAACATTTCTTTCCGCAACTGGTACAACATCCCTTGCGTGACCGTCGCCATAATCCGATGCCAGAAAAACCCTGCGAGTACAACCGTTCCGTACACCCCTACCATCGTAAAAATAATCCGAAACAACGTCTTGCTTACCGCGCCATAACCGTTAAGTAGCCCTGGCGTGATGACGTCGTCGATCAACGATTGTACGAACACCGACGAAACCAAACTCCCCAACGAGTTTATAAGGATACAAAGGAAGATAAAAAGCATTTTCCAACGGTAATGCTTAAAGAGCATTTTCAAAAGCCTACCCAGCGTACCCTTTTTAATCATTCCCTTGGGCACGGGCATTCCCCTACCGCGCATCGGACGCATCGCTCGGGGTTTTTGCGCATACGATTTTGCTTCTGCCATTACGCTTCACCCCCTTCGCTAGCTCTACTCTTGGTTTGCGCTTGATACGTTTCACGGTAAACGTCGCTCGTTTGCAACAACGTTTCGTGATCGCCACAAGCGACGACCTTTCCGCCGTCCAAAACGACGATTTTATCCGCGTGTTCAACAGACGAAATGCGTTGCGCGATGATAATCTTCGTCGTATCGGGGATTTCTTCCGCAAACGCACGACGAATGAGCGCGTCCGTCTTGGTATCCACCGCCGACGTCGAGTCGTCCAAAATCAAAATCTTGGGCTTGCGGAGCAACGCCCGAGCGATACAAAGCCGTTGCTTTTGTCCGCCCGAAACGTTCGTACCGCCCTGTTCGATATAGGTATCGTAGCCGTCGGGGAACGCACGCACAAACTCGTCCGCTTGCGCAAGCTTGCAAACTCGTTCGATTTCTTCGTCCGTAGCTTTTTCGTTCCCCCAACGCAAATTGTCTTTAATCGTCCCTGAAAAGAGCACGTTCTTTTGCAAAACAACCGCCACTTCTTTCCGCAGAGCGTCCAAATCGTATTCCTTGACGTTGATGTCACCGACGTACACGTTCCCTTCGGACGCGTCGTACAAACGGGGAATGAGTTGCACGAGCGTCGTTTTCGACGAACCCGTACCCCCGAGTATCCCTACCGTTTCCCCCGATCGGATTTCCAAATCGATATCCGAGAGCGCGTAGCGACCTGCTTTTGCGGAATACTTAAAGCTAACGTTTTCAAACCGCACCGAACCGTCTTGCACCGTCGTTTTGCCCTGTTCGGGGCTAACCAAATCGGATTCTTGGTTTAACACTTCAGAAATACGTCTAGCCGATTCGAAGGACATCGTAATCATAACGAATACCATCGAGAACATCATACAGCAAGATAAAATTTGTATGCCGTAGGTAATGAGCGCCGAAAGCTCGGTCGGTGTGAAATCACCGTTTAAGCTCCCTGCTCGGATAATTTGTTTTGCGCCTAAGAAGGAAATCAACACCGCCGCCACGTTGATGAACAACGTCATAATCGGGTTGTTCAGGGCAAGGATTTTTTCCGCGCGCGTGAAATCGTTGCGTACTTCGCTTGCCGCCTTGTCAAACTTCTCCGTTTCATACTTTTCCCGCACGAACGACTTGACCACGCGAACACCCCCGACGTTTTCTTGTACGGAATTATTCAGCGCGTCGTACTTTTTGAAAATTCGACGGAAAAAGGGCATAACTACGCGCATAATCGCAATCAGGAACAACGCCAAAACGGGCATAATCACAATAAAAATCCAAGCGAGTTTCGCATTGATGGAAAAACTCATAATAATGGCGAAAATAAATTGCAACGGTACGCGAATCGCAATCCGCAAACACATTTGATAGGATTGCTGTACGTTGGTCACGTCCGTCGTCAAACGTGTGACGAGCGACGACGTCGAAAATTTATCCACGTTCGCGAACGAGAATTTTTGCACTTTATAAAACAAATCATGCCGAAGATTGCTAGCAAAACCACAACTCGCCGTTGCGGCAAACTGCCCTGCCAAAACGCCACTTGTTATCGAACCCGCCGCCAAAACCAGCAAAACGACGCCATATTTTAAAATGTGCGCCATCGCTCCGCTTTCCTGCAAAACGCTTTGGTTGATCATCTTCGCCATAAAAAAGGGAATCAAACACTCGCAAAACGCTTCCACCGCCATAAAAAACGGAGTTATTAACGACGGTTTTTTATATTGTCTAACGCTCTTTAACAGCGTTTTTACAGTAGACATTGATTGTCCTCCTACCCTGCTTTGCATCTTCTTGTTCGACCGTATTTACGACCGACTTTATTATTATATTTTCTCAAGAAAATATTGTCAATAAAATTTTCGGACGTTTGGGAATTTTTCCCATTCTTTCACAAAAATTTCATTCGCAAACGCCCGTTATAATTTAAGCGTTCCCTTACAAGTAAAATACAGGATTTGGTACTTTTGGGACAACGCGCGAATGAGCGACTTTGCTTTTTCCGTCTTTTCGTCGTCGAAATTGACAAACGGATCGTCTAAAATCAAGGGCGGTTGTTCTTTGGCAAACACCGCGTCCGCAAGCGCCAACCGCACGCAAAGCCCCGTCAATTCCTTTCCGCCTTTGCTGTAATACGCCAGCTCGCGCAATCCACCGTTGTCTTCGTACACGGGTATGCCTTCGCCTGTAAACCGTAGCGTTTTTTGCCCGTCTGTTTGGAGCGCCGATAAATACGTTCTCGCCCCTTTAGCGACAGGCTCTAAGTACCGCGACGCCATGTTCTCTTTCGCGCGGAGCAATAATTCTTTTGCGCTACAAACCGCGGAATACCGCCTTTCCAAACGCACCTTTTCTTCCTGTAAGAACGCGCGTTCTGAAACGAGCTGTTTATAATCGACCGCCGTTTCGTACGTTTCCGCTTCACGGAGAGATAAAACGCGTTGTTCTTTTAACGCCGATAACTCGCGCTCGTAAGCAACCACGTCTAATTTTAAGGTTTGCATATCCGCGTGGAAATATTCCGATTGCACGGCACTTAAGGGTTGTTCCGACGGCGTTTTCGCCGTATATTCCTGCAAACGGGTTTCGTAATGCGCTATCCTTTCTTCCGCTTTCTCAAACGCAAGCATATTTTCTTTCAAGCTTGCAACAGCCGAGCGGTAATCGTAAACTTTCTCAAAACGGAAATGATTCAAGAAGTTCTTAATCCCCACTTCCATTTCCGAAAGTTTGTTTCGCAAGCTCTCTCGCTCCGACGCCAGCTCTTCTTTGGAACGGTTCTCATCCGCACGTAAAGTTTGTAATTTTTGCAGGAGAGCGTTCCACTCCGATTTCGCCGTTTCGTATTCGATGGCAAGACGGAAATCAACGTCGTCCGAATCTATTTCTTGGGTTTCCCCTTCTTTCTTAACCACCTTTTTCGGCAACGTTCGGAAAAAGACGAACAAAGCGCCCACGCCACCAACGCCAAGCAACGACAACCCGACGACGGGTTTGCTATCGCAATACACCGCGCCGAACGCCAAAGCAAAGATCGCCAACAACAAAATCCAAAAATTACTCTTTCTCTTGGGCGGTATCACGGTTTTCGTCTTGGGTTTAATGATTCTTACCGTCTTTTCTTCTTGTATTAAAGTTTCCAACTCGGCAACCTTTTGCCGACAAGCTTCCGCTTGTGTTTCCAACTCCGTCGTGTCCTTTACGGAAAAACGCTCGTCTAAGCACCGACGTTCTAATTCTTCCACACGCTCTTTTAAGGCGTAATACTCCGCCACCGCGTTCTCCAACCCGTCGACGTTGAGCGTTTTCCAGTCCACTTGCCCGAAAAACTCCCGTAAAGCTTGCAGTTCTCGACGGGCGTTTTCCGCGTCGAGTTCTAATTCCCTTGTCGTTTCCCGTTGCGCGTCCCGTTCGTTTTGACGACTCTTTTCTTCCATCGCCGAACGGATTGCGCAGAGCTTTTCTGCTAAAACGTCTATCGTTTTGTCTAAGTCCGCCACCGACGCGCGTATCGCGCTTGCGCGCGCGCGATTATTTTCAAAGGATTGTTCCTGACGGTTGATGAGTTCAATCCGTTCGTCAATTTCGTCAAGTTTCCCTTTCGCAGGTTTTCGTTTTGCGCGGAGTTTGCGTTCGGCTTCTTCCAACCGCGCAATCGTGCCCCCGCCTTTTTCGCCGTTCGTATCCGCGCTCAATAGCGCCAACAACCTGCCCTTTAAGTCTTCAGGTAAACCGTTCGACGGCAAATCGCCTTGGGGTACGTAAGCGGTTCTTTGGAAACTTTCGGCGTTCACGCCGAAAATGCGTTCGCCTAAAAATTCCGCCCGTTCGCCAAACTCGTAGGAAAGCAAATTATTGCTATCAAATACCCGTCCGATATCCTGCGCAGGCGTTCGCCCGAACGTGCGTTCTACGCGATACGTTTTACCGCGCAAAGTAAACACCAGCGTCCCCCCGTACGCACCGCCCTGCCAAGGTTCGTACCGCAAGCGATCGTTGACCGCAACGGCTTTGCCCCTGCCTGCGTCCATACCGTATAACATACATTTAATAAAATCGGCAAGCGTCGTTTTTCCCCAGCCGTTTTCTTCCTGGAATACGACGATTTGCCCCGATAAGTCGAACGCGCGGTTTGCGAATTTTCCAAACCCCGCAATATAACAGGAAAGAAGTTTCATAAATCAATCTCCTCCCCGCAAAGCGCCTTTAAGCCCACTTCCAAGATCTCCGCGCGAAACGCTTCGTCCATCTCGTACCTGCCTACTTCCCGCACGAATTCCCCACGCTCGGAAAGGTCGGTTTCAAACTGCCGATAATCGAACGCCAACTTGCTTTCGTCCACCACTTTCACGTGGAAAAAACGTTGGTTTAAGCGCTCGGAAAGCAGAGAAATATCCTTGCGCAACTCCGCGGAATAACGCCCACGTAAAATGAGCTTGATCATATTCCCACTCGGCTCGTTTCTTAACGTTTCTTCGGCGCAACGCTCGACGTCGAAATAGGTTTTACACGCGGAAACGTCTACGTAGCGTTCGCAAATTTCCCGTTTGGACAAGGACAGGAATTTTTCGTCTAAAAGTTTCCCGCCCGACGTTTCCAACAGGAAAAATCCACGTTTTCCACACTCGTCAAAGCCCCGTCCTTCTAAGCAACCGCAATAGCGGTAATGCCCCCGCCCGTCCAAGCGTTCGGGTGTCAACGTCGGTACGTGAATATGTCCAAGCGCCAAATAATCGATATGTTTATTTTGTAAATTTGCCAGCGATATTTTCTCTCCACCGTACGCGGTATCTCCGTGCATTAACACGATATTATATCGGTCGGGACGCAAGACAAGCCGAGCATAACACCCCTCGTCCGCGTATTTCCCGTCAATCCCCGTCACCGTCACGCCATCGGGCAAATCGTAGCTTTTCCAACTCCGCGTTTCGGAGAAAGTATAAAAATTTTCAGGAGCGCCGTCTAATACGAGTTCTCCGTCGTGGTTTCCCGAAACGTAGAAAAATGCCACAGGTTTTGCCGATTGTATAAACGAAAACACATCTTGTTTTAACGACGCAGGCGCGTTGTTGCCATCGAACAAATCCCCGGCGATCAAGACGGCGGTAATTGCGTTTTCACGCGCGTAAATGGTCATACGGCGGAAAGTATCTAAGATTTCCGCCTTGCGTAATTTTGCTTTTTCCGTTGGCAAATTGCGTGTTGCCGCGCCCAAATGCACGTCGCCCGTATGTATAATCTTCATAAGTGTTTCCCTTTCCTTATAGTATAACACAAACCGCCGAAAATGTAAAGGGTTTTTAAAAATTTCAGTTTAGAACGTAGAAAAAGCACCGACCGAAGTCGGTGCTTTTTCATCACGCTTTGATTATTCCGCTTTGATCGCCGCTACGGGGCATCCGTCTTCGCAAGCGCCACAATCTACGCATTCGTCGTTGATTACGTAAATCCCGTTATCGCCCAACACGATTGCGCCTACAGGGCAAGTATCCGCGCACGCACCGCAAGCAATACATTCGTCCGTAATTTTATGTGCCATTTTTCTTACCTCCGAATTATTTATTAGCTATATTATAGCACCTTTTTTTCAATTAGTAAAGGAGAAACGTATAGATTTTTTCACTTTTCCCTTTAAAAGTTTCTAAGCGAGCGCACCGTTTCCACCGTCAACTCCGCACCACGCAAAATCTCTTCTTCCGTATTGTCTTTCCCAAAACTAAACCGCACGGACGATTTTGCTTTTTGCTCCGTCAAGCCCATCGCCGTCAACACGTGGCTGGGCTTTAACGACGCGCTTGCACAGGCCGAGCCTGCCGCCAAACACACCCCTTGTAAGTCCATTTTATATAAGAATGCAGAATTTTCCACGCCGTCGATTTGTAAATTGACGATCGCAGGCAAACCGTTTTCGTCGCCATTGATACACACTCCGTCCAAACAAGCAATTTTCTCTAAGAACAACGCGCGCAACCGTTGCAGTTTCCTGTTTGTTTCCTGCATCGTACGTACCGTTTTTTCATACGCCGCCGCCAACCCGACTACTGCAGGCACGTTCGTCGTGCCACCACGAAGTCCGCGCTCCTGCTCGCCACCGAGAATATGCCGATCCATTTTCACGCCGTTTTTGATATACAAAACCCCACAACCTTTCGGCCCGTAGAATTTGTGTGCCGACAACGCCAAAGTGTCCACGCCCAGCTCCCCAACGTTCAAGGGCAAGTACGGCGCGGCTTGTACGCAGTCGGTAAAAAACAAACTCCCCTGTTCCTTGGCGAGCGTCGCAAGCTCCTTTACAGGTTGAATTGCACCCGTTTCATTATTCGCCATCATCACCGCAACCAACGCCGTGTCCCCTGTTAAAAGCGTTTTCGCCAAATCCAAATCCACTTTTCCACTTGCCGTCACAGGCAAGTATTGCACGTCAAATCCGTCCTCAGACAATTTCTCCGCCGACGCCATTACCGCGTGATGTTCTATCGCGGAAACAAGCACTTTTTTCCTGCCAAGCCGTCTTTGCGCGTACGCTCCGCCGAACATAGCCCAGTTATCGCTTTCCGTGCCCCCCGACGTAAAATAAATTTCGTTAGGTTTTGCACCGAGTAATTGCGCTACTTTATCCCGCGCTTCGTCTACGGCGTTCATCGCCTTTCGCCCGAGCGCGTGCAAAGAATCGGCGTTTCCGTACTCCGCCGAAAAATAAGGCAACATTTTCTCTAAAACTTCAGGATCAAGCGACGTCGTCGCCGCGTGATCGAAATATATCCGTTCCATAGCCTTTATTATACTCTCTTTTCGCGCGTTTGTCAACGCCGTTTTTACGCTTGTAAACGAATTCTCTTCCGCAATTTTGAAAAACTGTCCAAAAAATACAAAAAAAACCGTCTGTCTTGAAAATTTTTTTAATTTTTTTCAAAAAAACCCTTGAAAAGTGTTAAAAAATGTATTATAATGATTGTAGTTATCATTCAGTTGTCATTCGGTCGGGCGCAACGCTCAAACTCGGCGAAGTAAATTCCCTTATTTCCACCGCCGACAACGAAATTGCGGATCTACCTGAACGAAACGGAATATTTTATATAACCAAAGGGAGATTTATTATGAGTATTAAAGGCGAGAATATCCGCAACATTGCGATTGTGGGACACAGTGGCGAAGGCAAGACGACGTTATGCGAAGCGATGCTGTTTAACGGCGGAGCAATCGACAGACAGGGCAAAGTGCTCGACGGAACGACGGTTAGCGACTACGACGATCTTGAAAAAGCCAAGAAGATGTCCATCTATACTTCTTGTTCTTATTTAATGTGGAAGGACGTAAAAGTCAATTTGCTTGATTTACCGGGCTACTACGATTTTGAAGGCGAACGCAACGAAGGCTTGCGCGCTGCAGGCGGAGCGCTCCTTGTAATCGGCGCAAACGGCGTGATCCCTATCGGCGCGGAAGCGATCGTAGATTATTGCTTAAAGCTTGGGAAGCCGCTGATCATCTTCATCAACGGTATGGACAAGGAAAACGCGGATTATTTCGCTACCGTTCAAGCGTTGCAAGCCAAATACGCAGGCAAGCTTGCACCCATTCAAATCCCGATTATGGAAGGTGGAAAAATGCAAGGCTGTATCAACGCTTTGCAAGAACGTGCGTATCTGTTTAAGGAAAACGGACCGCAAGAAATCCCTATCCCCGAGGATATGCTCGGTCAAGTAGAAGAAATGAAAGCACAACTTATGGAAACGGCGGCGGAAAACGACGAATTCTTGCTCGACAAGTACTTCGAATCAGGCGAACTCACGAGAGAAGAAACCATTCGCGGTATCCGTTTGGGGATTGCGGCGGTAAATACCATTCCCGTTATGGCGGGTTCGGCGCTCCAAAACCGTGGCGTTATCAATCTCTTGAACGAAATCGTCACGTACATGCCCCAAGCGCGCGAACGTTTGAATACGCTCGCAGACGATGTCGCAAACGACAAAGTCGTTAGCATCCGAACCGATGACGACGCGCCGTTTGCTGCGCAAGTATTTAAGACGGTGATCGATCCGTTCTCGGGAAAATTGAGCTATTTGAAGAGCTTCCGTGGCGTTTTGAAGAGCGGTTCTACCGTTTGGAACGCAAACACCGAAACGGAAGAACGCATCGGGCAAGTATACCTGCTCCGCGGAAAAAAGATGGAAGCGGTCGACGCGTTGTACGCAGGCGACATCGGCGCGGTAAACAAACTCGGCAATACCAACACGGGTGATACGCTTTGCGATCCGAATGCGAAGATTCGTTTCTCCCCCATCCACTTCCCGAAACCCACGTTGTTTATGTCCGTTTCCGCGGAAAAGAAAGGCGAAGAAGACAAGGTTTTCGCAGGGCTTGCGAAACTCGGCGAAGAAGATTACACGTTCTCGATTGAAAAGAACTCTGAAACAGGCGAATTGTTAATCGGCGGTCAAGGAGACATTCAACTAGAAATGTTGGCGAAGAAAGTCAAGGCGCGCTACGGCGTTGATTTGAAACTCTCCGATCCGAAGATTGCCTATCGTGAAACCATTCGCGGTAGCGCGGACGCGGAAGGAAAACATAAGAAACAATCGGGCGGACACGGACAATACGGGCATTGTAAGATTCGTTTCTCCCCTTGCGAAGAAGACTTTATCTTTGAAGAAGAAGTCGTCGGTGGCGCAGTACCTAAGAACTACTTCCCTGCAGTTGAAAAAGGCTTACGCGAAAGCATGGAAAGCGGTCCTTTGGCGGGCTATCCCGTCACGGGCGTAAAAGCCGTGCTTTACGACGGCAGTTATCACGACGTAGACTCCAACGAACTCTCGTTCAAGATGGCGGCGTCGATTGCGTTTAAGGAAGGCTTGAAGAACGCGAAACCCGTACTCCTTGAACCCGTACACCGTTTGAAGATCGCAGTCCCCGGGGATTATCTCGGCGACGTTATGGGCGACATCAACAAACGTCGTGGTCGGATTATGGGTACGGACGCGGAAGGCGATACGTCGATCATTACGGCGGAAGTTCCCCTTGCCGAAATCAAGACGTATACGATGGAACTCCGTTCCTTGACGCGCGGTAGCGGGAAATTTGTTTCCGAGTTCTTGGGTTATGAAGACGTACCCCCGATGCTTGTAGATAAGATTATCGCGGAAAGCAAAAAAGACTAATCGACGTTCTCACTTATTTTATTTGGAAAAACCCCTTTCGGCATTGTACCGAAAGGGGTTTTTCCAAAATATACGTCGCACTTACTTGCGCGATTTTACCATTTGTGGTATACTAATAGTATGAAATACGATTACACGGCTCTTTATCAAAAAAATGCGGACTTTTATAACCGCCATCCGCGGTTAAAAACGCTGTTGCTACTTTGCAACGTCTTATTTTCGTGGCTTTTTTTTCTTGCGTATTTGGGCTTACTCGCCTACGCGACGTTTTCCGATGCTTGGACGCCCGAAGAATGGATCGGCGGAATTTTATTGCCGTTATTTTGTTTGTTTTCCGTCAGTGTATTAAGGCTTGCAGTAGAACGTCCCCGTCCCTACGCGGAAACGGGCGCGAATATCACTCCGATGATCAAAAAAACGGGCAGGGAAAACAAATCCTTCCCAAGCCGACACGTCGCAAGCGCATTCGTTATTTCTATGCTTTTCACAGCGCACTTCCCTATTCTCGGAATCCCCTTACTGCTTTGCGCAATCCTTCTTGCATACGTGCGTTTTTCCGTAGGTGCACATTATCTTGCCGATCTTCTCGTTGGCGCAGGCATCGGGATCGCCTGCGGAGCACCGTTGTTTTTTTAACGGGATAAAAATTTTAGAGCTTTGACAAACGGTCAAAGCTCTTTTTTATTACAACATTTCTTCAAAAAATTTGGATTGATACCCTTGTTTTAACAAGTACGCCACCGCGCTTTCGATCTTTTCCGCAAAATTCGGTTGATAGGCGCAATAGTAGGGGTAAAAATACTGCTCGTGAATCATAATATGTACTTTTTCACGATCCTTTAATTGTTCTAAGCGACGTATATTCTCTTCAGGGGAATACAAATTCAAAATGACGTCAATCGGCGCAAACGCCATCCCGTCGCGATAGGCAACACCGCCAGCGCGGACAATCTTCGCCAAGTCTTCGTCTAGACAATAGGACGTGCACGGATCTTCTTGTGTGCCGAACAACCCGAGCAATCCCCGCATTCCACAATCCCTCAGCGCTTTAACCGCGCCTTCCGAACCCAAGCAAAAATGCACCGTCGTCGTTTTCGCCAACGTTTTCTCGCCTGCAAACCGCTCGATCGAACGGTGTACGGCGGAAACCTCGCTGTACGTTTCTTGATAGGACGAATTCGCGTACGTCACTTTTGTTTCTTTTAAGGAATGAAAGGACAATTTCAGCCAATCGGCGTTGTCTTCCCACTCCTTTCGGTATTTGTCCGTCATTTCTGAAAGCGCAAACCCTTCCGTCCAAAAAAACAAGTTGAGTTGTACTTTCACGCCGTATATTTCGTGTAAACGTTTGTACGTCGCCAAATAGGGATGGTCGAAAATACTGCCGTAAGTTCCACGCGTCAAATCCCGTAAAAACCAAATATTATCATCGACGGTAAAACAAAATTCTTTCATCGTTATGCCTTTTTTACGACGATTTGATAGGGCAATAATCGATCTCCTACTTTATCGTAGTTGTTCAATACGATTTTGCCGTCGTATGCGTTTATCACGTTCTCCGCGCCCCTTTCAAACGCGCAAATCACGGTAATTTTCTCTTCGCCGTACACGCGCTCGAACACGTAATATTCATCCGTCAAAGCGAGTTTTTTAAACGTGCCCGAAGCAATCGCCTTTTCCGCTTTCCGCAAAGCGATCAACTTTTGATAGAACTTGAACACGGATTTTTCCGATTGCAAATCCTTGGCAACGTTAACTTCGGATTTTCTCGGATATTCGGTAATCCAACTCTTTCTGTCTTTGTCCGTCCAAGGAATCAAACAACGGGGATTGTCCCGACCGCCGAAATTCATACAAGCGATTCTCTCTTCCGCAGGAATTTTCCCTTCGTTCATCTGGTAATAATTCACCGATTCGACGTCGTTGAATTGTTCAAACGTCGTATACTCGGCGTTCGTCATACCGATTTCTTGACCTTGGAATAAGAAAGGTACGCCCCGTTGCAACAACACCAAACCACCGAGCAACGTCGCACTTTCATAGCGGTATTCTCGATCGTTGCCGAACTTACTAACGCTACGCGGTTGGTCGTGATTTTCCAAGAACGACGTATTGCAAACGTCCACTCCTTGCGTCAAATCCTGCCAATCAGCCATACGCTTACAAAGTTCTTTAAGCGTCGGTTTTTTCGTACAAAATCTACCGTTATCCAAACACAAGTGTTGCATTGCAAACACCGTCGTCAATTCCTTACGTTCCTTTCCGCAAAAGAGTTTAACGTTGTTTTGATCACTCGACCAACATTCCCCGACGGTAAACGCATCTTTCGTCGGCTCGCGATCGAACAATTCCTTAATGAATTCGTGCAATCTCGGTCCGCTACCGTTTTCTTCCGACGTCAAGTCCTTGGAAATCAAATCGAGCACGTCACAACGAAACCCGTCCGCACCCATTGCCATCCAATAATCGACGATATCCCTAAATTCTTGACGGACTTTCGGGTTTTCCCAATTCACGTCCGCCTGTTCGACCGCAAAGGAATGCAAGTAATACTCCTTGGTGTTTTCGTCGTATTCCCACGCGCTACCGCCGAACGTACTTTCCCAATTATTGGGGGGTGTTTCTCGCCAAATATAATAATCCCGATACGGGCTCTCTTTGCTTTTTTTGGATTCCTGAAACCAAACGTGTTCGGTGGACGTATGATTCGCCACGAGATCGACGATTACCTTGATGCCGTTTTCGTGGAATTCGTCCAACAGCTTCTTGAACAGTTCCGTTCCGCCCATTTCGTCCTTGATTTTTCGGTAATCGGCAATATCGTAGCCGTTGTCCACTTCGGGACTTTCAAAACAGGGGGTAATCCAAACGGCGGTAATCCCCAATTCTTTCAAGTATCCGATTCTCTCTCGAATACCTTGTATATCCCCTAAGCCGTCGCCATCGGAATCACAAAAGCTTTTGGGGTAAATTTGATAAAAAATCAAATCGTCTGTTCTCATATTCTTACAATCTTTTCTTCCTTATTGCTTTCTTCCGCAGCATAAACGACGAGATGTCCGTTAATGGAATCGTCGATACTCGTAATCGAAATCGAAGAATTGTCCCCGTTCAAATAGCGAACGAGTTCGTGCATGATCGCATAGTCGCCACCACCGTGTCCAACGTAGCCCGCGCTTGCGTGTACTTCTTTGGATACGTCGATAATTTCTTCGTCATAACCGAATTTGTCGCCACTTCTATCAAATTTACGAACTATGAATTTTTCGTCTTCCAATCTACCTTCGATTTCGCCGTGCGTACCGCAGATATGTATAAATCTATCCGGCTTGCTCGTCCCGCCTACCATCGTGAACATTGCCGTCGAACCGTCTTCAAATTCGATATTGATGACTTGGCGATCGTTGATATCCCCACCGCTTTCGTACGCGCAAAGCCCGTATTCGTGCGATTTCAACCATTCCAATTTTTCTTCCTTCGTAATGGTATCCAAGGGCTTGTTCATGTCCATCCACGTTTGGAAGGGCATCGGATCTAACTCCACGTGAATCTTTTGCGCTGAATACAAACACGTTTCGTTATGCGGACAGTTGTAGCAATACTTGGTTGCGCCTTCGGGAGCATTCTTTTTCGCGAACAGCGAACGGCTACCGAAACTCGATACTTTCTTGGGCGTCGTCATATTGTTCAACCAGCAAATCAAGTCCATATCGTGGCAGGATTTTGCGAGCAAGAAACCCGAACCGCAGGTTGCTTCGCTCTTCCACTTACCGCGAACGAACGAATCGACGAAATGCGCAATCCAAACGTGTTCGTCAAGTTCCATCGTCAAAATCTTCCCGATCGTACCTGCGTTGATAATTTCTTTGATTCTTTTATAGTACGGCGTATAACGCAAAACGTGGCAAATGTTGAGTTTTACGTTCTTCTCCCGTGCAAGGCGTTGCAAATCCAACAATTCTTCTTTTTTCGCCGTAATCGGTTTTTCAAGCAACATATTATAGCCGGCATTCATTATTTTTACCGACGTTTCGTAATGGATTTCGTCCATCGTCGCATTGATGACAAAATCGCAAGGAATTTTCTTCGCCAAAAATTCATCCAAATCCTTAAAGCGATTGCTTTCAGGTACGGAATATCGATCCCCTGCTTCTTTCAAACGCAAATCGCTGATTTCGATAATTGCGACAATCTCCAATTCCGAAGGAGCTTCCAACGAATAATCCGCATACGCGCATCCACGGTTTCCTGCACCAAGAAGTACTGCTTGCAATTTTTTCATAGTTTTTTATCCTACCTTTATTTATTATCTTTTATTTTTTTATTTTTTATTTATTTTATTATAAAATAAATCCATCTATTTTGTCAATAGGGAATATTTCATTTTTTTGTGTTTTTCTTTCAATCTGATTTATTTGGAAAGAAAGAATACGCCATATCCCCAACCGAATCTTCCGCCCTTTTGCATAAACGCGTATACCGATCGTTGCATCGCCGTTTTCTGCGGTATTTCACGGTTTAAATCGGGAATACCGAAGATACGCTCGCAAGCGAGTGTATCACTTGTTTCCTTGCCGTATTCTTCAATCTCGATGATATCGTATTTTTCCATGAACGTCAAGATATTCGATCCCGCCGGCACGATCTCGGGATTTCTCGTATACAACAACCACGACCAACATACGAACGGAATATACGCCTTTTGGAATTCGTCCGCAAAATACTTGGAGAAGAACTCCACCGCCATTTGATAGGATTGATCGCAGTCTTCTTTTAGCAATCTCCCTGCCGACGGAATGTGCACGGAAAGCACCCTTTCGTCAAACTCCACCGTTTTCCCGTCCTTTTCGTACTTCGGCAAGCGGAAACCTTTGCGTTCGAATTGCAGTCTACCCAACGCAAAACAGCCCATCGTCAAGAAACATTCGTACCAAGCCCAATCGAATATCCCTACCCTTTCTTTCGCCGAACGACATTCTCTATATTTATACGAAAGATCGCGACATACGCCGTCGAAAACCATTTCCGGATACCCGCGCTTTTTATAAAATTCCCCCAACTTGCGGATTAAAAATACCATACCGACGAAATATGCGGTATACGTATGCACGTCCGATTCCTTTGCGATTGTTTCGATTTTTTCCGTCAAACTTTCAAAGCGGAACTCCGCGTCGTCCACATACAAATCGCAAAGCTCTTGCAACGCCCGTTCTCCGATGCGGTCGAACGCGGAGAGCGCAACTTCTTCCGCTTCCGCACCAAAACCGTATTTTTGTAAATATTCCTGTAAATACGCGCGCATTTTCACACCTTTATACAAGCGGTTTAAACGCCAATTTGATAGTACTTCTTTGTCTACAGAGCGACAAATCGTTAAAATGTGCAACGCCGTCGTCATAGCCCATTTCCGCAAACCTCGTATCGTCGGAAAGCATCTTACGCTCGTTGACGACGTAGCCTTCCAAAACTTCCACGTCCGACGCCACGTACTTCTCGCCCTTTTGCGTATAACGGAAGTTCATCGGGAACATGGATCCTTCGCCGTAAACGGTGAACGTGATCCATTCCACGGGTTTGTTTTCGATTACGAACCGCAACCCGTACGTTCCGCCGAAATCCATAGCTACGAATGTCGGTTTCATACCGCCTTGGTAGATCTTTTTGGGTTCTGTTTCGCCTGCATACTTCGCCCACAATTCCCCACGGGGAGTTGCAAACGCTTCGTTTAAGCCGAAATCGACGTACAAAATGCCTTTACCCTTGTTTTCCGCAAGGAATTTCCGCATGCCGTCCAACGTTTCCTTGAGCCAAGCGAACTTGTTGTGAAAGTTGTTTTGCTCGCTGGGCAAGCCCTTGCGGTACTTTTCCCAAAGCGCGCGTTCTTTTACTTCTACGTCCGCGAACACGTCCGTCAATTCCTTGTAATAGGGCTCGAAATATTCCGCGTCTTTATCCCCTGTTTCTACGGCGTCGTATAATGCCGTCGACAAGATTTCTATACGGGCATACGTCCATTTTTGCGCCACGTATCCGTACGTTTCCGTGACGATATCCTTTTGCAAGCCTTCCTGCATAGCGTCCGCGTATTCTTTTAACCGCTTGGTCGCATACCCCAATTTTTGGCTGAACATATGCAATACGGCGTAATCGTTTTGGCAAAGCGCGTTTACGTCGTGGAAAGGATAGTACATCCAAGGAATTTGCAAGGACGAAACCAATTCCGCCAACCCACGATCGCCAAGAATTTCGGCGTAGACGTCCAGTTGTTCCCTTTCGGTGACCAAACCGCTCCATCTTCTACCTGCGTACGCGATCAACGGATACGTACTCAAATAAAACCGATCGTACTTTTCCCACGTCGTCATCAATGCGCCGAACGGATGATGCTTTTCTGCATAGCGGGTAAACGTTTCGAAGTTGTACGTCGGGGACGCGCCCACCGCTTGCGGACAGAATATATAATCAAACCCGAGCTTGTCATAATACGCAAACCAATCTTTGCGGATGCGGTTGGTCCAATGCCCGTTGGGTTCATCAGGAACGAATTCGTAATTCCAATTACAGAAAATGATATCTCTCGGGAGTTGTTCGACAATGTCCGCGTACTCGAAGAAATCATCCCACATCATCATGCGCTTGCCCATCGAAGTCACCAACGCGTGCGTATGCAAAATATGCTCTAAGAACATATCGTTGCGCGTTTTGCCTTGCGCGAGTTGTTCGCGACAACGTTCGCATACGGCAAAATCAAACGGCTCGTCCAAGCCCATATGTACGTATTTCCCCGGGAAAAGCTTACATACGTCGCGGACGTATTTGTCGAAGAACGCATACAAATCAGGGTTGGATACGCAACCGCAATTGCTTAACCCCGCCCCCGCGATATCAAACCCGCGCCCGTCTTTCGACGTGTCTTCACATTCCGTCATGTGCGCGAGTTGGGGATATTCGAAAAACTTTTCCAAATGCCCGAGATTTTCAAATACGGGGATGAGTTCGATCCCCACGCTTTCCGCGTGCGCCACGATTTCGCGCATTTCCGCTTCCGAATACGTACGGTTAGGATCAAAGAACGGCGTATCTTCTGTGGATACGGCGTTTTCCAAATATAAAACAACTGCATTATACCCGTTGGCTTTCGCAAAATCTACGTAATGCTTAACGTAGTCTACGTGCTCTTTTTGTCTTGCCAAATCCAACTGTAAAGCGATTAATTGCATACAAAACTCCTTTGCTATCTTTTTTCCATTATATCATACCTTTTTTGCAAACCCTTGTCAACTGTTTGGCGAATTTTTCCTCGCAAAATCATCAAAAAATATCTGCTTTTTTACAACTTGTTTTCACAATAAAAAATATCCACCCTGGCATCAGGTGGATATTTTTTCTTAATACTTATAAAACGGCTTCGCGGAGCTTTGCAATATTTCCTGCCATATCCGTACCCGTGAAAACCGACGACGTACCTGCAACGAAAATATTCGCGCCTGCCGTCGACATCTTTGTCGCGTTTTCAAAACTCACGTTCCCGTCGACTTCGATCTCTACGTGCGCGTAGCCTTTACGATCTAAGTACGCCCGCACCTGTTGAATTTTTTCCAAAGTTTGCGGTACTAATTTTTGCCCTGCAAAACCAGGATTAACTGTCATAACCAACACCCCGTCGATATCGGGCAATACGTAATCGAGCGCCGAAATCGGCGTAGCAGGATTGATCGCCACCATCGCTTTCGCGCCCTTTGCCTTAATCATCGCAAGCGCACGTTGTAAATGCGGAGTACTTTCCACGTGCACGGCAACGTAATCCCCGAAACCGATCGGGAAAATATCCAAAAACCGTTCGGGTTTCTCCACCATCAAATGGATATCTAAGGGAATGTTCGTCATCTTCTTCAGCGCCTTGCAATAATCTGGTCCGAGCGTGAAATTCGGCACAAACGCACCGTCCATAATATCGATATGTAAATACTCGATCCCACACTCTTCAAACGTTTTTAACGTCGATTTTATTTCCGCAATATCCGCGCACATCATCGACGGAGAAATTTGTTTTTTCATGCTTCCACCCCACAATCAATCAATACTTTGCTATAAAATTCTTGCTTTCCCTTGATCATTTCAAACGCGTCGTTAATTTTGTCCAACGGATAGACGTGACTGATCAAAAACGCAGGTTGAATCTCTCCGTTTGCAATCGCTTGAATGCTCGCTTTCCAATCGTTCACGATATCGTTGTAGGACGAATTCCACGTCCCACGAACGGTCAATTCCTTACGCAAAATGCACCAATACGCGTTTCTAGAAAGCGCGATATCCGCGTGCGGATTGCCAAGACAAACGAGTTGTCCCCCCGCTTTTACCGCTTGTAAACACGTTTCCAAGGGAGCGGAACACCCTGTGCCTTCTACCGCGCAATCCATCGCAAGCCCGCCCGTTTCGGCGTAGTCGGCAAACCCGATTTCTTTGGCGACCACCAATTTCCGCGCGTCCAAATCGGTGTAGTACACCTGTTTTACGCCCTTTTTCTTTAACCAAAGCCCCACGAGTATCCCGATCGGTCCTGCACCCGTGACGAGTACGTTTTCTCCGCCTGAAATTTGTAATCTGTCGGACGCGTGCTTTGCGATCGAAACAGGCTCGCACATAGCACCAAGTTTACAATCCATATCGTCGGGCAAAATGATTAAATTCCAACGTTTCACCGCGATATATTCGGCAAATCCGCCGTCGCGACGAGAGCCGTAGTAATCGTAATTTTTGCACGTGACGTAGCTCTTTCTTGCGCATTCTTCACACGCAAAACAAGGCAATAGCGGGAAAATTGCTACCTTTTTCCCTACCAACTCGCCTTGCGCGTCCTCTACGACCACGCCTGCGAATTCGTGCCCGATTACCGTCGGATAATGGTATAATGCCGTACCGTAAACCCGCGCGGAATCGCTACCACATACACCGCAATATTGTACTTTCACCAACACTTCGTCCTGTTTCGGGACGGGCTTGGGCACTTCGCTCACCCGTAAATCGTTTACCGCGTATACAACGCCTGCTTTCATCGTCATAAATCGCACTCCTTTTTGACGTTTTTCTTTCCTGCATCATAGCAAATCCGTCAAAATTTGTCAATAAGTGGCGAAAATTATGGTAAACAACCATATTTTTATGCAAGTTTAAGCATATTTAAGTACATTTAAGCAAATATACTTTCTTAAAATATAGAAAAGGGGTACAAACCGTTTGACAAGGAAAAAGGGGCTTTGGTATACTATTCATAGAAAAAAATAAGGAAAAGTATGATGTATTCAATCGAAAGACACAAAGAAATTTTATCCGTTTTGGAGAAAAACTCCAACGTTTCCGTACACAAACTCGCGAAATTGTTATTTACGAGCGAATCCACCGTTCGACGGGATTTGACGGAGCTGGAGCGCCAAGGCAAAATTCGCCGTACGTTTGGCGGAGCGGTTCTCTCGGACGACCAAACCAAGGAAATCCCCCTAATCTTGCGACAGAGTCGTAATTTAAAGGAAAAACGGGAGTTGGCGACCAAAGCCGTTTCCAAAATTCGCGACGGCTCGATTTTGTTCTTCGACGCTTCGAGTACGATTTTGCAACTTGTTCCGCACCTGTCGAAATTCCATAACCTTACCGTAATCACCAACGGGCCGTTAACGTCGATGGAGTTGGCGAAATTGCACGTTCAAACGTACTGCACGGGCGGGAAGCTTTTGCCCAACTCTTTGGCATACGTAGGCGCAGATGCTGAAAATTTCTTGCGGAATATCAACGCAGACGCTATGTTCGCGTCCTGTCGGGGGCTTTCCGACGACGGACTGCTCACCGATTCGTCCTTGGAAGAATCCCATATCCGCAAAATTATGATCCAGCAATCCAAGGAACAGTATTTTATTCTCGATAGCGAGAAATTGCATTCAACGTATTTTTATACGATTACGAAAAGCGACCGCATTACCGAAATCATCACGTCGGTGGAAGAAAATTGAGTTTTCAATACGTTCTAGGGGCGAGCCGAACGCTCGCCCCTTTTTTATGCCTTTCCGACGACTTTGTACGCTGTCTATAGAAAAAAAAGCCTGCACGTGCAGGCTTTTTATACCGAATGATTATTTTTCGTTTTTTTCAACGGGTAGATCTTCCAAAACTTCCTTGCCTTCCACGATTCCGTCCCGATTAAAAACTTTCCCTATCGTTTTAAAGAAAATTTTCAAATCCCCAAAAAAGGTAATCTTTTTGGCATATTCCCCGTCGTACCAAGCTTTTTTAGCGACGTCTTTCGCCAAAACGTCCCTGCCGTTGATTTGCGCCAAACCCGTCAACCCCGGGCGGATATTATTCGCGCCGTATTTCTCTCGTTCCGAAACCAAATCCGTTTCGGAAATCCCCGACGGACGCGGACCGATAATCGACATATCCCCCTTTAAAATGCAAAACATTTGGGGCAATTCGTCCAAGCTCGTCTTACGTAAAAACGAACCGAACTTCGTAATGTACGCGTCGCTATCCAGCTTGCGCGGAGCGCAATCCTGCGGCGCAGAACATTTCATACTCCGAAATTTGTAAAATTTAAAAGGCTTACAATTTTTTCCGACGCGTTCCGTCTTAAACAGCGCCAGACCTTTATCGTTGCATTTGATAATGATCGCAATCACCACCATCGGCAGGGCAAATACAACGATCCCAAAAAGGCTTAAAGTTATATCTAAAAGCCTTTTAAAAAAATACCTATACATACTTAAATTTCTTCTCCGAACGTATTCCTTATACGTATCTATTATGTGCTATTATAGCACTGTTTTTACCCTTTGTCAATCGTTTCGACGTTTTGTTTTTCACTCCGCCCAACCAAGCAACGCAACGTCCGCGATTTTTCGCGCCTTTTCTATAAAATCCCTTTTAATTCGCTTAACGCGCGTATTGCATACGTAGGAACAAACCCCGTCGTGTTTTCTACGCCACGCGCGTTCAACCAACAACTGTCTATCCCCGACGCGAGCGCGCCCGCAATATCCGACGATAGCGAATCGCCCACGACAAGACATTCGTCTTTTTTCGCCCCCAACACTTGTAAAACGTGTTCAAAAAAGCTTGGCAAAGGCTTAATTTCGCCCATTTCTTCGGAAATAAATCGGTGTTGAAAGTATTTCTCGATCGGAGCAAGACGCTTGCTTTGAATGGAGTAAAGCCCGTTGGTTGCTACACTCAACAAATACCTGCCCCCTGTATTTTTCGATAAATACGCCAAAATCTCTTCCGCGCCCGACATCAAAGCACCGTCGTTTTCTAAGCATTGTAAAAACCGTTCGCCCATTTTCTCCGCCGATAAGGGAAAGCGTACGGGGGAACACTTTTCGATCCCCGCGAAAATTTCTTTTACGTGGGAACGGTACAAAGCGTGGTATTCCCGTTGAATATATTCCGTATGCACGTCGTAAAGCCCTGCGTCGATCCAAGCCTGTTCGGAAAACCGTCGGCTAAGCGCAAGCAATTCTTCCGTAATTTCCACACCCGTTTCCGTATACAACCGCAAAAATGCCGATTTTTCGTCGGCAAGATAATTGATTAAGGTATGGTCGACGTCAAAAATAACGTGTTTGTAGCGTTTCCCTGTGTTTTTCATTCCCCTACCAATCCTGTTTCTTCAGCGATTTGTCCTTGACGTCGTCGTAATAGGCGAAATACTTCTCCTTGAAACGCTCTTTCGTCAACGGCAATTCTTCTCCGTCCGCTTGGAGCTTGTCTAACAATTCTTTCAATTCTTCAGGTGTGAAATCGGCAATTTCCGTTTCGTCGCCGTACAATTGCATCAGTTTTAATAAATCTAATTGCGACATTTACATTTCCACCTTGATATGTTCTCCGCGACAAGGCACGGTATAATAGGTAAACCCGATTTCTTTTAATAACGCCGTCACTTCCGCAAACCGACTGCAAATCGACTGCGTATCGTGCGCGTCCGACGCAAAGGATACTTTTCTTCCGCCAAGCTCGAAATACCGCTCCAACATCTCCCTGCTCGGGACGGTAATTTCCACGGGATCTTTGCTCTTGCTATTGACTTCTAAAATTTTCCCTCGACGAATAATTTCCTTAAAAATCCCGTCAATTTCGGTTTGGAATTCCGACACGCGCATCTCCCTGTCGGGGTACGGTGCATAACGAGTCATATACCCGAAATGCCCGATAATATCGTAGGGGTATTCCACGTCCAAACTCGCGCGGACGCAATCCAAATACTGCTTATACACCACGTTTTTGGGTTGTTTGAACTTGCTTTGCGCCTGCGTTGAGAACATATAATAATCTTCGTCGTCAATACAATGCACGCTGTTGATCACATAGTCAGGACGGTATTTCTCGTATGCCTGTGCATACATTTTCAACGCCGTCTTGTCGTAATCAAAACTAAACTCCGCCCCAACGAGTACGTTGAGCGCCCCTGCATAATCGTCCTGCAAATGCCGAGCGTCGTGAAAATATCTTTCCGCATCGATTTTCCGTTCCCGAATTTCGCCCGTGTGGACGTAAACTCCGTACTCGAAATGCTCGGATACGCCGTAAAAAAGCAAGCCTTTTTCTCTCGCCGTTTCCACCATCTCCGAAAGCGGAGCGTGCCCGTCGCTAGAATGCGTGGAATGGGTATGTACGTCCAATAAACCTTTCATTTTTTTTCTCTCCTGATAAAATACGCTATTTATTATACCACGTTTTCCCCATTTTTTCAAGTGTTGAACGCAAACTACGGCATTTTTTTCCGCGTTGGAGTTGGTAAAACTCCCCTTTTTTTCCATTTTTCCACTATTGACAAGCGCTTGGATTTGGTTTACAATGATATCCGCGTTTTTTGCGCAAAAAATTTTCAGGAGTACTTATTTATGAAACCAACGAAAAAACTCGCAACGGCGTTGCTTGCGCTAACGTTTTCTTTCCCTGCTATCTTTTTAACTGCTTGCAAAAACTCCGCGGAAGTCGTCCCGCCCGAACATTCTTCCGAAGAAATCCTTGAAACTCCCCCCGAACTCCCCGAAGTGGACTTGCCACCCCAAACACCCCCTACGCAAACACCGTCTACCCCCCCTACGCAACCACCTGAACTCAACCCTGCCCCCGTCGTTCCGACAAAAGCGGAGTACATACGTTGCACGGGCGATAGCGTCAATATCCGTTCGGGCGCAGGCACGGAATATAGCGTGCTCGGGAGCGCGGAAAAAGGCACGACGTACGTTGTTTTAGGCAAAACGGGCAACTGGTATAAAACCTATTACCGCAACAAAACCGCGTACATTTACGCCTCCTATGCATCGGTATTCACTTTGCAAAAATCCGACGATACGGACGTAGAAAAAGTCATTTCTGAAGGCTATAAACTCCTTGGCGTGCCTTACGTCTACGGCGCAATCCGTCTGCACGACGGCAAGGGCAAGCTTTTAAGCGGATTTTCCGCGCAAAAATTCGATTGTTCATCGCTCATTCAGTACATATTCTATAAAGGCGCGGATACCTTGCTCGACGTGACCACTCGTACGCAAGTCGTACAAGGAAAATTCGTTCGCCGTAGCGATTTACAACGCGGGGACTGCATTTATTTTACCAACGAGAGCCGACAAAATAAAAAAGGCGTCGAACGTATCGGGCACGTCGCGCTCTATCTTGGGGATAATTATATTTTACACACCGCGTCCGATTACGCGCGCATTGAAAAAATGACCGCAGGGCGTTGGGCGTTCTATATCGAAGCCCGTCGTTTCGTTTAAACAGTTATTTGTGTTCGGGAACGGATGCCGACGAGAGAAAATACACTTCTTTCGCGCCTGCACCAAGAAGGCGTTTTGCGCACTCGCTCGCGGTTGCACCCGTGGTTAAGATATCGTCGACGAGCACAATCGTCTTGCCTTGACAAGCCTTGCGTTTATGCACGTGATACGCGCCCGAAACGTTTTCCTGGCGTTCGTGATAAGACATATGCTTTTGTTCTAACGTTTCTTTGGTTTTGACAAGCAATTCCTTGTCCGTTTCCACGCAATATCCCCGTTCTTGCAAACGGATT
Source organism: Clostridia bacterium (assembly GCA_017625565.1). GTDB lineage: Bacteria > Bacillota > Clostridia > Christensenellales > Borkfalkiaceae > Scatosoma. The sequence continues at coordinate 98,114 of JAGAKN010000004.1, forward strand.
GCAATCCGCTTGACAAATTCTTCCGCTTGATTATACCCTCGCAAACGCATTTTCTCTTGCGTCAGCGGTACGGCAACGAGTAGCAACCTTTCTTCGCCTTGAAAACGCTCGACATTCGGACAATGCGCAAGGAAATATTCCGCCATACGCTCCGCAAAAAAGAGCGCTAATCTCGGGTTGCCGTTTTTGATCCGATTGACGTAAGACGCGGTATCCCCACGGTATACAAAAGGCGAAAATCCGCGCGTAAAGGCAGGCGGTTCGGCTTTACACGTCAAGCAAATCCCGTCCGCCAACGTTTTCCGTCCGCATTTCTCGCAAATCCGACCGTCGTTTTTTAAGAGCGTCTTTTCGCACGTTCCACATAGCCTATGGTTTGGATAATCGAACACTTCCGCCCCACAAACGTCACAGGTAAACCCGTGCTCGTCCGCATAGGCACGGAACGTAGTTTTCAATCGGCTAAAAATCTTCCACATCCTTTTCCTTAATAGAAAAACAGTCCACGTTGGAATGGCTTAGTGGGCTGTTTTTTCGTTGTATCCGTCCTTTATTCTTGATAATATTCTTCAAACAAATCGTTGGGGGTACACTCTAATATATCGCAAAGCGCCTGCAAATTTTCAAACTTAATCGCCGACGTTTCATTGTTGATCATTCGATTAAAATTTTGATAACTTAACCCTAATTGAATATATAACCAATACTTCGTCTTGCCCTTCTTCTCTAAGATCTTTTTAATTCGTAATCTCATAGCGCACACCTACATTATATATTTTCTACATTATATAATAAAAAATGATCAAATAAGTAGATTTTTGCGTTATATAATGCATGCATGGCATGCCTAAAAACTCTATTTAGAAAGCACTTTGCTATTAGTGTAGCTAAACCACTCAAAAGCTATAATTAAATATTGGCAAAGTAAACCATAAAAGGCTAACGAATTACCGTTAGCCTTTTTTTATTGCATACCTACTTTTCTCTATTATCCGTTTTGTTCTGCTTGCGCTTCCGCGTCCTTTTTGCGCTGATAACGCACTAGCAGGTACGCGCCGAGTACGCCGATCGCGAATAACGCCACGCCAAGCACGACGTCCAAAACGGCAACGCCGTTCTTCGCCCAATCGGTGTATACCGCGATAATATCCCCGTTGCAGAACATAGACACGATCGAGCCCAACGAAAGCCCGACGATCATCGAATACGCCGTATGCCTTGCTTTGCCAAATAGATACGTAAGCAATTTCGAAAATACGAGTAGCCCCAAAATCAAACCGATCCCAAATCCACCGTAAACGAGAAACACCGCAGGGTTGGCTTTCCAATACGTCATACTGATGCTGTTTACCAAACTGCTAAACCACCCAATCGCCATCATAAACGCACTCGCCGAAAGCCCAGGTACTATTTGCGTGACGCCAACGACGAACCCTACGGCAACCGATAAGACTACGTGCCACCAAACTACGTCCGCGAACACGTCTTTTACCACTCCGTCCGCGCTATCCGACGACAAAATCGCCGAAACGCAACCGATGGCTACGGGGATAATCAACCCAAGCAAGAACAACACCGTGCGTTTCGTCGTGCGCTCCGCACCCTTTAACTCGTCTTTCACCGCAGGGAACGCGCCACTCATTAAGCCTGCAAATAGGCAAACGATTGCAAACGGGAGCACTTCTAACAACTTTTTCACGGTAATAAACCCGAGCAATAACCCCACGACCATGCCAACCAAAATGGGCAATAGGAACAAAAAGCATTGTTTGAATTTCTTGAACAAATTCCCCAAAGCGTACAAAAATTGATCGTACAGTTTAAAGATAATCGCCACCGTCGATCCACTAATCCCCGGCACGATTACCGCAAGCCCAACGAAAAAACCGAGAAACGCGCTCTTGCACCACGTTTTTTTGTTGTATTTGATTAACGCGATTTCCAAACTCTCTTGCGCCATCATTCTTTCTCCTTTTTTCTTTTCTTTTTACGCGCGATCGACTTACCGATCCAAACGGTCAACCAAGCAAACAACATCCCCGATAAACCGCCCGCCGTATCAATTAAAACGTCTTTGAGTTCCGCTCCGCGCCCCGGTGTGTACATTTGCAACAACTCGTCCGCAATCGGCACGAGTACGATCAATAACGCCGTGAATAGAAAATATCCAACCTTTCCCGTATACGACAAGCACGTCCAACCGAATAACGCGCCCAACAAACCGAATTCCGCAAAATGCGCCAACGAGCGAATGACGTCGTGCAGTTTCGCAAAATCCTTGCCCGTAGCGTTTGCAACAAACCCGTTGGGCGCAAATACACGAAAGACTTTTTGCACCCAGATCGTCACGCGCGAACTTTGTTCTGCCGACTGGTTTCCCACTTGTAGGGAATTAGAGAAAATCCAAGCCATCATGATCAAACTCGCCGTCGTCAATAACAGGCTACGTACGATACGCCACGCTTTACGATTTTTTCTATCTTTTACTACACTCATAATTCTATTATACGCCAAAAATATGTTTCGGTCAATGTTTTATGGAAATTATTTTATAAATTATACACTTTTTTCTTCCGCTTTTCCGAAAAAAACGCCAAATTCGTCAATTTTTGCCCTTGTCGAGCATATATACTACTGTTAAAAGAACTTTTTGGCGGTAGATTATGAATTATATCAAAAAAATGTGCATTCTACGACAAATCAAGCAAGGTTTTTCGGGCGATGGGAAAACGCTTTCGGGACTTATCAAAATCGAACAGTACGGGAAAAATCTCGCCGTGGAAGTTTCCGTCATCAACTTTGCGCCTTTGGTTTCAGGCGATTATTACTGTCTGCTTTCCGACGGGAAAGGCAAGACGGAAATGCTATGTTTGCGTGGAAAAAGTTTGTTCAATCTCTTGTCGGATTTGGACGTTTCCGACGGCTTTTGCGGAATTATTTGCTACGTGAAAAACGAAGTCGTACCTATCGCGTACGGGATTAACGGAAACGGCTCTTACGACTGGAAATCCATACTCAACGCAACCCTGCCCCCTGTATTTCCGCGCGTGCACCACGAAAGCGCAACCGCTGAAAGCACGGAAACCGCGGAAACGGCTCCACCCGTTTTGGAAAAACCAAAAAACGATCCCCCTGCTCCGTCCTACAACGACGAGTCGGTTGCTACGGAAAATTATTACGAGGTGAAACATGAACGAGAGTTGTTTTCGGAAACTAAGCAAAATGCACGTACTCAAGGCACAACTAAAAAATCGGACGAGAAAGAACGGGCAGACGCTACGGAGAATGGAGATGCTGAAAACGTACTCCATCCGTTTAAGACGCAATCGGACGGGTATTACGTATCCGTGAAATCGGAAATCGACGAACTGTTTGCTAATTACCCTAAGGACGATACTTTACAGGACGCATTTGGTTGTGGGGAATGGGTGCGCGTAAAAGGTACGGCGGAAAAACCCGAATATCTCGTCGGCGTACTTTACCAAGACGGAAAAGCACAATACGTTTGCTATGCGCTCTCTGCAAAAGATCCGCAGAATCCGCCTGAAGAAATCAAGAACGTATGCGCGTTCGTACCCACGTCCGTTTTCGACGATACGCAGGGCTTTTTCGTGATTTTTCAAAGCGCGTCTACAGGCGAATGTATTCAGCCGGAACGCATTTAACAAAATTGCTTGACACGGAAAACGTGGCGGAGTATAATAGCAGTATTATACTACTCGACGGAGTTCCACTTATGAAAAATATGTTAACTTTACACGGATTTGCCCACGCGAAACAATTGACACTCACGGCAATGTTCGCCACACTTTGCCTAATTGGTACGCTATTGATTACAATCCCTTTGCCTACGGGCTATTTTAACGTAGGCGACGTGTTTGTATTGCTCGCAGGTTGGTGTTTAGGTCCTTTTTACGGCGCGGTCGCAGGCGCAGTCGGGAGCGCGTTAGCGGACGTTGTCAGCGGATTTGCCGTATACGCGCCCATCACGTTCTTTCTCAAAGGCGCAGTTGCCTTTCTCACCGCCATTCTCTATCGCATTTTCAAACGTCCTTTAAACACGGAACGGTTTTTGTTTATCCCACGCACATTTTCCGCAATAATCGCCGAAAGCGTAATGGTTTTGGGGTATTTCCTTTGGGAACTCCTTTTGTACGGGTTTGGCGGAGCAATAATTGCCGTGCTTGGAAACGTACTCCAGGGCGCATGTTGTAGCGTTTGCGCCGTAGTAATCGTTTCGATTTTGTATCCTATCAAGGGAACTCATCGCACGGTCAAGGCGAAAGAAAACCGGAAAAATAACTCCTTTTAATCGACGAGTTTTCCTAAAAAATCACTCTGCCATCCGTCGTCGGAGATTTTTTTGATTTTTTTTTGAAAGATAGATAAAATGAGTTGACAAACCTGTTTCGTTAAGCTATAATAAGGTACGTTAATGCGGTCGTGGCGGAACTGGCAGACGCGCAAGACTAAGGATCTTGTGGGTAACTCCATGCAGGTTCAATTCCTGTCGACCGCACCAAGTCAGTATAATCCGAACCAAATACTTGTAACGAGTGAATGGTTCGGATTTACTTTTACTCTTTAACCATTATAACGGTAGGAATTTACGTTCCTGCCGTTTTTTCTTTTTAAGACAAAATTAGATAAAAATTTCTCTCAAAAAGATGTCAGGTGTACAAGAACGTGTACAGTTGACTATTGACTTTTGCCTTTTTATATGATAAAATAGAATTACAAACACGAACATATGTTTAGATTGTGCTTTGTGTGG
>JAGAKN010000022.1 GCA_017625565.1 Clostridia bacterium
AATCGCAATCCAAGTCAAGGAAAATTGCGAGAAAACTGCGAGAAACGCTTCTCGCAAAGTGCATCCGATGATGCGAAAAACCCAATAAAATCAAGGGTTTTCAAGAAATTACATAAACAGACGAAGGAAGTTTTCAAGACCGCCTCGTTATGACCGCTTCGATATTCCTGCAACACTTTTATTATAAATCACTTTTTGAAAAAAGTCAATGCTTTTCAAGGCAAAATATAGAAAATCCCCGACGTGTTTTCACGTCGGGGTGTGTTTACTCTATGTCTAATTCGGGCGGAACGTCTATTTCGTCCGAAACGTATTTCCCGTTCTTTTTGCGTTGACGGACGCATTCCGATAACAAGTATTCAATTTGCCCGTTTACCGATCGGAAATCGTCCTCCGCCCAAGCCACAATCGCGTTGTATAACTTCGGGGATAACCGCAAGGGGATTTGTTTCTTCTGATGATCGTTCATAATAGGTTCACTCTCTTAATCGTTTTTTAATTAATATAAACTGCCTGCGTTCACAATCGGTTGCGCGTCGTGATTACCGCAAAGCACGACAAGCAAGTTGGAAACCATTGCCGCCTTTCGTTCTTCGTCGAGGGATACAAGTTGGTTTTCGTTCAAGCGTTCCAACGCCATTTCTACCATACCTACCGCGCCGTCAACGATCATTTTTCTTGCGTCGATAATTGCGGACGCTTGTTGACGTTGCAACATTACCGCCGCAATTTCAGGGGCGTACGCAAGATAGGTGATACGCGCTTCGATGATCTCAATGCCAGCTTCGTTGACGCGGGTTTGAATTTCGTCGCGAATTCTTTCGGCGACAATCTCACTCGAGCCGCGCAAACTACCGTCGTCGTCCAAACCGTCGCCCGTCGTGTCTACGCCAGGGGCTACGTCGTAGGGATAAATACGTACGATATTCCGCAAAGCGCTGTCGCATTGTAAGGACAAATATTCCTTATAATTGTCTACGTTGAACACCGCTTTTGCCGTATCGACCACCCGCCAAGTGACTGCGATCCCGATTTCTACGGGGTTGCCCAAGCAATCGTTGATCTTTTGACGGTTGTTGTTCAGCGTCATAATCTTCAAGGAAATTTTTTTGTCAACAAGCACAGGGAAAGGAGTATTCGATTTGCTTTCTACCGTCTGTGTGCCGACGTCACCGCTTTGGTTGAGTTTGGTTTTTGCGGCAGGGTTTACAGCGATACAAAAGGGGTTCACCGCGTAAAAGCCTTCGCCTTTGATTGTCCCGACGTATTTTCCGAACAACGTCAACGTCAACGCTTCTTGCGGTTTTAATACGCGCAATCCTGCAAGGGGAATCCAAGCGATTAGCACGATGAGTAAGCATGCAACAAAAAGTGTCGCAAACCAAGTTTTGGACAAATCGTCTTGAAAAATTCCACAAGAAATCGTCCCGGCAATTGCCAACAGCTCCACAAATATGCACAAAATAAGCGTCCGCATGCCGTGCTTTTTGTTCTTTAATAAAATTTCTTCCATATTCCTAATACCTCCGTGTGGATTTGGTATTAAAATGATATCATAATAATATCATTTCGTCAACTATTTTTACGAGGTTTTTGAGAAGTTTTTGAAAAAAATTTTTTAAAGGTAAGTTTCGTATTCCGCGTAGAGCGCGTCAAGCGTATTTTTGATGACGTCCAAGCGGTTGCAAGTTTTCGTCAGCAAGGCAAAGTCTGCCGTCACCGCAGGGTCCGAAAGGGAAGCGTTTAACGCGCTTTCTTCCGTTTCGAGCGCGGAAATTTCTTTCTCTATTTTTTGGATACGCGTGCGACGTTGAGCGTCGGCGGCGCGTTCTTCTTTACTACGGTGAGAAGTTTCCTTTTGCGCGGATTTTGTCGAAATGGCGGGGGCAGGTGCTTGTGCAAGGGGCTTTTGCGTTGTTTTATAGGCGGTGTATTCGTCGAAAGTGCCTGTAAAGAGTGTGGCACTCCCGTTTTCGAGTTCTAAAATTTTCCCCGCCAAGGCGCGAATGAAATAGCGATCGTGCGAAACGAAGAATACCGTGCCGTCGAATTCCCGCAAAGCCGTTTCCAGGCTCTCCCTTGCAGGAAGGTCGAGATGGTTGGTGGGCTCGTCTAGAAATAAGACGTTGCCGTTTTCCGAAGAGAATACGGCGAGGGCGAGTTTGGCGCGTTCGCCACCCGAAAGCACGCGGACTTTTTTGTCCATATCTTCCGCGCCTAATTTGACCTGCGCAAGTAGATTTCGTACGCGCGTTTGATCCCACAAAACGTGCCTACCCCAAAGTTCTTCCAAAACGGAATTGTTGGGATCAAGATTGGCGTTTTCTTGATCGTAATAGGCGATTTTGACAAACCGTCCTGTCTTAATTGCTGGATTTTTTCCTTGTACAAGCGTTTTTAGCAAAGTGGATTTCCCCGTGCCGTTGTCCCCGACGACGGCGCATTTTTCCCCGCGCATCAACGCAAACGACGCGTTTTCAAGCAATACTTTTTCGCCTGCGGTCAGGCGCAAGTTTTGCACGTCCAAAACCTGTTCGTACGGTTTTTCGGAGTACGAAAACTGAAAGCGTGGCGGAGTAGGGGGCAAGGTCGGTTTTTCGACGAGTTCCATTTTCTCCAGCTGTTTTCTGCGTGATTGCGCCATTTTGGTGGTGGACGCGCGGACGAGATTTCTATCGACGTAGTCTTGCAATTTCGCCCGTTCTTCCTGTTGTTTTTCGTATTCTTTCAAGAGCCTGGCGGTTTTTTCCGCTTTTAAAATTTTGTATTTGGTATAATTGCCCTTGAATACGGACAACTTTTTATTTTCGATTTCGTAAATTTGCGAAACGGTTTTGTCCAAGAAATACCGATCGTGCGAAACGGTTAAAATAGCACCCTTGTACGACGATAAATATTCTTCCAACCAAAATAGCGTTTTCATATCCAAGTGGTTGGTCGGCTCGTCCAAAATCAAAAGTTCGGGGTCTTCTAACAGCAGTCTACACAGTTTTAACCGTGTCTTTTCGCCCCCCGACATTGTCGAAATGGCTTGATCGTAGCAACGCTCAAAGCCCATACCGTTGAGTACGGTACGAATGCGAACGTCGAAATGATAACTGTCGCGCGCGGCGATTTGTTTATTCAGAAACTCGTATTTCGCGGAAAGTGCGCGATATTCTGCGGAACGTTCGTCCGTTTGGGCGATTTTGCGTTCGGTTTCGCGAAGCGTGGCGATCGCGTGTTCGTCTTCGGCGAAAATTTCCCGCATTTCCGCATATACGGTATTTTCGGAATCGTATCCACCGTTTTGCGCGAGATAGCCGATCTGTATGCCGTTTTTACGAAAAAGCACGCCGGTTTCAGGCTCTAATTCAGCTAAAATCAAACGGATTAGCGTGGTTTTGCCTTCGCCGTTTCCGCCGATTAGCCCGATGCGTTCCCCTTCGTTCAGCGTAAAACAGACGTTCTCTAAAAGAGATCCGCCGTTAAAACCAAACGATACGTTGTCTGCTGAAAATAACATATGTACACCTAAAGTATAAAAGAGAGTCGATTGCGCAAATTGCGGATATGAAAGATCCTAGAAAAGCGCTACGAAAAATCCGTATAGCAGAAGAAGAATTACAGTTTGCTACGCCCGAACAGGCCGCGAAACTCACGGCGAAACTCGTAAGATGGAAAGCGAGCGTATTTGATGAACGGGATCAATAGTCCCACTTTGGAATGTATTGCGTATCCGACGCGCTTTTTTCCTGTGTAAACAAACGCTCCAACCCAAGTTCAAGCGCCGTATCGACGACGGCGTTATATTCACGCGAAGTGATGGGACGGGAGAGTTCGGGAAAATTCTCGATCCCCCCAAACGGCGTATATTGCCGCATCAAACTGACGTACACGTGCTTAGGCAAAGCCGATTTGATCCATTTTAGGATCGCCTTGGAATCGCTGACGCAAAGGGGCATTACGAGATGTCGAACGAGCGTTCCCGACAGCATTTTCCCGTCCGCCGTCATGCGCAAAGGCTTTTGCGACATAAATGCAATTGCCTTGCTCGCCACGTCGAAGTAATTCTCTTTGCCCAAGTAGCGTTTGGCAAGCGCGGGGGAGTAGAATTTTAAATCGGGCAAGTAGATATCCACGTACTCGTCGATGCGCTCAAGCGCGTCGATTTTTTCATAACTACCCGTGTTGTATACGACGGGGATTTTCGGGCGGTATTCTTGAAATGCGCGTACCAAGTACGGGATCAAGTGCGACGGAGTCACCAACGAAATATTTTCTGCGCCTTGATCTTCCAACGCTCGAAAAACGTCCGCAAGTTCTTTCGGGGTGATTGCTTTACCCCGTTGCGCACGGGAGAGTTCGTAATTTTGACAAAAGGCGCAACGCAAATTACAGCCCGTGAAAAAGATCGTTCCGCTTCCGTTTTTGAAGGAGATGCATGGTTCTTCAAAGGGGTGCAAGTAATACTTTGCAACGTGCAACCCCGACACTCCGCAAGCGCCCACCGACGTTAGGCGGTTTGCTCCGCATTCCGTCGGACAGAGCTTGCAATTTTGCAAGAGTATATCCCACTCGTCCTGCGTGTGGGTTGTCAAAATCCTTTCGTCCATAGTACTTCTATTATAACACGGCGGATTTTTTTTTGCAAGCGCAATATAGCCCGTCGTAATAACTTGACAAAGCTTTTCTAAACGGCTATAATAAAAGTCCTGAGTTTACAAAAGCCAAAAAAATTACCGAAGAAAAGGCTTTTGAGGTGGGAACTTCACCGCAAATCCCAAGCGCGGAGAAGAACTATGTTAAAAAGAGGATTTTTTACATGAAAAAGTTTTTTACCAGTGAAAGCGTCACCGAAGGGCATCCCGATAAGGTTTGTGATAATATTTCCGACGGGATTTTGGACGCGATTTTGGCGCTCGATCCGATGGCGCGCGCGGCGATTGAATGTTCCGCGGCGTACGATACGTTGTTGATCATGGGCGAAGTGACGACGACGGCAGAGATTGATTACGAAAAGAAAGCGCGCGAAATTATTCAAGAGATCGGCTACGATTTTGGTACGTTTGCGTACGACAAATGTAAGATTATTACGGCGATTCATCAACAGTCCCCAGATATCGCTATGGGTGTAAACGCGTCTATGGAACACAAGGCAGGTGGCGACGAAGCCGATCGTATCGGCGCGGGGGATCAAGGCATGATGTTTGGATACGCTTGTCGTGAAACCAAGGAATTGATGCCGTTAACGGCGTCCCTTTCTCACCGCTTGGCAAAACGCTTGGCGGACGTACGTAAGCAGGGCGTTTTACCATACTTGCGCCCCGACGGAAAAACGCAAGTGACCGTCGAATACGTAGACGGCGTAGCAAAACGCGTGGACGCGGTGGTCGTTTCTACGCAACACAATGCCGAAGTTTCGCAATCGCAACTCCGCGCGGATATAAAAGAACAGGTAATCGACGCGATTATTCCTGCGGAATTGATGGACGAAAATACCAAGATCTATATCAACCCGACGGGACGGTTTGAAATCGGCGGACCGGAAGGGGATAGTGGTTTGACAGGTAGAAAGATCATCGTAGACACCTATGGTGGACGTTGCGCGCACGGTGGTGGCGCGTTCTCAGGTAAAGATCCGACGAAGGTGGATAGAAGTGCGGCATATTATTGTCGGTATATTGCGAAAAATCTCGTGGCGGCAGGGCTCGCGGACGAGTTGGAAATTCAGGTCGCGTACGCGATCGGCGTAGCCAACCCCGTTTCGGTGTTCGTGGATAGTCACGGGACAGGTAAGCTCGATGACGAGCGTTTGGCGGAAATCGTAAAAAAGGAATTCGATCTCCGTCCCTATTCGATTATTAAGGAGTTGGAACTCCGCAAACCCGTCTTTAAGAAAACGGCGGCGTACGGACATTTTGGATACAAAGGCTTTCAATGGGAGCAGACGGATCGGATTGATGCGTTAAAGAAGTATTTATAAGTTTGTGTGGCAAAAAAAGACAACCAGCAGGTTGTCTTTTTTTCTGATTGCTTTTCAATTAGGGGAATTTTCACAACAATACAATACCGTTTTCCTTGCAGACGGCTTTGGTTTGTTCGTCCCAAATGGAAACCTGTACTTCGCCGATATGCGCTTTGCCGAGTAAGAGCATGGAAAGTCGGGATTGCCCGATCCCACCGCCGATGGTCAACGGCAATTTTCCTGCAAGCAACGCCTTGTGAAAGGGGAGTTCTTGACGATCTTGCGCGTTGGCTTTTTGAAGTTGCTTAGACAAGGAATGCTCGTCAACACGGATACCCATGGACGAAATTTCCACGGCGCAACCCAAAACGTCGTTCCAAAACAACAGGTCGCCGTTCAAAGCCCAATCGTCGTAATCGGGTGCTCGCCCGTCGTGCGGTTTGCCCGAACGTAATTTTTCGCCGATTTGCATAATGAACGCCGTTTTCTGTTCCCGCAAATACGCGTTTTCCCGTTCCTTAGAAGAAAGTGCAGGATAAAGATCTTCTAATTCCTGCGAAGTGATAAAGCGTACCGTTCGGCAAAGCTCCACGTCAATTTGCGGATAGCGACATTTTAGGAAATCCAGCGTATCACAAATTGCGCCGACAATCCCTTGAACGACTTTTTTTAGATACTCCACGTTCCGCGTTTCGCGCGTGATGATTTTTTCCCAGTCCCATTGATCGCAGTAGACGGAATGCAAATTGTCCATTTCTTCGTCGCGACGAATGGCGTTCATGTCCGTGTATAAGCCTTCGCCCGGCGAAAACCCGTATTCCGCCAACGCCATACGTTTCCATTTTGCAAGCGAGTGTACGACGACGGCGTTCGTGCCCGTTTCCTTTAAATCAAAGCGAACGGGACGTTCAAAGCCGTTGAGATCGTCGTTTAAGCCCGTCGTCGGATCGACGAACAGGGGCGCGGAAACCCGTTTTAAATTGAGCGCCAAGCACAACCGTTCTTCAAAAGTACGCTTTAAAAGTCCGATCGCCGTTTGCGTATCGTATAACCCAAGCGTCGATTTGTAGTTTTTCGGCACAAAAATCTTGCTCATAACATTCTCCTATCCTTGTAATTATAGTACAGTATAGCATATTCTTTTTTATTTTGTCAACAGTAATTCGAATTAAAAATTATATTTCGATCGAAAAAACAAATAAAACCGCCTTTAGGGAATATCCCCAAAAGGCGGTTTAGTCTAATTCGAGAATGGCTGGGGAGAAATCTCCGTCTTTTTTTCTACACTCCGTCTTAACTTCAAGAAAAACGGGTATAAATACTCTATACTATAACAAATTTCGCTTTCGGGGGCGGTTTTGGCAGTTTTTTTGTGAAAACGGCTTGAAAACGCTTTCATTTTCGGCGGAAATATTGTACAATATAGAATGGTAGCGTGTGACGCTACGCTCTTATAAGGGCGATCCTAAAAAATTGTAAAAAATATATCTATCGGAGTTTTCTAATGGGATTGATTAAGTTTTTGATGAGTGGCGACGGAAGACGGAGTTTGAAAAAGCTCAATAAGATGGCGGACCAAGTCGAAGCGTTGGAAGAAAAGTATAAAGCGATGGACGACGAAACGCTGAAAGCGCAAACGGGAATTTTGAAAGGACGTTTGGCGAACGGCGAAACGCTCGACGATATCTTATACGACGCGTTTGCGGCACTCCGTGAAGCGGCTAGCCGTGTTTTGAATATGCGTCATTTCCGCGTGCAAATTATCGGCGGTATTTGTTTGCATCAAGGGCGTATTGCCGAAATGCGTACGGGGGAAGGGAAAACGCTCGTTTCCACGTTGCCTGCGTACTTGAACGCTTTAACCGGCAAGAGCGTGCATATCGTGACGGTCAACGATTATCTTGCAAAGCGTGACGCAGAATGGATGGGGAAAGTGCATAAATTTATGGGCTTGACCGTCGGCGTCGTCGTACCGGGTATGAATGACGACGAAAAACGCGCGGCGTATAAGTGTGATATCGTATACGGCACGAACAACGAATTTGGATTCGATTATCTCCGCGATAACTTAAAGACGGATTTGACGAAGATGGTACAACGCGATTTGACGTTTGCAATCGTCGACGAAGTCGACTCCATTTTAATCGACGAAGCGAGAACGCCGTTGATTATTTCGGGCAAGGGCGAAAAATCTTCCGATTTGTACGTGCAAGTTGACAAACTTGTACGCACGTTCTCGGGCGGATTTGACGACGAATTAAAGGAAGCGGAAGACTCCGCTTTGCAAGCATTGCGTGAAGAAAAGAAGAAAGGCAAGAAAGCGAAGAAAGTTGTGGTGGAAGACGACGAAGACGATTACGTCGATTACACCAAGATGACTTTGGAAGAACAAGCCAACTACGAAGCGGAACTTGCGGAAAAACGCGCGGCGGCGCTTGCAGCTGCGCCCGAAGGCAAACGCTCGTTGGCGGCGCAAAAGGATTGGGATTATATTATCAACCGTAAGGATAAGACGGTAGAACTCACGGATAGTGGTGCGAGAAAAGCGGAAAAATTCTTCCGTATCGACAACATTGCGGAAATCGAGCACGCGGATTTGAACCATCATATTCAACAGGCGTTGAAAGCGCATAAACTTTTCAAGTTGGATGAAGATTATATCGTCAGCGACGGCGAAGTCGTAATCGTTGACGAATTCACGGGGCGTTTGATGATTGGGCGTCGGTATTCAGACGGGTTGCACCAAGCGATCGAAGCGAAAGAAGGCGTGGAAGTCCGTAGCGAAAATAAGACGTACGCGACGATTACCTTCCAAAATTATTTCCGCTTGTATTCTAAACTCTCGGGGATGACGGGTACGGCGAAAACGGAAGAAGCGGAATTCCGTACCATTTATTCCTTGGACGTAGTGGAAATCCCGACGAATCGTCCTGTGAAACGTGTGGACTTGCCCGATTTGGTATATTCGACGGTAGACGGCAAAAAGCGCGCGATCGTGAACGAGATTATGCAACGCCACGAAAGCGGACAACCGATCCTTGTCGGTACGTCGTCGGTAGACAAGTCCGAAGAAATTTCACGGCTCTTGAAGCGCAACGGCGTAAAGCATAATATTTTGAACGCGAAAAACCACGAACGCGAAGCGGAAATCGTTGCGCAAGCAGGTCGGCTCGGCGCGGTGACCATTTCCACGAACATGGCTGGGCGTGGTACGGACATTTTGCTCGGTGGGAATCCCGAGTATTTGGCGAAAAAGCGCTTGCGCGAAGAAGGCGCGGAAAAAGAAGATATCGAACTTGCGACAAGTATGTACTTGACGGAAGTGAGCGACGAGATCCTTGCGTTGCGCGAAAGATACAAGAAAGTTTACGCGCATTACAAGAAAGAAACGGACGAAGAAAAGGAAAAAGTAATCGCGGCAGGCGGTTTGTGTATTATCGGTACGGAACGGCACGAATCCCGTCGTATCGACAACCAGCTCCGCGGTCGTTCTGGGCGTCAAGGGGATATCGGTATGTCGGAATTCTTCCTGTCTTTGGAAGACGATCTCGTTATGCGCTTTGGCGGAGAAAGAATGAAAGCGTTGTACGCCTTCTTTAAAATCGACGAAGATACTTGCTTGCAATCGAGAATGTTATCGCGCGGGATTGAAAATGCGCAAAAGAATATCGAAGGTAGAAACTTCGGTATCCGTAAAAACGTCTTGCAATACGACGACGTTATGAACAAACAACGTATGGTTATGTACGAAGAACGTATGAACGTTTTACGTGGCGCAAACGTACACGAACAAGTCTTGAAGTATATCCCCGATTACGTTGCGGACACGATCTCTTCCGCGGTAAATATCGAAGATATGCCCGAACTTTGGAATGAAGAAGAACTCAATAAGGCTTTGGAAGCGAAAGTATTGCCCGAAGGTACGAATTACGTCACGCGCGAACGGTTGATGAAGTGGGATTACGAAACGGCACTGCGAAAAATTAGCAAAAAAGTAGAAAAAGAATACGAAAAGAAGATTGAAGAACTCAAAGAAGCGGGTGTGGATTTCCATAATATCGAAAGAAGAGTATTGTTGATGACGGTTGATAGAAACTGGATCGACCATATCGACGCAATGGATCAACTCCGTAAAGGGATTAGCTTGCGCGCGTACGGGCAAGTCGATCCGATCATCTCGTACAAGAAAGAAGGTTTCGATATGTACGAAGAAATGACGCAACGCATTCAACGTACAACGATTAGCGTACTTTTGAAAGTCAAAGTAGAAGTGCGTCCTGCACCGATGCAACAACCGATCAACGTTGTACGCACCGCGCCCGTGCAACCTACGAATGCTACGCCTGCGCAAGCAGGGCAATCCGCGACGAAACCTGCAACGCCGTTGCGTGTATTCCGTCGTCAAATGCCGGAGCCGTTGTCGAATATGTCGTCCTTTAAAGCGCAACAAAAACCCAACGAAAACAAAGACGGCAACAAGTAAGTAAAAGGAAGATCTATGTTTAAAGCAGACGATTACAGATTGAAAATTCAAGCCTTACGGGGCACTTTGCAAGAAGCGGAATACGCGCTGGATATCGAGCATTTGCGCCCCCGCTTTGCGGAACTTGAAAAGGAACAAGAAAGCCCTGACGTTTGGCAGGATTTGGAGCGTTCTACGAAAATCGGTAGAGAGTTATCCAGTATCCGAAATAAAATCGAAGCTTATGAAAAGGGAGCGACGGCACTTTCGGATGCGAGCGACGTCATTGATTTAATCGAAGAAACGGAAGACGAAAGTTTGATTGCGGAACTCGACCAAATGTTGGCGACGGCGGAAAAGGATATTGAAGATATGCGCATTCGCGCGATTTTGAAAGGTCCATACGACAACCATAACGCGATGTTAACGTTGCACGCAGGCGCAGGTGGTACGGAAGCTTGCGATTGGTGTCAAATGTTATACCGTATGTATTGCCGTTATTGCGAAAAGATGGGCTTTAAGGTCTACGAATTGGACCGCGAAGCCGGGGACGGCGCAGGGTTTAAAAGTGTGGATTTCCGTGTCGAAGGCGAAAACGCGTACGGGTATTTAAAAGCGGAAATGGGCGTACACCGTTTGGTGCGGATCTCTCCGTTCGACGCGAACAAACGTCGTCAAACGTCCTTCTGTTCTTTGGAAGTTATGCCCGAAGTAGAAGACGACAACGAAGTGGAAATCAACGACGACGATATCCGTATCGATATTTACCACTCTGGTGGGGCAGGTGGTCAAAACGTCAACAAGGTTGCGTCCGCCGTGCGGATTACGCACTTCCCGACGGGGATTGTCGTACAATGCCAAAACGAGCGTTCGCAACTCCAAAACAAAGCGATGTGCTTTAGTATGCTCCGTTCTAAGCTCTTGGAAAAGAAGATTGAACAACGGCAAGCGGAAGCGCAAGCGATGAAAGGGGACGTGAAAAAGATTGAGTGGGGCGCGCAAATCCGATCCTACGTATTCTGTCCGTACACGATGGCGAAAGACCACCGTACGGGGTACGAAAAAGGGGATATTCAGGCGGTTATGGACGGGGAAATCCACGGTTTCGTAATTGATTATTTGAAAAAAGCGTGACAGCGTAAAAAACGGCGCAACGCGTCGTTTTTTTAGATGAAAGGAAGAGTATGGCGTATTACGTAAAACCCGATTTACAAAAAAAAGAACCGATTATTTTGGGGATTGAATCGTCCTGCGACGAAACGGCAGCGGCGGTCATTCGGGGTAGAATGATTTTATCCGACGAGATTGCGTCGTCGGCGAACATTCAGGCAAAGTTCGGTGGAGTTGTGCCTGAAATCGCTTCGCGCGCGCATACGGATTATATTGCGGACGTGGTGGAGCGAGCGATTGAAAAAGCAGGGATTACGTACGCGGATATCGACGCCGTAGCCGTCACGTACGGTGCAGGGCTTTTGGGGGCGTTGCTCGTGGGCGTATCCTTTGCCAAGGCGTTGGCGTACGCTCTGAAAAAACCGTTGATTGCGGTAAACCATATCCGCGGACATTTGGCGGCGGCGTATTTGGACGAACCGACTTTGAAACCGCCGTTCGTGACCTTGCTCGCAAGCGGTGGGCATACGGCGGTGTTGTACGCGAAAACGGAAGCGGAATTTGAAATACTCGGCGCGACGTTAGACGACGCCGCGGGCGAAGCCTTTGATAAAGTGGCTCGGGTGTTGGGGTTGTCTTATCCGGGCGGACCGCATATTGAAAACTGCGCCAGGGACGGGAAACCCGTCGTTCCGATGCCGAAGATGTTGAAAGGTGGCGGTGGCTATAATTTCTCGTACAGCGGTTTAAAGACGGCGGTGATTAATTACTGTCATACGAAAGAACAAAAAAACGAGAAGTATTCCAAAGCGGACGTAGCGTCGTCGTTCCAGGCGGCGGCGGTGGACGTGTTGGTGGAAAAGACGGTTTCGGCGGCGCTTGAAAAGGGCGTCGATACGGTGACGGCAGGGGGCGGAGTTGTGGCAAACGGCTACCTTCGAGAAAGCTTACAAAAAGCTTGCGACGGCAAAGGGTTAAAGCTCGTTTTGCCTGAAAGAAGATATTGCACGGACAATGCGGCAATGATCGCCGCGGAAGGATTGGTGCAATTCCGTTTGGGAAATTTTGCAGATATGGCATTGACGGCAAAGGCGTCGATCCCGTTGTCGGCTACGCTTAGAACGGTACAAAACCAAAAATAAAAGGTACGTATGGAACATTTCTTGGAGATTTTAATACACGCGTTAAAAGATACGGGCCCGATTGTACCGTGGATTTTGGTGTTTTACGTCGTGCTACAACTTGTGGAATGTAAGGTGGATTTGCAAAAATCCACGCGTTTTACAGGCAAGATGGGGCCTGTAATCGGCTCGGCTACGGGGCTAATTCCACAATGCGGATTTTCCGTAATGGCGGCGAAATTGTTCGAGCGGAAGTATATCACGCTCGGTACGTTATTCGCGATCTTTTTCGCGACTAGCGACGAAGCGTTTATCATTATGCTCTCGTCGGGTGACGGAGCAACTTGGGTATTGCCGATGCTGGCGGTGAAGGTCGGGATCGGGATTGCGGTCGGCTATGCAGTCGACGGCGTGTTGCGTTTGTTCGGGCATAGGCAGGCGTGCGTGGAAATTCCGCAGACGGCTACGGGCACGCCAACGACGACCAAGGAAATCTTTATGCAAGCCTATTTGGACGATCGTAGTATAGAAGCAAACTGTTCTTGTGGGCGCGCGCACGCTACGGGCGGAACGTTTTCGAAATACGTCGTTTATCCGTTATTGCATGCTTTACAAGTCGCGTTGTTTATTTTTCTCGTGAACTTTGCATTGACAGCGATTATCCACTCCGTCGGTGAAGAGAAGTTTATCGGGTTTATGAACCGCAACCGTTTTTTGCAACCGTTTATCGGTTGCGTGATCGGGCTCATTCCCAACTGCGCGTCGAGCGTGGTATTGACGGAAGCCTTTTTAAGCGGAGCGATCACGTTCGGGACGTGCGTGGCAGGGCTTTGCGCGAATGCAGGCATGGGATTTGTCGTGCTATTGAAAAACGTTAGACAATGGAAACGAAACGCATGGATGATTGCATTTTCCTATTTCGTTTCGGTGGCGATCGGGGTAGTATTGAATATTTTTCCGATTATGGTATAGAGAAAAACCGCCCGAGCTGTTTAAAAGGGCGGGTTTTGTATTATAAAAGAAATAGAAGATTGTCTTTAGCAAGGAGAAAGAAGATGGAAGAAGTAAAAGTAGCGGGGTTTTCCGCAGGGAATTTATCGGTTGTGTTATCGGGGGATATCGATTTAGGGAACGCGGACGCGTTTTATCAAGCGGTTATGGACGGGTACAAGCAAACTCCCGGCAACGTCGTCTTTGATTGCCAAGCATTGAATTTTATCGATAGTACGACGTTGGGCACGTTTGTCAAAATTTTAAAAGCGGTGAAATCGGACGGGTATACGATGAAACTTTTGGGCTTGCAACCCAAAATCAAAAAACTGTTCGTGATCTGCTCGTTGGATTCGATTATGGAGATTGCGTAAAATGGAAAAATTTTCAGTAGCATTGCCGTTGACGGGCGAATATTTAACCACGGTACGTTTGACGACGGGCGGACTTTGCGCGCTCGCCGGGTTTGACGTGGACTCGACGGAAGATTTTAAGGTTTGCGTGACGGAGAGTTTGCTCATCTTAAAACGCAACGGCTATCTTTCCGCAACAATGGAATTTAGGGTTGGCGAAAGCTTGGCTTGTACGATTGAAGGCGCGGAAAAAGGCGGGGAAAAGGATCTTTCGATCGAGAACGAAATCTCTCGCGCGTTGCTTTCGGCGCTTCTTGGAGAAGTGGACTTTGAACAGGACGACGACGGCGTTTGGAAAATCAGTTTTGCAGGATAAGGAAACGGATAGGTTGCTATGACGAACGAAGAAATGAACGAGCTGTTTCGGCTTTATAAACAAACGGGGGATATTGCCATCCGTAATCGGATTGCTGAGAAATATCTCTACATAGCCGATATTCTCGCCAAAAAATTCGTAGGGCGGGGCGTGGAGTACGACGATTTGAAACAAGTGGCGTCGTATGCGCTTTTGCGTGGAGTAGATCGCTTTAATCCCGATCTCGGTATGCAATTTACCACCTTCATCACGCCGACGATTACAGGGGAGATTAAAAACTATTTCCGCGATAAATCACGGATGGTAAAACTCCCTAGACGGCTTGGAGAAATTAGCGCTAGCGTGCGGAATTTTTCCGCTGAATATGAAGCGGAATACGGCGAAAAACCCAGCGTAAAGAAAATTGCAGAGCAGTTGCATTTGACGGAAGAAGAAGCCGTGCGCGCGTTAGAAGTCGGCGGTACGTTGTCCTTGGACGGCATGGTAAGCGGTGCGGATGGAGAAACGGAAGGTTCTTTGTATTCCGTGCTCGCGGACGGGGAAGACAAGTACGAAGCGTTTGAAACCAAGGAAGCGTTGCGTTCAGCAATGCGCGATTTTTCGGAAACGGAAAAGGCGTTGATCCGCTATCGCTATGCAGAAGAGTTGTCCCAAAGCGAAACGGCGAAACGTTTGGGCGTTTCGCAAATGTTTGTTTCGCGTATGGAACGGAAACTGTTGCTGAAACTCAAAGAGAATTTGAAAAATTCGATATAAGGGGGAAAGGGCGATGATTTTCGAGATAGAAAATTATAGGGCGCTCAAGAGCGCGATGGACGAATTTTGCACCTTTCTTCACGAGCAAAACGTGCATAGCGAGAGCGTGTTCGATTGCAAGCTGGTTGCGTACGAACTGCTTGGGAACGTTTTAAAACATTCTACGGGCGGGGCAAAACTGCTTGGGGAAATTTGCGACGGGTTTATCGAAATGCGAATTACAACGTCGAAAGGGTTTACTCCGCCGAAAGAAAGTGTTTGCGCGGAAGTGTACTCCGAACATGGCAGGGGGCTGTTTCTGGTTGATCAGTTATGCGCGCAAAAAGAAACGTCCGTAGACGGGACGTTGTTGTTGAAGATACGGATTAAGGAATAAAAAGGAATAAACGAAGTAAAAAACCGAGCCGATCAAGGAATGATCGGCTCGGTTTTATCGTGTTTACGATTAAGACAATCTAATGGAGAATTGATAAATTTTCGCAAGCAATCCGTTGGGGATACGATCTCTGTATTGCCCAAGGTAGATGAAGACTTTGCGGAAGAATTCCTTATTGTCGCCACCGACTTGGTAATCGGGGATTTCAGGCATTACGCCTTTATAGCGCAAGATGAACAATTCGGTAAATTGATTTCTTTCTTCCATGTCGAGCGTTGCAATAAACGGATCAAAGCTCTTGCAGTTGTAGAAATCATAACCAGCAGTTTGCACGGGCGTAGGTTGCGCTTGGAAAGTGGGGTTCACTTCTTCTGCCGTTTCAACGCCTGCAACAGGACCGCCTTCATAGGGATACGCTTCCGCATATTCTTCTACGTCGAACGAGTTTAAAAGTTCTTCTTGTGCGTCCTTTACTTCTTTCTTGCCTTTGTGGCGGATTTGTACGATCGCGATGATGATTTGTACAACCGAGATGATTGCCGCGATCAACGCATAGAGTTGCAACGTGTCGCTGTCCACTTTACTTGCTACGTTAACGTAGGTTAACGCAACCGCCGCAAGGATCAATAATACGTAGCGGAAAACGTCGAAAGCCAAGCCTTTAACCGTTCTCAAACGAATATACGCGAATACCGCGCAAAGGAATACGACGGCTACGATCGCAAGTACGATCGTTTCATAAACCGATTTCGTAAGGTAAGCGACTTCGAGATAGGGGGCAGTTTTGCCTGCGCCGTAGACGATTGCCAAGCAAGCGCCGATGGTAAGTAAGAATTGCAAAACGGTTGCCCAAGCTTTCTTGCCAATTCTAATCGGGGAAAGCAACGTGCAAAGTACGACGCCGAATGCCGCAAGTGCAAGGCTAACGAGATCGAGTTTTAAATCGGTGGACGCCGTAGCTGCAATAATGCTTGCTGCATACGCCATCGTGCTAACGCCGAAGAAAGTAGCCGCCGCCGTAAGCAAACGGGGGGATTTCTTCGCGCTAAACAAAGCGATGAAAGAAAGAATAAACGAAATTGCAAGCCCTAAGACGAGTACGTAAAGCATCACGCCCGTCAATTTACCCAGCAAAAGCCCGTTCGTAAGGACGGGGATAAACCCAAACACTTTCACGTCGGACGAAATCGCGTCGGCAAGCACTTTGAATAACATTTCTTCTTCAACGACGAAGAATGCGTTCAAATACCCGAACATCGGGATAAAGAAAGCGACGACGCTGATCACGGCAAGTAAAGCGGCGAACGCGCGATAGCCAGCGTTCTTCTTTTGAACGGGCGCGTTCAACGTTTCCATGCTTTCTACATCAGGGATTGCGGTGAAATTTTCAGCCGTTTCTACTTCCGTAGGAAGTTGATTTTGTTTGCTCATAACAAGACTCCTATATTTGTATTTTCACAATCCGTTTTTCTTAAAAGAAAAAACGGGATACTCTTTTACAGTATTATAACACTTTTAAAAATGCTTGTCAATAATAAGTGGAAAAATTTTTACATTTTCCTTGAAAAACTTTGCGGAAAAAATCCGATTTTCAGCGTATTTTCTACAAGATCCCCCAAGATTTTTGATAGAAAAAGAAAACAAGGGGAAAAAGTGTTGAAAAATTTTTCCGTTTGCGATATAATAGAATCGTGATAGACGAAACGAACGTGGCTTTCGCTACAAAAGGAGAACAGGGGATTATGTCCGAACTCGAAAGAATCCAAAAAGAAATTTCCGCGAAATTTGGAATAGAGCTTTTTTGCTACGCAGAAAACACCCGTCCCGTCGGGAAACCGATATGCGACAAACAATTCGACGACGTGACCGACGATGGAGAATATACGTTTTTCCGATTTTTATACCGCAACGTCGGCTATATCGGCGTAATTACGGGCGCGACGGAAACCCACGCGAAATTTGCCGGGTTATTGCCAGCGTATATCGAGCGTTGCGCGGAACGGGAAACCGAATTGTCTAAAACAGAATCCTTAAAACGTATTTTGCTTGGCGAATCGTCTATGATGGCGATTTATAAGTACGAAACGAAATATTCCGTACGCGACGCGCGGTGTTTTACAATGGTATTGCGCGTTCCCAAGCTCCTGAAAGAAGCGATTGCGGTGCTCGAACAATACGGTGGGAACAGTTTGGATACGACGGTGGAGATGAGCGAAGACACCTGTGCGGTTGTGAAGTTTGTAGAAACCGACGGAGACGAGTACCATTCTACCGTGGACTATGCGGAGTTCTTGGCGCAATCCTTGAAAGAAGAGTTGGGTTTGGACGTAGAAATCGGTGTCGGGCCGACCGTACGGGAATTGAAAGACGTTGCTAGTTCCTACGCGCGTGCGGAAAACGCTTTGCGCTATGCGGATATATTCCAAATACAAGGCAACGTACATTCCTATCGGGAGTTTATTCTCGTCAAGATGATGGAAGATATTTCGGATATCAAGCTTGCGGAGTACTTAGCGGAGTTAACGGATGAAAGCTCGAGAGAAGTATTTGAAGACGATGAAATGCTGTCGACTGCGGAAGCGTTTTTGCAGAGCAGTTTAAACGTCAGCGAAACGGCGCGAAATTTATATATGCATAGAAATACGCTATTATACCGTTTAGACAAAATTGAAAAAGCTACGGGTTTGAATTTGCGTTCTTTTTCCGACGCAGTTTCATTCCGCGTATTGACGTTGCTGTATCAGTTGCTCGGGCGTTGACGAGGTATAAAACGCGCGCGTACGGGCATAATTTACCGAAAGGAGAAAAAAGTGCGTGATGATGGACGAAATGTCTAACGAACGGGAAACGGAGCGCATAGAACCGAAGAACGTTGTCAAGCCTCCCGAACGCCGTTGGAAAAAGAAAATTTGGGTTTGGATAACCGCAATCCTAACGGCGGTTGTGATTTTTTTTAGCGGTGGGCTTTGTTTATGGTTTTCCTTGGATAAGGAAATGCGTGATTTGATCAAAGTCAAGCACGTCGTAGATAAGAAGTACTACCAAGACGTAGCCGACGACGATTTTTACGGCGCGATTTTTCGCGCGATCAACGGTCAAGTGTTGGACGCTTATTCTGGATATATGACCGCGGACGAGTATGATTCGTCGAACAAGCAACAGGCAGGTAGCCGTAGCGGGATCGGGTTGAGCTTTTACACAAAAGACGTCGACGGGAATGATCAAATGTTGGTTGTCCGTATCAGTGGGAACTCCCCTGCGGAAACCAGCGGAATCAAAACGGGGGATCGTATCGTTGGATTTGGGAAAACTTCAGATGAAATCGTTTACAACCAGAAGTTGAACGATTTTTCTACGTTTTTAGCCGAACGGGCGGACAACGAAAACTTCTCCGTACGCATTCTCCGCGACGGCATGGAGCAAGATATCACGCTCTATAAAGCGGAATACGTCGAAAATTACGTATTCTATAAAACGCGCGACAAGGCATATACGTTTGATCAAAATCGGGATCTGATAGAGAGCGCGGATGGGTATGCCTTCTTGGACGAAGACACGGCGTATCTCCGCTTGATACAGTTTGGTGGGAACGCAAGTAGCGGTTTCCGTCAAGTGATGGAGTTGTTCCGTACGGGCGGTAAAAAGAATTTGGTGTTGGATCTTCGCGGAAACGGCGGTGGATTTTTGGATACAATGCAAGCGATTGCAAGTTATTTTTGCAAGACGGCTACGGAAACGTTTCCGACGGTCGCGGTGGCGGACTACGGAAACAAACGCTCGGAATTTCAGGCGATCGGCAATTATTACGACGCGTATTTTTCTGGCGAAAGTAAAATTCTCGTGTTAGCGGATCAAAATACGGCGTCCGCGTCGGAGTGTTTGATCGGGTGTATGGTCGATTATGGCGCAATCGATTACGGTGATATTTGCTTAACCAAGCGTGGGGACGTTGCGAAAACGTACGGCAAGGGGATTATGCAAACGACGTATCCTTTGGGGCTTGGAAAAGCGTCCGCAATCAAATTAACGACGGCGGTAATTCGTTGGCCTGTATCCGATTATTGTATTCACGCGCGTGGGATTTTGCCCGAAGACGGCGCGTTGACGGTGGAAGAAACGTTCCCCGACGAACAACTGATTGAAAGGGCGTTTACAAAATGGAAAAACGGAAAATGAGCTTATAAGCAAAAGCGCGTCTTTAAAAAAGACGCGCTTTTACTATTTATGGAGGTGTTTGGGAAGGATCCAACAGTTCAAGTGTATACAGTATACTCCGTCGTTGTGAAAACTGCGTGCCTTAAATAGTGATAAGACGGAAAAAATTGTGCGAAAACCGCTTGCCAAATTCGGCAAGCGGTTAGGTTTTTAACAGGTTAAACGGCTTGTAAGAAGTATTCCGTGATGACTTCGGGGGATTGTTGCATGTCGCGCTCCAACCACCAACGCAACGTTTCTATAAACGTAGCGGTGATATGATTTATCCAAAAATCTTCGGGGAGTACGTCGGGTTTTTTCTCTTGAAAATCCGCTAAATGCGACGCGACTAAACGGGTAATTCCGTTTTTAAAATACTCCAAAAATAGCGTGTTGTTTTTACAGGATAACAGTTTTCTTATATTGTTATCATTGTTTTGAACGTGGTTGAATAAATGTAGAAAAACACAATCGTGCATATCGCAATCAAACATATTCGACGACGCGTTGGGGGTGTTTTCTTCGGCGTCAAACAAATGGTCGAAGAGTTCTGCGCATAAATCTTTTAAAAGGAAGTCCTTTGTTTCAAAATGCGCGTAAAAGGTTGCCCTGCCGACGTCGGCAAGCGCGATAATTTCTCCCACGGTGATCGAATGAAAATTCTTCTTGGATAATAAAAGGATAAAAGCTTTGAAGATGGCTTCTCGGGTTTTTCTTTGTCGTCTGTCCATATGCGCTCCCGTACAATTTTTCAAATTTGTTCCGTATGGAATACTTTGATGAAAATGCATAGCGCGTTTTTCTTTCACGTATGCTATACTATTACCGAACAATATATTCCATAACAAACTTATTATACAATAAAATTTTGAAAAAGTCAAAGGAGAAAAAATGAAAACGCAAAGAAATATTTTTATCGCGTTTACCTTGAATTTACTGTTTTCCATTTTGGAGTTCGTCGGCGGTATCTTGACGGGGAGCGTCGCTATCTTATCCGATAGCATACACGATTTCGGTGATGCAACAAGCATAGGGATTTCGTATTTTTTTGAAAAGAAAAGCAAAAGAAAAGCGGATGATCGGTATACCTGTGGCTATGCGCGGTATTCCGTATTAGGCGGTTGCTTTACAACCGTAATTTTGCTTGTAGGTTCAGGGATTGTATTGTATAACGCGATTGGGAGATGTTTTAATCCCGTATCTATTGATTATGACGGTATGCTCGTTCTGGCGCTCGTCGGGTTGCTTGTCAATTTGCTCGCAACGCATCTGACACACGGGGGAGCGTCCGTCAACCAAAAAGCGGTTCATTTGCATATGTTGGAAGACGCGTTGGGGTGGATCGTCGTATTGATAGGCGCTATCGTAATGCGCTTTACCGATTTTTACCTGTTAGATCCCATATTGTCTATTGGTTTAGCCGTGTTTATTGTGGTTTGTTCGTTTAAAAATTTGAAAGAAGTGGTAGAGATTTTTTTGATGAAAAAGCCGAAACACGTTGATCTGGAAAAACTGAAAGCGAGTATTTTACAGATAGACGGCGTGATAGAAGTTGCGCGTATGCAGGTATGGACAACGGACGGGGAAGAAGTCGTCGGAATGTTGCGCGTTGTAGTACGTCAGTACGATGGTCTGATCAAAAACGCGGTAAAAGAACAAATGCACGAACACGGGATTGACGATACTACGGTGGAAATGGAAATCGTCGGGGAAAAAACATGGACACCCGAACGCGTTTTAAGGAAAGGCAAGAAAGCTTGCGCGCATCACCACCATCACCACCATCATTAAACGGGTTGTGCGTCGAGTAAAATAAAAACGGGATAACGAGCGTACTCGTTATCCCGTTTAAACGTTCTTTTAAGAGATTAGTTGTTTTTTGCTTTGTTTACGGACGCCAATGCTTTCTTGACGACGTTTTCTACCGTGAACCCGAAGTGGGGGAAAAGTTCGCCTGCGGGAGCGGATGCGCCGAACGTATCCATCGCTACGATTTCTCCGCAATCGCCTGCGTACTTGTACCAGCTGTACGGCGTACCTGCTTCGACGCATACGCGCGCTTTGATCGATGCAGGGAGTACGGTGTCCTTGTATTCCGCCGATTGCTTTTCGAATTCTTCAAAACAAGGCATAGAAATGACGCGTGCCTTAACGTCTTGTTCCGCAAGTACGGCTTTTGCCTTCACGCAGAGTTCTACTTCCGAACCCGAACCGATCAACAATACGTCGGGAACGCCTGCACAGTCTTCCAACACGTACCCACCGAGCAACGCTTGTTTTCCGCTGTTTTCGTATTGCGGAAGGTTTTGACGGGTGAGTACCAACGCGGTCGGTTCTTGACCTTTGAGCGCGGAAACCCAAGCCGCCGCCGTTTCCTTACCGTCTGCAGGACGGTAGACTTTCAAGCCGGGGATCGAGCGGAGCATAATCAACTGTTCTACGGGTTGATGGGTAGGGCCGTCCTCGCCGACGCCGATGGAATCGTGCGTCAAGATATACGTGACGGGCTGTTTCATAAGCGCCGAAAGACGCATAGCCGGTTTGCAGTAGTCGGAGAACACGAAGAAGGTTGCGCAGTAGGCTTGCAAACCACCGTGTAATTGCATACCGTTTGCAATCGCCGCCATTGCGTGTTCACGGATACCGTAGTGGATATTTCTACCCGAGAAATCTTCCGCGGAGAACGTTCCGTATTTTACCGTGTCGGTGTCTTTCATATCGGAAAGGTTGGAGGGGGCAAGGTCTGCCGAGCCACCCATAAGTTGGGGGATCTTCTCCGCGAGTCTATTCAATACCACCGCCGAAGTTTGACGGGTTGCCATCGGTTTTTCGAAAGCGTACAAATCTTCGATTTCGTCGAAGTTGGGCATTCTTCCAGCCATAACCGCTTTGTATTCCGCTGCAAGTTCGGGATAGGTTGCTTCGTATTCCGCGAACATCTTATTCCATTGCGCTTGCGCGTTTGCACCTGCCGTTGCGGCGATTGCACAATGATCGAATACTTCTTGCGGGCATTCGAACGGAGCGTATTCCCAACCGAGTTTTTCTTTGGTTTTTTGCAAATTTTCCGCGCCGAGTGGCGAACCGTGGCATTTTGCCGAGCCTTCTAACGGCGAGCCATAACCGATACGGGTATGGCAAATAATGACGGACGGTTTATCCGTACGGGCTTTCGCTTGCGCGATTGCGTCGGACAACGCCGCTACGTCGTCGGGGGAAGATACGAGATCGACGTGGAGCACTTGCCAATTTTGCGCCGCGAAACGCGCACCAACGTTTTCCTTAAAGGTGACGTCCGTATCCCCTTCGATAGTGATGTCGTTATCGTCGTATAAGAGAATGAGTTTTCCGAGCGCGTGCGTGCCTGCAAACGAACAAGCTTCGTAAGCAATCCCTTCCTGTAAACAACCGTCGCCACAGATTGCGTAGGTGTAATGGTCTACTACGTCGTAGCCGGGTTTATTGTATTTTGCCGCAAGGTGCGCTTCCGCAATCGCCATACCGACGGCGTTTGCAATCCCTTGTCCCAAAGGACCGGTGGTCGTTTCTACCCCAACCGTGTGGCCGTATTCAGGGTGTCCGGGCGTTTTCGAGCCGAATTGACGGAAGTTTTTCAAGTCTTCTACCGTCAAACCCATTCCGTAAAGGTAGAACAGGGAATAATCGAGCATAGAGCCGTGACCTGCCGACAAAATGAAACGGTCGCGGTTATGCCATTGCATATCTTTCGGGTTAAACTTCAAGAAGTTTTGAAAGAGCGTATATGCGATCGGTGCGCAACCCATCGGTAAGCCGGGGTGACCGGATTTGGATTTTTCGATTGCTTCTGCGGATAAAAACCGAATTGCGTTAATCGTAGTTTTTTGTACGTCCATAAATATATCTCCTAAAAATTTATTTTTCAAGTTTAAAATAGAAAACGGGGTTTGGCGTTTTTCACTTCGTCGAGTAATTTCTTGCGTTCGCTTTCAATGACCGCTTGCAAGGGGGTGACGTCTAAGCAAGGGTATTTCTTCAAGAAATAATACAAATCCTTGGCGATTTTCAAGACACCGCCACGGGTATTGCTTTCCACGTTGATGGGCAGGATCGGTTCGTGTAAGCTCATACGCAGTAGCGCCCAGCCGTCGCCGCTACGTTCGTCATAACAGATCCGACAGCCTTCGAAATTGTTGGGGGCGATTTTTGCGTACGGCAAGCTTTCCGCGTAGCGGGCAAAGTCTTTTAAAATCCCTGTGCACATGGTTTTGAAATCGCAATCGGGGATAAACTGCAAACGGATTTCTTGTTCTTCCATCGGCATTTCCAAATCGGCGATAAGATCGGTGAGTTTTTTTCCTGCTTTCGACGCTTTCGCAAGCGCGATCAAAAGCCGTATGATCAAATACGCGCCGTCGTCCAAGAAATCGTTTTCCATCAAAGCGGCGTGTCCGCTCGTTTCTATTGCCAAAGGGGTATATTCCCCCAAACCGTTCAAACGGATCGCTTCGTTGATGACGTTTTTATAACCCCGTTTAAAGCGGTGGAGTT
Organism: Clostridia bacterium; assembly: GCA_017625565.1. Lineage (GTDB taxonomy): Bacteria > Bacillota > Clostridia > Christensenellales > Borkfalkiaceae > Scatosoma. Next base: position 24,216 of record JAGAKN010000022.1, read on the forward strand.
TTCCACCACGCGTGGCAATAAATTTCGCCAACCCGTCCGACGTGACGGAATCGGTGACAATCGTGCCTGCGCGTTCTTCCAAGAGCACGGCGGAAATTAGCGCGATCAATCGGTTGCGGTTGATTTCCACACCGCCTTTATCAACCGCGCCTGCGCGGTCGACGTCCGTGTCAAAGATAATCCCGAAATCGGCGTTCGCCTTTTTCACGGCTTTGCAAACGGAATGCATAGCGTCTTTATTTTCGGGGTTGGGGATATGGTTGGGGAAATTCCCGTCGGGTTCTAAAAATTGCGAACCGTCGGTATTCGCGCCGAGCGGTTGTAATACGTTTTCCGCAAAAAAACCGCCTGCGCCGTTGCCTGCGTCTACGAGTATTTTTTGCCCCTGTAAAGGGGTTTCTTCGCCCGTTGCTTCCCGTACTTTATAGACAAGCGTTTTCGCATACCGATCCAAATAGGGGCGCTGTGTTGTTTCGCCACTTTCCGACGGCTCGGCAAAGCGATAAGTAGCCGCAAGATTTAAGATTTCTTCCACGTCGGAGCTTTCCAAACCGCCGTTTTTGAAAAAGAATTTCAATCCGTTGTAATGAACGGGCAAATGGCTTGCAGTGATCATAATCGAGCCGTGGGGCTGTTCTTCCGCCCAAGCAGTGTCTTTTAAGAGCGCAAACATAGACGGGGTAGTAGAAAGCCCCGTGACGATTGCGTCGTGCCCCGTGGCAGTAATGCCTTTGACGACCGCGTCGCAAAGCGGTTGCGCGGAAAGACGGGAATCGTACCCGACGGCAACGCAAACCCTGGTTTTTCCCGTTCGGGAAATCAACCATATGCAAAAGGCTTTTGCAATATGTTCGGCTACTTCCGCCGTTAAAGTGACGGGTTTATTTTCGACGTTTTCTATGGCAATGCCACGCACGTCAGAGCCGTTTTTCAGTTCCAAATATTCTTGCAAAGTCATGGATTTTGCTCTTCCTTATGATTGTTTTTTCTCCGAAATCCGTATTCATAGATTTAGGTAATTCCATTATAACGGATTTTCCGTTTTTTTTCAAGTCTTTTACGGAAAAAAGTTATAATTTTTTTTGTATTGCAAAATCTTCATTCTTTTCGTTTGTGTGGGGAGAGTGAAAGTGTGTTTTCCGCGCGCGAAATTTGTTGGAATTTTGTTGACAAACAAGAAAGGAAATGATATAATACATTCCGTAATGAAAACGAGTAAGGAGAGATCGAGTATGGCTTTGTTTGACGTATCTAGCGATTCGACTTGTGATTTAAAAAAGGATTACGTGGAGCAACGGGGGATTTGGTTTGTACCGTTGACGTTCACGCTGGAAAAAGGAGATCAACTCGTGGAAGGGTTGGACGCCTTTTCTTGTGAAAAGGAATACGTCGAATTCTACGAGAAAGTCCAAGACGGGTGGTTTCCCCGTACGGCGAAACTCAATTACCAAGCGCATGTGGAGCATTTCACGAAAATGGCGGAAGCAGGCGTAAAGGAAGTGGTACATTTTACCATTTCTTCGGGTTTGGCGAACACGATCACGATCACGACGCAGGCGGCGGCGGACGTAAAGGCGAAATATCCCGATTTTACCGTGTACGCAGTAGATCCTTTGACGGCGACGATCGGGCAAGGGCTGTTGGTAGCGCTTGCTGCGGACTGTCGGGATAAGGGCATGACGGCGAAAGAAACGTACGACTACGTAATGGAACAACGTTTGTATATTCAGCATTGTATTATCCCCAACGATTTATTCTATTTAAAAAAGGGCGGACGCGTATCCACTGCTTCGGCGGTATTCGGGACGATGTTGAACATTAAGCCCATGCTTTCCTTTGATTCGGAAGGTAAACTCAAAGTCTTGGAAAAGTGTAAGGGCATGAAAAAGGCGTTCTTCCGCGTGTTGGATCATATGGCGATCGCGCCGTGCACGGAAGAGAAGATTGCCATTGTCGTGCATACGAACAATCAAAAAGAAGCGGAGTTTTTGGCGGGCTTAATCGAAGAAAAGACGGGTGTGAAACCTATGATTACGATTATGGGCCCGGTGATCGGCTCGCACGTAGGGCCCGGTTCGGTTTCCTGCGGATGGTTGTCCGTAAAGACGAGAGACGAATTGTCACAAGCGTTATAAAAAAATCTAAAAATATTCATGGAATACGAACGAGCGGTACGCTTTTTACGGAAAGCGTTTCATAGGGAAGAGAGAAACTGTCAAAGGGTTGCTCCGCTGCCCCCGCAACCGTAAGAACGTTCGTTTTCGCCCACTGCGAAAGTGGGAAGGGCGGAAACAGGCGCGATTTCGCGTCGGAACGTTGTAAGCCGGGAGACCTGCCGAGCGTTTGAGAACACCGAAGTTTTCGCGGGGATGCGAAACGGACGCTACCGTCGAGCGACGGTTTTTTTCCGTATACGTTTTTCCGCAAAAGCAAGGCTTAAGCGGGATTTTTTTTATTAGGAGATAGTTTATGAAACGTAAAATTTTTGCTTTTTTCACAGCACTTTTTAGCATAGTATTGCTTGTCGGTTTTACCGCATGCAAGGAGAAAGACCCCGAACCCGTTGTCATTACGGTGGGGGAAAGCGTTGGCGCGGACACGACTTTGCTAGAGTATATGGATTCGACGGGGATAGATTACGAAATCGACAACGGTATGATAAGCGAGCTTTCAGGGGTAAAGAATTCCACGAAGAGTTATTGGATGCTGTATACGACGGATGTAAATAACGCGAACGCGACGTGGGGTACATACGAATACGACGGGGAAACGCTGGGTAGCGCTATGTGGGGTGCGGATGTTTTAATCGTAGCGCAAGGGGAAACGTATATTTGGGTGTACCAAACGTTCTAACCTACGGGCAGGTACGAGATGAACAATGAAAACCGACAAAAGAATAGGGGCAGGTACGCAGGGAAAGAATGCGCGTTTATTGCGGTGTTCGTCGCACTTTTGCTCGTGTCGCAAATTTGTTTTTCGGCGATTCCTGGGCTGGAAGTAGTCACCGCACTCTTTGCGATCTACGCCCTGTCTTTCGGGGTATTCCGTAGCTGTTTGGCAGGAACGGCTTTTTCGTTGTTGCGACAATTGATCTTCGGTTTTTTTCCGAGTGTATTGATTTTATATTTAGTCTACTATATTTTGATGGCGATTGTATTCGGGGCGTTGGGAAAACGAGCGTGCGCCCTTGGGAAAACTTGGATCTTGACGACGGTTCTCGCGTGTGTATGCACGGTTTGTTTTACGCTACTCGACGACGTAATCACGCCTTGGTTTTACGGATTTTCCGCGGAAGCTACGCAGGCGTATTTCGTTGCGTCGTTGCCGATTATGGCAACGCAAACCGTTTGCGTAGGTGTGTCGACGGCTTTGCTTTTTCCGCCCCTTTGGCGAGTGTTTCGCTCCCTTTCCCGTTCTCTTTCGACGAAAACTGCGTAAACGGGGAATATTTTTCACAAAAATTTGGAAAAACGTATTGACTTTTCGCGCATTTTACGCTACAATAAACGTACGGTTTTGAATAAAGCACCGAAACAGGCAAGTTAAGGGGGCGTTATGGGAAAATATGTCGAAAAACATTTACAGCAAAACGAATACGTTGTGGAACGGGCTCGCCGTGACGCGTGGGGGCTTTTCGGTTGGTGGATTTTAGGGATTTTGTTTTGTTGGCTACTGTTTATTCCTTTGATTAAGGCTATCAAAGAAACGGTAATCTTTTCGAAGACGGAACTCGTATTGACCAACCGTCGGATTATCCGTAAATCGGGGGTATTCCACAGACAAGTGTTCGAATCCCCTTTGTCGAAAATCCAAGGCGTGTATTTAAACTCTACGTTCCTTGGCAGGGTTTTTAACGTGACGACGATTCGCATCATTACTATGAACGGGATTATCGTAGAACGCATCGCCGACGGCGACGATTTCAAGGGCGCGATTCTGGGCGAAACGAACGGTATCGGCGCGTTGGGCGCGTACGTACAAAAATCTACAACTGCATAAAAGCAATAAACGGGAGAGACTAAACTGCTCCCGTTTTCATTTTGGAAAAACACACGGGAAAGAATACAAAAAAAAGGGGAAAGAATTCCTTGTAAAAATTGCGTTGAAAACCTTGCTTTTCCACGTAAAATTTGGTACAATAAAAGAAAAAAAAGGAGCTTGTTATGGATTATCAAAGCGCAAAAGCGTTGTTGGAAGAAAAAGGGCAATTACAACTTTTAAAATATTACGACGAATTGGACGAAACAGGCAAAAACAACCTGCTTACCGCCATTGAAAATATCAATTGGGACTTCGAAGAAGCTTTGAAAAATCCCGTGGATATGAGTGGGAAAGATCGGGATATTCACCCGATTGCGGGGCTCCGTCAAGCGGAAATCCAAAGACGCAAAGCGGAATTTGAAACGGTCGGCGTAGAAGCGGTAAAAGCGGGCAAAGTGGCTGCGGTATTGCTTGCAGGCGGTATGGGGACTCGGCTTGGAGTAGACGGGCCGAAAGGCGCGTACGATATCGGGATCACCAAGCCTTTGTACATTTTCGAACAACAAATGAAGAACTTGATGGAAGTGACGGAAAAATGTGGGGTGACTGTCCCTTTATACATTATGACGAGCGATAAAAACCACGCGCAAACGACGGCGTTTTGGAAGGAACACGGGTATTTCGGATATCCTGAAAAAGACGTGCAATTCTTCAAACAAGATATGGCGCCTGCGGTGGATTACGACGGGAAAATTATCTTGGAAAGAAAGGATACGCCCGCACTTTCTCCCAACGGCAACGGCGGTTGGTTTGCGTCCTTGAAACGCGCTGGTCTTTGCGAAGATTTGCATAGACGCGGAGTGGAATGGTTGAATATTTACGCGGTAGACAACGTGTTGCAACGTATTGCCGATCCCGTATTCGTTGGGGCGACGATTGTAAGCGGAGTCAACTGCGGTGCAAAAGTGATTTGTAAAACCGAACCCTACGAAAAGGTGGGCGTTTTGTGTATGGACGGCGAGCAACCGGATATTATCGAATATTACGAGCTCACGGACGAAATGGCGAATCAACGTGACGAAAACGGGGATTTGGCGTATTGCTACGGCGCGATTATGAACTACTTATTCCGCTTGGAAACCTTGGAAGAAATCGTGGACAAGAAAATTCCCGTGCATATCGTCGAAAAGAAGATCGAATGCCTTTGCGACGACGGCGTGACGAGAAAACCCGAAAAGGAAAACGGAAAGAAGTTTGAAACGCTCGCCGTAGATTTGATTAAACCCATGGGTAGTGTATTGCCGTTCGAAGTCGTCCGCGAAAAGGAATTTGCGCCGATTAAGAATAAGACGGGCGTGGATAGCGTAGAATCGGCGAGAGAACTCTTGAAAGGCAACGGAGTGATTTTGTAATGGCTACGGATTTGGTCGGAAACGTCAAATTACAACGCTTTATCGAGTTGCTTAGCGCGCTCAACCATCAATCGGTAGAGTTTTTAAAATCGGGGAACACGCAAACGGTGTTTGCTATGAACGATACGCTGGAAGAAATGTATTCCATTCAACGTGACGGAACGGAAGACGCGTATACGGCAATCGACGACGATATGCAGGCGATTTGTAAAAATTTCAACGCAGTCATTTTAATGCTGAAGAGCAACGAAACGCAAACGCCTGATCCAGCGACGGGGGAAGCGTTAAAAAAATTCGTGCGGAATATCTTCGACGCAACCGTGCGGATTGTATATGCCTACGGTTTGGCGTAAATAGCGAATAAACAAAGAGAAAATGGGGCGGTTTCGCCCCGTTTTTATAATACGTTTTCAATACTAAACCGATAGGATTGCGGTATATTTTCACACATGCCTAATAGGATTTCGATTTTGGGTAGCGCGCTTTTGTAATCGCGTACGTATAAATACCCTACGGCTTCGTACAGTTGATAATCGATTTCTAAAATTGCAGTATGTGGCAACCAAATATGCAGGGTGTTTTTCTTATTCTCCCAAAATTCTTCGGTGGCGAGCCCGTCTTCATACGTGACGTCGCCCGATTCCGTCTTGTCGTAAAGTATGGTTAAGACGTTTTCAAACTCCCGAAAGGTGTCGTTCACGCGGTTGTTCTCGTAAAACGCTAACCCAAAAATAATCCCCAAAGTGATAAAAATACTTGCAATCGTTTTAATCATACGCTACCCCTACCAAAGCGGAACTTTCCAAGCAAGATCTAATACACGGTACTTTTCGCCCTTTTGTTGCATATATAGCTTGCCGTTTCCGTCCACCGTCATCACCAACGTTTTTTTCAGTTGATATCCCTGCTTTTTCAAAATCTCCCGATAATACCCCAAATCCCTGTCGGTAAGTTCGACGTTTTTTTCGTCGAATTTTCCCTCGTCAATGATGACGATCGGCAAGGACGTTTGGAGCGTTTCGTAATCCTTTTTCGGGAGCGCTGAAAACGATCCGCTCGCCTCGTACAAAGCGTACTCTACGGCGTCGAGCGCAAAAATCCCTTCGGTACGTAAACTCTCGATCAAATCGGATACGTCGAGATTGTTCTTTTTTAACTCCGCGTCGTCGATCCCGTTTTTATTGACGACGATGCTTGGTGCTCCGCTAACGACGGCTTTTGCGATCGGGAACTGTAAATCGAGCAAACAGATGATTTGATGCAAAAGATACACGCTTAAAATGGCGACTAGCCCGTACAAAAGTGGAATGGAATGATCGGCGAGCGGAATACACGCAAGATCGGCGATGATGAGCGTGATGACCAGCTCGTACGGTTGCATTTCCCCGATTTGGCGCTTGCCCATCAGTCGCATCACACATAGCGTCGCGATAAAAATAATAATCGAGCGGATGAAGATGAGTCCCATATCGGCAGTTTGGGAAACTCGCGTAAAAATATGCGAATTTGCGTATTTTTCATCCTTGAAACGCTTGCTTTTTATTAGAGAAAGGGGTATAATACTCGTAATCGGTATAGAGTAGCCCTTGGCGCGTCAAGTGCCACCGAACGGGACGTTGTCGGTGGACGAAAGAAATCGAAAAAGACTCGGATTTCTGCGGCGAAAGGGGCGCGTCCGCTACGAAAGAAAAAACGCTGTGGCGTTTTACAGTTTTGCGGACCTCTCGAAAGGAGGTTTTTTTATGTCAATTTTTTCCCGTAAGTATTGGTCGGAAGCCACGAAAAATTTCACCAAAACGAAAATGCTCGTGTACGCGTCGTTGATTTGTGCGTTGCGGATCGTCGTCAAAGCTTTCCGTATCCCCGTTTTACCGGGTGGATTAACCGTGTCGTTCGACGGCTACGTCAATGCGTTAGGCTCGCTTGTGTACGGACCTGTCGTCGGGCTTGCGGTGGGTGCGATCAGCGATACGATCGGGGCGATATTGTTCCCGAGTGGCGCGTACTTTTTCCCGTTTATTTTCGTGGAAATGCTTTCGTCGTTTCTTTTCGGGTTGTTTTTGTGGCGTAGAAAAATTACGACGCATTGGGTAATTTTGGCGCGGTTTACGGTAAGTTTTTGTTGCAACATCATCTTGACGTCTTTGGTGATGAAATGGATGTACGTGGCGATGGATATCGAAAAGACGTATTATTTTATCAATACCGCGCGGATTGTTAAAAATCTCGTTTTATTCCCGTTGGAAGGGGTTTTAATCGCCGTCATTCTCAACGCGTTTATCCCTGCTTTAAAAAGTTTCCGTTTCGTGGACGAAAGACAGGCGGGGATACGCTTGCAAAAAAAAGACGTGTTGCTGGTAATCTTGCTTTCGGCGCTCGCCGTCGGGGTAGTATTGCTCTACGTGTTCGTTTTACAGGACTTTTTAAAAGCGAACAACCTGAAGTTCTGGTAAACGGAGCGGGAAAGTTTGAAAAAAATACAAATCGTTAAGGCTACCTCCTTGACGATTTTTTTTTGTTGTGGTATAATAAAGAAAAACGTTTGGAGATGTATGTATATGCTACCCGATAAAATTTTCGGACTTTTCTATATGTACGGCTTGATGATCGCCATAGGGATTTTGTGCTGTTTCGGCGTCATTTTTTATTACGGCAAGAAAAAGAAGGTGGAAGAGAAATTCTTAGATTTCTTCTTTTACGCAGTGATCGTTTCGATTGCGCTCGGTTTTATGTCGGCGGCGCTCTTTCAATCGGTATACAATTACATTGAAAACCCCGAAGACGGCTTCCATTTCGGTGGCGAAGGTATGACTTTTATCGGCGGTTTGATCGGCGGAGTCGGATGTTTTATGATCATCTACGCGATTTTCAGAAAACGCTATCAAACACGTTTATATCAAGTGCTTTCGATGGTGCCTTGCGGAATTTTGATCGCGCACGCGTTCGGGCGAATCGGTTGCTTTTTCGCAGGGTGTTGCTACGGCAAGGAGACGTCGTCCTTTTTGGGGGTAAAATTCCCCGATTTGCCCAATCCCGTGCATCCGACGCAACTTTACGAAGCGTTGTTCTTATTGTTGCTTTTCGGGATTTGTTTCTATTTGCTTATGAAAAAGGATTTCAAATACAACATGTCCGTGTATTTGATTGCGTACGGGATTTTCCGTTTTTGCTTGGAGTTTTTGCGTGACGACGCGCGCGGAAAATTCGTTGCAGGGCTCACCCCGTCGCAATTTTGGTCGATCTTGATGGTTTGCGCGGGCGTAGGGTTGTATTTCCTTGTTCGGTATTTATACAAAAAACATACGCCGACGTTTGAAACGGACGACGGAGTGTCACAGGAGATAGAAAAATGAGAAATTTGACGTTGTTGACGGACTTGTATCAGCTGACGATGGGCTATGGTTTTTATCGGCACGAAAAACACGAAGAAGAAGTCGTATTCGATTTGTTTTTCCGTAAAAACGCGCAGATTACCTATTCGATTGCAGCAGGCTTGGAACAAGCGATGGAGTACTTACTCCATTGGCGGTTTGACGACGAAGATATCGCATATTTGCGTTCGTTAAACCTGTTCGACGAAGATTTTTTAGAGTATTTACGCAATATGCGTTTTACGGGCGACGTGTACGCCGTTCGCGAAGGCGAACCCGTGTTCCCTGGCGAGCCGATTTTGACGATTAAAGCACCGCTCATTCAAGCGCAGTTTGCAGAAACGGCGCTACTCAACATCATCAACCATCAAACGCTCATCGCGACGAAATCGTCCAAGATTTGTCGCGCAACGGGTGGCGTTGGCGCTGTGATGGAGTTTGGACTTCGACGGGCGCAAGCTCCCGACGCAGGGATCAACGGCGCGAGAGCCGCGATCATCGGTGGATGTTCTTCCACGTCCAACGTTTTGGCGGGAAAAATGTTCGATATTCCCGTAGCGGGCACGATGGCGCATAGCTGGGTAATGGATTACCCGTCGGAATACGAAGCGTTCCGCGCGTATGCAGACGCATACCCCGATAATTGTTTGTTGCTTGTAGATACGTACGATACGTTGCGTAGCGGTGTTCCCAACGCGATCAAGGTGTTTAAAGAACTCCGTGAAAAGGGCTATAAACCAAAGGGGATACGTTTGGATAGTGGCGACTTGGCGTATTTATCTAAAAAAGCGCGCAAGATGATGGACGAAGCGGGTTTCCCTGACGCGATCATTTGCGTTTCGGGGGATTTGGACGAACGCTCGATCAACTCCTTGTTGCAACAGGGTGCAAAAATCAATTCGTGGGGGGTAGGCACGAAGTTAATCACTTCCGAAGACCTGCCTGCGTTAGGGGGAGTATACAAACTCTCTGCCGTAATCGAAAAGGACGGACAGGTAATTCCGAAGATTAAACTCTCCGATAACACGGCGAAGATTACCAACCCGTCGTTTAAGAATTTGTATCGACTGTACGATCGGGATACGGGCATGGCGATTGCCGATTTGATTACGTTGCGGGGCGAAAAAGTGGACGACAGCAAACCGTTGACGTTGTTCCATCCGATTGAAACTTGGAAGGAATTCGAAGTGAGCAATTTCCGCGCGGAAAAGTTGTTGCATACGATTGTGAAAGACGGGAAACTTGTGTACAAATTCCCCAAACTCCAAGAAATTCGGGAGTTTTCTAAATCGCAACTTTCGAAATTCTGGGAAGAATATTTGCGCTTGGATATGCCTGAATTATACAAAGTGGATTTGTCTAAGAAATTGCATAAATTAAAGCTGGGCATGATCGATAAAATAAGAAAAGGAAACGGAAAAAAGTATGAGTAATTTGGCGAAAAAACAGAGCCCAACGACGATGAAAGGCTCGAAGTGGTGGGGCGTTTGGTTGTTTTTCATTCTCGTATTCGTCGATCAGGTCACGAAAATGGTGGCGGACGTGTATTTTAATACGCCGGGTTCGCCGTCGAAAATCGACGTTATCCCCGGTTGGTTGAGCTTGACGATTGAATATAACCGCGGAATTTCTTACGGAATGGGTTCGGACGTTAAGTCGTGGATTAAACTTGCCGTCATTATTGCAACGGCGGTGATTATGACGGTGTTTGCGATTGCGTATTTCCGTATAGACAACCGTCGCAGTTGGATGAAAGTGGCGATCGTGCTCATTGTTGCAGGCGGTATCGGGAATTTAATCGACAGGGTATACTATCGTGTTTGGGACGTAGACACGTTGCTCGGCGTAAGGGATATGGTCGATTTAAGTCGGTTCGGCTTTGCGGTTTGCAATTTTGCCGATTTCTTTATCACGGGCGGAGCGATTGTTTTGGTGCTTGCAATGCTGTTCTTTGATCGCGACGCCTTTTGTCCGTTGACGAAAAAATACAAACTGCTTGCGAAAGAACAAGCGAAAAAAGACGAAACGGAACGTTCGGCAAAAAGGAAATAAAAATGGACTTACGGTTTTGCGTGGATGGGACAGGTAAGCGTTTAGACGTATTTTTAAGCGAGCAAACGCAGGAGCTTACCCGTTCGCGATTGAAAAAACTCATTGAAAGCGGAAACGTGCTTGTCAACGGCTCGCCGGCAACGAAAGCGGGGGCAGACGTAAAGGTCGGGGACGAAATTACCGTGTTCCTGCCCGAGGCGACGACGTACTCGGCGCAAGCGGAAAACATTCCGATCGAGATCGTGTATCAGGATAGCGATTTTGCCGTCGTCAACAAACCGCAAGGTATGACGGTGCACGTCGGCAACGGCAATGAAAACGGTACGCTCGTCAATGCGCTATTGTACGCGCTCGACAGTTTGAGTGGGATTGGCGGAGTGTTGCGCCCGGGAATCGTGCATCGGATCGACAAGGATACGACGGGGCTACTCGTCGTCGCAAAGAACGACAAAGCGCACGTTTCCCTCGCGTCGCAAATTGAGAAAAAGGACTGTAAGCGCACCTATTACGCGCTACTTGAAGGGGAGTTAAAAAGCGAACAAGGCAGGGTGGAAACAGATATCGGACGACATCCGACCGATCGGTTGAAAATGGCGGTGTTGGCGGACGGAAAGGGCAAGCGCGCGATCACCGATTATCGAGTCGTCGCGCGGTTTGGTCAAGAATTTACGCTTTGCCGGTTCGATTTGCAAACGGGTAGAACGCATCAAATCCGCGTCCACGCCAAGCATTTAGGGCATCCCGTTGTGGGTGATCCCGTATACGGATACAAGAAACAAAAATGCAAGGTAGACGGGCAGTTATTGCACGCGCAAAGGTTGGAGTTAACGCACCCGTCCACGGGGCAAAGAATGGCGTTCAACGCGCCCCTGCCCACTACGTTTCAAGAAATTTTGCAAAAATTATGTAAAAAATATGCGATAGACGAACGGGCGTTTTCCACGCTAACCGCACCGTCAAATTCGGCTGAAGTATAACCGAAAAGGGGATATTCTTTTAGAATACCCCCTTTTTTTCTTTACAAACGTGAAAAAAAAAGGTATAATGAAAGCGTATGTTAAAGATTTCCAAAGTAAAACGTAATTCCATTGCTAAGGATTTGGGCTTGGAAAAAGGGGACGAAATCGTCGCGTTCGACGGCTATCCCTGCGAAGACGAACTCGATTATTTGTATTACTGCGAATCGGGGGAGTTTACTATGACCGTTCGTGATCATCGTGGCGCAGGGGAAACGACGGTGGCGGTGGAGAAAGACGAAGGCGAAGATTTGGGGTTGGAGTTTGAAAAATCCAACGAAATTCGCACTTGCCATAACCGTTGTGTGTTTTGTTTCGTCGATCAAATGCCCAAGGGCATGCGCGAAAGCTTGTACGTGAAAGACGACGATTACGGTATGAGTTTTTCCTGTGGGAATTTCGTCACGCTTACCAACCTTTCCGACGACGGGTTAGAGCGGATTATCCGTTTAAAACTCTCGCCGTTGTACGTGTCCGTGCATACGCTCAATCCCGAACTGCGCGTGAAGTTGTTGCGCAACCGACATGCGGGCAAGATTGTCGAGCAGATCGATCGGCTTGCAAAAGGGGGGATTACGCTCCATTGTCAAGCGGTACTCGTGCCAGGGGAAAACGACGGCGAAGAATTAAAGGCAACGGCGCGGAAGTTGTTTGCATATTATCCTATGGTGGCGGATTTGGCTTGCGTACCGACGGGGTTGACGAAATATCGGGTGGGGCTTTATCCGATTTCCGACGTCGATAAGGCGTACAGCGAAACGCTGTTGGATACCATCGACGAGTTAAACGCGGAATTCGGCGTAAATTTCGTGCAACCTGCCGACGAGTATTTCATCAAGGCAGAACGCCCGTTAAAGCCGACGGAATTTTACGGCGATTTCGAACAAATCGAAAACGGGATCGGCATGACGACGAAATTCTTAGACGAAGCGGGGCGCGCGTTGACGGCGCTTGTTGCCGAAAAGCAGGGCGCGTGCAAGGTAAAGGCTCCTAAAAAGATGTTGATCGTTTGCGGAGTTTCCGCATCCAAAGTCCTTGGGGAGTTGGTGGATCGGTGTAATCGCGCGATAGACGGCCTACAAGCGGAGATACTCGCGGTAAAGAACCGGTTCTTCGGGGAAACGGTCACTTGTACGGGATTGTTGACGGGCGTGGATATTTTGGACGCGCTTTTGCAATATAAATCGGAACAGGGCGCGGTGGACGAAGTGCTTTTGTCGGGGGATACGATGAAAGAATTCGAAGAAGTGTTCTTATGCGGAATGACGTTGAGCGAATTAAAGAAGAAATCGGGCGTCGAGCATATCAAGGTCAATCGCGACGGTGGGTACGGGTTCGTGCAGTTGCTTTTGGAAGATTGACGAAAGGGAATGGAAAGGAGAAATAGAGTATGGCAAATCCTTTAATCGCGTTGGTGGGCAGACCAAACGTTGGAAAGAGTACGTTTTTTAATAAAGTAGCCGGGCGGAAGATTTCGATTACGGAAGACCGTCCTGGTGTCACGCGGGATCGGTTGTATGCGGACGCGTCCTGGAGAAATAAGCATTTCACGATGGTCGATACGGGCGGGATTGAGTTGAAATCGGAAGACGTCATGTGGAAAGAAATCGCCAAACAAGCCGAAGTTGCGATTGAAACGGCGGACGTTATCCTATTCTTTACGGACGGCAGGGAAGGTTTACACCCGTCCGATTACGACGTGGCGGATATTCTCCGTCGCAGTAAAAAACCCGTGATACTTCTCGTCAACAAAATCGACGAATACAGCCCCGAAAAGATTTTCGAGTTTTACTCACTTGGTCTTGGAGAGCCGTTTGCGGTATCTGCGGAGCACTCCCAAGGCATCGGTGACGTTTTGGACGAAGCGGTTTCCTATTTCGAAAAGAACACGGTAGAACCCGTTCCGTCTTTGAAGATTGCGGTAGTTGGCAAACCCAACGCAGGGAAATCGAGCTTGGTTAATAAAATTTTGGGTAGCGAGCGCAGTATCGTCACGCCGATGGCAGGCACGACGCGGGACGCAATCGATACGCTTTTCTATCGTGGCGATAAGGCGTACACGTTGATTGATACCGCAGGAATTCGTAAGAAAAAGAACGTGGACGACAACGTAGAATATTACAGCAATATGCGCGCGTTCGACGCCGTTCGGCGGAGCGACGTTTGCTTGCTCGTTGTAGACAGCGCGGAAGGCTTGACGGAACAAGACGTGAAGATTATCGGCTACGTACACGAACAGGGCAAACCGTCCGTGATCGTTATGAACAAGTGGGATTTGGTGGAAAAGGATACGCACACCGTCAACCGCTTTGAAGAAATTTTAAAAGAAGATTTGAAGTTTATGGATTATTATAAATCCCTTTACATCTCGGCAAAAACAGGACAACGGGTAGAGAAATTGCTCTCGGCGGCGGAAGAAGTCTACGCGCACGCGTCCTTCCGTGTTCCTACGGGGGAATTGAACGATTTAATCGGCGACGCAATCCGTTTGCAAGAACCGCCGTCCTATTTGGGTAGAAGAATGCGCGTGTTCTTCTCGTCGCAGGTTTCCGTTTGTCCGCCTGTATTCGTGTTGTTCGTTAACGACGAAGGGTTGCTCCATTTCTCCTATCAACGGTACTTGGAAAACACCATTCGTCGCGCGTACGATTTCACGGGTACGCCTATCAAAATCACCGTGCGTGAGAAAAAAGAAGAAGACTAAAAAAATAAACGATAAGGAGAGTTTATTATGAAAAAGAGGAACCTTTTTACAGCAATCTTGGCTTTGGCATGTGTGTCGACGTTTGCGTTTGCAGTCGGCGCGTGTGGGGGGAAAGACGACAATTCCGACGGTGGCGTAGCCACGGACGAACAAGGGGTACGCTACGAAAAAAGTAGCGACGAAAGTACATACGCTGTCGTAGGTTATGAAAGCACGGCAAGCGCAACGATCGTCATTCCTGCAACGTATGATGGGCTTCCCGTAACGTCGATCGGGAACAGCGCGTTTGAAAACTGTTCCGTTTTGACGAGTATTACCATTCCCGACAGTATTACGAGTATTGGCGCGGGCGCATTCAGCGGTTGTTATACGTTGACGAGCGTGACCATTCCCGAAAGTGTTGCGACGATCGGTGCGAGCGCGTTCCATAGCTGTTCTAAGTTGACGGAAATCAACCTTCCCGACGCTATTACAAGTATCGGGTCGCTCACGTTCTATGCTTGTAAGGAGTTGGAAAGCATTACCATTCCCAGCGGTGTGACGAGCATTGGAGAATACGCGTTCTCTCTTTGCGAAAACTTAAAGAGCGCCGTTGTTCCGAATGGCGTGACGACTATTGAAGAAGGCGTTTTTGAATTTTGCGAAACCATGACGAACATTACGCTCCCCGACGGGATTACGAGTATCGGCGATGGTGCATTCAACCATTGTTGGGGGTTGACGAGCATCACGCTCCCGAACACCGTGATGAGCATCGGCAAGCGCGCGTTTGGGAATTGCGGTTTGACGGAATTTACCATTCCCAGCGGTGTGACGAGTATTGAAGAAGAAACGTTTTATTACAGCAAGAATATGTTGACCATTACCATTCCCGACAGCGTGACGAGCATCGGCGCGAGCGCATTCCGTAATTGTAGCGCGTTGGTAAACATTGCTATTCCCAGCGGTGTGACGAGTATCGGCGATCGCGCGTTTTACGAATGTAGTAGTATCGTAGAGCTTACGATCCCGGACGGGATCACGGCAATCGGGGAAGAAACGTTCTATTATTGTAAGAGATTGACAACGATCAAACTTCCCAACTCGTTAAAGACGATCGGCAAGAAAGCGTTCTATAATTGCTATCGTTTTGCGGAATTTACCATTCCTAGTAGCGTGGAAACCATTCAAGACGGTGCATTCGACAGTTGCACGAAGTTGGAGAAAATTGTTATCCCGATGGGTGTGACGACGATGGGTAGCAAAGTGTTCGCTGATTGTACTAAGCTCACCATCTACTGCGAAGCGGTCAGCGAAGGGAACGATTGGATGTTCGACTGGAGCGGGAACTGCCCCGTCGTTTGGGATTATAAAATAACGGAATAAGGATTTTAGGCAAACCACGGGGCGCGCGTTCGCGCCCCGAAAAGGAGTATCTATGAAAGCATTTCATATTGCGCAAGATTGGTGGCAACTACTGCTCGTCGGGGTGGTATGTTATTTGATTGGGTGCTTTAATTTTGCGTTGTTCATTTCCCGTAGTAAAAAACGGGATATTACGAAAATGGGTAGCGGTAATCCCGGTACGATGAATATGAGCCGAGAATTCGGCTTAAAAATCGGTGTTATCACCTTTTTTTGCGACGCATTGAAAGGGGGGATTCCCACGCTTGTCGGATACTTCTTATATAGGGAGTATATTTTTGCGGGTACGGCAGTAGCCGTTGCCGATTTCATGCGGTATTTTTGCGGAGTATGCGTCATTATCGGGCATATCTTCCCCATCACGATGAAATTCAAAGGCGGGAAAGGGATCGCGTCCACGTTCGGATTGTTTTGGGCGTGTTTGTCCTGCGAAAGCCCGTGGTGGATCTTGGGCGTATTCTTGGGCTATTGGCTGATCGTGCTCTTTATTTTCTTGACGGAGTGGGGATCTTTGGGCTCTCTTCTTGGTGTTTCGGGATTTAGCATTATCCAGCTCGTCATCTTCGCGCAAAGATACGCAGGCGTGCCTGTGAATGCATACCTGGTATGCACGTTCCTGTTTGTTTTGGCGCTCAACGTCTTGACGTGGTGCGCGCATCGGAAAAATCTTGCGCGGTTATTTGCTGGGGAAGAACATCATACTTCAATCAAAAAATTAGCAAAGAAAAAGAAAACGCAAACAGTGGTGGAAAAGGCATGAAAATTATCATTGTAGGTTGTGGTAGAGTGGGGCAAACGCTCGCGGAGAGATTGAACGACGACGGAAACGAAGTGACCGTGATTGATATTTCCGAAGAAAAAGTAAAAGAAGTGACCGACGTTTGCGACGTGTTGGGGGTGGTTGGCAACGGCGCTACGCATACTACCTTGCAGGACGCAGGTGTCGATACGGCGGATTTGTTTATTGCAGTCACCAACTCGGACGAGCTGAATTTGCTTTGTTGTATGATTGCGAAAAAGGAAGGGCGTTGTCAAACGGTTGCGCGGATTAAAAATCCCGAATACAGCAAGGAAACGGCGTATTTACAAGACGAATTGGGGCTTGTTATGGTCATCAATCCCGAGTATGCGGCGGCGGAAGAAATCGCACGGGTGTTGCGGTTTCCGTCGGCGATGAAAATCGAGCCGTTTGCAAACGGGAAAGTCGAGCTTATCAAATTCAAATTGCCCAAAGAGTGCAGTTTGGTCGGTATGTCCGTAAAGGATATGGCGATGAAATTGTACGGGGGTGTGCTGGTTTGCGCCATTGAACGTGGGGACGAAGCGCATATCCCGAACGGGGATTTCGTCTTTGAAGAAAGGGACGTCGTGTCCATCGTAGCAACGGCAAAGAATGCGAACGAGTTCTTTAAGAAGATCCAGTATAAAGGGAATTCGATTAAGAACGTTATGGTGATCGGCGGTGGCGCGATTACGCACTATCTTTGTGGGATTTTAGAAAGTTCGGGGATTGCACTAAAAATCGTCGAGAAAGATTTGAAAACGTGTGAAGAACTCGCGTCGCGTTGGCAAAAGGCGAGTGTCATTCACGGCAGTTTACAAGATCGGGAATTGCTCATCGAAGAAGGGCTTGCTGACGCGGGGGCGGTGGTTGCGCTCTCCAACTTTGACGAAGAGAATATTTTGTTGTCGCTATTTGCGAAAGAAACGGGTAGTGGAAAGTTGATTACCAAGATCAAGCGTACCGATTACGGCAACGTCATCAGCAAGCTGGATTTGGATACGATGATTTGTCCGAAGAATATCACTTCGGATATGATTTTGCGCTACGTTCGCGCAACGCAAAATACGCATGGGAGCAATATTGAAACGCTGTATAATATCATCGAAGGGCAAGTGGAAGCGACGGAGTTTATCGTCAAAGAAAACTCGCCGATTATCGGTGTGCCGCTTTGGCAGTTGCCTTTTAAAAACAACGTATTAATCGCGTCCATTTCTCGCGGGAAACAAGTTATTGTGCCGAAAGGCTCTGACGTAATACAAGCGGGGGATGCGGTGGTGGTCGTGTCCAAACATATGGCTTTACGCGACGTAGCCGACGTATTAAAATAAACAGGAAAAATCGTTATGAATTTCGGGATTATAAAACGTACGCTAGGATTTATATTGGTATTCGAAGGGCTGTTCCTTGCAGTGCCTATCATTACGGCTACGGTGTATTGGGAAAAGGAATTTTTCGACATTCTATTGACGATGGGGTTATGCTTTGCCGTCGGCGGAGTTTGTATGATCGGTAAACCGAAAAACCAAAATATCTACGCGAAAGAAGGCTTTGTTATCGTTGCGCTTAGCTGGATTGTCATGAGTTTGTTCGGTGCGTTGCCGTTTTGGTTTTCAGGAGCGATTCCGTCCTATATCGACGCGTTGTTTGAAACGGTGTCGGGGTTCACGACGACGGGCGCGTCGGTAATTCCCACGGGCGAAGCGCTTGAAAGTATGCCGAAATGCCTGTTGATGTGGCGCAGTTTTACCCATTGGGTAGGCGGTATGGGTGTGTTGGTGTTTATTATGGCGTTTTTGCCCTTGAGCGGAGCGCGGAATATGCACTTGATGCGCGCGGAGAGCCCGGGGCCGTCGGTTGGGAAATTAGTGCCCCGTGTTCGTCAAACGGCAAAAATCTTATACGTAATCTATACCGTTATGACGTCGATACAGTTTGTTTTATTGTTGTTTGGGGATATGACGGTATTTGAAGCTTTGAATACGGCGTTTGCAACCGCAGGAACAGGCGGTTTCAGTCTTAAAGGCGACAGTATGGCAAGCTTTTCGTCGTATACACAAATCGTGATTACCGTGTTTATGATTTTGTTTGCGGTTAATTTCAATTCGTACTTCCTGCTACTCCGTGGGAGAATAAAAGAAGCGTTCTCCAGTGAAGTACGGGTGTTTTTCGTGATCGTCATTACGGCAATTACGCTAATTACGATCAACTTACAAATTAGTGAAGCGTATGCGTATACGACGGGCGAAGCAATAAAACACTCCGCCTTTTCGGTGGCGTCGATTATTTCGACGACGGGGTTTGTTACGGAGAATTTCGATTTATGGCCTGCGTTCTCGAAGGGGATACTGGTACTGTTAATGTTTGTTGGTGCGTGCGCAGGGAGCACGGGTGGCGGGGTGAAAGTATCGCGCATGATGATTTTGTATAAAGGCGCGACGCGAGAAATGAAGAAAATGTTGCATTCCCGTCAAATCACCAACGTGACGATGGACAAACGGGTGGTGGAAAGAGAAGTCGTGCAAAATACGTTTGCGTATTTGTTTGCATACATTCTCGTGTTTGTGGCGTCGTTCTTGCTCATTTGTTTAGATACGCAAAATCTGACGGAAAACTTTACGGCGGTGGCGGCGACGATTAACAATGTCGGGCCTGGCTTGGGGGCGGTTGGTCCTGCAGGGAATTTTGCATTCTTCTCGGTGGGCTCAAAGCTCGTGTTGATATTCGATATGTTGGCAGGTAGATTGGAGATTTTCCCGATGCTCTTGCTCTTTTCCGTTCAGACTTGGAAAAAATAACCGACGGAATTTTTGGAAAAAGGCGAAAAAAAGCGTTTACTTTTATAGGTAAAGCGTGTATAATAATATAACTCTTGGGGGTGCACCGGATTCGATTGCCGGTGAGCGAAAAGATAAGCATACCGCAGACGGAGTGCCTGCGTCAAAAACATTCCGTTAAATTTAAATGCAGATAGAAATGCAAGCTACGCTCTTGCAGCGTAAATTCGTTTTTTAACGAAACGTCGCGCCTGATTTATCCGTCGGTTAGGGCCGTGGCGTCAACAAGACGGAACACTCTTGAAAAAATCGGAAAGCGTTTTTTGAAGAGTATTTCGCTTTCTGCGGAACGTGAAGCGTGTTTACCCGCCCCGCGTTCTTAAGAAATAATAGATAAACTACGTATGTAGAAAGTTTTTTGGCAGCCGAGTAAGACGTGAGTTCAACTCTCACCACCTCCACCAAAAACAACCTAAGTTGAACCGTCAACTTAGGTTGTTTATACAAGCCGAAGGGTTGGTATGTAATCGCCGTAGGCGTATGTAATCACAGCTTGCTGTGTATGTAATTATCCGCTTCGGCTTGATTACATACAAATTTTGATTCCATACCGCTGTCGCGGATTACATACACAACTGTCGTTGTGATTTTTTATAAGGTAAAATTTATGAAAGAAAACTTGCTGAGGACATTATATCAATGATACAAAACAAAAAATTATTTATTATTACCTTGTTATCGGGTTTATTACTGTGCGTCGCTATTGATGTTCCCCTTATTATAATGCAAAAAATACCATTCTATTCTTTAACGCAAGGATTATTCTTTATTGGTAACGCCGTTTTTGGTGCAATAATGTATAGTTTGATTTATCGCTCCTTAAAAAAGACACCACTAATAAAAAAGATTTACATATTTTCCTTATTTATAGCAATTTTGGTTTTTATTATGGGTTTAATCATGGTAGTGCTTGCTATTTAGGATATTGTAATAATTGGTTCAACATACGTTTAACTCGCTCCACCACGTCAGGGCAAGGCTATTTCGTCCACCGTTGCCACTGCAACGGCTTGACCTATGAGCCTGCCCTTCCTTTTTCCCAAAAATCTTTTGCCTTGCAAAATATTTTCGGGAGCCCTAATAATACTTGGTGTCCTCGGTGCGTATTTCACACGCCCAAGTCCACCAAGTCAGTATAATCCGAATCTTTGGTGGAAAACCGTAAGGTTCGGATTTGTCTTGATTTTTTATACGCATTTACTATCATAAAATCGGATTTTGATAGAATGGACTTTGCTGTATCGGGGAATATTCCGTTGACAATTTTTTTTGGAAAAGTTATAATATAGCTTAAGGAATACAAAAGATGGAAAGAATGCAAATTTTTGACGGAATAAAACGATTTGCAAAGAAAAACGCGGTAATGCTCATCGCGTTTTTTGTCGCGCTTATCACCGTCTTTTTCGTGCCAATCGATAAACACTATCGCGAATATTTCGATTATAAAACATTGACTTGTTTGTTCTGTACGTTGGCGATCGTTTGCGCGTTGAAAAACATCCGATTTTTTTATAAGTTGGCGCATAAGCTCGTGCGGTCGTTTAAGACGACGAAATCGTGTGTCTTGGCGTTGACGTATATTACGTTTATCGGCTCGATGCTGATTGCAAACGATATGGCGCTATTGACGTTTTTACCGCTTGGGTATATCGTTTTAACGACGACGGGCAAAGAAAAGTATATGGCGTTTACGTTTATTATGCAAAACGTTTCCGCAAACTTGGGCGGTATGCTGACTCCCTTTGGAAATCCGCAAAATTTATATCTATACACGAAATTCCATATCCCGACGACGGAGTTCATGTCGATCATGCTTGTGCCGTTTCTCGTTTCCATTGCGTTAATGACGGTATGTTGTTGCGTATTCGTGAAATCCGAACCGTTGTGCGTCGAAGAAGAACGTATCCGTCCTGCGCCCGTGAAAACGGCAATTTACTTGGTCCTGTTTGTTTTGTCGATCGTTATCGTTTTCCGCATAATTCCGTATTGGATTGGACTAATCGTCATCCCGACTACGCTACTTTTCATGGATCGATCGGCGTTGAAAAAAGTCGATTATCCCTTACTTTTGACGTTTGTATTTTTCTTCATTTTCGCTGGGAATATGGCGCGGATCGACGTCGTACGGGAGCTATTTTCAAAACTTCTGCAAAAGAACACGTTGCTCTTTAGCGTGGCGTCCTGTCAATGCATTAGCAACGTTCCGTCGGCGATTTTACTCTCGCAATTTACGGGCGATTATAAGGGGCTACTACTCGGTGTAAATATCGGTGGCGTGGGGACGTTGATATCGTCTTTGGCGAGTTTGATTACTTTCCGTGAGTACTTAAAGCACAACCCGAAAAAGAGCGGATATTATTTGGGGATGTTTTCGGCGTTTAACTTCGGATTTTTGATCGTCTTAACGGCGATTGCCTATTTCTTATAAAGGATAAAAAAATGAAAGTTGTATTGTTTGATTTGGACGGAACGTTATTGCCGATGGACCAAGATGCGTTCGTTAAGGCATATTTCGGGGCGCTGGCGAAAACGCTTGCTCCGCTTGGATACGAGCCGAACGCGCTGATTAAAGCCGTTTGGATGGGAACGATGGCGATGGTGCAAAACCAAGGCGAAAAGACCAACGAGAAAGTGTTTTGGGATACGTTTGCAGGGATTTTCGGGGAAAAGGTGCGCGAAGATATCGGGTATTTCGACGCGTTTTATTGCAACGTATTCGATTGTGTGCAAGGTTCTTGTGGGTTTAACGAAAAAGCAGGGGAAACCGTGCGGAAAATAAAACAAACGGGCGCGAGAGTTGCGCTCGCAACAAACCCGATTTTCCCGTCGATTGCTACCCAAAAGCGTATAGCTTGGGCTGGTGTAAAACCGACGGATTTCGAGCTGTTTACAACTTACGAAAATTCTCGCTTCTGCAAGCCGAATGTGAATTATTACTTGGATATTTTGGACAAGCTTGGGGTAGACGCAAAGGATTGTCTAATGGTGGGAAACGACGTCACGGAAGATATGGTCACGCAAACGCTGGGGATGAAAGTGTTTCTTTTGACGGATTGCTTGATTAACAAAGAAAATAAGGATATTTCTGCTTATCCCCACGGTGGATTTGACGACTTGTGGGCATATTACCAAACGTTGCTGTAAAAGATAAAGGAGAAAATTATGAAGAGAATTCAACATCAAAACACCTATATAAACGTTGGGGAAAAGGGGCATTTTTTCCTTTCCTGTGAGAAGACGGAACTTGAAAATTACGAACACGGCTATATCAACACCAACGTGATGCTGAACGCGAACTACGAAGCGGAATACGACGGTTTGATGGTGATGCCAACGGACGACTTTTTCGCATTCAAGCAAATGCAAAAGACGGAAAAGGGCATGGATTTGCAGTTCGGAATGACGAATAACGGTTTGGAGATTACCGAGCACTTGGAATTTATCGACGGCGTGGACGTGTTCAAGCAAACGACTTCGGTAAAGAATACGGGCGCGGAGAGCGTACGCTTGTCCCGTTTGTCCGCGACTATGGTGACTGGGATAGGGCTCGGCGGAAGCAAATGGCACGAAAAGCCCGAACGGTTCTTGGTGTACACTTGTCGGAACGTTTGGCAGGGCGAAGGACAATGGCAAAAGCGTAGCCTGAAAGATTTGGGCTTGTATCCAACCACGAATCACGTGTGGGAACGGAGTGTATTCCGTATGCAATCGTACGGGTCTTGGAGTACGAACGAATATTATCCCTTGATGATTATTGAAGATACGGAAAAGAACGAGTGCTGGTTCTTCGAGCGGGAAGGCGCAGAAAACTGGTATATGGAAATTATGGTATTCGGCGGATTTCAGTCGGAATTTATCAACGTGTCTTTAGGTGGCGCAGACGAAGCCTTGCATTGGACGTATGATTTGCAAAGCGGAGAACGTTATCAGACGACGTCTGCGGTTTATGGGGTTGTCAAAGGCGGATTTGAAGAAGCGGTGTGCGCTTTGACGGCGTATAAGCGTAAAAATTCCCTTGCGAACTTACAGCAAATCCCGATTACGTTCAACGATTATATGAACTGCAATTGGGCGATCGAAACGGAAGAACGGTTAAAACCGTTGATCGACAAAGCCTCCGAACTTGGCGTGGAATATTTCTGCATCGACGACGGTTGGGCGGAACAGGGCGTTTGGACTCCGCTGGACAAAAATTTCCCGAACGGTGGATTTAAGGGATTGCTTAAATATATGCAAGAAAAGGGCTTGACGCCCGGGGTGTGGTTTGAGTTCGAGCGTACGACGGAAGAACAAGCGAAAAAGGAAGGCTTGAAAACACTTTGTCGGAACGGTAAACTCGTGGCGCATCACCGTCCGAAACTTGATATGCGCGACCGCCGTGTTTGGGAGTTTTTATTCCGTAAAATAGACGACGTTTACCGTATGGGCGTACGGTTTATCAAAAACGACGATAATAACGACGAACGCATTGGTACAAATTACGATAACGAAAGTCCTGCGCAAGGCACGAGAGAAAATTCGTTGGCGTTTTACGCGTTTATAGACGAGTTGCGAAAACGCTACCCCGATATGATCGTGGAAAATTGCGGTGGGGGTGCAATGCGCCAGGACAACGGAACGCTTTCGCGGTTTTTCTTGCAATCGACGTCCGATCAGGAAGATTATCGCTTGTACCCGTCTATACTCGTCGGAGCGATGGCGTACTTACCCCCCGAAAAGGCGGGGATTTGGTCGTATCCGTACCCGTTGCTCTTTAAGGATATGATTTCAGGGATTGTGCCGGAAGAAGAGCTTGAAGGGTATAAGGACGGCAGGCAAACGGTATTTAATATGGTCAGTTCCATGTGTGGATATATGTACCTTTCGGGGAAATTGCAGCTTGCGGACGAAAAGAATACGGCGCTGATCAAGGAAGGGATTGACGCTTATCGCGTGTATAAAGACGATATCAAAAACCGCAAACCGATGTTCCCGTTGCCGATGAGAACGATGGACGATAAGACGTATAACGCATTCGGGTTAAAAGGGCAAGACGACGCGTTGTTGTTTGTTTGGGCGTTGGAAGAAAAGGAGTTTGCGTTGGATTTAACCAAGTATGGATATACTTCCGCGGAAAAATTCTATCCATTACAATTAGAGAACGTTGCGTATGCGTATCATGATGGGAAACTGTCTTTGCAGTTTGCGGAGAAATATTCTGCGACGATTTTCCGATTGCGGTAATTCGCGAGCGAAAGCGTTTTTTCGACACAATAGGACAAAATGTTTCAAAATGATCGGGGCAGGTATGCGTTGAATAATGCGTTTGATAATAAATACTTTCCGTTAGAGCGTGAAATAATCCACGCAAAGCCTTGACAAGGTTTGCCGTATATGGTATAATTTAGGTTGGAATGATCCTATAGGATCAAATACGTACAAAGCGAGCATTCGGATTGGGAAACGTAGCAGAGAAAATTCAACAAAATAAGACTTTGGCGGTTTTGCGCGCTTTTACCGAGCATAACGCATATCCCGTAATTATCGGCGCGTTGGCATTGATATGCTATTTTTTAGCGTTGCCGTTGTTGGCGGTGGCGGTTTTTGCGACGTTATTCTCGTTTACGTTTTTCTTTTCCAAAGACACGCGCTCGGCGCTTGCGCCCGTCTTATTGGTGGTGTTTACGTTATGCTATAAACACGAACCGAACGCTTATAAAACGGTATCGGCGTTCGTCGTTTACGGAATTTTTGGGCCGATCTTTTTGGCGTCGATTCTCTTTCATTTCATCGTCTATCCCGTCCCGAAGCAAAAACACCGTTTGTTGATTGGATTTGTATTGTTCAGCATCGGAATGTTTATCGGTGGTGTCGGTTGCGAATATTACCGTGCGTTTAATTTCGTCAACGCCTTGTCTGTTTCGGCGGTGATGCTTTGTTGCTACGGATTATTTTCGTATACCGAGTGCAACCGTAAAGACAATATGTTATATCTCGCCCGTATTTGCGCGGTTGCGATTTGCGTAATTGCGACGGAGCTGTTGCATTGCTACGTCAAGAATTATCATTTTGGGACAGGGTTGGACGCTATATGGAAGGATAAAATTGTTTTAGGCTGGGGGATGAGCAATTTTATCGGCGAAATGTTGGCGATGTTAATGCCTGCGGTGTTTTATTTGATATACAAAGAAAAACATGGGTATTTGTATTACTTAGTAGCGGTGATAGGGCTTGTCGCCATTTATTTTACGCTTAGTAGAAACGCGACGTTGTTTGGTGGTGGCGCTTTTTGCATCGGCTTGCTTTTGAACGCTATTTTAAAACGAAATTGGTTGAATTGGAGTATTCTTGTTGGCATTGTGGTTTGTGGGGTGGTTGGCGTTTGCGTGCTGAACTACTATGGAAACACTTTTACGGAGCTTGGATTGACGGATAACGGCAGATTCGATTTGTGGGGTGAATACATGAAACTTTTCAAAGAATCTCCTATTCTCGGCGTTGGAGTGACCGCCTATCGGGATACACACCCTGGGATGCAGTTGAATGCGCATAATACCGTGATCCATATGCTTTCGGGTTCGGGTATCGTTGGGTTGATTTGTTATCTTATACACCGCGCACAAACGCTTTGGATCTTATTGAAAAAACCGCGCGCAGACCGTTTGTTTATCGGCGCTTGTATTGTGGTTGGCGTGGGAGTGTCCTTGCTGAGCCCCATTTTTTTCCGCCTGTATTTCTTGGTATATTACACGGTGTTCTTAACCATGATAGAGAAATCGCTTGAAAGCGAGTTGCCGACGGAAACAAAACCGCAAGGAGAAGAAACCGAATAAAAATTGCATAAAGAAAGCAAAACCGCCACCTGTTTAGCAGGTGGCGGTTTTCAATCGTTTTGATCAATCCTCCAAATATTCATAACAAGGAA
Source organism: Clostridia bacterium (assembly GCA_017625565.1). Lineage (GTDB taxonomy): Bacteria > Bacillota > Clostridia > Christensenellales > Borkfalkiaceae > Scatosoma. The sequence continues at coordinate 50,678 of JAGAKN010000022.1, forward strand.
TGGGTTTTAACTTGAACGCATTTAGCGTATGCAAACGATCGATTCGCGCTTTGACGTCGGGGTCTTCACAAACTCCCGTACGAATATATTGATCGAGTACGGCGTAGGTAAACCCTAAGTTGTCTTCGTCCGTTTTTCCCGAAAGCCCGTCCGACGGCGTTTTGTCCACGAGCACGGTCGGTAAACCTAAATACTTCCCGATCTCTTTTACTTCTTGCACGGTGAGTTTCCCAAGCGGAGAAAAATCGCCTGCAGCGTCGCCGTAGCGCGTGGAATATCCAACCCAATCTTCGGATAAATTGCAGGTATTAGCGACGCGCCCGTTCATCGATTGCGACAAAGCGTATAACGTCGACATGCGGATACGCGGTGGCAAATTGACAATCGTTTGACGGCTGGGCTCTACGCCACTTTCGCGGATGGCGTTCAATACGCCGTCTACGCCGTCTTTGACGTTGCAAACGTAGTAGGGGATTCCCAAAGTGCTTACGAGCAACTTCGAACAATCGATATCGCTTTGTTCGCCGTTGGGCATTAGTACGCCGATGACGCGCTCTTTCCCGAGCGCTTCCACGCAAAGCGCGGCAACGATGCTAGAATCTTTCCCGCCCGAAATGCCGACGACTGCGTTGCAACCCTTACCGTTTTGTTCGAACCATTTCCGAATCCACGCAATTAGCGCTTTCGTTGTTTTTTCTACTTGAAACATAAATTATACCCCAAACAAGAGATCTCCGTAAGTAGGGAAGGGCCAATAATCGACGGAAACGATACCTTCCAACCCATCTACGGCTTCGCGGAGCGCGCGCATCGCGGAGAGAACGTTGTTTTTACAATGTTGAGAAAGTTCGGTCACATTGTCGATGGTTTTGCTATCCGCTAACGCTTTTTCCAAAGCTTTTACGCTGACGAACGCTTCGGCTTGTAATTTAGAAATTTCCGAGAGCGTTTCTTTCTCGTACGCACAATCCAAGTTCTTGCAAACGGCAGTTTTAGAAAGTGCCGTGTCCGCAAGCAGTTTGCTGTATTCGCTGACGGCTGGCAAAATTTCTTGTTTTGCCATATCCACCATCGTCCGCGCTTCGATCGAGATGAGTTTGCAATAGCTCTCGAGCAGGATTTCATAGCGCGAATACATTTCCTTTTCGGTGTAAACTTTATGCGAAGTAAACAATTCGACGTTCTTTTTCGCGATGAAATGGGGGAGCGCGTCGGGGGTGGTTTTCAAATTTAACAACCCGCGTTTTTCCGCTTCTTTCGTCCACGCGTCGTCGTAGCCGTTGCCGTTGAAAATAATCCGCTTGTGTTTGGAAACGATGCGTTTGATCAAATCGTGCAACGTCGTTTCAAAATCGGTGGCGGTTTCTAATTCGTCGGCAAATTGACGTAAGGCTTCAGCGACGGCGGTGTTGAGTACGGTGTTCGTATCCGAAATAGACGCCGACGAGCCGAGCATACGGAATTCAAATTTATTGCCCGTGAATGCGAACGGCGACGTACGATTGCGGTCGGTCGTGTCTTTAGGGAACTTCGGCAAGGTATGTACGCCGACGCGGAGCAATTCCTTTTCTTTTGCTCCGTAAGGGGTATCGTTTTCAATGGATTCGAGAATTTCCGTCAATTCCGTGCCCAAGAAAATGGATACGATGGCAGGGGGAGCTTCGTGCGCGCCAAGGCGGTGGTCGTTGCCCGCGGACGCAACCGAAATACGCAACAGATCTTGGTATTCGTCGACCGCTTTAATGACGGCGCAAAGGAACAACAAGAAGTGCGCGTTTTCGCAAGGCGTGTCGCCCGGTTCTAATAAATTCATTCCCGTATTCGTGGAAATGGACCAGTTGTTATGTTTCCCGCTACCGTTGACGCCTGCAAACGGCTTTTCGTGCAACAAGCAAACGAGATCGTGCTTCTTTGCTACCTTTTGCATGATTTCCATCGTCAACTGGTTGTGATCCGCTGCGATATTCGTCGTAGCGTAAACGGGCGCGAGCTCGTGTTGCGCAGGCGCAACTTCGTTGTGCTCGGTTTTTGCAAGCACGCCAAGTTTCCAAAGCTCTTCGTCCAAATCTTTCATAAACGCTTGCACGCGGGGTTTGATAACGCCGTAGTAATGATCCTCAAGCTCCTGTCCCTTAGGCGGTTTTGCGCCGAACAAGGTTCTGCCTGTATACACGAGATCTTTGCGTTGCGTAAACAAATCCTTGTCGATCAAGAAATATTCCTGTTCTGGGCCAGCCGTCGTTTTGACGGAAGTGACGTCTTCGTTTCCGAATAATTTCAATACGCGGAGCGTTTGACGGTTCAACGCTTCCATCGACCGAAGCAACGGAGTTTTCTTGTCCAAAGCTTCGCCACCGTAGGAACAAAACGCCGTAGGAATACACAATACGCCGTCTTTGATGAATGCGTAAGAAGTAGCGTCCCAAGCCGTGTAGCCACGCGCTTCGAACGTTGCTCTCAGCCCGCCCGACGGGAAAGACGACGCGTCCGATTCGCCTTTGACAAGCTCTTTACCCGAGAATTCCATAATCACCTTGCCTTTTTCGGCAGGAGAAATAAAGCTGTCGTGTTTTTCGGCGGTAATCCCCGTCATCGGTTGAAACCAATGGGTATAATGGGTTGCGCCCAAGCTAATCGCCCAATCTTTCATGGCGCTGGCGACGGCGTTAGCAACGGATAAATCCAGGCTTCTGCCGTGTTCAATTGTCCGTTGCAAAGACGCGTAAGTTTCTTCCGAAAGGCGTTCTTTCATTACCCCGTCGTCAAAGACCATACAACCGAAATACTCGGATATGAGTTTCATAATCGTTCTCCTTTAGTAAGTGCGTACGTTCGTTAAAACGAAAAGAGCAAAGGCAATTAGGGGATTTCCCTATCCGCGCCTTTGCCGTTGATTATTGTCATTATACCGCATTTTCAAACGTTTGTCAACGATTTCAAAAAGGAAAAGTAGGTAAAATCGGCAAGAAAAGAAAATTTTGAAAAATTTAAAAAAAATTTGTCGAATTTCATACAATTGACATAAAAATGTGTTATAATATAAATAACTTTATCAACTTTATCCTGGAAAAGGTAATTACAATGGCAAACTTTTTGGGTATCGACGTCGGATCGACGACCGTGAAGATGACGATCGTCGAATCGGAAACGAAAAAAATTGTATACAGTAGCTACGAAAGACATTTTTCGCGCGTCAAGGAATGCGTGCTTGCAGGCTTGGAAAAAGTTCGGCAAGCCTATCCCAATTTGCGCTTTAAAACGGCGATTACAGGGAGCGCGGGCTTGGGGCTTGCGCAAAAGAGTGGCGTACATTTCGTTCAAGAAGTGCAAGCAGCGTTCGTTGCGATTAAAAAATACTACGCGGATGCGGACGTTGCGGTGGAGCTCGGTGGGGAAGACGCGAAAATTATCTTCTTGACGGGCGGTACGGAACAGCGTATGAACGGTAGTTGCGCAGGCGGAACGGGGGCGTTTCTCGATCAAATGGCAACTTTGCTCAACGTGAACGTACAAGAGATGGACGAACTTGCGTTGCAAGCGGAAAAGGTGTACCCGATCGCGTCGCGTTGTGGTGTGTTTGCCAAATCGGACGTGCAACCACTCATCAACCAAGGCGCGGCGAAAGCGGATATTGCGGCGTCGATTTTCCAAGCGGTGGTGGAACAAACCGTATCGGGTTTGGCGCAAGGTAGAAAAATTAAGGGCAAGGTGCTTTTTTTAGGCGGACCACTGTATTTTTCCAAAGCGTTAAGGAAAGCGTTCGTGACAACGCTCGGCTTGGATAGCGAGCACGCGATATTCCCTGAAAACGCGCCCATTTTCATTTCCGTAGGCGCGGCGTTGTCGGCAAAAGCGGAAACGGAATACTCCGCCGAAGAATTGCAGCAAAAAATCGCTAGCGCAAAGGCTTCGGACGAAGTTGCGCGTGGGGAAGCGTTGTTTAAGAACCGCGAAGAATACGAAGAATTCGTGGCACGGCATAAGCGTAGTGATTTACAGTTTGCCGATATCCGTACGTATCAAGGGAATGCGTATTTGGGTATCGATAGCGGTTCGACGACGACGAAATTGATGTTGATTACGGAAGATTGTCGGGTGTTGTATTCCCATTATCAAGCCAACAACGGGCAACCGCTCGATATCGTAGTCGAACGTTTAAAGGAAATGTATGCCCTTTGCGGTAGCGGTGTCAACGTCTGCGCTGGTGCGGTGACTGGCTACGGCGAAGATATGATGAAATCGGCGCTCAAGATGGATTTCGGGATCGTAGAAACGGTGGCGCATTTTAAGGCGGCGCTCCATTTCAATCCTAAAGTGGATTTCATCATCGATATCGGCGGACAGGATATCAAATGTTTCAAAGTGAAAAACGGCGCGATCGATTCGATTATGTTAAACGAAGCCTGTTCGTCGGGGTGCGGATCGTTTATTCAAACGTTCGCGAAAGCCATGGATATGGACGTGGAGAGTTTCGCACGCTTGGGGTTGTTCGCTCCTGCGCCTGTGGAGCTTGGTTCGAGATGTACGGTGTTTATGAACAGTGCCGTCAAGCAGGCACAAAAGGAGGGGGCGAGCGTGGAAGACATATCCGCAGGGCTTTCTTCGTCGATTGTGAAAAACGCCGTTTACAAAGTTATCCGCGCGCGCACCCCCGAAGAGTTGGGCGAACATATCGTCGTGCAAGGCGGAACGTTTATGAACGACGCAGTATTGCGCTCCTTTGAAAAAGAAACGGGGAAAGAAGTTGTTCGGCCTGCGATTGCAGGGTTGATGGGCGCGTTCGGGGCGGCGATTTACGCCAAAGAGAACGCTGTAAACAAGCAGAGCAGTATGCTCTCCAAAGAACTGTTAGAAACCTTTACGTATACGTCCAAGTGTGCCGTTTGTCACGGTTGCACTTCGCATTGTAATATCAATATCTTGACCTTTGAAGACGGTAGCAAGTACGTTTCGGGAAACAAGTGCGAACGCGGAGCAGGACAAAAACCGCAAAGCGGAGATTGGAATATTTACGAATACAAATATAACCGCTTACTTGCTTGCGCAGATGAAAAGGACGGGGGCAGGGCTACGACGAACGGCGAAAAAACGTGGACGGTAGGGATACCGTTGCAACTGATTACCTTTGAGCAATTCCCCCTTTGGTCGGCGTTTTTTAAGGCGTTGGGTTGCAAAGTCGTCGTTAGTGATAAAAGCAACCGCGAATTGTATTTCCGCGGTCAACATACCGTAGCAAGCGACACGGTTTGTTATCCTGCGAAACTCATGCACGGGCATATTGAAAGCTTGTTAGATAAAGGGGTGGATTTCGTGTTCTATCCCAGCGAAAGTTATAATTTGGACGAACATGCGTCTATTAATCACTACAACTGCCCGATCGTAGCCTATTACGGGGAGCTGTTAAAGGCGAATAACGAGCGACTGAACGAAACAAATTTCCTTTCGCCGTACGTGGATTTAAACGAACGGGCGTCGACCGTGCGGAATTTACATAAATCCTTCCAAGGCAAGTTCACGAAAAAAGCGATCGACAGGGCGTTAGATATGGGTTTTTCGGCACTTGCGGAATACCACAAAGATATCGTAAAGAAATCGGACGAGATTTTGGAAAAGGCGCGCGCGGAAAAGAAACCCATCGTCGTACTGACGGGTAGACCTTATCATGCCGATCCGGAAATTAACCACGGGATCGGAAAGTTGTTAAATTCCTTGGGGATCGCCGTGCTTTGCGAAGACGGCGTTTGTGAAAAAGCTCCGCTGGTAGAAGTCAACGTGCTCAATCAATGGACGTATCACGCGAGAATGTACCGCGCGGCGGAGTACGTTTGTCGACAAAAGGATATGCAACTTGTACAACTTGTGTCGTTCGGCTGTGGGATCGACGCGATTACGACGGACGAAATCCGTGCAATTATGGAAGAAAACGGAAAACTGTATACACAAATCAAGATCGACGAAATCAACAATCTCGGCGTTGTCAAAATCCGCTTGCGGAGTATGCTCGCCGCTGTCACGGAACAAGAAAAGGGGGCAAAATACGATGCAAACAATCAGTTATAAGAAAGCTACGCCCGTCTTTACGGAAGAAATGAAATCGACGTATAAGATTTTAATCCCGAATATGTTGCCGTATCATTTTGAAATTCTTTGCGAAATTTTCCGCCAAAAGGGCTATGATATCGAAGTTTTGACGACGGAAGACCGCGCGATTATCGACGAGGCCTTAAAACACGTGCATAACGATACTTGCTATCCTGCGCTTTGCGTCATTGGACAGTTCATCGACGCTTTGAAAAGCGGGAAGTACGATCCTGATAAAACCGCCGTGCTCATTACGCAATCGGGCGGGGGGTGTCGGGCGTCCAACTACGTGCCGTTGCTCCGTCGGGCGCTGTCGGCGGAGTTTCCGCAAGTACCCGTATTGTCTTTGAATTTTTCAGGTCTTGAAAAGGGGAACGGGTTGGAAGTGGATTTAAAAACGCTGTTAAAACTCGCGTACGGGATCTTTTACGCCGACGCCGTTATGAGCCTTTATAATCAATGCAAACCCTATGAAAAAATAGTGGGACAGACGGAGCAGGTACGCGACGAATGTATTGCGTACGTCAAATCAACGCTCTGTGGGCGCAAATGTAGAAAGTACAAAACGATCGTTAAAAAACTCCTTGTAGCGTTTTCAAAAATCGAGCGTACGAACGAGAAAAAGGTGAAAGTCGGGATCGTAGGGGAGATTTACGTGAAGTATTCTCCGCTTGCAAATTCGGGTTTGGAAAAATTCCTGTATGCGGAAAATTGCGAACCGGTCGTGCCGGCGTTGATGGATTTCGTTATGTATTGTATCGTCAACAATATCAACGACGCGAAGTTGTACAACCACAACAAACTCGTTGCGTTTGCTTATAATCTTGTCTACAAGCATCTTTTGAAAGTACAACGCAAGGTAATACGAATGTTCCAAGAAACGGGTTTTGAACCGCCCCACGATTTTGAAGAACTCCGTCGTTTGGCGGACAAAGTCCTGCACCAAGGCGTGAAAATGGGCGAAGGTTGGCTGATTCCTGCCGAAATGCTTGCTTTGTACGAGAGCGGTACGGAAAATATCGTTTGCGCGCAACCGTTTGGATGTTTACCCAATCATATCGTTGGCAAGGGTGCGGCGCGTGCCGTCAAGGCGTTGCACGAAGACGTGAATATCGTGCCGATCGACTACGATCCGTCGGCGACGAAAGTCAATCAAGAAAACCGCTTGAAATTGATGCTCGCAACTGCTCGGGAACGTTTGGAAGAGAAGAACGCAGGCAAAAAGATTTAAAAGAGAAAAAGGTTAAGATTATCAGTATAGACTGTTTTGTGGTAGAAGTTTTCATGAAAACTTTGTGAAAGTCTATTCAACAAAACGGGGTATGACCTTGATCGTTATATTCATCCAAGATCTATAAATCCCATAAAATACGTGAAAAAGGAGAAAAACGTTGAAAGAAAAGCAACCTGTGCAAAAGCGAAAATGGTGGTTTCGGTTGATGAAGAAGCTGATGAAAGGCAGGTATAAAAAACCGAAGTTTGTCTTTCTTGGTGAGCCGTTTGGGAACGGGGGAATAATTTTAAGCAATCATGAAGGTACGGAAGCGCCAATGTCACTGGAATTGTACTGTGACAAACCCATCCGTATGTGGGGTGCAAGTGAAATGAATTCCGGATTGGTACAATTGTACAAATACCAGACTCGCGTATATTACCATGAGAAAAAGCATTGGAATTTGCATTTGGCACGATTGTTTTGTTTAATAGCGAGTCCTTTGACTAATTTATTCTACAAGGGGTTGAATTTGATATCCACCTATCGTGACGTGCGGTTTTTAAAAACGATTCGCGAAAGTCTCATTGCATTACAAAACGGGGATAACGTAGTCATTTATCCCGAAGTTTCCGATAAGGGGTATTTAGCGGAATTAGAAGGTTTTCATGCAGGGTTTGTTGCGCTTGCGGAAACTTGTAAAAAACGAGGCATGGACGTACGGATTTACGTGACGTACTTCCGTAAATCCGACTTGACGTATATCGTCGATGCGCCGGTACTTTATTCGCAGTTGTCTTCAAACGGTGAAACGCGGGACGAGATTGCGAAAAAAATGTTGGATCGTTGCAACGAGTTGGGGAAAATGCAGTTTAACGCTTTGCTTGCGCCCACGGCTGAAAAGGCAGATGAAGGTGAAGAACTGGAAGAAAAGTTTGCCTAAAAATAGAAGAAAACTCCGCCTGCGGATCGACGATCCGCAGGCGGAGTTTTCTATGTAAACCCAACGCCTTATTCGATTTTTTCTTGTGGTTCTTCAGCTTTCGCCTTGCGTTTCTTGGCGATTGCGTATGCAAGTACAATGGCGTAGTGCAAAACAATGCCTACTGCGATGGCTTTGACAAGGTCGAAGATGACGGTGAGTGCAAACGTAAGCACAAGTACAAGGATATCGTTCCATTTCTTGGTTTTGATGACGGCGACGAACTCGCGCCATTCGCTCATATTATAGGCTACGATAAAGAGAATAGCGGCGATAATCGGCATGGGAATGTAGGATGCAAGTGGCATTAAAAGCACGAGCACGAGCAACAAAATTACCGCGTGTACCATACCTGAAAGGGGGGAACGACCGCCGTTTTTTACGTTAGCTGCCGTTCTTGCGATGGCTCCCGTTGCAGGGATACCGCCCAAACAACCGACGAATAAATTGCTAGCTCCAAGGGCGATCAGTTCGGTATTGGAATTATGTTTGTCGTCGATCATTTTATCCGAAACAACGCAAGAGAGTAAGGATTCGATTCCTGCAAGTAGCGCGATTGTAAACGCGCTCGGCAACAGCGCCAAGATCCGTTCACCCGTAATTTCGGGGAAATGGAATTTGGGCAAAGACGAAGAAATGGTGTAAAGCGAGCCGATGGTATTTGCGTTGATTGCAGGAATTAGACATACCAACGCGCCTACGAGTACCGCAATCAACGATCCGGGGATTTTTTTGGAAATCTTCGCCCAAACGATTAAAATGGCAAGCCCGAGCAATCCGATGCCAAACGCCCAAGGATTAAACGACGAAAAATGCTTTACGACGAGTTCTAATTTTTCCACCGTTTCAATGGCTACCGTTCCTGCAGGGTAGCTCAGTCCTAAAAAGTCTTTTAGTTGTCCGATCACGAGCGTGACCGCAATCCCTGCGGTAAAGCCGATAGTGATGGTATGCGGAATATATTTAATCAACGTGCCGATACGGAGCAAGCCCATCAAGATGAGCAATGCCCCTGCCATAAGCGTTGCAAGAAACAGTCCGTCGAACCCTTCGTTGACGATGATCCCTGCTACGATCGTCGCAAATGCGGCGGTTGGGCCGGTGATGTTTACCTTACTACCGCCCAAAAGCGCGGTGGTAAACCCTGCGATGATCGCCGTGAAAAGCCCCATTTCAGGGGTTGCGCCCGAAGCGATCGCAAGCGCAATCGAAAGGGGGAGTGCGATAATCGCAACGATAATCCCTGCTACGATATCCGAAATATAGTCTTTGGATTTGTAATTTTTAAAAGCCGTCAAGGTTTTCGGCGCAAATACTTTCATAGAATTTCTCCTTTGTGCCAAAGTATTATATACCAATCGGATACAAAAAGCAAGAAAAATACAAGGCAATCTACCGCAAAAGTTTGCCAAAAAAGAAAGTTTTTAAAAAATAAAAAACCGCGTCGGCTGTTAAGCGGGGCGCGGGGTGGGACGTTCGCGAGTCGTCCCTGACTCACTGTCAATAACAGTATACGCGATTTTTTTAGAAATGTCAAGCGTTTTTCTGAAAGATAACAAAAAAGAGTATGTCACGCATACTCTTTTTTGTTTGGCGCAGAGAACAGGATTTGTCCCTTTAGCGGGACGCCCCGCTCAACGATTATCAATCGTTGCCTTTGCCGTTGGGTTATTCGGAAAACATTCTTTGATAAGGCAAAGCGTTTTGCTCTCGCAAAACGGCTCCCACCCTCAAATCCTGTTCAAAGTACGGTATACACAACAAAAAAAGAGTATGTCACGCATACTCTTTTTTTGTTTGGCGCAGAGAACAGGATTTGAACCTGCGGTGAGCTTCCACCCACACACGATTTCCAATCGTGCTCCTTAAACCACTCAGACATCTCTGCATATAAGGCGTATTCAAAACACGCCTATTATATTACTGTATTTTTTTGAAAAAGGCAAGCATTTTTCGGGCGCGTTTGAAAAATTCTTAAAAAATTTCGTTGCCTTACGCGTTGGGTTTATAGCAGTTGCATGCCTTACCGCTCGGTAAAAAGCCCGTATCCGAGCATTTTGGACAGGAAAATTGCGGAGAAAGTTGCGCTTCGTCGATCCCTAAAACGGATAAAATCGCTTTGCGTTCGGACAACAAATCCGCTTTTTCTTTGGTTAAGGTAGGGAGAGTGACGGGCTCGAAAACTTCCGCTTTCGCAAGCGCGATTTCCATTTTCGAAAGCTTTGCCGTAATCTCTTTAAAGCGCGCGTTGCCGTTGGCTTTCGCCAAATACTTATCCGCGCGCGATTGCGCCTTTTCGCGGAGCAACGCATAGTAGCGCTCTCTATCCGATTTTGCGTTTACCGCTTCCAACTTGGCGTTCTGATAGGGGGCAGGCGCGCCCGTTGCGCCGAACGTCGGCGTCGTGGGGATCGCGCTTACTTCGTAGATTTCCGCGCGTTTCCAGTTGGATAAAATTTTATTCATATAGGGGATCGGATTGCTACTAAACGCACTTTGCTTTGTGGCTTCCAAAATCATCGCGTCGTTGAATTTCCAGTCGCGCCAAGTCGTGACCATGGCAAGGTTGGCAGGCGTTTTACGCAATCCGCCACAAATTTCTTGCATTTTGCTAAACAACTTCAGTTCGTCGTTCTTTTCTTTCAAAAATTCCTTGACGCCGTCGCGGGAAACGTTGCCGTCTGCGAACAGTTGGCTAACAAGCGTATGCATTCCGTCGAAAGTTCCTCGCTCCGTTTTCATGCAATAGAGTGCCAAATCGAGCAGGGAGTTTTCGTCAAAGCCGTAGTTGTACCATTTTTCCGTGTATTCGTCGATAAAAGGCGTGGGATTTTGCACTTTCGCGCCCAGCTTTCTACCGATGCGGAAGGTCAAATTCGCCAAAGTTTCGCGGTCGGTGAGATAGCTGTCGATTTCGTCGGCAGTGAGTTTGCCTTTCCCGTATAATTCTTCCAACGTGAGATCGAGCGCGTTCATCGTTCCGCGCTTGAGCTTTTTCGCCGTTATCATCACGCCGTCTTTCGAAAACCCGAGCGTTTCCGTCCATTTTTTATAGAGCGCGTAATCGGTTTCGTCGGGCGTACGTTGCACGGACATTGCGGAAAATACCGCCAAAAGTTCTTTTTCGTGCGCGTTGTAGTTGGAAAGCTCTTTTTCGATTTGCTCGTACGTAGACAAGCCTGTGCGGAGTAATTTTCTCGCTTTGTTGAAAATATAGGACGGGGAAACGGCTTCGCCTTGTTTGTTGATGCAGTATTCTGCAACGAGCAAAAGGGCTTGCTGTTGCATAGACGTTTCTTCCAGGAATTGCATGTACTTGACGTACTCGCCTGCGGAAACGAACTTCCCGACTTTTTGCATAATCCGTTGCAGTTCCTTGTTGAAATCGGCGTATTGCTCATAGCGGATTTTCTTGGGTTTGCCCATGGTAGTGCGGACGGGCAAGTATTGCACCGTGAACGGATCTTTGGAAAGGATCGCTACGAGATCGTAGTCTTCCCAAAACGCGAACGCTTGCATAATTTTCTCTTCCGTCGTTTTCAAGACTTCCGCCATAGAACGTATCCCGAATTCGGTGCTGGTATTTTGGCACAAAAACAATCCGTAAAGGTATACTTTTACGGCAAAGTCGTCCGCTTCGGGCAAATATTTCGTGATAAATTTGTTTTCCACGATCGTATACGCGCTGTCAAAGTCTTTGGAAAGAGAACAAAACGCCATGGTTTCCCCCTGATTTTCTTTGTGAAGAATGTGAAAAATTTCGTTCTTTCTTTCAAGAATTCTTGCATTCTTCAAAGAAATAGTGTATAATAAAACAGTATAGTAGTCTTAATGCCCTTTTTTGAAAAGAGTACGTCTATTATACCTGTTTTCCAAATCAAAAGCAAGGCGTTTTGATAGGGATTTTGAAATTTTCAAAAAAAGTCGAAAAGCGACGCCAAACGAAAGGGGGAAGTAAAGTGAAAATTCTGCACACGTCCGATTGGCATATAGGTAAACGGCTGATGGGACGGGAACGCTTGGACGAGCAAGCGGAAGTATTCGACGAAATCGTCCGTATTTGCGACGAAGAAAACGTGGAACTTGTTTTGCTCGCAGGCGACGTGTTCGACACGTATACCCCTAGCGCGGATGCCGAAGCGTTGTTCTTCCACGCGGTAAAACGTTTGTCGGGGGAGAACCGCGCGGTGCTACTCATTAGCGGAAATCACGACGACGGCGTACGCTTGTCCGCGGTAAAACCGCTCGCGGAAGAGTACGGGATTTATATCGTCGGGAACGACCGTTTGCCGTTGCTGACCTGCGCGGTCGATGCTCGTCCCCGTCCGATCCGTTCGGGAAAAGGGTTTGCGGAATTTGAAAACCGCATCGGGGAACGGGTGTTCGTTTCTACGTTGCCCTATCCCAACGAAGCGCGTTTCAAAGAAGAAAAATCCGATCTTCCCTACGTGGAGCGTATGCAACGTTGGATGCAGGAGTGCGCCGACGGGAACGAAAACCATTTGCCATCCGTATTTATGGCGCATTTGTTTGCGCTCGGCGGAGAAGTGTCCGACGGGGAACGGGAAATTGATCTTGGCGGAGCGCGGGCGATCCCCGTAGACGCCTTTCCAAAGAGCGATTACGTTGCGCTTGGGCATTTGCACAAGAAACAACGCATGGGCAAGGGGCATTGTTATTACAGCGGTTCGCCTTTGCAGTATGCCTTTGACGAACGCGCGGACAAGTCGGTAAAAGTATTCGATTTGACGAAAGACGGCGTGGGGAATTTACACGACGTAGCCTTGACGAAAGGCAAGCGTTTGGTGCGCTTGGAAGCGGACGGCGTCGAACAGGCGTTGGGGCTTTTGGATGCGTATCCCGAAGCGTTGGTTGAATTAAAACTCTTTTTGTCTGCGCCGTTGACGGCTACGGACGCCGGGCGGTTGGCGGAGAAAGGCAATCTTGTATCGCTCGTTCCCGACGTGCGTACGGAAGAGAAATGGGAATTTACTTCCCGAAAAGGCCTGTCGGAAGAAGAACTTTTCCGTATGTATTACCGTTCGGTATACAATGCGGACCCGAAAGAAGAAATTCAGACGTTGTTTTTAAAAACGCTGTCGGAATTGGAAGAGAGCGACGCGTGACGCGTCAAAGCAAAGGACGGTAAAGTCAATGAAACCCGTACGTTTGGAATTTTGCGGTATTCATAGTTTCTCGGAAAAAGCGGTGATTGATTTTCGCGCGCTTTTGTCGGGGGGCGTATTCGGGATTTTCGGGGATACGGGTAGCGGAAAAAGTACGATTTTGGACTGTATGCACTTGGCGTTATACGGCAGGATCGAACGCGGAAGCGGAGCGATGGCGGAGTGTATTCACTACGGTATGGATAGCGCGTACGTGGAATTTGAGTTTGAAATTCTCGAAAAGGGCAACCGCAACACCTATCGTGTGCGTCGGGAAATTAAGAGAAAAAACAACGCGACGAAAGCCTTTTTATACGGGGCGTCGGGGGACGGCTGGTTGGCGATTGCCGACGGTACGCGCGACGTAAACGCTCGGTTGGAAGAAATTATCGGTTTGACGTTCGACGATTTTAAGATGTGTATCGCGTTGCCCCAGGGGGATTTTGCGGCGCTCGTCAAAGCGCCCACGTCGGAACGGGTAAAGCTTGTAGCGCGGTTGTTTAATTTGGAAAAGTATGGGGAGCGGTTTTCAAAATCCGTCAACGCGCAGTATTTCGCTGTCGAACGGGAAGAGGAAACTTTGCTTGCGAGAATGGGCGAAAACGCCGAAGGTAGCGAGGAGAAAATTGCCGAAAAAGAACGGGAAATCCAAGCGGACGAACAGGCGCTAAAGCAAGCGGAAACGCGTTTGAAACTTGTAGAAAACGGGTATGAGAAAGCCAAAGCTTTGCAGGACGAAAAAAGGCTTTACGAAGAAACTTGTCGGCGGTTTGAAACGCTCGGCGCTCAGTTGGAAGTGATGCAAGAAAAACGACGGCTTTTGGAACGAATTCCGTCGGCAAAAGCGGTGGATCGCGAATACCGCGCGGTGGAGAACAATCTCCGTCAACAAGCGGAAACAAAACGCAATTTGCGTTCGGCGGAGCTTGCTTGGGAACAGGCGAAAACGCTTTTGACAAGCGCGCAAACGGAGCTTGAAAACGGGGAATTTGACGAGAGAATTTTACAAATTTCACTCAAGATCGGGAAATTGCAAGACGCGCAAGGGGACATACTCGTTGCGGAAAAGGCGAAAGGGGATTTGGAGAACTGTCGGACGCAGTTTAAAGCGCTCGAAAAACAATGCCCCAAGGAAGATTTCGACGGGCAACGGAGCGTTTTGGAAGCGCAAATGGACGCGCTTGGCGCGGACGAGAACTTGGCGGAATACGTCAAACACCATTTTAAGGATATGCTACTTGCGGAAGAGTACGCGGAATTCCGAGCGGATTTACGGGGCTTGGCGGAAAAACACCCCGTTATTCAGACGGACGTGGAACGGTTGTTGCAAAAATATACCTTCGCAAACCGTATGGGTGACGAAGAAAAAGTGCTCGACGTCGGGAAATTGCAAGTGGCATTCAAGGAAATCGAACGCAAGCGCAAGCTTGTGAAAGCCGAAATAGAAAGTTTGGAAAAGCGTAAGCGTGCGTACGAAGAAAACGAGTTAAAAAAATCTGCTTTAAGCGAGCGTGGGAAAACGTTAAGACAGGCGTACGAGCTTGCGATCGAGAAAATCCAAAGTGTGCAAGGGTTGGGGAATTTGCAGGATTTGGAACGGGAATTACAATCGTTGCAATCGCAAAAAAGCTCGGCGCAGGCGAAGAAAGACGGGGCGCAGGAACAAGAAAAACGTACTGTGACGGAACTTGAAAAACAACGTGGGCTTTTGGCGACGTATGAAAAAGACGAAAAGGGCTTGCGAGAGAATGTGCAAACGGCTTTGGCGGAATACGCATTCGAAAGCGTGGATACGGCAAGAGAACTCTTGCAAAAAGCAGGCGACGAAAACGCCGTAAAAAGGGCTTGCGACGAATTTTTCGAACGGTACGCGTTCTATAAAAACAAGCTCGCGGAAACGGACGAGAAAAAGTTTGCAGAATACGACGAAAGCGCCGTACGTCAAGCGATCGAAAACTTAGAAAACGCAAAGACGGAGAAAAACCTTTTGACAGGGAAACTTGCTACAGGCAAGGCGGAATGGGAGCGTTTGCAAAGACTTCGGGAAAAATATCTCGATATGGCGAAAGAGTTGCGAGAGATCCGAAAACGCAAAGACGTTTGCGACGAATTGCGCCAGCTGGTAAAAAGCAATCGGTTTTTGGAATTTATCGCTTGCGAGTATTTACAAGAAATTTGCGGACAAGCGAGCCGTACGTTGTTGTCGTTGACAAGTGGAAGATATTTTCTCCGCTACGACGAGAAGTTTATGGTCGGGGACAATCTCGACGGGGGGAACTTACGCGCGGTAAAGACGCTCTCGGGAGGGGAAACCTTTCTCGTTTCGCTGTCGCTAGCCTTGTCGCTGAGCGCGACGATCTGCCAGCAAGCTCTGCGTCCGATCGAATTCTTCTTCTTGGACGAAGGGTTTGGGACGTTGGATGGGAAACTGGTCGAAACGGTAATGGACGTGCTGGGAAAACTCGGTAAGGAGTTTACGGTAGGGTTGATTTCTCACGTCGAAGAACTAAAACACAGGATCGATAATAAAATATTGGTGACGGGCGCAACGGAAACACACGGATCGAGCGTGCGGATCGTCCGTTATTAAACGAAAAATTCTTTTGGACGGAAAGGGTGAAATGACTGCAAAAAGCAAGGAAATGAAAGACCGCATTATCGTTAGCGCGATTTCTTTATGGAAGAAATACGATTTAAAAACGCCTTTAGGCGCAAGCGAATGGGGCATCGAAGAAAAAGACGGGGAGTATCGTTCCCACGTTTCCTATTCGGGACACACGGTATCGGACGGTAGCGTGCGTATTTACGCGCGGTTTTGCAAGCCTTTGCATACGTCGAAGGGGAATGATAAATACCCTACGATCCTGTTGCTCCCCGACGCAGGGAAAGCAACCGACGAAGAACTGATGGAGTACTTCGTGGAAAAAGGCTACGCTGTGTTGATGCCCGATTATTCAGGGAAGTGCGAGTCCGACGGGGAAAACGTTTTGCGTACCATTTATCCGCAATCACTCGATTACGGAAATTACGAACGGGCGCAGGGTTTGTACGGATTGCACGAAGTAGACGTAGACGGATCGTCTTGGTTCGAATGGACGTACGTCGCGCTCTATTCGATTGAATATTTGAAATCTCGCGTGGACGTTGGGGATATCGGCGTCGTCGGGATTAGAAAGGGCGGAGAAATCGCTTGGCAAACGATGCTTTCCCCCGACGTGAAATGCGGTGTGCCGATCAATGCGGCGGGCTGGCGTTCGTTTTTGCACCTTGCCAAATTCGGGGACGATATCGCACACAATTTAAGCGACGACAGACGTCGGTATATTGCGGCGGCGGAAGCACAATCGTACGCTCCGTACGTAAAATGTCCGGTGTTGATGCTCTGCGCTTTGCGCGATTGGGAGTTTGATTGCGATCGGGCGTACGACACCTATTCTCGGATCGGGAATTCGGACGGAAACGCGCTCGTATATTCTGCAGATAGCGGAGCGTGTATCGGCGCGACGGCGATTGCGGATATGGAATTATTCTTGGAAAAGAACTTGAAGGGCAGAGAAATTTATATTCCCGATACTTTGAACCTGACGCTGAAAGAAGTGAGCGACGGTTTGGAAGTGGAAGTGGAGTTCGACAAAGAAGGGATTTTGGAAGAAGCGGGCGTGTTTTATGCGGAAGCGGACGCGCGAACAAAATCGACTTATCGGGATTGGCATCGAATTTATAAAGTAGAAGGGCGTGCTGTGAAAAACGGAAAGACGAACTTTAAAATCGTCCCGTTTGCAGGTGCGACGGCGGTATTTGCTTATGCGTATGCAAAATACATCAACGGTTTTTGCGTCATGTCGAAAATTACCTGCAAACGCCGTTCGAAACCCAACCCTTCGGCTGTGAAGAGTAGAATGCTCTTTACAGGCAAAGAGATGGATACGTTTGGGATTGCACAGCACGAAGCATATTCCGTCGGTGGAATTTTAATGGAACGGGAAACGTTGCCGAAAATCACCTACGGCTACGGGGATATCCAAGGCGCGTATTCCGTCAGCGGAATTAAGACGTATAAAATCAGTTCGCCTAAATACGTTCCTGAAGAAAATGCGTTGTTGGAATTCGACGCATATTCCAAGGAAACACAGGAGTTGATCGTTTCGGTGGAAGTTTCCGACTTAAAGGCGGGCGACGAAAAATATACCTGTGTCGTTGAAATAAACGGCGGTGGAAAATGGAAGCGCACGATTTTGCGCGCCGTGGATTTTAAGAGCATGACGAACGGGAAACCTTTGGAGAATTTCCGCAAAGGTAGCGCGTTGTCGTTTGAGAGTATGGAACAGGAAAAGGAGTTTTCCATCACGAACATTCTTTGGTTATAAGGGATAGAGTATGTACGAGTTGTATTCGGTAATCACGATGAAAAAACCGCATCCCTGTGGTGGTAGGGAGTGGACGGTCGTACGCGTAGGCGCGGACGTGAAATTGCAATGCGTACAATGTGGGAAATACGTAAACTTAACGCGCGACGAACTGAAAAAACGCGCGAAGTCTACGGGAACAGATCGCAAGGAGTAAGTATGCAGGATAGAGAATTGCGCGATAGCGAACTGTATGAATCGCGTTTTCAATTTAAAGAACGTCGTTCGACGCATCGGTTTTATTTGATCATACTAACGGTGATATTTGCCTTGCTCACCTTGCGGATGTATTGGACGAAAACGTTCGGTGGGGTGGAAGTAGACGGCTCGTCTATGTGCAACACGTTGCAGGACGGGGAGAAACTGTTGATGAAATACGTGGACGACGCGGATGATTTGGATTACGGGGATATCATCGTCGTGTACGTAGGCGACTACGAAGAATGCAAAGGGATGAAAAGCGATTTCCTGATTAAACGTTTGATTGCCAAGGAAGGAGATCGCGTACGTTGCACGGACGGACAAGTGGAAATCTGCTATTACGGGACGGGTACGTTCGTGCCACTCGACGAACCGTATGCGTATTATGAAAATATCGAAGACTACGATTTTGAAGAATATTTCGTGGACGTCGGCGAGATCTTTTTCTTAGGAGATAACCGAAACAACAGTTGTGACAGTCGCTATAAAGAAACTTACGGCTCGCATTTGACCAAATTATATAAGGCGGACGACGTTGTCGGGATCGTTCCGGAATGGGCGATCAAGTATCGGAAATGGATTAAAAAAATATTATTTTAAAAAATCAAATTATTTTATGAAGGAGAAATAAGGATATGGCTATTCGTATAACGGCAGACAGTTCTTGCGATTTAGGGGAATTCGCTGAAAAGCGGAATATCGGCGTATTGCCGATGACGGTAATTTTGGATTCGACCATTTACCACGACGGCGTGGACGTGACGCCACAAGATATTTTTGCGTTCGTGGGGGAAAAGAAAGTTTTGCCGAAAACAAGCGCGATGAGCGTGGAAGAATATAAGACCTTCTTCCAAGAACAGTTGGCATTCGGCGACGAAATTTTGCATTTTAATATTTCTGCAAAGAGTTCGGTTTCTTATAATAACGCAAAAGTGGCTGCGGAAGCGTTCGGGGGAAAAGTGCGCGTCGTGGACAGTAAAGCGTTGTCGACGGGACAAGGTTTGCTCGCGTTA
Source organism: Clostridia bacterium (assembly GCA_017625565.1). Taxonomy (GTDB): domain Bacteria; phylum Bacillota; class Clostridia; order Christensenellales; family Borkfalkiaceae; genus Scatosoma. The sequence goes on from JAGAKN010000022.1 coordinate 69,739, forward strand.
AAGGCGGCGGATCTTCGCGATCAAGGCAAGTCGATCGACGAGATCGAAGAAACCGTTTTGTCGTTGCGCGACAAAGTGAATACGTCGTTTATCCCCGACAGTTTGGAATATTTGCATAAGGGCGGTCGCGTTTCGGGTATGGTAAAAACGGTAGCGAGCGTGTTCAAAATTCATCCGCTGATTCAAATGAACGACGGACAACTTGTGCCAGGCGAAAAATATAGGGGTAAGATGGAAATCATCATCAAGAAATATATCGAAGATTTGCGTAATACGTATCCGAACTACGATAAAACCCGTTGTTTCGTCACGCACTCGTCCGCGGATCAAGAACTTGTGGACGTTGCGAAAGAAAAAGTGCAAGAACTCTTCGAATTCGACGAGATTTTGGAAACGGTTGCAGGCGCGGTGGTCACCAGCCATTGCGGACGGAATACGCTTGGGGTATTGTTTATTTATCAAGACTAAAGGAGAAGACGATGGTTTCAGTGTACAACGACGCCGATTATTTAGCGGTTTATCGGCAACGTAAGCGCGCGCGGATCGTATACGGTTGTGTTTTGACGGTGTATTTGTTGTTTTGTGTTTCGCTTTGGATTTATTATATGTCGTTGCCTTACGAAGATCCCAACCAAGGTTGGCCGAAGGCTTGCGTGTTTGTGGCAACGCCGATCTTTATGATTTTTTCTTTCCTGTTCTTGGGGATAAAATACAGCCGAATTCGTCGGTATTACAAAATGTTATCTTACGTGTCGATCGGCTTGAAGAACGAAGAAACGAATTATTTTTACTGTTTTGAAGAAAAGAGCTTACAAAAGGACAACATTGACGTCGTAGCGGCGGTGTTCGAAACGTGGAATAAGAAGAAAAAGGAATGGATGGAACGGGAAACGTATTGCGATCCCGAAAAGCCGATGCCCCCGTTTGAAGAAGGGGATTACGTGCGCTATGTCACCCAAAGCAATTTCATTATTCAATACGAAATTTTGCAAAAGCGCGCGTTGGAGTTTGAAGAAATAGACGACGGAGAAGAAATCGAACGCATTAGCGAATAATACGAATAATTAGGAGAAAGTTTTTATGAGAGCAGTCGTGACCGTGACAGGTAAAGACAACAAAGGCATTATTGCAAAAGTAAGCACCTTTCTTTCGGAAAAGGGTGCGAATATTGAAGATATTTCCCAAACGATTTTAGGGGAATATTTCGCAATGATTATGATCGTGGATATTACTTCTGTTTCAGAAGAATTGTCCGCGCTCGCGGAACAATGCGCAGAACTCGGCAAGCAAATCGGCATGTCGATTTACGTGCAACACGAAGATATATTCAACGCAATGCATAACGTATAACGCGGTGGGAGAAAGCTATGTTCAGTAATAACGACGTTTTAGAAACCATCGCGATGGTGGAAAAGGAGCATTTGGATATCCGCACGATTACGATGGGGATTTCCCTTTTGGGTTGTATCCGCGATAGCGCGGAAGAAACGGCGAGAAAGGTATACGATCTCGTTTGTCACAAAGCGGAGAATATCGTCAAAACCGCGCGCGATCTTTCGGGCGAATACGGCATTCCTATCGTCAATAAACGGGTGTCGGTCACGCCCGTGAGTTTGCTTTGCGCGGCGTTCCCTGAAAAAGCTCCGCTGATCGGGAAAGCGCTAGACGACGCGGCGGAAACGCTCGGGATTGATTTCTTGGGGGGGTATAGCGCGCTCGTGCATAAAGCGACGGCGGATTACGAACGGAAGTTTATCCGTACCATTCCCGAAGTCTTGGCGACAACCAAACGCTTATGTTCGTCCGTCAACGTCGGTTCGACGAAGTCGGGGATTAATATGGAAGCGGTAAAGATGATGGGCGAAGCGTTTAAGGAAGCGGCGTTTTTGACCAAGGACCAAGATGGGATCGGCGCGGCGAAGTTGGTGGCGTTTTGTAATGCGGTGGAAGACAATCCGTTTATGGCTGGGGCGTTCCACGGCGTAGGCGAAGCGGATACCGTCGTCAACGTCGGCGTATCCGGGCCCGGAGTTGTTAAGCACGCTTTGGAACAAATTCCCGACGCGAATTTGACGGAAGCGGCGGAAATGATCAAACGTACGGCGTTTAAGATTACCCGTGCCGGACAACTTGTTGCCAAGGAAGCGGCACGTAGATTGAACGCGCAATTCGGGATCGTGGACTTGTCTCTTGCGCCCACCCCTGCTATGGGGGATTCGGTTGCACAGATCTTGGAAGAACTCGGGATCGAATGCGTAGGCGGACACGGTACGACGGCGGCGCTTGCGATGTTGAACGACGCGGTGAAGAAAGGTGGGGTTATGGCGTCGTCGCGCGTAGGCGGGCTTTCGGGCGCGTTTATCCCCGTATCCGAAGATATCGGCATGATTCGCGCGGCGGAAAAGGGCGCGATTACTTTGGATAAGTTGGAAGCCATGACTTGTGTTTGTAGCGTCGGTTTGGACATGATTGCGATCCCCGGTGATACGCCTGCCACGACGATTTCGGCGATTATTGCAGACGAAGCGGCGATTGGTATGATCAACCAAAAAACGACGGCTGTGCGGATTATTCCAGCCCCTGGCAAAGACGTGGGCGACGAAGTTAGTTTCGGGGGATTGCTCGGCAGAGCGCCGATTATGCCCGTGCATAAGACGGATTCTTCTAAACTCATCAATCGTGGGGGGAATATCCCTGCGCCGATCCACAGTTTCAAGAACTGATACGCTCGGCGTAAATTATACGAAAAAATTTATAAATTGATCATAAAGGTAGGATTACTATGGAAAGAAAGGACGTTCCTGAAAAATTGAAATGGAAATTAACGGATATCTTCGAAAGCGACGACGCTTGGGATGCGGAATATAAGTCCGTCGAAGAAACGTACGCGAATTTTGATTATAGTGTGTTCAAGGGAAAACTTGGCAACAAACAGGTCTTGCTTGATTGTTTTCAAATGAGCGATACGCTCTCGAGAAGATTAGAAAAACTCTACGTGTACGCGAATATGCGCCACGACGAAGACGTGCGTGTAAGTAGGACGTCGTCCGCGCTCTCGAAAATCGGCGCGTTGCTCTCGAAAATTTTTGCGGAACTTGCGTTTGTCGATCCTGAATTAACGGCGCTTGATGAAAGCACGTTGAACGCATTTATTGCCGACCCCGATTTTTCGGCGTACGATTACCGCTTGAAAAAGATTGCGGCGTCCAAAGCGCACGTATTAAGCGAAGCGGAAGAAAAACTCTTGACGCTCAGCGGAGACGTTATGCGGGAATTCCGTTCGGTATTCTCGATGATCAATAACGCGAATTTGAATTTACCGAAAGCCAAGTTCCAAGGCAACGAAATGCAAATTAGCCACGGGCTTTACGGGGTAGTTTTGCATACGGGGAATGCGGAAGAACGCAAAGAATGGTTTCAAAAATATTATCAATCCTTTATCAATTTGATTGAAACGATTACGCAAACGTATTACGGCAACGTAAAAAAGGACGTGTTCTATAAGACGGCGAGAAAATACGAAAGCTGTATGGCAATGGCGATGGACGGCGAAGACGTCAACCCCGTCGTGTACGAGAACTTGATTGACGCCGTACACGGGGCGTTGCCTACCATGCACGAATATATATCGCTCCGCAAACAGGTGAGTGGGCTTCAAGAACAACATATGTACGATATCTATATTCCACTCGTGGAAGACGCGGAGATTAAACTTCCGTTCGAACAAGCGTACGAGCTTGTCATCGAAGGACTTGCGCCTTTGGGAGAAGGGTATCAAAATTTGCTTAGAAAAGGGAAAGCGGACGGTTGGATCGACGTTTGCGAGAGCGAAGGTAAGCGTAGTGGCGCGTACTCGACGGGGGTATTCGATACGCACCCGTACGTGCTTTTGAACTATCAAGAAACGACAAACGATATCTTTACGATCGCACACGAAATGGGACACGCGCTCCATACCTATAAATCGGTGGAAACGCAACCGTACGCGAAATCCGATTATACCATTTTCCTTGCGGAAATTGCAAGTACCGTCAATGAAGTGTTGCTCTTGAAACACTTGTATAAAAAGACGGACGATAAAAACTTGAAGAAGTATTTGCTCAACTATTACATGGATATGATCCGCGCGACGTTGTTCCGCCAAACGCAGTTTGCAGAGTTTGAACAACTCGCCCATGCAAAAGCGGAAAGCGGAGAAGCGTTGACCAAGGAAACGCTGAATGAAATATATTACGGCTTGAACAAGCAATACTACGGCGACGGAATTATTCACGACGAAGAAATTGCTTACGAATGGGCGCGTATTCCGCACTTCTACACGTCGTTCTACGTGTACAAGTACGCGACGGGGATTACGTCCGCAATTTCGATTGCGAAACGTATTTTGACGGAAGGCGAACCTGCCGTACAAGACTATTTCCGTTTCTTGTCGTCGGGTGGTTGCGAAGATCCCGTTTCGATTTTGCAAAAAGCAGGCGTCGATTTGACGACGAAAGCGCCGTTTGACGCGGCTATGCAAGAATTTGCGGATACGCTGAACGAATTCAAGTCCTTACTCGATTAAACAAAGGGAGAAAAACTATGGCAAACGATATCAACACGATGCCACATAACCGCGATGCGGAAATGGCGCTACTCGGCTGTCTTTTGATCGATACCGATATCGCGTCGGAGCTTGTGGAGAAGTTGTCGGAAGAAGATTTTTATCAGGAGTCGCATAAGTACATTTTGCGCGCGATGCAACGGGTTTTTAATGCTCGGAAACCCGTCGATCTCGTCACGGTCGCGGACGAGTTGGAAAGCGACGGCAGTTTGGAAAAAGCGGGCGGGATCGTGTACTTGACCGAACTCACGCAAATTACGCCGTCGGCGGCGAACTATAAATCCTATTACGATATTCTCTCCAGGGATAGCCTGAATCGTAAACTCATTCGCGCATCGAGAAAGATTATCGAAGAGTCGATGAAAGGCACGGACGAGCAAACGTCGATTGCGTTTGCCGAAAAGTGTATTTACGACATTTCCAAGGAAACGGAGCGTTCGGCTTTGCTTGGTATGACGGAAGGGGACGTCATCGGGGAAGTATTGCATAAATTCGAGCAATTACAATCCGATCCGGACTCCTTTAAAGGGATTCCGACGGGATATAAACGGTTGGACAAGATGACGCACGGTTTGCAGGCAGGGGCTTTGATCGTCCTTGCGGCGCGTCCTGGTATGGGGAAAACGTCGCTCGCGATGAACTTGGTCGAAAACGCGTCGCTACGCGCAGGGAAAACTTGCGCCGTGTTCTCGTTGGAAATGCCGAGGAACGAAATCGTACAACGGTTAATTTGTTCGTATGCGCAAGTGAGTATGTCTAAGGCGCTCTCAGGAGAATTGACCGCGAAAGAATGGAAAAAGCTGATGCTTGCCGGCGATCAGTTAAAGAAGAGTAATATCTATATCGACGATTCGTCGAGAGTGACGCCTGCCGAAATTTTGTCTAAATGCCGTCGTTTGAAGACGGTTGCCGGTGGGATCGATATGATTATGATCGACTATATCCAGCTGATGTCGAGCGGGGATTCGAGAATGGCAGGCGCGGAAAACCGTCAACAAGAAGTCGCGTCGATTACCCGTGATTTAAAGATTATGGCAAAGGAATTGGGCGTGCCTGTCGTGGCGCTTTCCCAACTCCGTCGTATTCAATCCAAAGAACCGCAACTTTCCGACTTGCGTGAATCGGGTGCAATCGAGCAAGACGCGGACATCGTTATGTTTATCAACCGTCCCGAAGTGACGGCGACAAAAGAAGAAATCGATACGGGCAAGATTGTAAAAGGCGCGTCCGAATTGATTATTGCAAAGCACCGTGGTGGGGAGCAAGGGCGCGTATCCTTGAAGTTCATCGGCGAATGCACCAAATTCGTGGACGTGGACGAACAAAACCGCGACGAAGAACCGCCTGAATATCGTCAAGCAACGCCGAATTATGACGACGATGAAGAATACGTTGCTCCCGAAGACGATTATATGCCCCCCGAACCGCCTGTTCGGAAGAGCGATTTGGGGAAAGTAGACGACGAATTACCGTTTGATTGAGAACTATGATTACCAAGATCCAACGCGTTGCACCCGATAGCTTGCGCGAAGCGAAAAATTTCATAGAAGCAGGCGAAGTGGTTGCCATTCCGACGGAAACGGTGTACGGGTTGGGTGGAGATGCGTTCAACGACGAAGCCGTCAAGAAAATCTTTGCCGTCAAAGGTAGACCGAACGATAACCCGTTGATCGCGCACGTGCATGCCGATTACGATTTGTCGAAAATTATCGATTACGATCCACCGTACGCGAAAAAACTGCGTGAAGCGTTCCTGCCAGGGCCGTTGACGCTGGTATACCCGTCGACGGGGAAAGTCAGTCCGTTCGTTTCCTGCGGATTGAATACTTTGGCGGTGCGTATTCCTGCGCACGAAGGCGCACAAGCCTTTTTGCGGGAAGTGGATATTCCGATCGTTGCCCCGAGTGCAAATCTGTCCAAGCACGTTAGCCCTACTTCGGCGCAACACGTGTATGAAGATTTCCAGGGGAAAATACCGCTCATATTAGACGGCGGGGTTTGTGTTGGCGGAATTGAGAGTACGGTATGTGACGTCACGGGCGAAGTGCCTGTGATTTTACGGCCGGGGTTAGTGACAAAAGAAATGATCGCCAGCGTTGTGGGCGCTTGCGAAGAATATACGCCCGATTTTCGATCGGGAGAGAAAGTCAAAAGTCCGGGGGTGTTGTATAAGCATTACGCGCCTCGTTGTGAAACGACGTTGTTCGGGGCGAATGCTTTGGCGGACGCCGTGCGCGTAGCCAAACAAGCTACGGCGGAAAAGCGGGTGGCGGTGCTTTGTGAAAGCGACCTGCTCGGTGCGTTCGACGGGTTGAACGTTGCGGTGTTGGATTTGGGGAAAACGGGGGAAGAAATGGCAAACCGTTTGTATGGAATGCTCCGCACGGCGGAAACGATTTGCGATCTTCTTGTTGCCGTAGAACCGCGAGAAAAAGGCGGAGTAATGACGGGGGTTTTAAACCGTTTAAAAAAGGCGTGCGTATCCGTGGATATTCCGCACGAGAATGTATAAAAAGAACAGGGCAGGTATGCGATGAAAAAGAAAAACGTCAAAAAAATCGTATTTGTTTGTACGGGCAATACCTGCCGTTCTCCTATGGCGGAAAAGCTGTTAAAATCCCGATTAAAAAGCATGCAATTATCGGGTTTTGAAGTGTATTCGGCAGGGCTTTCCGCGAAAGAAGGAGATCGCATGAATCCGTTGTCCGAAAAGGTTTTGTCGGAAAACGGCGTGGAAACGCAAGGGTTTAGGTCGACGCAGTTGACCGACGAGATTTTAACCCAAGCGTTCGCTGTGGTTTGTATGACGGAAAAGCAACGGGATTTACTCTTGGATATGCGTTGGAACGCTTTGCGAAAAACGGGCGTAGAAGACATTGAAAACAACGTCTATTCCTTTTCGGAACTTACAGGATATGAAGTGTTAGATCCGTACGGCAGGGATTTGGAGTGCTACCGCTACGTATTCGGGCTGTTGGAAGCCGGCATGAACGCCGTCGTGGAAAGACTGCGTTTACGGGAGCTTGCGGAAAAGCCGAAGGCTACGACGCCGAGAAAGCGGACTGCTCCCAAAAAGCCGACGGGAAAGACGACGGCGAAAAAAGGAACGCAGGCGAAAAAATCGACGGGAAAACGCGGAAGACCTGCAGGAACGAAAAAAGCTGTTGCAAGCAAGAAAAAAGAGCGCGCAAATACTTGAAAATTTCAAGAAAACGTGCTACAATAAACATATAAAAAGCGAAAGGAGATAGGTTATGAAAATAGCGATAGCCTGTGATCACGGAGGTTTACATTTAAAGAAAGCGACAATCGAATACGTACGATCGCTTGGACACGAAGTTTTGGATTTTGGCACGGATAGCACGGCGTCGTGCGATTATCCCGATTTTGCAGTTTTGGCTGCGGAAGCCGTTGCAAGCGGGGAATGCGAACGTGGAATTTTGGTTTGTTCTTCGGGGATCGGGGTATCCATCGTAGCCAACAAAGTGCCGGGGGTACGTTGCGCGCATTGTCACGATACGTACTGCGCGAAATATACTCGTTTGCACAACGACGCGAACATGATTGCATTCGGCGAAAAGGTACTTGGCGAAGGTATGATGCAAGAAATCGTAAAGATTTTCTTGACGACGGAATTCGAAGGCGGAGAACGCCACGAAAGACGGATCGCGAAGATCAAGGCTTTGGAAGAGAAATACTCGAAATAAAATAACGAAAGTTATTGAAAATAATCATTTACAAATAGGGAGAAAAATTATGACTGAACTTGAATTTTACAACAATCCGAAATTCCATCACGTGCAACATCCGCTTATCGAACATAAGCTTGCAATCTTGCGTGAAAAAGATACGAACACCAAACAATTTGCGGAGCTTGCAGAAGAAATCGCAATGTTGTTGACGTACGAAGCAACGAAAGATTTGCCCTTGGAAGAAACGTGGATCGACACACCGCTTGAAAAGGCAAAATGCTATACGGTTTCAGGCAAAGCAGTAGGGATCGTTCCCATTTTGCGCGCAGGCTTGGGCATGGTTTCAGGGGTGCAAAAACTCATTCCCAACGCGAAAGTCGGGCATATCGGTTTGTATCGCGACCACGAAACGTGCGAACCCGTAGAATACTATTGCAAATTACCTGCAGACGCGGAACAACGCATTTTGTTGGTAGTTGACCCGATGCTCGCAACGGGCGGAAGCGCGTCGGATGCGATCTCGATGATCAAAAAACGTGGCGTGACGAAGATTAAGCTTTGCTGTCTTGTCAGTGCCCCCGAAGGGATCAGACGGGTGCTTGCGGATCATCCCGACGTAGATCTTTACGTGGCGGCGGTCGATCGTCAATTAAATGAACATTGTTATATTTTGCCTGGGCTCGGCGACGCAGGTGATCGGTTGTTCGGTACGAAATAAGCGAAACGAGAACGGGAAACGAATGCGTAAATGGTATTTACGTTGCCGTTTTCCGTTTTTTTTGTGTAATATAGCTGTGTTTACGGTTTAGGTATATTTAAGTATTAGGAGAAGAAGTTATGATAGAAAAATATGTAAGAAAAGGTGAATTTACAGGGGTGACGGGGTTGTTTTTCGCGAGCGGTAGTTTCGGGACGATCGATTCGCAGGCGAAGTACGTGAAAACGGAAAATGCGGACGGCGTAATTTACGAATACCGCGACGAAAAAGTTTGCTTGCAAGCGGTCGTCAAGAAAATCGGCAATATCATTTCCCGCCAAGATTATTTTATCAACGTATCGAACGAGCCGTTGACGCTCTATGCCTGCAACGGTCGGTACGTGCTTTCAGGGAACGCGTTCGAAGTATATACGCAATATAACGGTTGGCAACACGAAAGTTCGGGGAACTGGCAGGAGCTTGTCACCCAGGTTGCGGTGTCGGCAAACGGAATTCGTACTTGCGACGGCGCGACGCCCGTGTTGGCACTCCGCAACAAACATAACGGAAAAATCGACGTATTCCATTTGTTTCCGAACGCACAATGGCGTATGACGGCGAGAAAGCGCATGCGCTTTGGTAAGCAGGAAGCCGTAGTGGTGGAAACGGGTTTTGAAAGCGTGGGCTTGCATTTGGAAGTCGGCGTAGGCGAGCGTATCGAGTTGCCGGAAATCTGGCTCTATCAAGCGGATAACCGCGTAGATTTGGATGCTTATAAACTGCACGAAGCGTTTGTTTCGGAATATCCCCGTAAGACGCTGCCACCGATTTTGTATAATACTTGGCTTTCCGATTTCGACACGGTAAACGCGGATAAGATTCTCAATCAAATCGACAGCGCGGCGTATATGGGCGTGGAAATGTTCATGATTGACGCCGGTTGGTTTGGCGAAGACGTTTGTTGGGCGGAGAGTGTCGGCGATTGGGAAGAACTCCCGAATGGGAAACTCAACGGAAGAGTAAAAGAAATCGGCGATAAAGTCCGTAAAGCGGGCATGAAATTCGGGCTTTGGATGGAGCCCGAACGCGCGACTTTGCAATGCAAAATTCAAAGCGAACATCCCGAGTATTTCACGCAGGGCGTTTTCCTGAACTTTGCCGACGAAAAGGCGCGGGAATATATCTTCAATAAGACGTGTGAAATTGTTGACACGTATGGGTTGGAGTTTTTGAAATTCGACTTTAACGTGACCGTTTGCTACGACGAAACGGGTTGCGCATTCTATCGGTATATGCAAGGGCAAAAGGCGTATGTGGACGCTTTGCGTAAACGCTATCCGAATTTGTATATCACGAACTGCGCGTCGGGTGGTGCGAGAATGGATCTTGGTCAAGCCCGTCTTTTCGACAGTTTCTGGTTTACGGATAACCAAGGCCCTTACGAAGGCTTGACGATCGTTAAGAACACCTTAAAACGTATGCCGACGGCGTTGATCGAACGTTGGAACGTTCAAACGTTCCGCGACGATTTCCCTGCGACGGAAAAACCCACTCCGCGCGTGCGCTTGCCGATCAGTTGCAACAACGCGACGTGGGATTTCGTGCTCAACGTAGATCCGTCGTATACGTTTGCGTTTATGACGGGTGGTCCGTTGGGCTTTAGCTGTGATATCGCGTCCTTCCCCGACGATTATAAGGCGGAGTGGAAAGAGTATATTGCGCAGTATAAAAAGGATCGCGAGTTTTATTCGACGGCGACGGCGCGCGTTTTGGTGGACGGGACGGATATTTCGGTGTTCGAGTATGCGGATCGTGACTTAGATCGATGCGTTTTGCAGTTCTTTACCAAGCTCGTCTATACCGATCGGTTGACAGTTTATCCCGTAGTAGCCGACGGTGAGTATTTGTGCGACGGTATAAAACGTACGGCGGAAGATCTCCGTGAAAACGGGATTGTATTTTTGGATTTGAAAGACAATTCTTGTATCGTAAAGGAATTGAAAAAAATCAAATAACGGACAAGTTTGTTTGGCTTGGAAATCGTGTTATTCGCGTTCTAAAAAAGGAGAAAAATGAAAACGATTATTGCAATCGGCGGGGGAGAGCTCCGTGAAAGAACAACCTTAAAAATTGACGAATATATCGCAAATCTTGCGAAAGCGCGCGCGGGAGAGCAACGTGCAAACGCGTTGTTTATCCCGACGGCGAGCCACGATTTTATGCCCTATTATAATACGTTCCATAAAGTATATACAGGGGTATTCAATATCAAAACGGACGTTGCGTTGACGGTTTTTAAGGAAGTTGACGAAGAAAAATTGCGCGCGAAGTTTGAAAAAGCCGACGTCATTTACGTGGGCGGTGGCGACACCGTGTTTATGATGGAAAGCTGGAAAAAATCGGGGATATTACCCCTGTTGAAAGACGCATATGAACGCGGAGTTATCCTTGCAGGGTTGTCTGCAGGCGCGATTTGTTGGTTTTCGGATATCTACACCGATTCCGCGCAAGAACTCACGGGAGAGCAGTACGCTATGTTCCAAGGTTTGGGTTGGATTTCGGGTGTAATTTCTCCGCATTACAACACAAGAATGCTTGACTTTGACAAATTAGTATGCTATAATTACGATTGTGCTTACGGACTAGAAGACGATTCGGCGATCGTACTCAAAGACGGGGAAGTACAGGGGAGCGTGTCAAGCGGTGGCGTAGCGTGGCGGTTGGAACGCCGTGGCGGAACGTTGCAAAAGACGGCGATCCCCGAGATAACCAAATAAAGGCGGATGTGGCGAAACTGGCAGACGCGCAGGTTTCAGGTTCCTGTGGGCAACCGTATGGGTTCAAATCCCTTCATCCGCACCAGACGGTAACTATCCGAACCTTTCGGAGAGTTACCGTTTTTTTCTTTACAATCCTTATAAATAAAGGCTTTCAGCTCGTTAGAAGAAACCCGACAGCACTCGTCAGGAGTGCCGTCGGGTAATTGTTTATTTGTGAAATTGTAGTAAATTTCGATTTTATCGTCGAAAAGAATTGCCCTTTGAACAAACGAATGTATCATCAAATTTGGCTCTTTTCTCGCCGTATGTAGCAGGAATTGGAACACTTCTTCACGGGTAAGTTGATTTTGTGCTTTGTATTCTTCTATTACGATTTTTTCGTCGAGTAATGCAAGCTCGTTTTCCAAGTCCTGCATACGCTGTTTCGTGGTCGCTGTGAAAATCCCTTCTTCAATGGCTTTCATAACGTTGTCAAGAGAACGCTTTATTCTATCTCTATCGGCGTGTAGAATATTCAGCAGGGATTTATCGTGCATACGCTTTGCGTGTACTTCCATTATCCTATCTGAAAGCCATTCCACGGTTTCCGTCTTGCCGAAAATCAAATCCGTTATCGCAATAACCGTGTTTTCCAGCTTCTCTTTCGGGAGCGTTTTCTTCTCGCAAATTTTATATTTCTTCCTGCCCATACACTTGTAATAATGCTTTACGTCGCCCATGTGGGAAGTGCCGCTTTCGCCTTGCATACTTTTTCCGCAATGCCCACAAAAGAGCTTGTTTCGTAAGTAATATTCGGTTTCGTTACTCCGCGAGCCGATTTTATTTCGCTCCAAAATGCGTTGCACTTCATCGAAAAGCGGTTTCGGTACGATTGCAGGGTAAATATTATCGTAAACGCCGTCTTTATGCCGTGTAATGCCGATATATTTTTCTAAACGCAACATACCGTAAAGCGTGTTCATCGGGAAAACCTTTCCGCGATGGCGGATTCCCTTTGCGGCAAGCTCTGCGATAATGTCTTTTGCGAGCTTCCCTTCGGCGTATTGCTGAAAAATCCAACGTACAACCTCTGCTTCGTCCTCGTGAATGAGGACTTTTTTGTTTTCTACGCGATATCCAAAGCATACGCGCCCACCTGAATACAAGCCCTTTAAGCGGTTTTCGTGCAATCCACGTAAAACCTTTTGTGAAAGCTCTGCCGAGTAGTATTCCGCAAGCCCGATATACATATTTTCAAGCAAAATCCCGTCAAGGTTCTTTGAGCCGTCAATGTTTTCAGACGTTCTCTGCGTTGCGGAAATGAGCGTTTTGCCGTTCTTTTTCAATTTTTGCTTGTTGACAGCAATTTCAATGGAATTTCGCCCGAAACGGTCTATTGCATACACAAGAACAATATCCCACGGAACGGGCTTTGCGCTGTCTGCAAGCATTTGTTGAAACGCTGCTCGCTGGTCGTTTGTACCCGTCATAGCCTTGTCGATATAGGTATCGACAATGTTGATTTCGTTATCTTTCGCATATTGATTACAGATACGAAGTTGACCTTCAATGGATTGGTCGTTCTGCCGTTCGCTTGAATAACGTGCGTAAATAACTGCTGATTTCATATATTTTTACCTCCGAATTTTATTCTATTTCTATTTTAATGTTTTCCCATTCAAAAGGAAATAAACTTGGGATATACAACGGACAAACAAGACCTATCCGCCACCCAAACTTTACCCAAAGTTTGAACGAAATAAGGGAAAATTTTTTCGCAAAAAATTTTCACAAAACCAAAAAATCGAAAAGCGGCAAGCAGTCAAGGAAAAAGGAAAAAAATTTTGTGATGGCGTAATGTTTGAAATACAAACAAAATATTTTTCCCCTTGACGGCGCAGACGGTTTTTGATACCGAATTTAGCGTTTTATCCCAAGTTTATCAACAATTTTTTAGAAATACCCTAATAAAACGGCTTTCTCGTGGCTTATAAGTGAGGAGGTTTTTATATGATAGAAATAGAAATGGAAAACGAATTAGGATTAAAAATATTCATAAACGGCGTTCCCGATATAAAAGAAATACCGCCTGACAAGCTCGAAAGCCTGTTGGCGGTATTAGAAATGCAAATAAGCAAATATTATGAAACAAAATAGCTTTAATTTCTGTGTGCGATACGTTGGTATAATTGTACAATGTCTTTTAATACTTCTACGTGTGTAAAATCTTTGTTGTATGCGATATTCATTTCGCGCATCATACTTAAATTTTCAATAGGCAGAATAGTCAATTTTCCTTTTTTAACTTCGCTTATGCAAGCGCTTTTGGGGAGAATAGAAACGCCGAGATCCTTTCGGACAAGCTCTTTAATCGTCGCAACATTATCAACTTCCAGCGAAACGTTGAAATTTTCTATGTTTTCGTTAATACTGACGAGCGTCGATTCAAACAACTGTCTTGTCGCGGAGGAAGGTAAACGCAAAATCATATTTTCTTTTTTCAATTCGTTTATCGTAACCATAGATTGTTTGGATAAAGGATTCTCGTTATTCAAAACGCATACGAGATAGTCGGTATCAAGCATAAAATAGTTTAACTTTTGGGATAATCGTTTCCCTTCTACAATCGCAATATCCAGCTCATAATTTTCAAGCATATCATAAAGATTATTTATGGTATCCGTGAGAATTGTTATAGTAATATGAGGATATTCGTTTGCGTATTTCGCCAAAATTTCCGTGATGGAATTATTTTCGGAAGTATGCGTAATGCCGATACGGAATCTTGATACGTGTCGTTGTTCGTCTGCGATTTTTACAAGCATTTTATCGTGTAACGCTTTCAATCGTCGTGCATACGTAACGGCGATTTTTCCTTCTTGTGTAAGCCTAAAATCACCTTTCCCACGAAAGAAAAGTTTTGCATTACATTCTTTTTCAAGTTGATTGATATGATTGCTTACCGCAGGTTGGGTAAGCGATAAAATTTCCGCAGCTTTCGTGAAATTTTTGCAGTCGGCAACGACGAGCAACGTTTCTAACTTTACGTCCAACATAACTATATACTCCTTTGTATAAATTATTTTTATTGAAACCAAAAAAATCATAACTTGACTTTATGACGTTTTTAGTATATCATATATAGAAATAAATTGCAAGTAAAGGAGCGAATAGATATGAATTTTCTTTGGTCGATTTTCAAGTGTAATTTTACACGTTTTTTTCCTAAATCAAATGACGACGGTTTACAAATAGGATATTCTACACAAGATAATTCGTTTTGTGCAAATGTGATTGTTACTACGGTCAAAAGAAAAAGTAAAAAATGGCTTTTACCTGTAAATCTTACTCTATTTCTTTTAGGTTTGTTATTTCTGATTGCCGACGATTACATACAACTGCATACGAGTTCAAATACGATCCATATTATTATGATTGTTGCGGCGTCCGTTTTTTTCGTTTTGAAGTTTGACGCGTGGAAATTGAGCAACGATAAAAATATTTTGAAACTAATGTATATCGTTTGTGCAAGTTTTGTCGGCGGTTTGGTTTGTATTACGTATATTTTCTTGATTGCTTATGAAAACATAGCGGCATATCATTTTTGGAGAGGATTTTGAAATGTTGAATAACTTTTATGATAAATTACAAAAACAATCGCCTGTCGCGGTTATCATTATTGCAATCGCCATTATGCTGCTTTGCGGTTTTTTAATGACGCGTATTACAAAAAAATTAAAGTTACCCAACGTAACCGCATATATCGTTA
>JAGAKN010000023.1 GCA_017625565.1 Clostridia bacterium
TATAAAATGGACGGAAACTGTTTGATACGAAAAACGGATAACGTGTTGATAAGTGGTCGGGCAGAGTGTACGATTCCCGATTACGTGACGGGAATTGGAGATCAAGCTTTTCGTTTTTTAGCGATGCCGAAGGATATGGTTCTTCCCACAGGGATAACGAGAATTGGGAACTATGCGTTTGCTGAAACTACGGGGTTGGAACGCGTTGTTCTTCCCACAGGGATAACGAGAATTGGGAACTTTGCGTTTTCTGAAACTACGGGGTTGGAACGCGTTGTTCTGCCTTTAGGCTTAAAGGAAATCGGGGCTGGAGCATTTATGGATTGCAAAGACTTAAAATACGTCAATATCCCGCCTACTGTAACGGAGATCGGCGGAAAGGCGTTTTGTAATTGTTATTCGATTGATCAGTTATTAATTCCAGATAGCGTACAAACGGTAGGTTCTTTAGCGTTTGGTTCTCAGATTCCTGGATTTGCGCCTAATCCACTCAACTTCGAGGTATATACGACACACGAAACAATCCCTGCGGGGTGGGAGGATTTTGGGAAAATCTCGACAGGTATGGATACGAGTATTATGTACGGCTGTACGTTTGGAGAAGACAACGGGGAGCTGTACGTCGAGACCTGGAAGAAACCGTATGTTGATGAAGTCATAAGAGGAACGACGCACGAAGTCATAACTAGAACAGGGTATACGTTTAAGGGTTGGTCGTTGAAAGAAAACAGCGACGAGATTTTTATAGGGATCACGGAATATCCTTACGAGTATAGCCCCTATCCACCTGGCACGCTTTTCATGGATTTAGTATCATATCCTCAAAAATTTAAGGATTTGCCTGTAGGTACGGTTTTGTATGCGGTGTGGGAAAAGAATGCTTAAACGAACATAGAAATCAAAAAACCGCTCCGCGATGTTTCGCGGAGCGGTTGAGTTTTTATTCTTAAAATGCTTTACCTGCCGAGCCGAGTACGTTGACGATCTTATGTTTTACCATTTCTTTCATCATCGCACGCGCGTCGCCAAGGTATTGACGGGGGTCGAAATGACCAGGGAAATCGCTGTAATGCTTACGGATTGCCGCCGTGAACGCTACGCGCAAGTCAGAGTCGATATTAATCTTACAAACCGCCATTTGCGCAGCTTTGCGAAGTTCGGATTCGGGAATACCGATTGCGTTGGGCATTTCGCCACCGTATTGGTTGACGATGGCTACCTTGTCTTGGGGAACGGAAGATGCGCCGTGCAAAACGATGGGGAAGTTGGGCAATCTGTTGCCGATTTCTTCCAAGATATCCAAACGGAGTTTGGGATCTTGACCGGGCTTGAATTTATAAGCGCCGTGGCTTGTCCCGATTGCGATCGCAAGGGAGTCGATACCCGTACGTGCCGCAAACTCTTCTACTTCGTCGGGGGAAGTAAATTGCGCGTCTGCCGCGTCGACGTTTACGTCGTCTTCGATACCTGCAAGTTTACCAAGTTCCGCTTCAACGACTACGCCGTGGTCATGCGCGTATTCAACGACTTTCTTAGTGATTGCGATATTTTCTTCCCAAGGATGCGAAGAAGCGTCGATCATAACGGACGTGAAACCGCCGTCGATGGAAGCTTTACAAATTTCAAAATCCGCGCCGTGGTCAAGGTGCATTGCGATGGGAATATCCGTCGTTTCTACCGCTGCTTGAACGAGATGTTTCAAGTATACGGGGTTTGCGTACTTTCTCGCGCCTGCGGATACTTGTAAAATCACGGGAGATTTTTCTTCGTTTGCCGCTTCTACGATCGCTTGGATCATTTCCATGTTGTTTACGTTAAAAGCGCCGATTGCGTATTTTTCCGCATAAGCTCTTTTAAACATTTCGGTAGTAGTTACCAAAGGCATAATAGTTATCCTCCAAAATTATACTTTTTTTCGATCGAAAATATTATACCTTATTTTTTTTAAAAAAGCAATTAAAACGAGCGACTAAATAAAAAATCCTTGTTCGCTTTTCGATTTTTCGTTTCGCATACATTATATTATATATAGAAAACACGTCGAAAAAGGCAAGGGGAAAACAAGGAAAAGGAAAAAATAAAAAAAATTCAAAAAATTAAAAAAAGTTGAAAAAGTCGACGCAAAACAGCTTGACTTAAATTTCGTTTCATACTACAATAAATAGGCAAGTTGCAGGAAGCGCTTGAAAAAGCCCGTTTTTCCCCGTTAGTTGAACGGATTTTTGAAAAGGACTTGAAAGCAACGGCAAGCATAATTTTAGAAAAAAATCTACGAAAAGAAGGAGTAACATATTATGAAAACCTACATGGCGCACGCCGAAACGGTTGAAAGAAAATGGTACGTCGTGGATGCGGCGGGCGTTCCCCTTGGACGTCTTGCAAGCCGTGTCGCTTCCGTGCTTCGCGGAAAGAACAAACCGACGTTCACTCCCAACGTTGACACCGGCGATTTCGTAATCGTAATCAACACCGATCAAGCGGTGCTTACCGGTAAAAAGTTGGAAAATAAATTCTACAGATATCACACGGGCTACATCGGCGGATTGAAAGAAATTTCTTACAAGAAGATGATGGCTGAAAAGAGCGACCTTGCCGTATACGAAGCGGTTAAAGGGATGTTGCCCAAGAACAGCCTTGGCAGAGCGATGCTTAAAAAGTTGAAGGTCTACAAGGGCGCGGAACATAACCACGCGGCACAAAAGCCCGAAGTACTGAAATTGGATTAAGGAGAGAAGTGAATTATGGCAAGAGCTAAAGCAAACGTTAAAAAGAAGCTTCAATTCTGGGGTACGGGCAGAAGAAAGAAGGCGATCGCGCGTGTTCGTCTTATTCCCGGCGGAAATGGTACGATCGTAATCAACGACCGTACGTTTGAAGATTATTTCCCGCAAGGCACGCTTCAATACATCGTTAAGCAACCTCTCGTTGCGGTGGAAGCGGAAACCAAATACGATATTTTCGTAAACGTTATCGGTGGCGGTTATACCGGTCAAGCAGGCGCAATCCGTTTGGGCGTAGCGCGTGCGTTGCTCGAAGCAGAAGAAAACAGCCGTCCTACGTTGAAAGCGGCAGGTTTCCTTACGAGAGATCCCAGATCCAAGGAAAGAAAGAAGTACGGCTTGAAGAAAGCACGTCGCGCACCGCAATTCTCGAAGAGATAATCTTTCGGAATTATCCAAGGCGCAACAACACAAAAATTACGGTATTGCATACGTGCAATACCGTTATTTTTTTCGTAAATTCTTGGCTCGGTTTTCGTGCGCTTGCAAAAAGGACAGGCAGACGTTCGGCGTGTTCGTAGGCACAGGGGAAACCGCTTTTGCGTCGTGTTCCACCGCTCCGTCGGTGGGTGGGGAATCGTTGTTTTCGGGGGGAACAGGCTCGCTGGACGGGTTTATAGGGAGTAAACTTTGCAAAAAATGGAATAATCCAAAAGGTTCTGACATAAAAAAACTCCAAAATCTAAAATTTTCATAGAAAAACGGCAAAAAAGCGGTTGCTTTAATTGACGATTTGATATATAATAGAATATGCGTTAATATTGTCGGTCAATGCACTCGTGTGGAAGAAAAACACAAATTTCTTTTTTCGGACAAGCAGAACCAGACAAACTTTTATTAGGAAGGAGTCCTTACAAAATGAGGAATAAAACGAAGAAAATTTTCGGCCTTGCAATGGCGACGGCAGTAATCGGGACGGCGTTCTCGTTTGCAGGTTGCAAAGAAAAGGCTTACAAGGGTACGACGCTCGACGGGTACGTATCGACGGAATCGGCGGCGATTTCCAACGGCGGGTTTGCGGTAGAAAAAGACAACTACGTCTATTTTATCAACGGCGCGGAAAGCTATACGGCAAGCAACAAATACGGCAACGTAGAAAAGGGCGCTTTGATGCGTATCGCGCGTACGGATTTGGATGCGGGGAATTATGCGAATACGCAAACGGTAGTACCGATGTTGTTCGTTGCACAAAACTACGACGCAGGCGTTTATATTTACGGCGACTACGTGTATTTTGCTACCCCGACGCGGGATAAGAACTTGAAAGGGGACGTTGAAAATACGTGGCTCGATTTTAAGTGCGCGAAATTAGACGGCTCGGAAGCGATGAGCGATTATTATTTCCGCTTGGAAAGCAATGCGTCTAGATATCGTTTCGTAGAAGCAGGGGAAGGCGAAAACAAAGCGGTTTATTGCTTATACGAAGAAGACGGCGCGTTAAAATCGTACAACACGGAAACGGACACGCACACCGTTTTGGTTTCGGGGGCAAAATCGACGTTCTTCTATAACGAAAGCGATCCTACGGATGCGAACGTATATTACACGATGTCGGTTGTGGTAGACGCGGATAGCGCAAACCCTCAAACGTTGAACTACGATCAACTCTATTGCGTAAACGCTGCGGCAACCGCTACGGTGGACGCAAGCGAAGCGAAGTATACGGTTAGCGGTGGCAAGACCTACGATTTCGACGAGGAATACTTGGAAAAATCCTACGACGGATATTCCGCATCCGATTATACGACGTATCCGTACGTCAACCTGGGTACGTTGGTATTAGACGGGGTAGGCTCTTCGGCGCAATTGACGCAATACAACAATGAAAGTGAAAAAGATACCACGCGTGAAGAACCCGACGGTTATACCTATGCGTTGCAACGCTATGCAAACGACGGCGTATACTTCACGAGAACGGAAGTCGTAAAGACTTCTTCGGAAGCGGAAAGCTCGCAACTTTACTACTTGCCGAACGCAAGAACGGAATGGAATACGGTAAGCGGAAATAACGCGCTCGATATCGTTTCGCAAGATACGAAGTATGCATCGAAAAATGCGATTTTCACGGTAGAAACGGCAAGCAACGCGCGTCAACACACGTATATGTATATGGACGGCGATACGTTGTATAAAGCGATCCCGAATGCAAACGGCGTAGCTACGCCGATCGCGATGGCGTACGATTTGACGGGCGCAACGCTTTGGAAAATCGACGGCGATTACTTGTATTATCATACGTCCGGCACGAACGGCAACGCTTTAGGCCGTATCAACTACACGGGCGAAAAGAAACATTATAACGTACTCGATCCACTTCGCGTAAAGGAAGAATATCAACCGCTTACGGTGGATTTCGTGGATTGGAACTCTTCTTGGTACAAGCCGGAAATCATAGGCGATACGGTGTTGTATTCCAACGCACAATCTTACGGCGACGGCGCGACGGCGTATAATTATATCTACGCAGCGAAGCTCGGCACGACAAAAGAAATTATCGCACGGAACGAAGCGTATCAAAAAGTGCAGGATTATATCGAAGAATACGACGAAAACAGCGCTTTGCAAGATGCAATGGAATATTATTTCCGTACTTGCAAGAGAGAAAAATTCGATGCAGTTAAGACGTTGTATAGCGAATACCAAGTAGAAGAATTTGAAAAATTCGTAGCGAAATTTGCGGAACAAGAATTCGCCTTTGAAAAGGATTTCATCGCGCATATCGGGCTTGCAAAGGCGAGCGACGTAGAAGAAATCGACGCATCCTGGACGACGTTGCTTTTGGAAGAAGAAGTAGAAGAAACGACGAAGAAAGGGCTCGCGACGTGGGTGATCATCGTAATCGTAGTAGCTAGCGTTTTGGTTGTCGCGACGGCAGTCACCGTGCCTACGGTAATCGTATGCAAGAAAAAGCAAGCGAGAAAGAAAGAAGCGGAAGCAACCGTCAACGCATATAAGCGCAAGAAGATCGATACGACGGACGACAAGACGATTGACGTATACGCAACCGATGAAGAAACCGCGGAAGAAACGGAAACTACGGAAGAAGTAGTAGAACCTGTTGAAGAACCGACAGAAACGCTCGCGGAAGAAGAAAAAACAGAAGAATAAATAAGGCAAGAACTACCGTTTCCCTGTTGGAATCGGTAGTTCTTTCTACAAAGAGAAAAAAATTTTTAAAATATTTCAAAATCCTACGAAAAATAGTTTACAAAACTGCAAATTATTAATATAATATAGCAAAATCAATCAATAGAAATAACGAGGGAAAATCAGATATGGCAAGATACGTAATATGTCCTAGATGCGAATTGAATTTTATTGACGCTGACGAGCAAGAATATTGCGACGTATGCATTAAGCAGCTTAGCGGGGAGAAAACGTTTTCGGATGGCTTAGACGCCGAAGAAAGCATGGAAGAAACGGAACTTTGTCCGATTTGCGGAGAGAATTATATGCTTCTCGGCGAAAAGATGTGCGAAGAATGCAAAAAGAAGACGGAATACGAAGAAGAAGTCGCAGAAGAAGACGAAGAAAAAGAAGATGCGTCCTGGCGTAGTTATTTGGACGACGAAGAAGAGGAGATCGACTTGGGAATCCCCGATTCAGAATTCGACGACGAAGAAGAGGAGGAAGAAGAAATCGAAGAAGAGAAAGACGATTTCGAATACGTTTCGCCCGACGATTATTTTGATTTTGACGACGATGAAGATGATGACGAAGACGATGATGAAGACGACTTCTAAAAGATAATATAAAGCCCCCCTGAACGGTTGCGTTCAGGGGGGCTTACTTAAGCGTTATAAATCGTCCGCGTCTTGCACGGGTACTTCCGATTTGTTTTTCGGGTTGCCCGTATAACTACCGTCGACGTCGGTGTCCGATTGCCAGCCCAGCAAACCCAAAGCGCGTTTTGTGGGCGCAGGCGTACGCTTACAAGTGCGTTTTTTCATTTCAGTCGTTGTTGCCACCCGTGCGGTAGCTGTGGTTTTGATTGTTTTCGTCCTTGTTGCCACAGTTCTTGTTGCCACAATTTTTGTTCTTTTGGTTGTTTTGGTTGTTTTGGTTGTTTTGATTACGTTTCATAAAAATTCTCCTTGTCTATCAAATCAAAGTCAACGCCTTTAGATGGTCGTTTATTGTTTGGGATTACTCCCGTACGCCTTCAAAGGGAAGGTGCAACTCCACGTATCCTTGCTCCGCCTTGCATAAAGGACAAATTTTCCACGCTTCGGTTGCAACGTGCATGTGTCCGCATTCGCTACAAATCCAAAGAATGGGGCTTTCGCTTTTATACAACGTACCGTTTCTCACTCCATCGTATAAATATTGAAAGATGATCTTGTGTTGACCTTCCACTTCCGCAACGAGCCTGTACAGTGCGGAGATATCTTCAAATCCTTCGTTCTTTGCGGTTAAAGCAAAGCTCGGATAAATATCCTCCGATTCGTTTTTCTCGTCGTTCGCGGCGAATTTCAAGCCTTCGACAAGTGTTCCCGCATGGAACGGGTACCCTGCATCAAACGAGATGTTTTCTCGACTTCCCGTTTTTTCAATGATCTTGTTAAAAAACTGCGTTGCGTGCAACGTTTCGTTTTTCGCGATGGTCCGAATCGTATCCGCAAGCGTTTTTTTACCTTCTTTCATCGCGAGTTTTGCGACCATTTGATATCGCATCCCCGCTTGGCATTCCCCAGCAAAGCTACGGGCTAAGTTTTTAAAAGTTTCCGTGTTTTCAAATTGCATAATAAACTCCGTTTTCAAAAATCCAAAGGCGTTGCCTTCTACGTTCAGTATGAGAGAAGATAGAAATTTTATTCCAAGACAGTTTTGACAATCTATGGAAAAACGCTTGCAAAATCGACGGTGGTAGGCTACAATAGTATATAGCAAACAAAAGGAGTAGCAGTATGTTCCACATTGTTCTCGTAGAGCCGGAAATTCCCCAAAACGCAGGGAATATCGCGCGTACGTGCGCGGCGACAGGCACGCATTTGCATATGATCCGTCCGCTTGGATTTGAAGTGAGCGACAAATATTTAAAACGCGCGGGGTTGGATTACTGGAATTTGGTGTCCATTTCTTATTACGATAGCTTTGACGAGTTGCAATCGCAGTATCCCGAAAGTCGGTTTTTCTATTTCACGACCAAGGGCAGGCATCGGCATAGCGACGTGGCGTTCCGCGACGGCGATTTCTTGGTGTTTGGCAAGGAAACAAAAGGTTTACCTGAAGAGTTGTTGATGAAAAACGAGCAAACGTGCTTGCGTATCCCGATGTTTTCGGAAGCGCGGTCGCTGAATTTGAGCAATTCGGTTGCGGTGGCGTTGTACGAAGCTTTGCGTCAAACGGACTACGCAGGTTTGTTGGAAACGGGGGAATTGCACGAACACAGTTGGTCGGAAATTGATGAATAAAAAAGCCCCGCGTTTTTGCTTGGGGGGTTAGGAAACGACGACTAAAGCGATTTACAAGGATAGAGAGAATAAAAAAAGCGTTGCTTGTCGCAACGCTTTTTATATACTATGCATTAAATTACTACGATATCCTTGGCTTTAAACTGTGCCTTTAAAGGTTCGGGGAATACGTCGTCGGTGATCAAGACGTTAATGTCTTCCGTTCTCGCGAAGGTGTACGGCTTAATTTTGCCGACTTTGGAGCTATCCAACATCATATACAAGAACTTCGCTTTTTTGCAAATGACGCGTAAAAGTTCCGCTTCCACCTGCGAACTACACGAGAAACCGTTTTCGGGCGTGAACGCCGACGCAGAGATAATCGCGAGCTCGAAATTCGTATCCGTGAAATACAGCGATGAAAAGCTGGACGCCGTGACGAGATTTTCCTTAATCAGTTGTCCGCCGAGCAAATTCACGACGACGTTTTTCTTTTTTGCGAGTTCCGTCGCAACCGCAAGCCCGTTGGTGAAGATATTGCAATGGATATCCGCCATTTCTTTAGCAAGGTAGAGCGCCGTCGAACCGCCGTCGATAAAGATGGACGCGCCTTCGTCGATCAAACCTGCGGCTTTTTGCGCGATTTCGATTTTTTCGTCCGTGTGCATGGTCGTTTTCTTGGTATACGGTTCTCCCGAAGTTTTTTGCACTTCCCGAACGGACATCGCGCCACCGCGGATACGGATGATTTTGCCCTCTTCTTCCAACAAGAATAAATCCCGACGCAAGGTCATTTGCGAAACGTTGGGGAAATATTCTTCCAACTGTTCCAAGGAAAGTTTACCGCGCTTGTCTAAAAGCTCTGCGATTTCTGAAATACGTTCTCTTTTCATAAATTTTCTCCTTCGCAAGTTCGTATATCAAATTTATCACAAAATTCACAAAAAATCAAGCAAAAAAGCGTAAAACATAGATTTTTTTGTAAAAATTAACAAAATTTGCAAAAAATAAAAAAGATTATGCAAGATTTTTACAAACCAAGAAGAAAAGTTTGCAGGAAAAAATGTGCATATTTTTGCTTGCCGACGGGAAAAGAATGTGGTATAATAACAGGGAAGAACTTTGGAGCATATACTACAATGTACGATTTTTTAACGGATTTAGACGAATTTTTTTGCCGGAAATACGCAAATTACGACAAGCTGTGTATTTTGCCTGGGTATAAAGTGCCGATGATGCAGGCGTCGGAAGTGCGAGAAGACGGGCGCACCTACGCATACACCTTACCCATGGACACGATGAGTCTTTCCAGGCAGGAAAAAAAGGCGGAAATTTTGGCGGAATTGAAAAAACGATTAAGCGACAAAACCTTTTCGTTTTCCTTTCAGCCGTATAACTTATACGAACGTGTGAAAAATACGTTTTCGAAATACGCATTTCATAAGAATTTAAAAACCGTTTTGGCAAAATACCGCCTTACACCGCTTGAAGCAGGCGAATTGCTAGCAATCGATCCTGTGATTTGGAAAAATATTGTCAAAGGAGCGTTTGCCCCGACGAAGAATTTGTTGTTTTCGTTAGCGTTCGCGGTGCAACTTTCGGTGGAAGATTTGGATGCGTTGTTCCTGTTGTGCGAATTTGAATTCGATTACGCGCAAGAAAAGGACGTTGTAATCCGCTATTTGTTAGAACAACGCGTATACAACCGCGAAATGATCGACGTGGCGTTCCAAGAATACCATATCGGGAATTTGTTTTTGAAATAATCTTCCAAACGGTTGCGTTTTGCAAAAGAGTATGGTATAATGAACAAAATTGCATAATCCGAGCGGGAAAAGAGTATCCGTGCCTGAACGCGGAAAGAGAGATGCGCCGTGGGCTGAAAGCGTATCGCGTAAACAGGATGGAGAAAGTGCGTTTCCGCGTGAATAGGACAGATTAATACTCTGCGGTAGTCCCCGTTATCGGACGAAAAAGGGAAAGTTTTTACGGGCTTTCTGAAGTAAAGTGGAACAGCGTTTACCGCGCCTTTATACGATGGTATAAGGGCGCGGTTTTTTAGACGTAAGGAGAGAATATGTTTTTTAAAAGCTTAAAAGAGGATATCAAGGCGGCGAAACGCAACGATCCTGCCGCACGGAATTGGTTTGAAATTTTACTCACCTATTCGGGCGTGCATGCGCTCTCGTGGCATCGCGTCGCGCGGTTTTTCTATAAAATCAAATTGAAACTGATCGCGCGGATGATCAGTCAGATGGCGCGGTTTTTCACGGGCATTGAAATTCATCCTGCGGCAAAAATTGAAGCAGGGGTGTTCATTGACCACGGCTCTGGCGTGGTGATCGGTGAAACGGCGGAAGTGCATAAAGGCACGGTAATTTATCAGGGCGTGACGCTTGGCGGTACGGGCAAGGAACGTGGCAAACGTCACCCGACGATTATGGAAAACGTCACCCTTTCCGCGGGCGCAAAAGTGCTTGGTGGGTTTACCGTCGGCGCGGGGGCGAAAATCGGCGCGGGGGCGGTGGTGCTAAAAGAAGTTCCGCCGTACGCAACGGTCGTTGGGATTCCCGGACGTGTGGTGCGTATTCGTCCGCCCGAAGAAGGGCATCCCATTCACGACGGGATTATCGCGGTGGCGGCGCTTAATTCGGAGTTGAAAGCGGAAGAGTTGGAGCTCAAGGAAGAACAAGCCAAGGAAGCGGCGCGGATCGCCGAAGAAAAACGTAGCGGAAAGTTGACGCCGATGCAACCCATTCCGCTGATAAACGAACCGATACGACAAGCCCCCGTGGGGAAGGAAATAGAAGAGAAGGAAGGAGAAGAAAATGAAAATTTATAACTCGTTGACCAAGAGAAAGGAAGAATTTGTTCCGCTTGACGGAAACAAAGTAAAAATGTACGCATGTGGAATCACGGTTTCGGGCGAAGCGCATATCGGGCACGGCTATCAAGCGTTGATTTACGATATTATGCGGAAGTATTTAAAAAAGCAAGGCTATGACGTCACGTACGCCCGTAATTATACGGACGTAGACGATAAGATTATCGCAAAATCCCGCGAAACGGGGATTCCTGCGGACGAATACGCTGCGAAAATGATTGAAAACATCAACGAAATTATGGAAAAATTCCACGTGGACGATCCCGACGTTTGGTTAAAAGCGACGGAAAACATTGACAACATTATCGGATTTGTGACGGCGCTCATTGAAAAAGGTCACGCGTATCCGACGAAGAACGGGGACGTGTATTTCGACGTGGAAAGTTTCCCGGGCTATGGAAAGCTTTCCAACCGTAATTTGGACGACGCCCTTGACGGCGTGCGTGTGGACAACGACGAAGACAAGAAAAACGCCTACGATTTCGCGCTTTGGAAGAGCGCAAAACCCGGGGAAATCTCTTGGGATTCGCCTTGGGGCAAGGGTAGACCGGGTTGGCATATCGAATGCTCGGCGATGAACCGCGAAGCGTTTGGCGAACAAATTGATATCCACGGCGGTGGCAGGGATTTGATTTTCCCGCATCACGAAAACGAAATCGCACAAACGGAAGCGCTTACGGGCAAGCAATTCGTTAAATACTGGACGCATAACGGGCTGATCAAGGTCAACGGACAAAAGATGAGTAAATCGCTCGGCAACAGTTTGTTGCTTGCGGATTTACTCGAAAAATACAGCGACGAAGCGGTAAAATTCGCGCTTTTGCAAACCAATTACCGCAACGATATCAACGTGACGGACACGTTATTCCCCGACGCGGAAAAGCACTTGTACGAGTTTTATTCGACGCTCGCGGTCGTGGAAAGCGTGATAGATAAACTCAACGGCATGGAGTTGACGCTCGAAAACGCGGACGTAATGCGCGCGGTGGAAGCGTCGGAAAAGGTGGAAACGGAGTTCAACGAATGCATGAGCGACGATTTCAATACGGCGTTGGCGCTTTCTAACCTGTTTGCTTATTTTAAAGAGATCAAGAAATTGTTGAATGTAGGGCAATCGGGGGCGTATTTCACGGCGCTTTCCTACGCGGTGCAAATCCGTAAAACGTACGGCTTGTTGGGGTTGTTCCGTAAAAACGCGAAAGAATACGTCGAATGGTACGATAGCAAAAACAAGGAAGAAATCCCAGCTGAAGTACAGGCGATCGCCGAAGAACGGTGGACGGCAAGAACGAATAAGGATTGGGCAAAGAGCGACGAATTGCGCGCAAAGCTTGCGGAAATGGGTTATACCGTAAAGGATAGCAAGACGGGCTACGAATTGACGAAGAACTGACGGAGAAAGAAAAAATGGACGCGTTTAGCGTAATGTTGAAGAACGTATTGATTTTCGTAGCGCTTGCAATCCCGGGGTTTTTACTTGTCAAAAGTAAGCTGTTAAAGTCCGAGCAATCAGGGGCATTTTCGAAGTTCGTTCAATACGTGGGTATGCCGTTTTTGATTATAAGCGGTACGGCAGGGATCGAATTTACCCGTAAATTTACGACGTCGGTGTTGCTTATGGCAGGGCTTTTGTTTGTCTGTATCGTCGTTGCGCTGGTTTTTTCCAAGCCGTTGACGGCAAGAGAAAAGGACAAACAAAAACAAGGAATGATGCGGTTTTGCGCCGTGTTCTCCAACTGCGGATTTTTGGCGATCCCTTTGGCGGTGGCGGTGTTTGGGACAAACTCGATAGTGACGGCGTTCGTCATCGTAAACAACGTGTTAATCAATCTATTTATGTACACCGTCGGGATTTATCTCGTTTCGGGGGATAAAAAAGCGATCGGGGTGAAAGGGCTTGCGCTCAATCCCGTGATACTGGCTTTTATCGTGGGGCTTATTTTTAATTTGACGGGCGTAGTGGACAAGGTGTCGGAAATTGCTGATTACTGCGAAGATTTCAGCCTGACCGTCACGCCTTTGGCGATGACGATTTTGGGGATAAAACTTGGCGGAATCGAGTGGAAACGCCTGTTCACGCAAAAGACTGTATATTACATATCCGCTTTGCGGTTGCTAGTGTTTCCTATTGCGATCACAGGGGTATTGTTGGCGTGCCACTTTGCTTTTGAGTTGGACAAGGAAGTTGTTTTGGCGATTTTCGTGTCCATTTCTATGCCGACGGCGACGATTTCGTCGGCGTTTGCCGATACGTACCATGGTGATGCGGACGGGGCGGCGATGTATACGCTGGGTTCGACAGTGTTTTCGATTGCGACGATTCCCGTATTATATTGGTTGTTATGCGTCATTCTTTGACTACGAGCAATAGATTGCTTGACAAAACCGTTTTAGAAATATATAATGTAAAAGAAACCAAATGAGAAGGTAAAGAATATGAAAACGTATACAGGACAAGCTTTGAGAGAAATGTATCTCAACTTCTTTAAGGAAAAGGGACACAAGGTAATTCCTTCCGCGTCCCTGATTCCCGAAAACGATCCTACCGTATTGTTCACAACGGCGGGCATGCATCCATTAGTGCCGTACTTGCTTGGGGAAAAACACCCTGCGGGGAAACGCCTTTGCGACGTGCAAAAATGCGTGCGGACGGGAGATATCGACGACGTTGGCGACGAACGGCATTGTACGTTTTTTGAAATGCTCGGCAACTGGTCGCTCGGCGATTATTTCAAGGAAGAAATGATCCCTTGGAGCTACGAATTTTTGACGGGAGAGAACTATCTCGGAATTCCCAGCGAGCAAATCGCGGTCACGGTATTCGGTGGCGACGAAACGTTGCCCCGTGACGACGAAGCGGCAGCGCTTTGGGAAAAAGCCGGCATTAAGAAAGAGAATATCTATTTCATGCCCCGTGAAAACAACTGGTGGGGGCCTGCAGGCTTGACAGGACCTTGCGGTACGGATACGGAAATGTTCGTAATTCGTAAGCCGAAATGCTCGCCTACGTGCAATCCCGATTGTAATTGTGGCGCGTTCTTGGAAATTTGGAACGACGTATTCATGCGTTTTAACAAGCAAGCCGACGGTAGCTACGTTGAACTCTCGCAAAAAAACGTGGACACGGGTATGGGTTTGGAGCGCGCGCTTTGCGTTTTGAATGGAAAATCGAGCGTCTACGAAACGGATATTTTTGCGAATGCGATTCAAACGATTAGCGAATTGACGGACAAGGAATACGGCGCAGACGAGGAAACGACGAAAGCGTTTCGCGTATTGCTCGATCATACGCGTACGGCGACGTTTATGCTCGGCGACGAGAAAGGGATCGTGCCGTCGAATACCGACCAAGGGTATATTTTGCGTCGGATTATCCGTCGTGCGGTGCGCTATGGGCGCAAGATCAACTTGCCGGAAGGCAGTCTTGTCAAGATTTCGGCGACGTTCATTGAAGAATATAAGGACGTATATCCGGAGCTTGCCATCAACCGTGAAAAGATCGCGGAAGAATTGAACAAGGAAGAGGCGAAATTTAATAAGACTTTGCAACAAGGTTTGAAGGAATTTGAAAAATGCGTCAACGGTATTGAACGCAAGAACGCATTCATGTCGCAAAAAGATCCGAAGTACGTACCCGAAACGGTGATTGGTGGCAAGCAAGCATTCCACTTGTACGACACCTACGGTTTCCCTGTAGAAATCACGGACGAAATGGCGAAAGAACGCGGTTTGTCGGTGGATTTGGACGGCTATAAAGCGGCGTTTGAAGAACATCAAAACAAGAGCAAAGCCGGTAGCGAGCAAAAATTCGCGTGCGGTCTTGCCGACCATAAAGAAGAAACGACAAAATTGCATACGGCAACGCACTTGTTGCACGCGGCGTTGAAAAAAGTTTGCTCGCCCGACGTCAACCAAAAAGGCTCGAACATCACGGAAGAACGGTTGCGGTTCGACTTCAATTATCCCCAACCGATGACGGCGGAAGAAATCAAAGCCGTGGAAGATCTCGTCAACGAAGTTATTGCGAAAGATATTCCCGTCGTTATGCGTGAAATTTTCTTGGAAGAAGCGAAAGCGGAAGGGTTTACCGGCTTGTTCGAAAGCAAGTACGGCGAACAAGTAAAAACGTACACCATCGGCGATTTCTCGAAAGAAATTTGCGGTGGTCCGCACGTGGAATCAACGGGGAAACTCGGCAAATTCAAGATTTTGAAAGAACAAAGCTGTGGTAGCGGTATTCGTCGTATCAAGGCGGTTTTACAATAAAACCCTGTAGGCAGGTATGAGATGAACGAAGTGCAATCTGCGGAAATCATTAAACAGTTAACCGCACCGTTTTTAGAAAATGGGTTTTCGTTTGAATACTTTTATCAAAAGGGTGGAGATAGCAGTTGCGTGTACGTTTGCCGTTTTAAAAAGGGGAAGGATTTTTTCGATTGGCGAGAAAACTCCGGTGGAAACGAGATCAATATCGTCGTTAGCGTCAACGGAGAATACCGTTTTCCATCTTTGAAGAAGTTGTATCCAAAAGCCTATCGCGCTTTTAAAATCAAGCATCTTTTTAAAAAGGCGACCGTCGGCGACCGACGTGCGTTTGTGGCGAAACTGCTTGTTGCGGAACTACAAAGTGGAAAATCAGATTTTCTCGGGATCAAACTCGAAAGAGAATAACGAAGCGATATACCGCGCGAGTAAGACGATATGGTATAAAATTTGTTATAAAATAAAAAAATCTCTGCGGAATTCCGTAGAGATTTTTTGTTGATATTGCTTATTAAATCGCCGAATATAAGCGATTAATATTCCGCGCTTTCGATGACGCCGCCGCCCAAGCAGTTTTCCCCGTCATAGAGTACCGCGTATTGCCCTTCGGTGACTGCACGTTGCAGTTCGGCAAACGTGATATGCAATCCGCCGTCGGGTTTGATGCGTACAAAGACGTCCTGATCGGGTTGACGGTAGCGGAATTTTGCTTTGCAAACGAATTCTGTTTGTTCGGGGCGAGTGGGAATCCAGTTAAAAGACGAAACTTCGCAGGATTTGGAGTAAAGCGGTGCTTCGTCGCCGTGCGAAACGTAGAGTACGTTATTTTGTAAGTCCTTGCGTACGACAAACCATCTACCTTGCTCTTCTTCGCCTTTGATACCGCCGAGATCTAAGCCCCGACGTTGACCGAGCGTATAGTACATCAAACCGTAATGTTCGCCGACTTGTTTTCCTGAAAGGTCGAGAATTTTGCCTTTTGAGGCAGGCAGGTACGTGCTTAAGAATTTTCTAAAGTTCCGTTCCCCGATAAAACAAATGCCCGTTGAGTCCTTTTTCTTCGCGGTAGCCAAGCCGTTTTCCAAAGCGATTTTACGGATTTCGGGCTTTTCCATATCCTGTAAAGGAAACAAAACGTCGGCAAGTTGCGCTTGGGAAAGCTGATTTAAGAAATACGTTTGGTCTTTGTTTTGATCCTTGGCTTTTTGCAAATAATGCACGCCGTTCACGTGCGCGATTTTGCAGTAATGCCCCGTCGCGATATAATCTGCCCCCAACTTTTTCGCTTCTTGCAAAAATGGCCCGAATTTGATTTCCCGATTGCAAAGCACGTCGGGGTTGGGCGTTCTACCGGCTTTATATTCGGCAAGGAAATAGGAAAAAACGCGGTCCATATACTCCTTGGCGAAATTGACGGTGTAATAGGGGATATCGAGCACCGAACAAACTCTGCGTACGTCCGCGTAATCGTCTTCGGCGGTACAGCATCCGTTTTCGTCGGTTTCTTCCCAATTTTGCATAAAGAGCCCGATTACGTTGTAGCCTTGCTCTTTTAAAAGCAGGGCAGCGACCGAACTGTCTACCCCGCCACTCATTCCGATGACGACCGTTTTCGACATAAAAAACTCCTTTTTTCCGAAAAACTGAAAAAAAGACAGGGGATTTCGAAAAAAATTCTTTTAATTTAGAAATAGTATACCATAAACGCTTGCAAAAAGGAAGTAAAAAATAGTAAAATAGAAATGCTTTTTGAAAGAAAACGAAAAAAAGCGAATTTAAGTGACGTACCCGTAGTGTAATTGGATAACATTACGGCCTCCGACGCCGTCGAGTTTGGGTTCGAGCCCCATCCACGAGCCGAACCGTACCCATAACACAACCTTAACTTAAAAGGTAAAGTGCAGGAAATTCCTAATAAAAAAGTTAAAAATTCCAAAACCGAAAAAGCAGACTACCCTAAGAAGTCTTGTAAGGACGAAATTTCCGACCCTTGACTTTCAGGGTGGCGCAAAAACTGAATAACGTACTCGTAGTGTAACTGGATAACATTACAGCCTCCGACGCTGTCGAGTCTGGGTTCGAGCCCCAGCGGGTACACCACCGACAACCCCTAAATGCTTACTGAAAGGTATGGCGTTTAGGGGCTTTTCCTATGTTTTGAAACGGGAAAAACGGTTGGTGGGAAAACAGGACTACCCCAAGAAGTTCAGTAAAGGCAAAAAACGCAACCCTTGACTTTTAGGGGCATATATCCAAAAGCAGTGGAAAAGTGGGAATTGTGGAACGTTCAACGCATACATGGTATGGGGCTATATACTCAAAACGGTGGAAAAGTGGAAACAGTGGCGATCCCCCCGGAGAAATGGGGGTATTGGCTAAACTACTGAAAGGAGAAAGAGAATGACAATACAATTAAAGGCGGCGTTATATGCCCGCTATTCGTCGGACAAGCAACAGGAATCGAGCATAACCGTCCAGTTTGCCGAATGCAGAAAATTCTGCGAAGCAAATCATTTGAAGGTCGTGAAAGAGTATAAGGACGAAGCCAAGATGGGAACGGACGGAAACCGCGAAGAATTTCAACAAATGTTGCAGGAAGCGAATTTTGGGTTATTCGACGTCGTAATCGTTCATCGTTGGGATAGATTCGCGCGAAACGTGGAGCTTGCTTTGTCGGGCAAAAGCAGCTTGAAAGAATAGGCGTTAAGGTCATAAGTACGGTAGAGAACTTTGACGATACGCCCGAAGGCGACTTCTTCAAGCTGATGAGTATGGGTATGGCGGCGTTGTATAGCAAACGGCTTTCCCGTGAAGCGTTCAACGGACAAATCGAAAACGCGCAAAAGGGCAAGGCGCACGGCGGCGTTCCCCTTTACGGGTATGAAGTGGTAAATAAAAAATACCGCATAGTACCCCACGAAGCGGAAGCGATACAGACAATGTTCCAAATGGTCGCGGACGGGCATTCCTACAAGCAAACGGTCAACTATCTCAACGAGAAAGGCTATCGTCGGCGGGACGGCAGACCGTTGTCGTACAGCATAACGGACACTCTAAGAAATAGGCAATACGTTGGCGAATATGTGTTCAATCAATATAAACGCAAGCCTGCTCACAAATGGCGCACGCAAAAGAAAACGGAAAACGAAGTCGTGCGGATTCAAGGCGGTATGCCCGCTATCGTGGACGAAGAACTCTTTGAACGGGTGCAAGCCCTGTTAGATAAGCGAATGCAAAAGAACGGGCGCGGACGGAAAAAGGGAAAATATCTCTTATCGGGGTTAATGGTTTGCGGTGTATGTGGCTATGCAATGGGCGGCGGTAAAACAATGCCACGCGGAAAGCCGTTTTTCACTTATACTTGCAATGCAAAATATCATGCACAGGCAAGAAAAAGTATAAACGTTGTTTATTTGGACAAATACGTGGTGGGCTTGTTCACGCAAGCCTTTTTGCTTGTGCGGAATATGGAAAACGTAATTGAGCTAATACGGCAAGATATAGCAGCGCTGCACGATGAAAAGGTGCAACGACTGAAAGCCTTGAAGAAGGAATGGGAAGAAAAGCAAGCACTTCTTGTTAGCTTGGAAGAAATCGAGCAGAGGAACAAAGGCAAAGCCCTTGCCACGTTGATTGAAAACAACCGCAAGGAAGAACAACAGGCGTTGGACGAATTGGCGGTGAAAATTGCGGAATTGCAAGCAAAGCGCACGACAACGCCACGCGTGAACAGGGAAACGTTGCGCCGAAATATGCGCGAATACAAGACGGTGCTGGAAAGCATTGACTTCTACAAGAAACAGGAAATTCTGCAAACGCTTGTGGAAGAAATCAAAATCGGCGCGGACACGGTGGAAACGACAATCAATCTGCACGAGCTTGCGGAGATAGAACAGCCGTTGACCTGCACCGTCATAGAGAAGTTGGAGAACATAAGACGGGTTTATAACCTGCGCGGAATGGACTTCGACTTCAAGGCAATGACGATACGCGCGGGCTATAAACGGGAAAATCCTGAACTTCAAGGGGGTGAAAACAGGTAAAAGTGTACAAAAAGTTAAATTTTTCAAAAAATATTAAAAAAAGATGGCAGTATACTCTTGACAAAGTTTTTTATTATGGTATAATATATTAGTATCATATGATACCAAAAAATAAACGGGAGGATGAATGCTATTGGAAACTTTAGATGATGTGTTACTTAGAATTCGGATGGCAAGAACCATCCGCCTAGTCCAAACAGAGAAGAATCGAAAAACGAAATACCAATTAGGGTTAACGGATGAAGACTTAAAAGTTATTGTTAGAGGATTACAAAGATGTGATTATCATAAAGGTCCAGAAGGCGACCATGACGGTAGTACGGGGAATATTTGGGTTTTCAAAAAGAGAGAATACGGCGAATGGTTTTATATAAAATTGAAATACGTTGAGCCAATTAAAGCATTAAGCTGTCATATTGATAATATCGAATAAAATTAGAATAAAATAGCAACAGCAAAAATATAAATATTAAAATTGAACGGTTTAGAAAGCAAAGTAAAGTAAATAATTAGAAGGCAAAAGGAAGGAGAAACATAATGAAAAGGCTTAATTATTGCTATTGTGATGTATGCGAAAAAGAAACCGATACTTATGAAAAAGAAATTGAAGATATATTTCAAGTAAAGGATGAAAAAATACAAGCAAAAATTAAAATAAGAATTTGTAAGACTTGTGGCAATGAAGTTTATGATGAAAAACTTGAAAAAGAAAATGAAATCAAAGTTTATAACATTTATCGTGAAAGAAAAGGGTTGTTGCTTCCCGAAGAAATTAAAAAAATTCGTATGAAATATGATATGACGCAAGCGGCATTTGCGCGTATTTTGGGCTTTGGCGAAAAAACGATAACAAGATATGAACGTGGTGCTATACAAGATATTGCTCACGATAATTTGATTCGTTTAATGAATGATGAAAAAAACATGAAGAAGTTATATGAAAAAAACAAAGACTTCTTAACATTTAAAGAAAGAGAAAAAATTGAATCGAAATTGTATGCGATTACTATTATTCCTTTTGGAACGTGTTATATGCCAACAAGAAATCCTTATAATACAAAAATACTACAAGGAGCATAAATATGAAAAATGAATGTATATTAAATTTGTTGAATTACAAGGTTGAAAAAATACATTTTGATTTAAATTCAGCTTTTGTAATGCCAAACGAAGATGAACAGATTGAAATAAGCCCCAAATTGGCGAGAAAAATCGAGAAAATTGCAGAAAATAGATGTAAGGTTTCTTTGGGTTTTGTTATCGGTGAAGAAGATTCTCAAAATACGCCTTTTTCGATTGAAATTTGGACTTCTGGCGAATTTGAAGTTGAAAATTGGGAAGAAAATGACAACATAGTTAAAGTCAATGCTGTCGCGGTATTATTCCCCTTTTTAAGAGCGTTGTTAGCGACTATTACTTCAAATGCAAATATTCCCCCGTATATTTTGCCTGTGTTTAATATCGTGGCATGGTTTGAAGAAGAAGAAAAAAAGTTAAAGGCGACTAAAAAGTAAATTGCATACATCATAAAATGGAGGCTCGGTTTTTCAACCGAGCTTTTATTGTGTTCAAAAGTAAGAAAACCATGGTATCAAAGGGGGTGAAAAATAATGAAAATAACAGGGCAAGGCGTAAATCTGCGGTTGACGGGAAAGGGCGTGAAATGCGCGTTGTGGGTTCGGGTTGATATAGGAAAATCAACCCACGAAACGAAAAAAATGCCGAGCCGAAAAGGACGGGCGAAAAGTGCGAAAAACCGCACAAAATCAGCGATTTTTCAAGTTCACTTATGAAAAATAAACGGGCGAGTTTTGGGTAAAGTTCGCTTCATAGCGGGTACACCAAAAGCAACCGCCTTTTTGGCGGTTGCTTTTGGTGTAGGGGGGTATGAACTACTGCGAGCAGGTGTAGCCGTCAAGTTTGGGACGAGTTGCCCGTTAAGAAAAGCGTTGATAACGCTTTTAGGGACGAGATAAGCGAGCGACGATAGGTAGGAACGAGCGTGACCGAACGCAAAGAACAGCTTTGCGTGAGAAAAGTTGCCCGTTAAGAAAAGCGTTGATAACACTCACGTTATATTCTAAACTTGCTATCTCTTGCGTAGAATAAAACACGCGAAAGGAAAACGCTTGAGTATTTTAATAAAACGTGCTATAATGAATGCGTATGTTTGGTTTTTTATTCTTTTTTCAAAATACAATGCTTGGGATTGGGTTGGCGATGGACGCTTTTTCCGTAGCCTTGGCGAACGGCTTGCGAGAGCCGTGTATGTCCAGAAAAAAAGCTTGCGGAATAGCAGGTGTTTTTGCCGTCTTCCAAGGCGCGATGCCGATGATCGGTTGGATTTGCGTGCGTACGATCGCACAACGTTTTCAAACGTTTGAAAAGGCAATCCCGTGGATCGCGCTTGCGCTACTTCTCTTTATCGGCGGAAAAATGGTGATCGAAGCCGTTCGCGGAGAAGAAGAAACGGAGTGCGCGAAAGTCGGTTGTGGTAGTTTATTCGTCCAAGGGGTAGCCACGTCGATTGATGCGCTGTCGGTAGGGTTTACGCTTTCGGCGTATAAGTGGTACGTGGCGCTCGTTGCGGTGTCGCTGATTGCGACGATTACGTTTGCGCTCTGCCTGATTGGCGTCTATATCGGAGAAAAAGTAGGGAAGAAATTCTCGGGTAAAGCAACGCTATTTGGAGGGATTATCTTAATCGCAATCGGTTTGGAAATCTTCTTAACGGGGATTTTTTAATGGAAAACCTTGTCGAAAGCCGTCGAAAAAGAAAAATTTACTTTTTTTTCGACAAATCATTGACAAATAAAAAGGAATGTTTTATAATAAATATATAAGGTGGTGGACATTCAAAAAAATAAAACCCGTCTATCACACGGAGGTAAAAGATGAAGGCATTAAAGAAATGGGCTCCCTTGGCGGCGATCATTGCGTCTGCGCTTGCGTTGATTCTCTACGTATTCGCACCCGTAATCAAGATGGAAATGTTGGGCGTGAGCGAAACCGCATCGGTTTGGGATTCGATCAAAGACGATAAGATCCCTATGATCTTGGTCACGGTTGTTTTGGCGATCGCAAGCGTTGCATTGGCAGTAGTTTGCTACTTGAAAGGCGCAAACGAAATGCTTCGCTACGTAGCAACGGCAGTTATGGTTGTGACGGCTGTATTCTGCTTCAGCTCGAAAGGCTTTATCGTAACGGATATGGGCGCAAAAGACTATGCAAGTATGTTTGATCTTGGTATCGGCGCAATCCTTGGCGGTATCTTGTTCATCGTTAGCGCAGTTGCTACCATTCTTCCTAAATTCTTGAAAGACTAAGAAACGTTAGGTACTTAATAAAACTCCCCTTGGCGACCGCCAAGGGGAGTTTTATGTTTACGTATAATAAAAATTAAAAAGCGCTTACTTTGTTCTACCCAGTAGATAATCCACGGAAACGTCCATATAGGTTGCAAGCTTTACAAGGCTTTCTACGGACGGGACGCTTTTACCGAATAGCCATTGATACAAGCTTGCGCCACTAACGTTGGCGTTTTTTACAAGGGCGTATTGCGACGTTTTGGTTTCGTCCATGACTGCCCGTAAGCGTGAAGAAAAGGGCGCTACAGGAGAAAATTCTTGCGTAGAAGAATAGTCGGCTAAACCGAGTAAAACGTCGGCGGATACGTTGAAAAACTCCAAGAGTGCGATAAATCCGTGGAATAATGGCAACCTGTCGCCGTGTAAATATCGCGTAATATTCGAGCGATCGGTTTTTAGGATTTCTGCTAATGCAGGGGCTTTTATATTCCGCTCACACATAAGCGCGGAAAGCGTTTCGGAAAATTTCGACAAAATACACATAACAAAGACAATCTCCTACAAAATATTATTCTCATTTTAGCCATCAAATAGTAGCTTGGTGGCAAAAATGATGATATAATCGTATTACAAAAATAAAAGAGCACGAAACAGTGCTCAAAAAGGAGAGTATGTATATGCAAAAGACAAAAGAACAAACGTGTGACAAGAAACAAGCAGGGCAATTTGTAGAAACAAAAGATTTACTTCGAGAGCTTGCAACAGTAATCGCGGAAAATTTTGTTGCCGTTTATCAGATGGAGAAAGACGGAATACTCATGCGTATTCTTAACGGACAGCAGTTCTTAATCACCGTACAGGAAAAAAAATGAAAAAAAGCCCGCCGTTCGGCGGGCTTTAACCTTTTAAGCGATTTGGATTAGAATTCCAACTTTTCTTCGATATAACGGATCGCTTCTTCGACGCTAACGCGGATTTGTTCCATCGTGTCGCGGTCGCGGACGGTGACGGTGTTGTCTTCCAAGGTTTGGAAGTCGATGGTCACGCAATAGGGCGTACCGATTTCGTCTTGACGGCGATAACGTTTCCCGATCGAGCCGGTCACGTCGTACGTTGCAGGGAATTTTTTGCACATTTTCGCATAGATTTCGTCGGCTTTTTCCGAAAGGTTCTTTTGCAAAGGCAATACCGCGCATTTATAGGGCGCGAGCGCAGGATGCAAACGCAATACCGTACGGATATCGTTCTTTTCCGCGTCGACGACTTCTTCGTCGTACGCGTCGGTTAAGAATGCCAAAACCACTCTGTCTGCGCCGAGCGACGGTTCTACAACGTAAGGTACGTAGCGTTCGTTGGTGACGGGATCGAGATAGTCGATGGATTTACCACATTCTTTTGCGTGTTGGGACAAGTCGTAATCCGTTCTGTCTGCGATACCCCAAAGTTCGCCCCAACCGAACGCGAAATTGTATTCAAAGTCGGTCGTTGCCTTGGAATAGAAACAAAGTTCTTCGGGGGAGTGATCACGCAAATGCAAATTTTCCGCTTTCATACCCAAGGAAAGCAACCAATTACGGCAGAAGTCTTTCCAGTAAGCGAACCATTCAAGGTCGGTGCCGGGTTTGCAGAAGAATTCGAGTTCCATTTGTTCAAATTCACGGGTGCGGAAGGTGAAGTTGCCGGGGGTGATTTCGTTGCGGAAAGATTTCCCGACTTGCGCAATCCCGAACGGAACGCGCATACGCGTAGAGCGTTGTACGTTTTGGAAGTTTACGAAAATACCCTGCGCCGTTTCGGGGCGGAGATATACGGTGTTTGCGCTGTCTTCCGTGACACCTTGGAAGGTTTTAAACATCAAGTTGAATTTGCGAATGGACGTGAAATCGTGATTTCCGCAAATCGGGCAAACGATCTTGTGTTCGGTAATGAACGCTTCCAAAGCGTCGTTATCCATCGCCTCGACTTTGACGTCCAAGTTGTGTTTTTCGACGTAGTTTTCGACGAGATTGTCCGCTCTGTGACGGGCTTTACAAGATTTACAATCCATTAAGGGATCGGAGAAACCGCCCAAATGTCCCGACGCTTTCCACGTACGGGTATTCATCAAAATTGCGCAGTCCACGCCCGTGTTGTACGGGTTTTCCTGTACGAACTTCTTCCACCAAGCTTTCTTGACGTTATTTTTTAATTCCACGCCCAAAGGACCGTAGTCCCACGTGTTTGCCAAACCGCCGTAAATTTCGCTACCGGGGAAGATAAAGCCCCGATTTTTGCAAAGTGCCACAAGCTTTTCCATCGTGACCGCTCTTTTTTCTGCCATTATAGTTCTCTCCTTTGTTGGGAATAAAAATGTTCGAAAATATTATACAATGTTTTACCACGCTAAGTCAAACGTTTTTTCCTGAAAACGGAGCTCGAGCGTGGGATTTTTTTGAAAAACGAGAATTTTGTCGGAAAGCGCAGGAGAAATTTTTAGGGAAAGTAAAAAAAATCCGAAAATCAGCGAGAGAATAATTTCATTTTTTGAAAATATGTGGTATAATGTTATTTGTTAGAATATACGAAAGAGAGGAACGTTATGCTTTCAGATATCGAAATTGCGGAACAAGCGGAACTAATCGACATTCGCGAAGTAGCAAAGAAACTCGGTTTGACGGAAAACGAGTTGGAATTATACGGAAAATATAAGGCGAAAGTTTCGCTCCCTAAGGGCGCGCAACGTAAGGCGAAACTCATTTTGGTGACGGCGATCAATCCCACGTCTTCGGGCGAAGGGAAAACCACCGTATCCATCGGGCTTGCCGACGGACTTTCGAAAATCGGGAAATCGGCGTGTTTGGCGCTTAGAGAACCGTCGTTAGGCCCTGTATTCGGGATCAAAGGCGGTGCGGCGGGTGGCGGTTATGCCCAAGTCGTACCAATGGCGGATATTAATTTGCATTTCACGGGCGACTTGCACGCGATTACCGCGGCAAACAACTTGTTGTGTGCGTTGATGGATAATCATATCTTCCGTGGCAACGCATTGAAGATCGATACCCAGCAAATTTATTTTCACCGCTGTATGGATATGAACGAGCGTCAGCTCATCAATATCACGATCGGCGGAAAAGGTCGCGGGGTAGAACGGGAAGATCATTTCGATATCACGGCGGCGAGTGAGATTATGGCGGTGTTGTGCCTTGCAACGGACATAGACGACTTGAAACGCCGTTTGGGGAACATTATCGTTGGGTTGAACACGGATGGGGATTACGTTCGCGCAAAGGATATTCCCGGGGCAGTAGGCTCGATGGCAGTACTTTTGAAAGACGCGATGAAACCCAACTTGGTGCAAACGCTGGAACATACGCCTGCGTTTATCCATGGCGGACCGTTTGCGAATATTGCGCACGGTTGCAACAGCGTCCAAGCGACGTATTGCGCGATGAGCCTTGCCGATTACGCAGTCACCGAAGCTGGGTTTGGCGCGGATTTGGGTGCGGAAAAGTTCTTGGATACGAAATGTCGCGCGGCGAATATCGAACCCGATTGCGTCGTGATCGTTGCGACGGTAAAGGCATTGAAGTTGCATGGCGGAGCGCAAAAGGAAACGCTCTCGGAAGAAAATCTCGACGCGCTTGCAAAGGGTATGCCAAACTTGTTAAAGCATATTGAAAACGTACAAAACGTTTACAAAAAACCGGTTGTCGTGGCGATGAACCGATTCTTCTCGGATACGCAAGCGGAAACGGATTTCGTCATTGAAACGGTACGTAAAGCTGGGGCTACGGCGGTGTTTACCGACGTATTCTTGAAAGGTGGCGAAGGTGGAAAAGAACTCGCGGAAGAAGTCGTAAAGGCGTGTGAAATTCCGTCGAAGTTGGAGTTCCCGTATGCGTTAGACGAAGGCGTTTGCCAAAAAATTGAACATATCGCGAAGAAGATTTACGGCGCGGACGGCGTGGATTTCTCGGAAGAAGCGCTTGCGAAAATTGCCGTAATCGAAGAAAAAGGTTGTGGGAATTTGCCCGTGATTATTGCAAAAACGCAATACTCGCTTTCGGACAATGCGGAATTGTTGGG
Organism: Clostridia bacterium; assembly: GCA_017625565.1. Classification (GTDB taxonomy): domain Bacteria; phylum Bacillota; class Clostridia; order Christensenellales; family Borkfalkiaceae; genus Scatosoma. Next base: position 26,737 of record JAGAKN010000023.1, read on the forward strand.
CAGACCTACGGGTTTCCGCGTACAAGTACGCGATATCGTTTTGAAGGGCGGTGCAGGGTTTATCGTAGCGATTTCGGGCAAGATTATGTTGATGCCCGGGCTTGGCGCGCATCCTGCCGCGGAGAAAATCGACCTTACTTCGGACGGCACGATTTTGGGCTTGTCGTAAGCGGTATTGAAGAAAGTAATTTAGGAAATCATAAGAAGAGAAAGTTAGTATGAAAACGATTGAAGCAACGAATTTTATCGAACAAATCATCAACGAAGATATCGAAAACGGCAAAATCCAAGCGGTACAAACGCGTTTTCCGCCCGAACCGAACGGGTATTTGCATATCGGACATATCAAGAGTATGCTCGTCAATTTCGGTACGGCAAAGAAATACGACGGACAATGCAATCTCTTTTTCGACGACACCAACCCGTCCAAGGAAAAGACGGAGTTCGTCGACGCGATCCGTCGGGATATTCAATGGGTTGGCTACGATTGGGCAAAGGAAGTGTACGCTTCCGATTTCTTCGAAACGATTTACGAATACGCAGAAAAACTGATTATGGACGGCAAAGCGTTCGTTTGCGATTTGTCGCCTGAAGAAATTAGCGCGACGCGCGGTACGCTTACCGAAGCGGGAAAGGAAAGCCCGTACAGAAACCGTTCCGTGGAAGAAAACCTGCAATTATTCCGTGAAATGCGCGCGGGGAAATACGCGGACGGGAGCAAGTGCTTGCGCGCGAAAATCGATATGTCGTCCCCGAATATGAACATGCGCGATCCCGTGATTTATCGGATCTTGCGTTGTACGCATCACCGCACGGGCGATCAATGGTGCATTTACCCTATGTACGATTATGCGCATCCCATTTGCGATTATTTACAAGGAGTCACGCACTCCCTTTGCACGTTGGAGTTTGAGGATCACCGTCCCTTGTACGATTGGGTAGGGATACAACTCGGGTTCAATCCCAAGCCCCGTCAAATCGAATTTGCCCGTCTTGCCGTCACCAACACGGTTATGTCCAAGCGTTATTTGAAAAAACTCGTAGAAGAAGGGCACGTGCACGGTTGGGACGATCCCCGTATGCCGACGGTAGCAGGCTTGCGCAACCGTGGTGTTCCGCCTGAAGCGTTGCTCGATTTCTGCACGAAAATCGGGATTGTAAAAGCGAATTCCGAGTGTCAACTTTCCTATTTGGAAGCATGCATTCGGGACAACTTAAACGAGAACGCGGAACGCGCGATGGCGGTGCTCGATCCCTTGAAAGTGACCATTACCAACTACGAAGGGGAAGAAATGCTGGAAACGGCGTTGCATCCGTTAAAACCCGAACTCGGCACGAGAAAGCTTGCGTTTTCGGGCACGGTGTACATTGACCGCGCGGACTTTTCGCTCGATCCACCGCCCAAGTACCAACGCTTGAAAGAAGGTGGCTACGTGCGTTTGAAAAATGCATATATCATTCAATGCGACGAAGTCGTCAAGGACGAAAACGGTGAAGTGGTCGAATTGAAGTGTTCGTACTTGCCCAACAGCCGTTCTTCCAACGATACGAGCGGGGTGAAAGTCAAAGGCACGATCCAATGGGTGGACGCAAAAACGGGCGTGGACGCGGAAATTCGTCGGTATAGCTATTTATTAAAGGATGCGGAATACGCAGGGCAGGACTTTGGCGAACGCATGAATTTGGATAGCGAGCATATTTTCTACGGCAAGGCAGAGCCGTACTTGGCGGAAAGCCCCGACGGCAAACAATTCCAGTTGATGCGCGTAGGCTATTATAAAAAATGCAAAAACGAGCATGGTGGGTTGGTTCTTTCGGAAATCGTTTCGTTGAAGGATAATTTCAACAAATAACCCATAAAAAGGAGAAAAAAGGATGACGTTAAATGCCATTTTGTTATCTAAAAACGCAGTTGGGATGATCCCTACGATTGCGGTGATCGTGTGTTCCGCTTTGATAGGGATTGCGTTTCTCGTCGGTTTCTATAAAGGACTTCGAAAGGTTAGCTGGGGCGGTTTCGTTTGGCTGTTTTCGGGGGCTGGCTTTTTTATCGCGTCCAAATACTTAAAGAAGTTTTTGCTTAAAGCCCCGATTGTGCGTGGGCTAAAAGAAAACGTCAAAGGCGTTGTCGCTACGTTCCTGATCGCGCTTGCTTGTGTTTTGGCGGTGCTGATCGTGTACGGATTCTTCTCCTTAGTACTCCGTCCAAGAAGTAAATGGAAAAAAGACAAGGAGCTAGAATACGACGTATACGGGTTTGCGTATGAACCCGATTATGAAGATTACGACGATTACAACGACGAAGCGCATTATAACAAAGTACTTGTGAGAAAGGGCTATGCCAAACCGTCGTGGTTCGGCAGGCTTACGGGCGGGGTTGCTTCTGCGGTAAACGTTGCAATGATACTTGCCGTCGTTTTGTCGATTGCTTTGTACGTCGTCGGCACAACCAAGCTCCGCAACGGTTCACTTGGCGCGTTGTACGACGCGAAAATCGTCCGTTATGCTTGGAAATATGCCCAAATCTATACGCTCGATTTCTTGACGATCGGGATCATCATTTGTACGGCGTTAAAGGGCTATCAAAAGGGCTTAATCGGCAGTTTACGGGCGCTGATCGTCGTCTTGGGCGCGATCGCCATTGTCGTGGTATGCTTTGCTTTGCCGTTCCGTATGAAGAGCGGTTTTATCGTCAATTTATCGAATAGATGCGCGGAAATCTTTAACGGATTTAAATCGTTAGATCCGTCTGTGCGTAGGCTGATCGGGAAACTTTTGGCAGGGTTGTTGTTATGTATAGGCGGTTTGCTCGCGCTAGCGTTGGTCAATTTTATACTCGGCAAAGTTGCGAATGCGATCAACGGAACTGCGCCCACGCGTATGTTGGACGGAATGTTGGCTTGCTTATTGTATCTCGTGATCGGCGCGGTAATTTGTTTGGCGATTTGGTCGGCTTTGTACGTCTTGGATTATTGCGAAATTTTACAAATTCAGAAGTATTTTAACGAGCATACGACGCTTGCCGAAGGCACGTTTGAAATCGCGGAAGAGTATATCAAGCCTTGGATAGATAAAGCATTGAAAAAATAAGGAAAAAATACAAAAACAAAGGGGCAGGGTTGCGTTGAAATACAACCCTGCCCCTATTATAGTAAGTGAAATTACTCGAATTGATTTGCCAAAATATCTGCAGTCAAGCGCGCCAAATTCATGTCTGCGCCGTCCATTTTCGCACCGTCTTCTTTTGAGAGTACGGCAACAGCGCCCAAACAATCCCCACCGGATACAATCGGCACGATTACCTGCGCGGTAATGCCTTCTTCACGCGCCGTGGTCAACGGTAAAATATCTCCGCCCTCGGATGCGTTTGCGATATAACTACGACGCTCCCGTAAAATCTTTTCCATCTCTTCGGAGAGTGTTTGCCCGTCCAATTCTTTCCGACCTTCTCCCGAAGCGTGTAATACCCCGTCCGTATCGCAAATCACGGCGATTTTTCCGCTCAAATCGTTTAAGGAACGCGCCGTCGCTTTACTAAAACGTTCCAACGTTGCGATCGGCGAATATTTCTTGAGCATCAACTCGTCGCGGTCGGTAAAAATTTCCAAAGGATCGCCTTCCTTGATGCGTAAAGTCCTACGGATTTCCTTGGGGATAACGACTCTGCCCAGCTCGTCAATTCGTCTAACAATTCCGGTTGCTTTCATAAAAATTTCCTCCATTTACAAGTATTTTGCGTAGATAGGATCGGAATATACGCGAAAATTGTAAAAATTGGGAAATTATTTTTTTCGATTTTTTTTGCCTAAACCCTTGACGAAAGGTAAATCTTATGTTATAATATAAACAATATTCAATCTCAATAAGAAGAAAACAGGCATGCAAGAACGACAAACAAAGCAAAAAACGATCATATACGACGCGTTAAAGGCGCTCAATCATCCGACGGCGACGGAGGTCTACGGGTACGTACACGAACTACATCCCAGCGTATCTCGGGCGACGGTGTTCCGCGTGCTTGGCGGTTTTGCGGAGAAAGGCTCTGCTCAAGAGTTGCGTTTATCGGGAAACGAAGTACGGTATGATTATAACGTAATGCCACATTACCACGCGCATTGTAGGGAATGTGGAAAAGTGACGGACGTAGAAGTGGCGGGGATCCCAACGGACGGATTGTTTGCGACGGCGAATTGTGGATTTAAGATTGACGGATACAGCGTAGAATTTTTTGGGGTTTGTAAGGAATGTCAAAATTCGTAAAGAAAGCCGAAAAAAATCGGCTTTTTTCTTTGCAAACTAGAAGAAAAACCGTTGACATTTTTTTTAAAACAAGTTATAATAAGAAACACAAAGAAAGAAATGCAGGTGTCGCCTAGCGGTATGGCGACAGCTTCCCAAGCTGTTCCCGGCGGGTTCGACTCCCGTCGCCTGCTCCACATTTTTTGTGAAAAACGGTCAAAAATGACCGTTTTTCTTCGTTTTTCGGGGCAATTTCGAGCAAAAATGTGATTTTTTCACAAATGCATAAATTTTTTGCACCATTTTTGCACCATTTATCGCTGTAGCCCTTGAAAACGCTGAAAAAGTCGAAATGAAAATTTGTAAATTTTGCATTTTAAACGGTTTGTTTTTGCATAAAATAACGCACCCGTACCAGTTGGTATGAGTGCGTTAATTTTAGTTTAGATAGTAGAATAAGTTTTTTTAGATACTATGGAACAACGATTTATATTTTACCTGCGCACGTTGTCTTCTACGCCATACGGTTACACGGTCAATATCAAGAAATTGAGCGATTTCCATACAGTTCATACCTGCCATATAGCAATCAAGGACAACCCTATCACGAGGTTTAAGATTAAGCAATTCAATTTTGTTATCCACTTCGGTGTAATCCTTTTCTTGGTAATGGTCGATATCCACCGAAAGTTCTTCTGCGAAATAATCAATATCGCAAGCGCGTTTATTATGCCTACGCATTCTATCTACGTGACGGCTCACGAGGTTATAAACAGCGTGTTTAATCGTAATGATTTTTCTATTTTTAACCGTATAAACATCTGTCAGTTCTTTACCGATAAATTCGCACAAGAAACAAATAGCTGTTTGTGCAAGGTCGTATGCGTCCGAAAAGGTATGCGCAGGATTGTTACGACGATTCAAATCTCTAACGTAACCCGTATAGAGTTTTTCAAAGTTTTGACGGGAATATGCGCAATAACCGCGTAAGCATTTCAAGGTGATAAGTTCACCCATTTGTTGAACGTTCTCGAAAGAGATGGTTTCTGATAATACATTGTAGGGATTGTTTTGAAGCATTGAGTTTACCTCCTGAAATTTTATTAAGCCTTTTGGCGACGCGGAAGGAGCATAGAACGATTTAGAGGTATTATTTTCAATGTTTTGTTGGCGGCGAAAGTCAACGAGCAAGGACAAAAGTTTTGCGTTGATTTTACGCAAAAAATAGAGTAAAAAACACCGTGCAGAAAAGCACGACGTAATAAAATCTATATTTAATTAGCATTATAAAAGCAAAAGTTTTTCCCGTTTACTTACGCCTCGTTATATGCTACGATAGCAAAGACAAAAGGCAAAATTTCGGGATAATTGTTGTTTAAAAATAGCGCATCCATTCCAGTTGGAATGAGTGCGCTAATCTTTTATTTCGAGTAGTCGAATGACCTCTTGTTCAAATTCATCAAAGTTGACAATCCAATGTCCGCCGTTTTGAATTTTGAAAACATTTTCTGAATTGAAGGCGTCTTTTAATAGCTGTCTATCTCTTTTAAGTTTTGGATAGATAGCTATTATTTCGTTAAACGCCTTTATTTGCCCTCGTAA
>JAGAKN010000005.1 GCA_017625565.1 Clostridia bacterium
GCTTGGTGTAATATTTCGTTTGGGAATTATAGTTCAAATCCCTTATATTACGCAAAGAATTTGTATTTGAATAACGAGCTTGTCACGGAACTAACTATTCCCGACGGTGTAACTTCTATTAGTTCTTATGCGTTCGAGTATTGCAGTAGTTTGACGAGTGTAACCATAGGTAACGGCGTAATTTCTATCTGTGAGGATGCGTTCTACTATTGCGATAGCTTGACGAGCGTAACCATTCCCGACAGCGTAACTTCTATCGGTGAGGATGCTTTTTATCATTGCTATAGATTGAAGAGCATATCAATAGGAAATAGTGTAACTTCTATCGGTAAGGGTGCGTTCTACTATTGCCAAAACTTGACAAGCATCACAATCCCCGACAGCGTAACTTCTATCGGTGATCATGCGTTCGGATTTTGCGGAAGCTTGACGAGCGTAACCATTCCCAACAGTGTAACTTCCATCGGTGAGGATGCGTTCGAGTATTGCGGTAGTTTGACGAGTGTATATATTAGTGATATAGCGGCTTGGTGTAATATTTCGGGATTATATAATCTTATGTCTTATGGTTCAATCAACAAGAATTTGTATTTGAATAACGGGCTTGTCACAGAATTGATTATTCCCGACAGCGTAACTTCTATCGGTAAGGGTGCGTTCTATAATTGCGATAGTTTGACGAGTATAACAATTCCCAACAGCGTAACTTCAATAGGTGCTGCTGCGTTCGCGGATTGCGATAGTTTGAGGACTATAACAATTCCCAACAGCGTAACTTCTATCGGTAATTCTGCGTTCCATAATTGCGATAGAATGCCGAGAGTGTATTATAAAGGGACTGTAAGCGATTGGTCGAGTATTTTGATTGATTCTTTTAACAAGCCTTTAACCAACGCCACGCGATACTATTACAGCGAAACAAAACCGACCACAACGGGTAACTACTGGCATTACGTAGACGGCGTGCCTACAAAATGGTAACCCCCCGTAGATAGGGTTAAACCTAACCCTATCTACTAACATTTTTTTGCAAAATAAACTATGGATAAAATAAATGAGAAGAAGGTAAGTCAATTTTTAAATTACGCATATCATTACAAGTTTAATAATCCTTCAAGTGATTGGGGTAATTTTTTTAACTCACAATACAAAAACAATACAAGTTTAACTAATTTGGAATATTTTGCTGAGCAACAATTTTCTTCTTCTGCTCTAAAATTCCTTATTCCTAAAATAGCCAGATTATTTGATTATTATGATATTGACGGAATGATAGTATTTCTTGAGTGTAGTGACTTTGATTTAAGTGAAATACAAGATGAAATAAAATATAGAGTAAAGCAATCTAAGAAGGATAAAAATTTACACACAATCGAACAGTTAATAAAATTGTTGATTGAATTAGAAGAGTAAAAATACCTAAGGAGTGCTATAATGATTCTCGATGAAGCAATTGAAAATATCCAAAGTAATCTTAAAATTATCGTTAATGATAAAAACGGCAAGTTATTTGAATGCACAATAGGCGAATTGTCTACGCAATATGCTACCATTGGACAAAGAGAAGTTAAAGAACAACCTTATTACGATACAAAGATTGGCGCATATCGAGTAGAAATAATTTAACCTGCATTCATTATTGAAAAATCCCATTTAACAACCATATATTATATAATCGGTAAAAGGAATTACATACAAGGCAAAGTACACGCTGTATGTAATACCCCATTTAATACCATTTAACACCTATTTAATAGTTATATGGCGCAATGTAATTATTAAATGGGTGATACCATTTAACAACTAAATATAAGCAACTATTAAATAGGGCTAACGTGCTATTACGTTAGCCCTTTTACTATGACCCAAAGGAGAAAGCGTATGAAGAAATTTCAAACAATGGGCGAACTCGTCGCATACTTGCTACGTGCAAACGCCCCAAACGAACTAAAAGCGGAAGCAGAAAACCAAATGCAAGCCGTGGAAGAAGTAAACCAAGGCGGAGCAACGGCGTATCTCGTAATAGCCGAAAGCAAAGCCGAAGCAAAGCAAGTAGAAAAGGAATATGCGTTATCGAACTGCGTGCCCGAATACAGCAGAATTATTAACACTCTTGACGGCGCGTATTGGAAGCAAAGCGTATTCGTTTTCTCGGATGACGGTGGCGGTATCATATACTTTGAGCGCGTGCCGTTATTGCTCTAAAACCGCCCGAATTTCGCACGGGTTATCGACCTGATGTTCGCCCTATCCCGACGGGTAAACGCCAAAAATCGGGCATATTCTCGCCCAACGTTGGGCAATTCACAGCCACAAGGAGAAAGGAAATGTTTGACAAAGAAACTCGCTACGTGACAGGTGGAATCGACGAGCGCGTACCGCAAGAATTACAATGCCTAATATGGGCTTCCATAGAAGCAAGAATATTCTTCGCGGACGGTAAAATCGACTACCTTCAAGTGTTTACGTTCAAGAAAATCGACGGGGAAATCCTTGCTCTACACCACGAGCAGGAACAACCGCCGTTGCTAAACGTACACTACACCAACTACCGCCCCGAATACGAAGAAATCCTACACGAAAAAATCTACGTAATCGACGACGGCGACCACAGCACCATGCTGTTTGCCTACGAATACTAAACAGGAGGAACAAAGAAAATGGCAAGCAAGAAACAAGGAACAAAGAAAGACGAAGGCAAGAGCCTGAAAAGCAAAAATACGGTGAAAACCATAGACCAAATGACGGTTGCCCGTCAAATCGCGGAGAAGTTCGGGTTTAAGCTCTCGGATATACTCGCGGTTATCGAAGAAGAACAAAAGCTGACGATGGAATACGCCAAGATGGGCTATAAGGTGATTAAGAAGAACTACCTTACCATAGAAGGGCGAAAAATGGAAGGCAAGAAGGCTTGGAAATCCCCCTTGACGGGTAAGATTTACGATATCCCTGCCAAAACTCGTATTCTCGTAAGGGTGGGCGACGGATTCAAACGCTATATCGAGAACAAGAAAATGCCCGATAAGCTCTGCCGATTCGTGGATAGCGGCGCAAGCACCCCTGCGGTGGCGAACGGATGACGAACTACGAAAAGGCAATACGGATAGCAAAGGAAGACGGGAAGGTGTGTATATCCCACCTGCAACGTCGCCTTTGCATATCCTATATCGAGGCAGGACAAATCATAGACCGAATGAAAGCAGACGGGTATATTTCGGATAAGCGCAAAGACGGAATATATTACGTGTTTAATGATTAGACGTACAGTTTATATATTAAATGGTGTAATTTTCCCTCTATTCATAAAACGGAAATCGACAACGGAAATGCGAAAGATAGCCGCATTGCCTTATCCTGTTCCCGTGCGTATAATAAAACGTACGGTAAAGGACGGTTTCGCGAAGCCAGCCGCAAGGTTGGGGTACACCGTAGAAAGAGAATAATACGATAATAAACGTATTATTTTCTTCAGGAGAAAAAGCGACAAGTTTTAGATATGCGTTCTTATAATAAAAAGAAAAGCCGTGCGAAATCTGCGTATAATAAAACGGGAACGTGCGGAAACGGTTAATCTTTCAACCGTCGCTATCCATTACAACTCGTATCGTCGAGGAACGTTTGACGAAGAAAAGGAAATTGCATACATTATTACATATGGAGGTGAACAGATGTTCCTCAGAAATTTACAAAATCGGATGCTTTGATTATCAGAAAGCAAAAAATAGTGTTCGACAGAACGTAGCTCCTATCTTTGACATTGTGGCAATTATTCGTAGCGTAGAAGACCCTTATGGATTAGACTCGTGGCTTATTGAAGTAAATAACCGCAACAAACGCACGTATAAATTCGAAGTTTCTTCGGATTGCGTGTACCAACCAAACTTGCTGGCGATATTAAGCAAAAACGGTCTTAATATACACCCTTGTTATGCCGAGGCAGTTGCAGACCATTTGCTCTATCAACATAGACAGTGTGAAGATACCGATAGTATCGTATATCGTAATAAAGTGTTGGGTTGGTATCCGTTTGAAGGTCAAACTTACTACTTCTACGATAAAACTTCCTTTGGTGGCAATACTGCTATTACCACTCGCAAGGAATTTGAGTTCCAACGCGGCGACGAAGCAATGTATCTTCAATTCTTGAAAGATACAGTCTTCCCTTCAACTGAATTAAGCCTTGCGCTTGCAATCGGGTACTCTGCGGTTGTAGTGTCAAGGTTGAACGGAGAAGAAGCCGATTTGGGTACAATACTCGTAAATCTTTGCGGTACGTCAAGTACGGGTAAGTCTACGGCTGAAATGCTAATGTGCAGTCCTTTTATGAATCCTGAAATTAGTAACAAAAACAATGGTTTATGCTTTACAGCAAATAATACTTTAAACGCGATATTTGGGCGTATTGATGGTGTACACGGCGTTCCGTTTGTAATAGATGATATTACAACGAACCCACACCTTAAAAACCAACTTATGCAGTTTATCTATTCACTCGCAGACGGCACGCACAAAGGTCGTTTGAATGGGGATGGCGAACTTTGCGGCGGTGGTTTGGGTTGGAGCGGCGTAGCGATTACGTCAAGTGAAACTCCTATCTTGGACTACGGCGAACAGTATCAAGGTACAAAAGCGCGTGTATTGCATACGCAAGGGATTCAATGGACGAAATCGGCAAAAGAATCGGAACTTGTAAAGTCGGTCGTTCGCAAGAATTATGGCTTTACGGGTAAAGAGTTTGCCGATTTTGTAGCAACAATTCCGATGGAAAAACTATGTACAGGCTTCAAAAACTCCGTAGAACGTGTAAAAGGGTTTATGGATAAGACCGATAATCTTACCGACCGTTTGGCGAATAAGTTTGCGGCTATCCACCTAACGATAGAACTTCTTAACGCGAAGTTTGCGTTCGGGCTATCATCGGATGAGTTGATAAAACGCATTATCCAATGCGAACAAGACTCTATCGAAGAACGCGATAACGCATTAAAGGCTTATCGTTGCGTAGTGGACTTTATCTTCCGTCACGAAGCACGCTTCTTGGAAGATAGACAAACGAAAGAAAATACGCTGATAAGTCATTATGATAAGGAGTATCGTCCAAATAACGCATACGGAAAAATTATCAAGTACAGTACGCATTGGGAAGTGCATATACTCGAAGAAATCACAAAAGAAATCCTCGAAAAGAATGGGCTTGGCGGCGAACTCCGCGGAATCCGTCAAAAATGGATTGAACGCGGTCTTGCCAAAGGTGATGGCGACCACAACACCCGAAAATACAGTATTGAAGGTCAAGTGGTAAGGTGCGATTGCCTTATCCTTAAAGGCGGTATCATTGAACCCCAAGGGGAGGAGCCACCCAAAGCAGAAAAAGTAGCACAACCCGAAATCCCCGTAAGCACATACGAGGTGGATGACAGCACGGCTTTCGACGATTTGTTCGGAGGTGAAGAATGAGAAGTATTCATATAAAGCGTAGTGAACTCTACGCAAGCAAGGGACAGGTAAAACTGTCCCCTGCGACGAAAGAAAATCATACACCCACCAACGACGAATTAAACGAAACACTCGCAGAAATCATCACAAAAAAATACATAGGAGATAATGACAATGAGAACACTTAACGCAGAAGAAATCCAAGCCCTGAACAGGCAACTGAAACAAGCAACCGAAACCAAGCGGAATTAAAAAACTCCGCGCTGCTATTTATGCTCGTAAGAGTACCAAGGACGAGAAGGCGACTTCCCTTCCAACACAAATAGAACGTTGTACCGAGTTTATCAAACGCTATGACTTCCTGACACTTACTGAAATCTTCCAAGAAGACAACAAAAGTGGTATGTTTATGGATAACCGCGAGCAATTTCTCGCAATGCTTGAAAAAGTAGAGAATAGAGAAATTGACGTAATCGTAGTATTTAGGCTCGACCGTTTTACACGTGATAACGTGGACGCACAAGCAATATTGAAACTGTTGAATATTTGCGGCTGTACCTTGCTTGCAGGTGATACGGTCATAGACAATAAAACGGCTATGGGCGAGTTCAAACTCGGTATTGAACTCCAACTGAATCAATACCACGCGAGAAACACGGCAAATCGTGTAATGCACGGTGAAATCCACAACGTTCAAAAGGGTGACTGCGCAGGTGGTCAACCGCCTTACGGGTTAAAAATAGTAAATAAGCAGTATGAAATCAACGAAGACGAAGCCCCTGCTATAAGGTTAATCTTCTCTATGACCGCCAAGCGGACATAGCTATAAGCAGGTTATCGAAAAATTAGACCAACAAGGCTTTAAGACAAGACAAGGAAAGAAGTTTACCATTTCTACGTTGAAATCTATGCTTGAAAACGAAAAGTATTACGGCACTTACATTTACAATCGTGAAAACGGTAAACGTAAGAAAAACCGTGTACTTCTCGAACATTTCGATGAGGTGCGCAATGAAACGGCGATACCTGCCATCATAACAAAGGCACAGTTCGACAAAGTAAGAACAATCCTTGAAGCAAGAAAGTCTTGTAGACCACACCAAAACGCCAACCCCGAATACTTCTTGACGGGATTCGTGAAATGTAAATCTTGCGGATCGTCAATGAGTGGTATGGCGAATAGTGGCGGTCGTGGAAACGGTCGTATTCGTTCGTATGCTTGCCCGAATCACAGTTCAAGACGTGGAAAGGTCTGCGCGACTAAAAAAATCAACGCAGAATACCTTGAAACGTACGTTAAAACCGTGTTGACGGATGAAGTGAACGCATACCTGTATGCCACAAACACCAAAACGACGGTGTTTAGTCTGCTTAAACAACGTACAATCGATGAAGCCAAAGCGGCGCAAAAGCATATCGACAGGCTTGAAGACCATATACGCGGTTTAATCAATCAACTTGCGAATACGAAAATCAAAGCGATTGCGGAACGTTGCGAGGTACAAGCAAGCGAATCTATCGGCTATCAAGAGCAACATAAAACAAGGCTCGCGGAGTTGAACGAATTGCTGTCCCGTATCGACGAAATCGAAGCCGAGTTTAAGGCAAAAACAGCCAAACTTACGGTGGATGATATCTTTATGTCGCACCAAATCGCGCGTGAAATCGTCGGGATATTCATCGAAAAAATCGTCGTTGACGATAAAACGGACGATATCGAAATCGTCTTCAAAGATTAAATACAAAGCGCATAGCTCGGAAAAGGGCTATGCGCTCTTTCTATACAAAAAAACAAAGGAGAATACAAGAAATGGTACAGTTAGAAGGTGTTGCCTATGCTCGGTATTCGTCCGACAGGCAACAAGAATCAAGTATCGTCGTACAGCTTGCAGAAATACGGCGATTCTGCGAACGGCACAATATCCACCTGCGCCACGAATACGTAGACGAGGCGCAAACGGGTACAAATGCAAATCGAAAAAGCTTCCAAGAAATGATAAAGGATGCAGAAAAACGGGAGTTCCGTTTCGTAATCGTACACCGTATGGATAGATGGGCGAGAAACGTAGACGACGCAAGATACTATAAAAAATACCTGCGTAAATACGGGATTAAGGTTGTAAGCACCATTGAGGAGTTCGACGAAACGCCTGAGGGAGAGTTCTTCGAGCTAATGTCAATGGGTATGGCTGAACTATATTCCAAAAAACTTGCAAGGGAATGTCGGGCAGGTATGCTCGCCAACGCAAGAGAAGCCAAAGTCCACGGTGGCGTACCCTTACTGGGATATCGCGTACAAAACAAAAAATACGTAATCGAAGAAAAAGAAGCCGATATCGTTCGGCTTATATTCAATTTGTTCTTACAAGGCTATGGGTACGTGGAAATTCGTAATTATCTCTATGCAAACGGCTATCGACGGGCAGACGGCAGAGTGTTTACGGCGCACTTCTACGATATACTGCGAAATAGAAAGTATATCGGGGAATACGCATACAACGTGGAAGCGGAACGTGACGAACGTGGAATAAGAAACAAGCATAAAAGTAAGCCTGAATCGGAAATCATACGAATCCCCGACGGCGTACCGCGTATCATAGACGACGATACGTTCTTCCGTGTACAGGCGATTATGGATGAGCGAAAGCAAAGAAGAAAATACTTCAACCCTAACGGGAAATATCTCTTTGCAGGGTTGATGAAGTGTGGCTGTTGTGATGGCTCGGTGTGTGGTGGCGTTCGTTATAACTACAAAGGCTTAAAAGTTGGAAGACCACACTACCAATGCAATCGACGGGATAGAAAATGTCCTACAACCCCAACCAACGCCGAATATTTGGAAACATACGTCTATCGGCTACTCTCGTGGTGCTTATTCAAAAAGGAAAACTCGCAAAAGCTGATAGACCTTGTACGGGTAAGCTATATCAAGACATACGAAAATATGCAAGCTGAATATAATGCGTTGTTGGCAAAAATCGACGAAAAACAAGCAAAAATCAAGGAAAATTGCTTAAAAGAAACGCAAGAAGAAATGAAATCTCTGCGCGCATATCTCGCAGAAGAAAACTGCGCTATACGGTGGGAAATCAATGAGCTGACCCGAAGTGCGCAACTCTTAAACGAAAGAATTTCTATGTACCCTGAATTCAAACCCAAGCGTATTATTAAAATGGCGGAATCTTATCTTGACCGTATTCGCATGACAAGCGGTAAAACTTCGCAAGTGGCGTATCGGGAACTTATCCACTTAATCACGATGGATAACAATGAAATTCGTATAACGTTCAACCTGCAAAGGCTACTTGATGGCATTGAACGCATACCTGCTACCGTGATAGAAGTGCGAAACAATATCGCCCACCCGAACAAACACGCCTGTCAAGCACTCGAATTTTGCGACCTGAAAGTGCAAATTTGATACCCGAAAAAGCGGAAGCGAGTACGAAATTAAAGGGTTATAAGCAGTCGGGTAAGGGATAAAAAATGACGAAAAATCAACCAAAAATCCCCGAAATCCCCGTAAAAATATGGGTTTTGATGGTGTTGGTAGCGTGCAGACTACGACACCTTTCACCTGCTCCAACTAAGCACACTTCCACGACCTTGAACTATTAGGGGTTTGGAAGTGTGTTTTGCTTAAATCATTGTTGGACACGTTCTCTTATTTTTAAAGGAGTATTTGATGAAAAAAAGTGTCTTTATATCTACTCCGATCAAATATACTTCCTTTAGCCTAAATTGTAAGAAAAAGGTAAGTGTGTTTTGTTTCTTCGGGGTATTTTTTTATCGTATATCGTTATTTCTCTACGGATAGAGATATCGAAAACTGTAGGCTTTCGTCCTTTTTTAACAATACGTCTTGTCCGTGGTTTTCAGCGTTTTGTACGGTATCGTAGCCTGCAGAACAGGGCTCTAAGCCGACGCTAAACGTGCCGTTGACCATGCCGTAATCCAACCAAATCCCCAAATAGGGCAAACGCTGATTGTCAAACGTCAGGATAAAGCGTTCCCCCTGCGGAGTTTGATACCCCACGTAGCCCTGGGGAGAGCGGTGGGGGAAATACCATTTCTTTGCCATCTTTGTTTCGGGAATACGAATGATAAAATCGGCTTTTCGATAGGCGCAACGGGTTTGTAGATCCGCGTTTTCCGAGTGATAAACGCAATCGACAGGCTCGTTTTCTTCAAACGGGAGCAACAATTTTCCGTTGTTTTCAATCTTGACAAGACAATGCGCCGACCATAAAACCTTGAGATCTTTCCCCGAAATATTTTGTATTGCGTAGTCGATCTTCAACGCACCGTTTTCCCCGACGGATACCGTCTTTTGATAGGTATAACCCAGCGTTTCCGAAGTATACTTTAAAACGAGTGAGTTGCCTATTATGGTATACGAAAAGGGAACGCGACAAACTTCGCCGTGGTCGGGGTAGTTTTTTCCGTCCACGACAACAGGGTCGATGGTAGGGAACATGTCGTCAAAACCGCTACATTCGCACTTTTCAAAATCGCCCGTTAAACCGAGTTGTAAATAGGTTTCAGACGGGTTTTGGATCAAATACTCCCGTTGCGTACGTTTGTCGAAAAAAGACACAATTTTACCACCCTCGTTTGGTAAAACGAGGGTGGTATAGTTTTCCGTTTCCACTTCTAAAGCAAAAATATCTTTGTATTTGGACGGTACAATTTTCATTCTCTTATCTTCTGTATTTGTTCAAAATGTCTTCGTTGAGTTCCACACCGATACCAGGAAGATCGGGAATGGTCACGTTGCCGTCTTTGTCAAGTTGGAAATGATGACGAACGAGATTTTTGCTCAAAACCGTTTCTTGCGCGCAGTATTCGAGCATATCCGCGTTGGGAATGGCTGCAATCAGTTGCAACGTCGCGCCGATCAAGATGCCCGTCTTGAATGCGTGGGGGATGAGTTTCTTCCCGCGAAGTTGCGCCATATCCGCGATTTTCTTCGCCATGGTAATACCACCGCAACGACTCATATCCGGTTGCACGATATCTACTCTGCCGTTGTCAAGCATGTCTTGGAATTCGTACATTGTCCCAAATTCTTCGCCCGAAGCGAGCGAGATATTGATGTTATCGGCAAGACGACCGAAATCGGGTGTTCTGTCGGGAGCGAACGGTTCTTCCAACCAATACAGTTTTTGTTTTTCGTATTCCTTGGAAACGCGGAGCGCGTATTTGTAATCCGTCCAACGCATACCGATGTCGATCATAAGACGTGCGTCGCCAACTGCTTGACGGCAGTATTCGACGAGTTTTACGTCCTTTTCTTCGCTTTCGCCAAGCGCGCCCCAACCGAACTTATAACCGTGATAGTTGCAATCCGCTTTATGGTGCGCGACGAGTTCGTCGATTTCTTCTTTCGTACCAGGCATCAATACGGAGCAATATGCAGGGATTTTATCTCTGAATTTCCCGCCGATGAGTTTGGATACCGGCAAGCCGTATTTTTTACCCGTAATATCCCAAAGCGCGATATCGATACCACTCATTGCGTGGATACCGACGCTTCTTCTCGTGTAATAGTAGCTGTAATAATACATTTTATGCCACAAATATTCCACGTTGGTGGGATCTTCGCCGATCAAGATTTCTTTCAAGCCCCTACATTGATCGTGGGAAGCGGGGGTTTCTACGATAGCTTTGACAACTTCGGGGGAGCTGTCTACTTCGCCGATCCCCGTAATGCCTTCGTCGGTATGTACGAGAATAACCGCCGTGTCTTGGCTACCATCGCCGATCATTTTTACTTCGTCCTGACGGACGACAACTACTTCTACGTCTGTGATTTTCATATTGTTTACTCCTTAAAATTTAATGATTGCTTTAATTAACGTTTTATCGTGATTTCTATAAAGATCGAACGCTTGGTTGATATCTTCGAGTTTGAACTCGTGTGTGACGAGTTGTTCCAAATCCAAACTACCGTTTTCGATCATTTTGACTAGCGGATACCAAGCTTTGGTATTTCCGACCGCGCCGTGCACGGAAATTTCTTCTACGATCATTTTCTTGACGGGGAACACGATTTGTTCGTCGTCGGATGGAATGCCGTATAAGATGATATTTCCGCCTTTCTTCACGTACTCGGGCATTGCTTCAATCATCGGTTTTGCGCCCGTCGCTTCAATGACGACGTCCGCCTTTTTGCCATCGGTGATTTTTGCAACTTCTTGCACGGGATCAGAAGAAGTTTTGATATTTACGACGTGCGTTGCGCCGTATTTGAATGCACGTACCGTTGATTTTTCGTCCCGAACGAGTACGATAATTTTCCCTGCGCCCATCAGTTTGGCTACCATAATAAACGCCAAACCTGCGGGGCCCGTACCTGCCACGACAACCGAGCCTGCAAAGGGGATTCCGATCCGCATTAACGATTCCGTTGGACAAACGGTGCTTTCCAAAATCGCACCTGCCTTATCGCTCACCTTGTCCGAAATGGGCACGATTGCCGAAACGGGGACTTTGACGTATTCCGCGTAGCCACCGTTGTGGGGATAGTACCCGATTTCGCTACTGTCGTTGCAAATGTATTGCTTGCCTTCACGGCAGTAATCGCAATATCCGCAACCGATCGACGTTGCAACGACGCAACGTTGTCCGATGGCAATATCCGTGCGTTTGCTGTTGATTTTTACCACTTCACCACAAATTTCGTGGCCTTGAACGTTGGGGGCTTTCCCGATTTTCAAGAACCCGGAAATGATATGGTAATCGGTGGCGCAAACCCCTGCGGCGCGAACCTTCAAAAGCGCTTCTTCTTCGCCGATTTCAGGGATAGGCACTTCCCGAACTTCTACTTGATTGTCGGCAAGCCAAACGGCAGCTTTCATTGTAAAACCTCCTTGTTTCCGAACGGAATTCCGCTCACTCTTTCCATAAGCTTTTTATATCCTTTGGGGAACGTTTCCTGATCCGCTTCGCGGAGTGCAGGCAGGATCGAGAATTGAATCTCTTTCGCTTTTTCATAATTCCCGTTTTTAACTGCGTCGTAAATCCCACAAATTTCGTTGGGATAAATGGTTGCGAGCGCCGTCATACTCCCGACGCAACCGCCTACGAGAGCGGGGAACAAAATATCGTCCGTACCCGTGAAAATATTGACGGGTAAATCGATGGTTTTTTGTACCATGTGTTCCAAGCGTTTCATATTTGCGCTACTGTCTTTGATCCCGATGACGTTTTTATGTTCCAACAACCAATAGGCGAGAGAAAGCTCCAACTCCTGCGTGAAAAAGGGGATATTGTACAAAAACACGGGTACGGGCGAAAGATCGGCGACGTTTGTATAATATTCTTCGAGTTCTCGCGTCGTGCACTTGAAATAGTACGGGGGGCATACGAGTACGGCATCTGCACCGATTTTTCCCGCGTGCCGACAGAGGTTCACCGTGTCCACAAGATTACCCGTGCAAGCGCTAACAATCAATTTTTTATCGCTTGCCTTGGCGCTTGCCGTCCATTCGGAAATTTGCATTTGTTCGTCTAAAGAGAGCTGAATAAATTCGCCGGTACTCCCGTTAGTCACGTATCCGCTAACCTTCGTCGGGTTAAGCCGTTCAATCTGCTTTACATAATTTTCCTTATCCACCTTGTCGCCAACAAAGGGCGTCATCAAAACGGAAAAAGGACCTTTTAACAGTTCGTTCATTGTAATATGTACTCCTTTATATCGAGTGGTAATAAATCTTCGAATAAATCGACGGCTTCACCGTCCGTTAAATAATAATCGTTTTCAAGCCGAAGCCCGAATTCTTCGTACAACCCCGATTCCACGGTATAAACTTTGCCGTTTTCCAGCAAAGTTTCGTTTTCTTCTAAAAATTGCGGTTGCAAAAGCGGTTTTTCTCCGATGCGGTGTCCTGCGTGGTGGATCAATTTCTTGCCGTGGAGTGCATATACTCCGTCCACCGCCCTATACACGTCGAGGGCGCGCGCGCCGACTTTCATACTTGCCTGTCCTTGTCGTAAGGAACGGACGACCATTTGAAAAACTTCGGCCTGGCGCTTTGTAGGCTCGCCAACGAAGAACGTTCGACAAACGTCGCACCATACGCCGTCTTTGCCGACGCTGATATCCATCACCAGGGTATCACCCTGGTTCGGGAGATAGTTTTGGGTGACGCCGTCTATATGTAAGCTGTCTTTTCCCCAAATATAATCGTAAACGATTTCGTACGCGCCAAGGCTTTGTTTTAACGAGTTTTCAAATACGGAAAACAGCTCGTCAGAGTTTTTCCCTATTGCGAATGCATGTTTAAACGCTTGATAGGCGACGCTAACGGCTTTTAAAATTTCTCGGGTTTTTTCCACGCCCAACCCCCTAAAAAATAAAACGATTGATCAACATAATATATATTATAACAGTGGTTCGAAAAAGTCAAGTAAAGGAACGGGTTTTTGTGAAAGATTCCAAAAGAAAATTGAAAAAATATAGTATAAAGACGGCGTTGGGATAGGAAATGGGCGTTAAGGCGAGCGCCCGCATGGCGATCGTTTACGTTTTTGATCGCCACGATCGGTATCATTCTCTCGTGACGATAGGACGAACGCTCTGTCCAAAAAACAAAACGCTCCGCCAGACGTCTGGCGGAGCGTTTTTAGCGGGATTATTTTTTCGGCTTGGAAAGGATATTTTTGTATCCGCCTTTGCCATAGCGTACGCATTTGGATACGCGCGCCAACGTCGCGGACGAAATTTCCGTTTCTTCTACAATTTCGTTATACGTCTTTCCGTCCAACAACATTTTTGCCGCGGTCAAACGTTGGGACATAGACTCCAACTCCTTAATCGTGCACAGGTCTTCTAAAAAGAGTTCTACTTCTTCTTCCGTTTCCAGTTTCAAGAGTTCTTGATACAATTCTTTCAGCATCAATCCGTAATTTCTAATCGTCATTTTCCGTCACCTTTTCACTTAATTTTTCAAAAAACGCCTTGGTTTTCTCGCTCTTGGGGTTTTCAAAAAGTTCTTGGGGAGTACCCGTTTCTTCGATTACGCCGTCTGCCATGAAAATGATTTTGTCGGATACGTTGCGCGCAAATTCTAGCTCGTGCGTGACGATAATCATCGTTCTGCCTTCGCTACGGAGCTGTTTGATAACCTTTAACACTTCGCCCGTGAGTTCGGGATCGAGCGCCGAAGTCGGCTCGTCAAAGCACAAAATATCGGGGGAGAGCGCCAACGCCCGAGCGATCGCAACCCGTTGTTGTTGACCGCCGGAGAGTTCGCAAGGGTAGTTATCGACCTTATTTTCCAAGCCCACGCGCGCCAAGAGTAAGCGGGCTTCCGTTTCGTTTTTAGCGCGCAGTTCTTTCAGGGCTTGCTTGCGTTTAAAATCGAACGGGTTTTTCTTGCCGAGCGTTTTTTCCGCTTGCACGTCCATCGCAAGCGTGACGTTTCTAAGCGCCGTGTATTGCGGGAATAAGTTGAAATTTTGGAATACCATACCAAACGTTAAACCCGTTTGTTTGCTATTCTTCCCGTCGGCAGGGAACACGGTTTCGCCGTCAATGGAAATCGTACCGGCGTTTGCCATCTCCAAGCCGTTCAAGCATCGCAGTAGCGTCGTTTTTCCGTTCCCCGAAGAACCGATGATAGAAAGCACTTCGCCACGCTCCATTTCAAACGAAACGCCTTTCAAAACTTCCGTTTCATTGAAACTTTTATATAAATTATTTACTTCTAAAAACGCCATATCACACCTTATAATAGGATAATTTCTTTTCCGCCCAACCGAGCAATAACGTCAACAGTCCGTTAAAGAGCAAATAGAAAACCGTCGCGTACAAAAACGGCGTTAATATGACGTAGTGGTTGACGGCGTGTTTCGCCGCGTTAAGCAAATCCACGATCCCCAAAACTTGTGCGAGCGACGTGTCTTTGACAAGCGTGATAATCTCGTTGCTCATCGGCGGTAAAATGCGCCGAACGACTTGCATCAATACGATTTTCGAGAAAATTTGGTTTTTATTCAAGCCCAAAACTTGCCCTGCTTCGTACTGCCCGACGGGGATTGCTTCAATACCTGCCCGGTAGATTTCCGAAAAATAGCACGCGTAATTGAGTATGAATGCGAGCGCAACAAACAAAAACATCGTTTCGTTGATGGTGATATTCAGCATCGCTGCCAAATCTTTCGTCGGGGTTTTGAATACGTAGTTCGGGAGAAAGCTCACGAACAAAATTTGTAGCATAAGCGGTGTTCCGCGAATAATCCAAATCAGCGTTTTCATAAACCATTTCAAGGGCTTGAATTTGGACATTGATGCAAACGCAAACAACAATCCGAGAGGAAGCGCAAAGAGAAGGGTGACGACAAACAACGCAAGCGTGTTGCCGAACCCTTCTGCAAGTTCCATTAAAATATCTTGTATATTATCCATGGATTACTCCGCGTTTTTTTAGTCCTTTTCGTATGCAATCGGCGCGAAAATCGTATACCCGATTACGAGTTTCCCCGAGCTAACGACGTTCGCCCAGCTATCATCCGTTGCGCCTGCGTACACGTCTACCGTGTCTGCGTTAAGCGCTACCGACGACGTCAAACCATATTGTGCTACAACTTCCGCATAACCCGTTGTTCTGATGGCAATCAACGCTTCGTTGATCTTCGACATCAAGGCATTGTTTCCTTTCTTCGCTGCGATCCCATAGCTTTCTTCCGCGAATACCAAACCGTCTACGATTTGCATTTTCGACGCGTAATCGCCCGTCGACGTGTAATATCCTGCCATAACCGAGTCGATTACCGCAACGTCCGCTTCGCCTTTGTCTAACTTCATAAGCGCGTCAAGTTGGCTGGGTGCTACGACGTATTCAGCGCCAAGGTCTTGATCTTGAACAACCGATTCCCCTGCAGAGCCCGTTTCCGCCGTCATGATTGCGTCCGCCATGCTTTCTTTCGTCGTGTACTTTTCTGCGTCCGATTTCATAATAACCGCAACTTGTTTGTTGTAAAGATAGGGGACAGAAATACACATTTCTGCAGAGCGTTCTTCCGTGATCGTCATGCCGTTCCAAACCAAATCTAACGTACCGTCCGCGAGTTTTGCTTCCTTCGTGCTCCAGTCGATTTCTACGAATTCTACTTCCAAATCTACGTCGTACGTTTCGTTTAAGTACGCAACCGTCTTTTTGGCAAGGTCGATATCGAAACCGATCAATTCCTTGTCGTCCTTCTTACAAGACGTAAACGCGAATGCGCTCAACGCCGCCAATGCAACACTTGCTACTTTCATTCCTGCTTTTTTCATAATCTATGATCTCCTTAAAAAATGTTTTTACTTTTGCACTTCATCTCGCTGAAGTGATTGTGATAGTATTATACTTCATTTCACTAAAGTTGTAAAGCGTTTTTCATAGGTTTTTCAAAAAAAATTAAAAAAAATTTTTCGTTTTTTTGATTTTGGGCTTAAAAAAATTAAAAAATTGCGAAAGAGAGGGGTTCATATCATTGTAAAATGCAAAAAAATTTGTTATAATAATGCTTGTGAAAGTTGCTATATATAATAATGTATAGGGAACGACGAAAAAAACGAAGAAAATTTTTTATAAAAGAGGTTTTGATATGGAAAAATTGTACACAGGAAAGACGAAAGACGTTTACAAGTTGGAAAACGGCAACGTATTGTTGAAGTTCAAGGACGATTGCACGGGCAAAGACGGGGTTTTTGATCCGGGTGAAAACGCGGTAGGGCTTACGATTGAAGGGATCGGTAAAGCGAACTTGAAATCGTCGGTGTATTATTTCGAAAAATTAAAGGAAGCGGGGATTAAAACGCATTACGTTTCCGCGGACGTAGAAAACGCGACGATGGAAGTACTTCCTGCAACCGTATTCGGGCACGGGTTGGAAGTGATTTGCCGTTTGGTTGCTACGGGTAGTTTTATCCGCAGATACGGCGAATATATCGAAAACGGTACGCCCCTTGCAGGTGGATACGTAGAATGTACCTTTAAAAACGACGAAAAGGGCGATCCGTTGGTGACGGCGGAAGGGCTTGCAGCGCTTGGGGTTATGAGCATGGAAATGTTCAACTCTATGAAAGAACAAACGCTCAAGATTACGAAAGTCGTTGCGGACGATTTGAAGACGCTTGGGTTGGATCTTTGGGATATCAAGTTTGAATTCGGTTATAACAACGGCGAAGTTATTTTGATCGACGAAATCGCTTCGGGGAATATGCGCGTTTACAAAGACGGCAAGATCGTTGAACCTGTCGAATTGACCAAACTCATCAACGAAAGATAAGAAAAACACGATAAAAAATCACCTGCTACGGCAGGTGATTTTTTTGTTTGTGGTTTTTTGAATTATACTCCGTCGGGCAGACTTTCGTTTAAATTGCCTAAAACAATATGCTTACGTTGTTTGATATAGAATGCGATGCCAAGGACGATCCAAATCCCGAGCATGAGATAGCTTTGCCAACAGAAATGTACGCCGTCCAAGCCAGGGATAGGGATAAGTTGTAAGACGATAAACGCAAGGGAGAACGTTGCGCCCAAGATCGCAAATGCCATCAACAACTTGCTCCCATCCTTGTCGCGCTTTAAGGTCACGCAGGTAGAAAGGCTTGTGAATAAGAATCCGATGGACGCGCCGATCGCGCTCATATCCACGAACCAACCCAGCGCTTCTCTACCGAGTACAGGGCCCGAAAGGGAGATGATGATACAGAAGAGAATGGCGTTTTTCGGAGTGCCGTGCTTTTCGTCGATTTTCCCGAACAACTTGGGTAAATACCCGTCTTTGCTCATCGAATACATCAAACGGGACGATGCCAAATAAAAGCCCATAATCCCCGATAAAACGGCGCAACTGACGCCGACGCCGATCAGGACTTTCCCGAATGGACCAAGCAGTTTTTCCGCCGCCACGAGCAAGAGCCAAGGCGTGCCTTCCGCATCTACGATTAAGTCGGGCCAGTTTTCCAAAGCCGCTGCCGCGATGGTGTTGTTCGTAATATATACGAACGCACCGAACGAGATGGCAATGATCATAATAAAAATAATCTTTTTATAGGAGAACTTGAATTCTTCCGCGGCTTGGGGAATGGTATCAAAGCCAACGAACGCCCAAGGCGCAATCGCAAACGTCGCCAAAATACTGCTTGCGATGCCCGAGTCCTTGATCGCGTGTTCGGAAGAGTACGCTCCTGCTTGGATCGCCGCTTCCTTATCAAAGCCCCAAACGGGGGACATGTTATCGAGCGTCGCGTGGGAAGAAACAAGCCCCGAAACGAACAACGAGAAAACGGAGACTACTAAAAGAACGGTCAAAATCGTTTGGACGAACGCCGCTTTTTTGACGCCGAAAATATTCAAAACGCCGAATAGGATTAGGATCGCGGAGGCGACGATAATCTCGCCCAGCCAAACTTCAAAGCCGGCAATCGAGTAATGGAAACCCCATTTCAAAACGTCGCCGAAAATCCCGTCCACGATCAAGCCGATCGCGGTGGAGTTCATCGGTACGTTGGTTAAGTACGCCGCAACGAGAAACCAACCGCAAATGAACGCGGCGCGCTTACCAAAACATGCTTTGGTAAAGGTGAATTCCCCGCCGGCTTTGGGGTGTTTGGGTACCATATACGCATAGGAAAAGGCGATGATAACCATCGTCAACGCGCCGAGCACCATAGCGATTGCTGTGCCTGCTACCCCAGAGTTAGGCAAAAATTTCTTGCCCGGGTTAATAAACGAGCCCCAGCCGATAATACAGCCGAACGCCAAAGCCCATACGCTTAACGGAGAGAGTTGCTTTCGTAAAGCAGGTTTCTTTTGTTCCATAGAAGTATACTCCTTATTGTATCATATATATTATACGTCGTACGTTTTATCGATGGCTTTCAATTCTCTAAACGTATCGATTTCTACGATATCTTCGTCATAGCAGGGCTTGACGGCGACTTGGTATTTGTCTTTGCAGACAGCCATGGGTACTTGTTCCCAGTATTTTTCTTTACCGCCTGGCATATCGTAAACTTCCTGCAAATCGGTGGCGAGTTTATGCCCGTCCGCTTCGTTCCAGTAGGAAATGCCGACCATTTGCCAACAATCCAACCCCCCGACTTTTTGTTCGGTGATAATCCCGTCTTTCACTTCGAAACACCAGTCGTCGGTGCGATCTTTTTTGATTGCTAAGAAATCGGACGTGTAGTGGTATTTTGTGATAATCTTAGGGTTGGAAATCAACAAATCCGCTTCGAAAACGTAGGCGTTGGACAACAACTGTTTCGCGCGGAGCGCCGAAGAAATGTTATTTGCTTCGTTGTAAAGGGGATTGTCCAGGAATTTCAACGTCGGGTATTTATATAACAGCTGGTCGAATTGTTCCGCCAAATATCCGCGCACGATATAAATTTCGTGGATGCCTGCATCTAAACATGCGTCGATCAAACCGTCGATAATCCGCTTGCCGTTGATCCGAACGAGCGGTTTTGGGGTGTTCAGCGTAATCGGTACGAGCCTTGATCCAAACCCAGCCGCGATAAAAATTGCCCGTTTTGCGCGGTAGGGCTCTAAAGCGTCAATGCCTTTCGGTGTAATTTCCCCGTCGACGAGATAGCCCGCCGAAGTTAATTCTTTTACCGCTTTATTCACCGTGCCGAGTGAGTAGCCTGTTTTTTCTTCCAACTCTCTTTGAGAAAGTTTATCATCCGTCAACGCAACGAGTACGTCGAACTGTTTTTTTGTTAAAACCATACGAACTCCTTTTGTTCTAATTTTTCTTTTGGAATACCGTTTTTTGAACGGTCTATTTACAAAAAACTAAAAAATAAAGGTATTTTTATACAAAATACCCTTACTTTATTTCATTTATTGAACACATTATACCATGTTTTGAACACAAAAGCAAGTGTTTTGTTATTCAAAACGAAAATAGTTTATGCGTTTTCTGCATTTTCTTCCGTTTCTGCCATGGCAACTTCTTCTTGCGCCGTTTCGGTGGAAGGTTCGTCGTTGATTACCAAATCTTCTTCGACTTCTTTGTTTGCGTTTTCATCCAAGTGCAATACTTTTTGCGCGCCTTTTTTCAGTTTGCGCCAAATGATGATGAAGATTGCGCCACCGGCAACTGCAATCGCCGTGATCGAAGAGAGCAACGCCGTCGTAGCGGCAGGGTCAATGTAGAGTAAATTTGTTAACATAATTATATACCTCATTTTTTATTTTTTTTCTTTTGTGAGAGCGCGTGCAAGATATATTCCGCGCCTGCTTTTGCCGCGCACCCGTGGTTGAAGACGTGGTTCTTTTCCGTTTCTTCAATGATTTCGCGGTAATGTTCCGCATTGTCGAACAATCCGCGCAATGTTTCCGCTAAATTGCACACGTCTTCCTTGTCTATAGCAACGCCGATTTGATTTCGCAAAGAAATTTCCACGGGCGTTAAGCCGATTTTCGTATAGTTGGGGTTGGGGCATTTCATCTTGGTGTTGACGAATACCGCAGGGCGCTTGGTGGCGAAACAAAATTCCGTTGCCACGCCCGACCAGTCGGTGATCAATACGTCGGACGAATAGATGGATTTGTTCTTAGAGAAGTTCATTTCAAACGATAACTTGTTTTCGTCATAATCGGCGTAGCGTTTGATCAATTCGTCCATCGCCGAGCCAAACCGTTTCACGTATTCGGGGTGGGGGCGAACGATGATTTTGTATTCGTCGGAGTACAACGCTTTGATGATATCGTCTATACACGAATCCAACAAATTATCTTCCTGCCACGACGGCGCGATGAGTACTTCTTTAACGCCCGTTTCCGTCTTTTCCGCGTTGGCTTTTCTGCCTTCTTCTTCCAACATATCTGCCAAAGGATACCCGAAACGAACCAACGTTTTCGCTTTTAAGTTATAGACTTTTTCAATTTCTCGCAATTCCTTTTCCACGTGCGGACCGACGCAGAATACGGTGTCGAACGCGTCGAACGCGCCTTCGCGGAAACTCATATGCACGCTCATCATATCGTGGGGTACGTACACGTACTCGATATCCGATTTGATAAACGAGCGTTTTAAGTAGTACTTATTGAGATCGGGCGTCGTCATCACGAACATATCCGTTTCGATCAGCATCATAAGCGTTGCCGTTTTTTTCAAGGACACGTAGTAGGGTTTGATACGCGGTTGTTCTTTTGCGACTTCGAAAATCACGTCGTTGGGATCGTTGGTAATGTAGTGAATGGAAAGGTTGGAACGCGCCAACAGCTCGGCGATTAGATCCTTATAATATTTATAGAAACCGCCTTTTTCCGAATAGAATACGACGTGTTTATTGACGATTTTCTTAAAGCGTTTGAGATCGGCTTTTTCGCGTTGTTTGTTCGCGCGGTAAGCTTCGCTTTTCTTGTCTTCTTGCCCAAAGGCTTTCATATTCGCGAGCGCGATACGGCTTTCTTCCAAAGCTTCGTAGTCCACGTATTTTTTCGGGTTGATTGCAACGTTTAAAAGGTACATTTGCACGATGGAGAACAGGTTGCTCGCAATCCAGTACAAAGCAATCCCGATCGGCACGCCCAAGCCCAAATACAAGGACAACGCGATACTGATCGCCATAATCCCGTATTTATTCAATTTCCCTTGTTCGTGTTGTAAAACGTTGGAAAGGTTTTGCGTATGGCAGAGTAGCCACGACGACGCGCCCGCTAAAATCGGAACGATCGTGTACCAACCCCAAGTGTCGGTGGGGACGGTGGACAAATGCAATCCTAAGAAATGCAAATCGAACGCACCGACCTTACTCGACAACCGCGCCATGACGGCAGGATCGACGCCTGCAACGACCGTTTGTGCGTTGAGTTCCCCTGTTTGGAAAGCTTCGACCAACGCGAGCTGGAAAGACGACGACGAAGTGTTCACGCCGAGATATTCCGCGATTGCCCGAACGTCCGAACTCGATACCCCGAATAAATACGTCAAGGGGTGGTAGATGATATGTACCACGCCGAGCAACAAAACGATTTGTAAAATGAGCGGAATCATCGAGAGCATCGGATGATAGTGTTCCCGTTTGAACAGTTTTAATTGTTCTTCCGCGATCAAATCGGTGTTGCCGTGGTTTTTGACTTTTAATTGATTGATTTCAGGTTGCAATTTGACCATTTGGATAGAGTTTTTCTGTATCCAAATGGAAACGGGCAACAACACGATTTTTGTGGCAAGGGTGAACAATAAAATTGCCAAACCGTAGTCTTTGACCAAGAGCCAACACCATTTCATAAGGTATCCGAGCGGGATACACATATAGTCCATAATATCCATAGTAAAATCCTTTTATCGTAGTCGTTTCGTTTAGTTTGCAAAAATCGGGTGACCGTAATAGGTTTCGGATTCGATCGTCCAGTTGTTAAAATCGCGCGCTTTGCCGTTGATTTTATAGACGATTGCGTCGTAGGAATCCAAATTTTTTCTACGTTTCGTCCAAATAAACTTTCTTTCGGGGGACGCGCCCGTAGAATTGTACGCTCTTTCAATTTCAAATACCGATTGTTTCCAAGCCGTTTTGTCGTAAGCAAGCCCTTCCGATTCGAAGATCGTCGGCCACAAGTTCTCGTGGGAAACGGGCGCGGAAGAAATCTTTAACGGCGTGTTTGATGCGCCCGACGGTTTTACGAACATTGCGGTAAGCATCGGTTCGGAAAATCTCGCAAGACGATCGCCGACTTTTCCGTGGTCGCCCAAAATGACGATGGTGGAATCGCGATAGAGCTCGGGGGAAATCGCTTTCATATTCCGCAAATACGTATTGACGAGCTCCATACTGTTTCTTGCGGAAGCGATAATATCCTTTTTCTCTTTGCCTGTGGCTTTGTTCCATTCGGTATCGTGTTTTGCGTAATGGCAACCGCTGACGTGGATAAACGAGAAACTCTTTCCATCCGTTGCGGTGAAATTCCCGTCAAAAGCCTTGATATCGTCGTAAGCGTCTTTCAAATCGTACGACCAAGCGTGATAGCCTTGCAGTTCGTCGCTCGTATACAAAATATATTCGTTGCAAGTGTCGGAGCTAACGCCACCAACCGATTTTTTTAAAGCGAACGGGAAACTGCGGTAGAGCGACATCTTGGTCAACGCAAGCCCGAATTTGAACGGACGTCTTACGGTTGCGGACAGAGTGTCCTTGGTCGTTTCGACGGCGTTTTCAATGTAATTAGGCATGTCGTTTGCGTTGCTGTAATCGTAATACGCTTCGCTGTATAAACGTATGGAATAGCCTGCGTCGTGCAAAGCATTCAGCGTTTGGTTGTTATTATATACGTCGTGGAAGTACGCGATATGATCGCCTTCCGCATGGTCGTATTCAATACCCGACATCATATACCCGATGGACGGGAAGGTGTAGCCGTACATAGACAGGGCGTCGTTGTAGAAGGTAAAGCCGTCTAACTCCGCAAACATTTCGGGATATTTTTGCATTGCCGGTTCGGCGTATAAAACGGTGTCGAAACGGTCGACGCAAATGACGATGACGTTGCGGTTGTTGCTTACCGTTTCAATGCCTTTGTTCGTCAAGAAACGGGGCTTGTCTTCGTATTTCCCGTACACGCGCTCGATTGCAGAGGAATACGCGCCTTTCGTATTGATGGAAAGGACGGTGAAATTCATAAGTTGTGTCGCCGTGATTGCAATCGTTAAAATCAACGCGCCAAGTTGCATAATACTTCTTTGTTTTACCAAGCGGTACGCAACGATGACGCCTGCGATCACGAGCACCCAAACCGCCGTATTCCAAACATACGTCCAGGTAGAAATCTTATCGCCCATTTCGTCGCCTGCAAGGGACGTGAGCCCAATATTGAGATAATTGCCTTGCAAGAAAAACATCAAAAGCAACCCGATAAAGAGCGGGTATGCGTATTGATATACGCACGCAGGCACAAAAAATAAGATACAGAAAATCAATATCGCAAGCAAAGTTGCGTATAAGGTCTGTATCCCGATAAATTCCTTAAAGGAGAAAGAAATTTCTTCAATGTTATTGCAATAGATTTCAAAGGGAGCAACGATAAAAATCATTGCCGAAAAGACGACGGATAATAAAATAATCGAAAGCAAACGGGAGTTTCTCTCCGCCGTAAAAAATTTTCTTTGTTTCTTTTCCATAAGTCCCTACTTTTCTGCCGTAAAAAAGCAATATAATTTAAATTAAATTATATTATAAAGTATTTTAACGATTTTGTCAACTGTTCGATAGACAAAAAAACGAAAAGGGGATTTGGAAATTATGGAAAAGAAAAAACGGCGCTTAAAGCCGTTTGATCTTGACGTTGCCACAAAGCACGTCGGAATAGGAGTACGCCGTTTTCCCTAAAAAATCCGCGTCGTCGGGTTTCACCGTAAACAGCGCGGGGTAGATCCCCGATAATACGCCCGAATAGCTCACGCTTTTGTTCCTGCCTAAATTGACTTTTACGGCGACGCGTTGCGCCGAACAAGCCCGTACCATTTGTTTGACGTCCTTGATATTTTTTTGCGGTTTAATCATAATAGGAGTATTCCCAAAATAGGAAAAATTATCCGTTTTTATCAAAAAAATCTTATTTTTTTCGCGAAAACCGTTCTGTTTTTCAGGAAAAAAGCATACGATAAAGGGCAATCAAAAACAGAAAAAGGGAGAAGGAATTATGATAAAACCGCAATTTGAAACCTACCGCTACGTGGGGGAAGTATGTCGTTTACAGGGGCAGTCCGCTGTGGAATGTCGGCTTCCTGGTAGCGAAATTAGCAATATTTTAGCGGTGCAAGCGCATGCGATCTCGGGCGAGTGTACTTGTTCCGACGGGGAAGTGCAGTACGGCGGAAAGGTGTTGCTTTGTATCGTCTACGAAGATGGGGAACGGAAAATTTGTCGTGCGGAACGGGGGGTGGAATTTTTCCATAAAGCGGACGGGAAAGCCGTCACGCCTGCGTGTTTTGCGAAAAACGCTCTGTCGGCGGAAAATATTTCTTGGCGACGGGAAGGTTCGGGATTATATATTTCTGCGATCGTGGATGCGGAATTGACGGTTTACGGTGGAAAACAAATCGAATATTTATCGGGTGGCGACGGGTTGATCGCCAAAACGGACACGGTTGCCGTGTGTAAAACGGTATGCGTATCCGGGGAAACGGAAGGCGAAGACGATTTTGAAACGGATTACGTCGGCGATATCCTTTTACACAGCGAAAAGGCGGTTGTACACCGCGTGCAAGCAGGTGGCGGGCAAGTGGATATCGAAGGGGAGTTAGGGCTGAATATTTGCGCCTTAAAAAGCGACGACAGCCTTTGCTCGTACGAACGTTTGATTCCGTTCAAAATGCAAATTCCGTCCGAAGAAGCGTTCGGGACGATTACGAGTAGCGCTCGGGTAGAAGTGAAATCGGCGACGTTAACGGCAGGGGTAGACGAAGAAAAGGGTAGGAGCAAGATCACGCTCTCGTATTGTCTTTCCGCGGATTGTTATCTTTGCGCACAGGAAGAAATTTCCGTGGTAAGCGACGCGTTTTCGCCTTCCGTGGCTTTGACTTTAAAAAGAACGGAAGATGGGGGCAGGTGTTTGACGAAACACGGAAAATGCACCGAGCGGGTGAGTGGCGTTGCGTTGATCAACCCCGTAATCGACGGGGAGTATACTTTGCAATCGGCGACGTTGCCGCGCGCGGAAATCGTTTGTAGAAAGGGCGAAAACGGGTTGGAAGCGGAAGGGCTTTTGCAGGCGGAAATCTTGCTTGTCGGTGCGGACGGTGGACATCGTTCGACGACGCTCTCGTTGCCGTTCGTATTCCCGTTGGGGGAAGTTGGCGACGATGCGGAAGGGGAGTGCATGGTTTGCGGATTGAACGTACGGCGCAAAAAGGAGGGCGAAACGGAAGCCGAAGCGACGGTGAAGTGCAGTTTCCGCGTGTTTGAAAAACGTACTTGGGGCTACGTTTCCGCGCTGGAAGAAGGGGAAACTTGCGACGAACCCGATTGCGCATTTTCCGTATTTATTGCACGCGCAGGAGAAGATTTGTGGCAAATATCCAAGCGGTTGAACTGTCCGCCTGACGAACTCCAAAAACACAACCCGAATTTGGAGTTTCCCTTAAAAGAGAGCGAGAAAATTTACGTTTATCGGCAAATTCGGTAAAATTTGCAAAAAAATCACGGGATAACGGCTTAAAATATTGTTTTTTAGGAAAAAATATGCTACAATAAAACCGAACGATCCGGGCGACGGGCAACGTGTTCCGTCGCCTTCTTCGGGTAAGACGAATGAGAAAAGTAAAGATAAAAGCTTATGCAAAAGTAAATCTCACCTTGGAAATCGTTGGTGCGAAAGACGGGTATCATTTATTGGATTCGTTGGTCGCCAGCGTCGATTTATTCGATCTCGTCGTGTTGACGAAACGCAAGGACAAGCTGAGTCGCGTTGTGATGAAAGGGCTTGGTAGCGAGAGTATTCCCCCCGAACGGAACAACGCCTTAAAGTCTGCGGAAGCGTTTTCGGCACGTTTCGGGGTAAACGGCGCGGATATTACGATCTATCGGAACATTCCCGTGGGCGCAGGCTTGGGCAGTTCTTCCGCGGATATTGCAGGGGTACTCAACGGGATGGCGAAACTCTACGGCGTGGACGAGAAAGAAAGCGTCGCGGAAATTGCCGACGAGATGGGTAGCGACGCGCGGTATATGCTAACGGGCGGATTTGCGCGCATGCAAGGCAGGGGAGAACGGGTGACGCCACTCCCGATAGATACAAAATTGTATATGTTGTTGCTTTGCCCGAAATCGGGTGTTTCCGCAGGGGAATGTTATAAGGAGTACGACGCTTTGCATGCGGAAAACGACGATTTGGGAACGCCAGGCGCTCTTTCCACGACGGAAAACTGTATTCGCGCGCTTGCCGACGGAAGGGAAAACGACGTGGGCAGGTATTTGATGAACGATTTATACTTGCCTGCTACGCGCCTAAACGGCGACGTGAAAAAAGCCTACGACGAAGCGCAGGCGTTTTCGCCGACGGGGGCGGTGATGACGGGCTCGGGCAGTTGCGTTTTGGCGACGTTTGCAACGAAAGAGCTTTGCGAATGGGCAAAGAGCCGTTATCGTGGGAAGTTCCGTACGTACGTGGTACAAACGGTAATCCCGGGCAAAGGAAAAAATACGGACGAATGGCAAAACCCGTTTGGATTATCGGAAACGGAACGGGCGTTATTCGACGAAAAAAAAGAATAAAAAGGAAAGGAAAATATGGAAGAACGGATTATTGACGACGAATACGGCAGGGGTATTCGCTTGAAGAAGACGAAAGAAGGCTACGTGGACGTCACGGACGAGCTTGCCGAACAGGAAGAACAGGAAGTGCCCACGCAAGAAACGGAAAATGAAACGGCGGACGAAATCGCGTTTGAATTCCCGATGATGGACACGGACGAAGACGACGAAGACTTGGTGGGGCTTTCTCCTGAAGAAGCGCTTGCGCTCCGTCAGAAAAAGGAAGCGGAACTCGCGCAAAGAAAGGCGGATTACGATAGGCTTTGCCAAGAAGGGGAAGCGTTGTTGCAATCGGGTAGTTTTCACGCGTCTGAGTTAAAGTACGAAAAAGCGCTTGCGTTAGACGAAGAAGCAACGGAAGCATCCGTTGGGTATTGGCGAGCAAAGACGTCCGATTTTGCCGAACCCGACGTATTGATCGACGAGTACGTCGAGGCGGGAATTGAGAGTTTGGAATACGACTTGGGCTACGATGCGTCGGAAATCATCAAACGGGAGTATCGCGCGGTGTTTGAAAAACGAATACGGGAGTTAGAAGCGGAAGAGAAACCGCTTGCAGAAGAAGTAGAAGGAAAAATCCAACTCCGTCGAGGGTATTTAAAAGAACGGGTAAAGAAAGCGGGGATTGCGTTTGCGATTGCAACCGTACCGATGCTCGTGGCGCTCGTTTTGACAGTCGTGTTCGGGTTGAAGAATTTTTCCACGCCCGATTCCGCGTATATCCTCCCGACCATTGTAATTGCCGGGGTGACCGTTGTGTTGTTTATCGTGTTTGCAGTGTTTACGAACAAGTTTATCAACGCTTGTCGTATGCGTCGCGCGAACGAGAAACTTGCGTCTACAGAAGACGGGGAAACGCTGGTGTATATTCGGGATAAAAAGGAATTGTATCAAGCATTGTTAATTACCGTAGACGAAACGTCGCAGGAAGAATAAGACGAAAATATAACGAAAATATACGAAAATATACGAAAAACGCGAAAAAAACGACTTGCTTTTTCGCGTTTTTTTGTGTTTTATAGTATTTGAATACTATAAAGAATAGAAAAATTCTTGCATTCGTCGGTCTTTCGTGGTATAATGAAATCCGTATGAAGAAGATTTTGACGTATTTCAAACCGTATAAAGGGCGCGCGCTACTTGGGCCGTTGTTCAAATTGCTCGAAGCCACGTTCGAGCTGTTGGTTCCGTTCGTTGTCGCGCTCATTGTAGACAAGGGACTGGGCGCGCAGGTCGACGGGGAGTACCCGTTCGCGGACAAGCCGTATATTTTCGGGGCGTGCGCTTTGCTTGGCGCGTTCGGGATTGTCGGGTTGCTCTTTTCGGTGACGGCGCAGTACTTTTCTGCGCGGACGGCAACGGGAGTTTCCGCGGGAGTTCGGAAAGATTTGTTCCGTAAAATGCAATCTTTGAGTTATAAAGACGTCGACAATCTCGGCGAAGCGACAATGCTCACACGAATGACGAGCGACGTAGACAAACTGCAAACGGGCATCAACCTGTTCTTGCGGTTGTTCCTGCGTTCGCCGTTTATCGTGTTCGGGGCGATGGTATGCGCGTTGATTATCGACCGTGGCGCGTTCGGGATTTTTGCGGTATCGATCGTCGCGCTCGCGATCGTGGTTTACACCGTGATGTTGGCGTGTATGCCACTCTACAAAAAATCGCAAGCCAAACTCGACGACGTTTTGCTTTCCACGCGTGAGAATTTAACGGGGACGAGAGTGCTCCGCGCGTTTTGTCGCGAAGAGAGCGAACGGGGGATTTTCGACGCGCGGAACGAGCGGTTGAATAAGAGCCGTAAGTTCGTCGGCGGGATTTCGGCGATCACCAACCCGTTGACGTTTGTGATGATCAATTTGGCGACCATTTGGCTTTTGTACGCAGGGGCGATCCGTGTGGAAAGCGGTCGGCTTACCCAAGGCGAAGTGATTGCGCTCTATAATCTGATGGGGCAAATTTTAATCGAGTTGATCAAGCTCGCGAACTTGATCGTCACGGTCACCAAAGCGATGGCTTGCGGTAGTCGAATTGAGAGCGTTTTGAAAATGCAACCGTCGATACGCTTATGCGAGGACAGCGACGGGGAGGCGGGTGCGCCGTTTATCGTCTATGAAAAGGTTTGCGCGCGCTATAACGACGGTGGCGAAGAAGCGTTAAGCGACGTTTCTTTTACTGTGGAAAAGGGCGAAACGGTCGGGATAATCGGCGGTACGGGTTCGGGGAAAACCACACTCGTGCAGTTGTTGCCACATTTTTACGACGTGAGCGCAGGACGGATTAGCGTCGACGGGCGCGATGTTTGCGAAAAGGGAATGCAACCGTTCTTGCGGGAACGGATCGGCGTTGTTCCGCAAAAAGCACAGTTGTTCAAGGGCACGATACGGGAAAATTTGTCGTGGGGGAAAGCGAACGCTACGGACGAAGAATTGTACGAAGCGTTGCGCATAGCTCAAGCTGAAACGTTCGTGCGCGAAAAGGGCGGATTGGACGCGCCCGTTGAACAGGGCGGAAAAAATTTCTCGGGTGGACAAAAGCAACGCTTGACGATCGCGCGCGCGGTCGTGCGCGAGCCGGAGATTTTGATTTTAGACGATTCGTCGTCGGCGCTCGATTATGCTACGGACGCGTCGTTGCGACAAGAAATCTCGAAATTGCCGATGACGGTGTTTATCGTTTCCCAACGTACTTCGTCGGTGCGGAACGCGGATAAAATCGTTGTTTTAGACGACGGAAAAGTGGTCGGGATCGGCAAACACGACGAATTATTAACGACTTGCGAAGTCTATCGCGAAATTTACGATTCGCAATACGACGTCGAGAAAGGGGGTGCGGTATGAACGGAGTTTTACCCCCTAAAAAACCCAAAACGTTCCGTCGAATTATGCATTACGTCGGTCGGTATCCCCTGGCGTTGACGGGCTCGTTGTTGTTCGCCTTAATTACGGTGACGGCGTCGCTGTTCGTACCCGTGTTCTTCGGGGACGCGATCGATTGTATTACGCAGTCGGGGATTGCTTGGGATACATTACGCGCCCTGTTTTGGAAAACGGGGGTTGCGGTGGGGATCGCGTCGCTCGCACAATGGTTAACGAGCCTTTGCAACAACCGCATTTCTTGCAACGTCGTACGGGATATCCGCAAGGACGCGTTCGCGAAAATCGGCGCGCTTCCGTTGCAGTATATCGACACGCACCCTTACGGAGATACGGTGAGCAGGATTATTGCCGACGCCGATCAGTTTTCCGACGGACTTTTGATCGGATTTACGCAGTTTTTTACAGGTTTCATGACGAT
Source organism: Clostridia bacterium (assembly GCA_017625565.1). Lineage (GTDB taxonomy): Bacteria > Bacillota > Clostridia > Christensenellales > Borkfalkiaceae > Scatosoma. The sequence continues at coordinate 30,998 of JAGAKN010000005.1, forward strand.
TTTGGGTACGATTGCGTTTATGCTGATCACCAATTTCAAAATCGGGTTGATTGTCGTAATCGTCACACCCGTGTCCTTGTTCGTGGCGAAATTTGTGGCGACGCATACCCATAAATTCTTCAAACAACAAACGCAAACCCGCGGAGAACAAACGGCGTTCGTCGAAGAAGCCGTTTCGGGCTTGAAAACGACCAAAGCCTTTGCCCACGAAAGCGAAAACGAACGCAAATTTGACGAAATCAACGCTCGGTTGGAAAAGGCGTCTTTCCAAGCGACTTTCTATTCTTCGCTCACCAACCCGTCCACTCGGTTTGTCAACAATCTCGTGTACGCGATCGTAGCGCTCATCGGCGCGTTGGACGTCGTGCGCGGAGCGTTCACCGTCGGCGGATTGACGAAATTTTTATCGTATGCAAATCAATACACCAAGCCGTTTAACGAAATTTCGGGCGTGATTACCGAATTAAAGGGCGCGTTTACTTGCGCGTCGCGGATTTTCGAGCTTTTGGACGCGACTGAAGAAGTTTCCGACCTAGGAAACGAAAGGTTAGAAAAAGTGGACGGGAACGTGACTTTGGAAAACGTAGCCTTTTCGTACGACAAGGAAAAACGCTTGATCGAGAATTTATCTTTGCAAGTTGAAAAGGGCAAGCGTGTGGCAATCGTCGGCAGGACGGGTAGCGGAAAAACGACGCTCATCAATTTATTGATGCGGTTTTACGACGTAGACCAAGGGGGGGTATTCGTCGAAGGACGGGACGTGCGCGCAGTCACACGGAAATCCTTACGACAAAACTACGGCATGGTATTGCAGGAAACGTGGTTGAAAAAAGGTACGGTACGGGAGAATTTAAAGCTCGGTAATCCCGATTGTACGGACGAAGAAATGTACAAGGCGACGAAAGCGTCGCACGCGCACGGGTTTATCAAGCGCTTGGAAAAGGGCTATGACACGGTTTTGACGGGTGGAGAGTTGTCCGAAGGACAAAAGCAACTGCTTTGTATCGCGCGGATTATGTTGACGCAACCGTCGATGTTGATTTTAGACGAAGCGACTTCGTCGATCGACACGCGTACGGAACGGAAGATTAGTGACGCATTTTCGAAATTGATGGAAGGCAGAACGTCGTTTATCGTCGCGCACAGATTGTCCACCATCGTCAACGCGGATTGTATTTTGGTCATGGATGCAGGTCGCGTCGTCGAACAGGGTACGCATAAGGAACTGCTACAAAAAGGCGGTGCGTACGCGCAGTTATACAACGGACAGTTTGCGTAATCCTTAAACCCTACGAAAACACGCTGTTTGGCAAGTCATAACTCTTTCTCTTTCATCATATACTAACGAACGGGAGAGAAAGAAAAAAATGCGGTTTTACGAAGAGATTTTTAAGAATACGGACGGCGTAGCCTTTGCGCGGTGTACCGTCGTACCCAACGGTGGCGGATACTTCGAAGGCGTGAAATCGGTGGGAGATTTTTCGTCCGAACGCATCGTCGTATACTTTCCAAAGGTAACCGTCGAAGTAGAAGGGGTGGAGCTCTCTATCAAAAAATACTACGACGGAGATTTGCAAATTTCGGGGAAAATTTTGGCGTGGAAACTCTCGGAAAGCGGACTTTTGCGCGGAGAGAATCAAGAAAAATGAACGGTTTTTTAGGGAATTTCCGCGAAAAAATATGCATCGAAGGGACTATGCCCGAGCGCGCGTTGTTGCGTTTAAGAAAAGCAGGGATTGCCGTCTACAACGTGAAAAAAACGGCGAAAAATCAAATTCAATTTCGCGTAAAGAAAAAAGATAGCGAAAAAGTTTTTGCAATTTATCCAAATGTGTGCTATAATAGAACCGAATATTCCCCGTACGTCGCCCGAAAAATGGGCGCGGTTGGGCTTGGGAAACCGATAGAAACCTTGAAAAAACGCGTGGGGTTGTTGCTCGGTGGCTGTTTGTTTTTCGGGCTCGTAAACTACGCGGACGCGTTCGTGTTCGACGTAGAGATTGTCGGGGAGCAAGCGTATAAAAGGGAAGCGGTTGCGGTGCTGGAAGAAAACGGGCTAAAGCCCTTTTCGACGTATAAAAAGGATCGCGTGGATTTGGTCTGCGCGCAACTGCTTGCTTTGGAGGACGTGGAATATTGCTCGGTACGCAAATTCGGCGGACGCATCGTCGTGGAAATCCGCACGACGGATTTTTCTAAACCGCGCTATATCGACGGGGATATGTTGGCGAGCCGTAGCGGTACACTCCTTTCGATCACGGCGCTCCGCGGAACGACGTTAAAGCGCGCGGGGGACGAAATAAAGGCAGGCGAAACGCTAGTTGGCGGTTGGTTTTTGTCGCCGACGGACGAAGAAAAACGGGTACGCGTGCAACCCATCGCGCGGGCGCGTATTGCCTGCACGTACGAAACGGATTTGGCTACGGAAAGCGCGGAACAAGCGTTTGCAGAAGCGTATTTGGCTTTGGGATTATCCGATCGCGACGAGATCGTCAAGAAAGAAATTACAGACAACAACGGGTTGTTTCACGTGAAAATAGAGTATACAGTCGTGCAAACGATGAACGTATAAAAACGGAGGAAAATCATTGTCAAACGTTAAAAAGACAACGGAAACGGTGGACGCGAAGTCTTTGGACAGGCTCTCGCGGGTTTTGGGCACGTTCGACGAAAATTTGAATTTTTTAGGACGGGAGCTCCATCTCGTCGCGTACGTCGACGGGGTAAAAATCCGTTTGGAAGGCAAGCAGGAAGATGTGGCGCTCGGAAAACAGGCGTTGACGGCGCTCATTACGCTTGCGGAAACGGGAGAAACGTTAGATACGGGACGGGTAGCCTATTGTATCGAGCTTGCCCGCGAAGGTAGAGCGGAAGAAATCGAAGTTTTAGACGAAGGCGTCGTAGCGATTACGGCGCGCGGAAAACAAATCAAGTGCAAGACGGTTGGGCAAAAGGCGTACGTAGACGCAATCAAACGTAATACCGTGGTGTTCGGCGTCGGACCTGCCGGTACGGGGAAAACCTATCTTGCCGTGTGCATGGCGGTTTCCGCGTTCAAGAGTAAGCAGGTTGAGAAGATTATACTCACCCGTCCCGCGGTAGAAGCGGGGGAAAAGCTCGGGTTCTTGCCAGGGGATTTGCAGACGAAAGTCGATCCTTACTTGCGCCCTTTGTACGACGCTTTGCAGGAGCTTTTGGGTTTGGAAACGTATGGGAAGTTGATGGAGCGTGGCGCGATCGAAGTCGCTCCGTTGGCGTATATGCGTGGTAGGACGTTGTCCAACGCGTTTATTATTTTGGACGAAGCGCAAAACACGACGAAGGAACAAATGAAGATGTTCCTAACGCGTATGGGCGAAGGCAGTAAAACGGTGGTGACGGGCGACGTCACGCAAATTGATTTGGATGGAAAAGCGAGTGGGCTTGTCCATGCAACAAAGATTTTGGAAGACGTGGAAGGGATCGCGGTTTGTAAATTGACGTCGAAAGACGTCGTAAGACATCCGCTGGTTATGCGGATTATCCGCGCGTACGAAAAGGATACGGAACGGACGGAGAAACACAAACGTCCGCGTCCGACGGGAAAAGACCGTGTGAACGGCACGGAAGGAGAGTGACGAAAGATGGCAACGAAAAAATTCGGTTCGGAATGGACAAGATCCACGATGATGAAGAGTGCTTTATTGTTTTTTGTGCATTTTTTGATCTTGGTGGTAATCATTGCAGGGTTAATTTTAGAAGATAAGTTCTCCGATTTACGGGGGCATATGAAAGCGTACGGTGCGGATTACTTATACGCGTTGTTCTGCTTGTTCTTATTGATCGGGATTACGTATTTTTATTTCCTGTTCGAAAACAAGGAATTATTGCAGAGCGGTAAAACCATAGCGTTGCTGTTTACCGTGTTGGAATTGTACTTCGTACTCGCTTGGTTAATCGGCGAAAAAATCAATATTTACGCGCGCCCCGTGGCGTTTGTTGCGCTTATGATTTTCGTCTTGCTCGGTAGACGGGAAGCGATTTTTATGAACATCATCAGCGCGTTGCTCGTGTTTGTAATCGACACCTTTTCGGGTTCGAATTCTTCGGTGACGGAATACTACTCGTCGCTCATCATCTCGTTCTCGGCAGGAATGATTGCAATTTTCTTCTGTAGCAAGGCGCGCACCCGTTTCCACGTCGTTTTGATCGGGATCTTAATCGTCGTTCCGATCGACTTGATTTTGTTTTTGTTAGAGCTTTCGGCGTTGATTGAAGGCACGGCGGGTTCGGTAGGGTTATCCCCCTTTGAAAGCGTGATGAAACACTTGGGCTACGGCTTGTTTGGTGGGGTTATGTCTACCGTCATCTTCTTGGCACTTTTACCGATTTTCGAGAGTATATTCAATCGCTTGACGGCGTTTCGACTTCGAGAATTGACTAGTTCTGATGCAAAGATTTTGCGGAAGTTGAAAGAAGAAGCGCCAGGGACGTATAACCATTCTATGGTCGTGGCGCAACTTGCGGAAGCGAGCGCGGCGGCGATCGGCGAAAACGTGGACTATGCGCGTGCGGCGGCGCTGTATCACGACGTCGGGAAATTGCATTATCCCGAACATTTCACGGAAAATCAAGGCGAATACAATTTGCACGACGAACTCACGCCCGAACTTTCCGCGGACATTATCCGTTCGCACGCGAAAGACGGGTATACGTTGATTAAAGCTAGGCACTTGCCCGATTTCTTTGCCGACGTTGCTATGCAACATCACGGTACGATGCCCATTCGCTATTTCTATGCGAAAGCTTTGAAAATGACGGACGGGGAGTTGAATATTGAAGATTTCTCTTATCTCGGCCCCAAACCCCAAACGAAAATTGCGGCGATTATCATGATTGCGGACGCTTCGGAGGCGGCGGTGCGCGCGGTGGGTGCGCGCAACCCAGAACAAGCGGAAAAAGCCATTCGCGCCGTGATTGAAGAACGTATGGATCTCGAACAGTTCTCGGAATGCGACATTACGATGGCGGATTTGACGAAGATTAGGCAAGCGCTCGTCAATGCGTTGACGGGGGTATACCATCACCGCATCAAATACCCCAACATCAAATACAGGCATACGGAAAACGGTACGAAAGGGGAAACGAATGAGTAAATTCCGCATTGATTGCGACGGGGAAGAATTCCCCGAAGAAAACGTCCGCGCGTTGGAGCGGGCGATGGACGGATTCGTAGAAACGGATATCACGCTCGCGGTGGAATTCGCGTTCGTGGACGCAGAAGAAATTCGGCGTTTAAACCGAGAACTCCGCGCGACGGACAAAGTGACGGACGTGTTGAGTTTTCCGACGCTCGACGGGATCAAGGGTAAAGCGATTTCCGCGAAAGATTACCCGTTTGAAATCGACGAGAACGGAGATTTGTTGATCGGTTCGATTGCCGTATGTTGCGATCGCGCCAAGGAACAAGCGGAAGAATACGGACATTCCTATACAAGGGAGTTGCACTACTTGCTTGTGCACGGGATATTGCATTGTTTGGGATACGATCATATGACGGACGACGAGAAAGCGGAAATGCGCGAACAAGAAGAGAAGATTTTGGGCACGCTCGGGATTACGAGAGATTGACGAAGGAAGGAGTTTTTGGAATTATGAGAAGCGGATACGTAGCCGTAATCGGCAGAGCAAACGCAGGAAAGAGCACGCTTATCAACGTGTTGGTCGGGGAAAAAGTTTCCATTGTTTCCCCGAAACCGCAAACGACACGGGATCGGATTTTGGGGGTATTGACGGAGAACGATTATCAAATCGTGTTCGTGGACACCCCGGGGATTTATAAGGCGAGAAACGCGCTTACCGATATGATGATGCGTACGACGGACACTAGCGCGAAATCGGTGGATTTCATTTTGTTCGTACTCGACGGGCACGAAGGGGTGAAAGAAGAAGATTTCGAGTTGATTCAAAAATACAAAGCGTTGGGCTTACCCATGGCGGTGGCGTATACGAAAATCGATATTATGCCCAAGGAGAATATTCCCTTGGACATGGCGAAATTCTCGGATGCGGACTTGGATTTGGACGTGTTCCCCGTTTCGGCAAGAAAGGGCAAAAATATCCGTCCGTTGAAGGAGTTTTTAGCGCAAAAAATGCCCGAAGGCGAGAAAGTATTCGAGCGGGATATCGTTTCGGATAAGAGTGAGCGGTTTATGATTTCGGAAATCATGCGCGAGAAGATATTACTCAAATTCGACAAGGAAATTCCGCACGGGATTGCGATCGTCATCAACACCTTTCAACTCCAAGACAACGGCGTGTACGATATCAATTTGGATATCGTTTGCGAACGGGCAAACCACAAGGCAATTTTGATCGGAAAGCAAGGTAAGGCGATCAAAGAAGTTTCGTCGTTTGCACGGCAAGATATGGAGAAATTTTTGGACGCGAAAGTATTTCTCACCACCTACGTAAAAGTCAAAGAAGATTGGCGTGATAAGCCGAATTTGTTGCGCGAATACGGCTATGAAGAGTTAAAGGGCGAATAACCCCTGCGCAAAGTCGCGTATAAAAACGTCTCCAAATCCCAAAATAGGTTTTAAGGGGAGGGGAAAGCAATGCGTGATAAGAGCAATGAAAATGGCGCGGCAAAAATGGCGTGGGAACTCTTTGAAAAGACGGGCAGTATCAGTTATTATATGTTGTACTACGATCTGATACGGAAAAAGTAAAGAAAAAGGCTTGGAAAGACAATGGAAATCAAGACGGAAGCGGTGGTTTTACAAACGGTCGATTATAAAGATAACGACAAATTGTTGACGCTGTTTTCGCCTGCGTTGGGAAAGATTACGGCAGGAATTCGCGGTGTAAAAAAGCCGAAAGCAAAGCTTGCGTTTGCGGCGCAACCCTTTTGCTTTGCGGAATACGTTTTGGCGGAAAAAAGCGGTAGATATACCGTCACGTCGGCGTATTTACACGAAAGTTTCTTTTCCCTGCGCACCGACCTTGTACGCTTTTATTCCGCGTGTGTGGCGGCGGAAGTGTGCCTTGCGATTTTACCCGAAAACGAAGTTTACGACGGGTTGTTTATCGGGTATATCGAGTGTTTAAAGGCGCTTTCTCTCGCCGAAGAAGACGCTTGCGACGCGCTAATCGGGTTTATTTTGATCGCGCTTCGAGAGAGCGGTTATCCCATCGACTTGGGGCTTTGGGAAGAGTGCGATGGCGACGTGGGAGATCGGCTTTGGTTTGATTTTTCGGACGGGAGGTTTACGACGTTCGAACGCCTCGCCCAAGGCGAACGCGCTAGCGTTTGTACCTACCAAGTTTTGCGCAAATGCGCCGGTTTAACCTTTCGGGAAGCGGAAACGAAAGGGGGTAGAAAACGCGCGTTGCGGTTATTAAGGGCTTACCTTGCAGAAAAGACGGACGCTCCATTTGAAAATTTGGGCGAATTGATTAGGCTGTACGAAGAAGACGACGCCTAACGGAAAAAAAGAAAAAAGGAAAATTTATGGCAAGAACAGCAAAAAAACAGGAAGTGACACCCGTAGTCACGCGCGCGGAAAAGAAAGACGCGACAAAGAATTTGATACGGGAATTTTTACAAAAACAAGCGTATAAACACAACGATTTGATCGACAACGTTGCGAAAACGTATACCGAGCGCTACGCCGGCGAAGATACCGAAAATATCAACGACGTCAAAGGGCGTGTTGGTTCGGTACTCGACATCATGAAAAAGGACGGCGACGTACTGTTCGAAGGGGGCGTGTACGCGTTGAAAGCGGAAGAAAAGCCTAAAAAAGCAACGAGAAAGACCAAGAAATCGGTGGAAGAAACTACCGAAAACAAAACGGAAGAAACACCGAAAAAAGCAGTAAAACGCGCGAAGAAACAATCGAAACCCGTTGAAGAAACAAAGGTGGAAGAAAAGGGCGAAGGCGTTCCGCCTGCGCCGTTGCAACCGATTGCGCCCGTCGCGCCGATTACGCCCGACGTTGCCCCCGAACCGATCCCCGAAAAGCCTAAAAAACGGGGTAGAAAGAGCAAGGCGGAAACGACGGAAAAACCGCTTGAAAACAAGATAGAAGAAGTGGTAGAACAACCGCAATCGCTTGCGGAAGAAAAAGCGGAAGAAAGCACGGTGGAACAATCCCAAGAACCATCCAAAACCGAGCCTGCGCTTACCCCGAAAGCGGAAGAAAGCCCCAAGGGTACGTTGATGGATATGAGCTTTTTATTCGGCGATCCGAAAGCAAAACTCACGGCAAAACCTAAGGTTGAAAAAACCGAAAAGAAAGAAGAAACATCGACGGTAAGGGCGGTAAAAGAAGAAAAAGCCAACGAACCGCAAAAGGAAAAACCCGTTCAAACGATAGAGAAAACGTCCACGCCTACCCGCAAAGTTGCTCGCGAGAGCGTACGAAAACCGAAAGCCCCCGTAGGCAAAGCGTTGACGGCAGACGAGAAGTTAAAGGAGGCGTTCCTAAAGCGTATGCGCCAGCTCGGCGGAGATTATTTCGAGTATTATTCGGTGTATTTGCTGGAGAAATACTCCCGTCGAAACGGTAGACGCTTGGAGGGCTTGAAAATTACGGGTGGCGATCACGACGGTGGGATTGACGGCGAGATTGAGTTGACCGATCGGTTTGGATTTAAAGAAACCATCTACATACAGTCGAAGAATTGGAACCCCGACAAGGGTGACGAGAAACTGTGGGTGGTGGGCGAAACGCTGGTGCAACAGTTTATCGGCGCTTGCGTATGCAGACAATCCAAAGACGGAAAACAACATTGTCGTGGGATTTTCATTACGACGTCCCGTTTCACGCCCGAAGCGCAACGTATGCTCGACGATATGTCCGACAAAGTCGTTGGGTACGACGGCAACGAGCTTTACGAAACGGCAAAGGAATGCGAATTCGGTTTGGTAAAGAAAAACGGGGAGTGGGTTTTGGACGAAGAACTGTTGAGTGGAACAAAAGCATTCTTTCAAATGAAATAACGCGCGTGCGCGTAAGAACAAAAAAGCAGTCTTAAAAGTAAGACTGCTTTTTTTCGTTGTAAAGTTTTGGATAGATTGTCACGCTAGCACAACTCGCTCGCAATGACAATATAGGGCAAGATTGTCCTTTAATATTCGTCGGTGATGCCTAAAAAGTAATCGGCGGAAATCCCGTACGCCAAGGCGATTTGCTTTAATAAATCGTAGCCGGGTTTGGCTTTTCCTTTTAACCATTCGCTTACTTGGCTGGGTTTTACTTCAACGCGTGTGGCAAAATCCGTTTGCGTGAGAGAATTTTCTTTTAAAAAATCGCGTAAAATTTCGCAAAAAGTTTATTCGACATCTGCAAAAAATTCGTCAAAAGAAATTTCAAACGTGCGTACCAATGCAATTACATAACACGCTTTCGGTTCATTGACGCTCCGTTCCCAATAGTCAATCGCTTTTTGACTAACCCCGACTTGTTGCGCGAGTTGTTGTTGCGACAAGTTCTTTTCTATTCTTAATTCTTTGATTTTTTCTCCAAGTTTCATAACAACAGTAATTATGCTATAAGTGGACGGGATAGTTATTTCTTATTAGACAAATCTCGACCAAGTAATTCGTCGATGGTCACTCCGTAAAAATCGGCGAGCAAGACGCATTGTTGCGCGTTGGGAATTCCTTTATCCGATTCAATCCAACTAATCGTGTTTTGGGGCAATCCCGTTGCTTCCGATACCTGTTTTTGTGTATAATTATAAGCTTTTCTAATGGCTTTGATGTCTTTTCCGTACATAATAGTTTTATCCCTATCTAAATAATATCAAAAAATTGATATCACGGCTTGACATAGCAAGATCTTGATATTATAATGAGATTACGATAACATAAAAAGAGAGAAAAAACGAATGAAAACGTGCGTATTTTTTGGGCATAGGGATTTTGATTATAGCCCATATAAAGAAAAACTTTATAAGATTTGCGAAAAATTGATCGTTGAACAAAAAGTCACGCAATTTTATACGGGTGGGCGTGGGGATTTTGACCGTATGGCTTACGAAACGATTATAAAACTGAAAAAGCGGTATGCAAACGTCAAACTGACGTTGTTTTTATCCTATATGCCGAAAGAGAATGTTAAGCCGATGGGCTACGACGATACGGAGTACGTGTTGGATAGGCGTGTATATCCAAAATTTGCGATTTCGGAAACAAATAAGGCGGTGGTGGATAAGTCGGATTTTGTCGTTGTGGGTGTCCACCATACATATGGTGGTGCGTATGCAATATATCGCTACGCGAAAAGAAAGGGAAAGGCGATTATTTCGATTTTCAAATAAGCAAAAGTGTGCAAAAAAAGCATATTTTTTTGAAAAAATCTCAAAAAGCATAGCGAAAGACTTGATATTTTACGCGTTTTATATTACAATAGTATATGCTAAAAAAACCGAAAATAAGGCTTGCGCCCACTCCAAAGAGAGAGCGTAAGTGTTTTTGCGGTTAAAAGGAACAGAAAAAATTCAATTTTGGAGGAAATATTACTATGGCAAAAAAATATTGCTATCTCTTTACCGAAGGGAACGCAAAAATGCGTGAAATCCTTGGTGGTAAAGGCGCAAACCTTGCGGAAATGACAAACATCGGCTTGCCCGTACCCCAAGGTTTTACCATTTCGACGGAAGCTTGTACGCAGTATTATGAAGACGGCAGACAAATCAATCCTTCGATCCAAGCAGAAATTATGGAGTACATCGAAAAGATGGAAAACATCTGCGGTATGAAGTTCGGCGACAAAGAAAATCCTTTACTTGTTTCCGTACGCTCGGGTGCTCGCGCATCCATGCCTGGGATGATGGACACGATTTTGAACCTTGGTTTGAACGAAGAAGTTGTCAATACGTTGGCTACGAAATCGGGCAACCCCCGTTGGGCATGGGACTGCTATCGTCGGTTTATCCAAATGTTCTCCGACGTCGTTATGGAAGTTGGTAAGAAGTATTTCGAAAAACTCATCGACGAAATGAAAGAAAAGAAAGGCGTCACGCAAGACGTAGATCTTGACGCGGAAGATTTGAAAGCGCTCGCAAATCAATTCAAAGAAGAATACAAGAAACAACTCGGGAAAGAATTCCCTAGCGATCCGAAAGAACAACTTTTCGAAGCAGTTAAAGCGGTATTCCGTTCTTGGGACAACCCTCGTGCGAACATCTACCGTATGGACCACGATATCCCGTACAGCTGGGGTACTGCGGTAAACGTACAAATGATGGCGTTCGGGAACATGGGCGAAACGTCCGGTACGGGTGTTGCGTTCACGCGTAATCCTGCAACGGGTGAAAAGGGGCTTATGGGCGAATTCTTGACGAACGCGCAAGGCGAAGACGTTGTTGCAGGGGTTCGTACTCCGATGCCCATCGAAAAGATGAAAGAAGTATTCCCCGAAGTTTACGCACAATTCTTGAAGGTTTGTGATATTCTTGAAAATCATTATCGCGATATGCAAGATATGGAATTCACCATCCAAGACAAGAAATTGTATATGTTGCAAACCCGTAACGGTAAGCGTACGGCGGCGGCTGCAATCAAGATCGCTTGCGATTTGATCGACGAAAACATGATCACCGAACAAGAAGCTTTGATGCAAATCGACGCGAAGAGCTTGGACATGCTCCTTCACCCGCAATTCGATGCGAAAGCATTGAAAGATGCGGATAAGAACAACGTTGTCGGCAAGGGTATCGCGGCTTCCCCTGGTGCAGCTGCTGGTAAGATCGTATTCACGGCAGAAGACGCAGTTGTAGAAGGCAAAAAAGGCGAAAACGTTATTCTCGTTCGTTTGGAAACGTCCCCTGAAGATATCGAAGGTATGAAATATGCGCAAGGTATCTTGACGGTACGTGGCGGTCAAACGTCGCACGCGGCGGTTGTTGCTCGTGGTATGGGTACGTGCTGTGTATCCGGTTGTGGCGAAATCAAAATGCACGAAGAAGAAAAGTGGTTCGAACTCGCTGGTAAAATTTTCCGCGAAGGCGACGTACTTTCCCTTGACGGTTCGACGGGTAATATTTATGATACGCTCATCAAGACGGTTCCTGCAGATCCCAACTCCGGTTATTTCGGACGTATTATGGAACTTGCAGACAAGTATAAAGCGCTCGGCGTAAGAACGAACGCGGATAGCCCTGAGGACGCAAAACAAGCGGTTGCGTTCGGCGCGCAAGGTATCGGTCTTTGCCGTACGGAACACATGTTCTTTGATCCTTCGAGAATCGGCGCGTTCCGTGAAATGATCTGCGCGGATACCGTAGAAGAAAGAGAAGCGGCGCTTGCGAAGATCGAACCGATGCAACAAGCAGACTTCGAAGGTTTGTTCGAAGCACTCGGCGGATATCCTGTGACCATTCGTTTCTTGGATCCTCCTCTTCACGAATTCGTTCCGACTTCGGAAGAAGACATCGCGGCGCTTGCAAAGGCGCAAAACAAGACGGTTTCGCAAATCAAGGACATTATCGCAAGCTTGCACGAATTCAACCCGATGATGGGTCACCGTGGTTGCCGTTTGACGGTCACGTATCCCGAAATTGCGGTTATGCAAACGAAAGCGGTTATCAAGGCTGCGATCAACGTTGTTAAGAAGAACCCGACGTGGAATCTTGTTCCTGAAATTATGATCCCGTTGACGGGCGAAACGAAAGAATTCAAGTTTGTAAAAGACATCGTTGTTAAGACGGCGGAAGAAGTGATTAAGGCTTCGGGCGTTGCGCTTAAGTACGAAGTTGGTACGATGATCGAAATCCCCCGCGCATGCTTGACGGCGGAAGAAATTGCAAAAGAAGCGGAATTCTTCTGCTTCGGTACGAACGACTTGACGCAAATGACGTTCGGTTTCTCGCGTGACGACGCTGGTAAGTTCTTGCCTGCATACTATATGAACAAGATTTACGAATCCGATCCGTTCGCAAGATTGGATACGACGGGCGTTGGCAAGTTGATGAAAATGGCTGTAGAAGACGGTATGAAAGCGCGTCCCACGATGCACACGGGTATCTGTGGTGAACACGGTGGCGATCCTTCGTCTATCGAATTCTGTCACGAAATCGGTTTGAGCTACGTTTCCTGCTCGCCGTACCGCGTTCCTATCGCAAGATTGTCCGCTGCACAAGCGAACATCCGCAATCCTAGGTCCTAAATCTTGGATTAAAATTCAATAAAAACACCATATATTGTGTTTATGAGCCTGTATCTTCTCGATGCAGGCTCAATTTTTACGTTTTTTGGGCAAAAAATAAGCCGAAAAATCGTCAAAAAAACTTTTATTCCACTTAAGTTGAACACTTTACTTTTAATTTTTTCTATGGTATAATATACATGAATAGAATTTCAGGAAAAAAAGGGAAGAAAAAGGCAAAAATGACCAATTACAGAGCTATTTTACAGTATCATTATGCGGGAAACACGACGACGCAAATCGCTAAGCTTTGCGTATGTTCGCGTACAACCGTTTTGAAAACGATTAAAAGAGCGAAAGAATGTGGTATTGACGAGCCTGCCTTTGAATTACTGTCGGATATTCAATTGCTTGAAAGGCTTTATCCCAAGCGCGTGCGTAGAAGTGGCTACGAAGAACCGGATTTTATTGCGCTTGAAAAGGATAAAAAGAAGAGAGGTCTTAC
>JAGAKN010000006.1 GCA_017625565.1 Clostridia bacterium
CTATAACACGAAAGGCGAAGTGTCTGAAATCGGCTATGATTCAGGTACAATCGAATACGAATATGATGCAATGGGTCGCTTGAGCAAGAGATCGATTCCGATATCGTATTATAATACGAATCCAATCAATGAAAATTATACATATAAGACGTATGGTGGTTATACAACCAATCTATTGACTTGTATAGACGATCAAACGGATGAAAATAACGATCGCACGGCAACGTATGACGAAAACGGCTATGTCACAAGCGTAAGCTACAACGGGAAAACGTATACGTATACTTATGACAGAGTAGGTCGTTTGTCGAGTGAAACGGTAAACGGCACAACAAAAGAGTATAGCTACGACGCAAATAACGTACAAAAAACAGGTTTAACCTATACAAACGGGCAACTGACGGCGGTCAACGGCGAGCAGATCGTTTATGATGCAATGGGCAACCCGACAACGTATAAAGGGAATATGCTGAATTGGGAACAAGGCAGAAAACTTGTAAGCGGAAGTATCAACGGAAAAGGGTTCACATACAACTACGACGGAAACGGAATGCGTTATGAAAAGGTAGTAAATGGAACGAAGACGAACTATTATTACAACGGTACTCAGCTTTTAATGGAAAGCAAAAACGGTTGGCGAACGTGGTATATCTATGGCGTAACGGGTATTGAAGGGATGATAGTGGAAAGTGGTTGGCAGGATAGCATTTACTACTTCGACAAAAACACACTCGGGGATATCGTAGCAATCCGCGACGAAAGCGGAAATATTGTAGCAAGATACGAATACGACGCTTGGGGTAACTGTACGGTAATGAACGCATACGGAACCGTGAACACGAGTGCTTCGTTCATAGGGAATAGCAATCCGTTCCGTTATCGTGGATATTATTACGATACGGAAACGGGGTTCTATTACCTGCAAACGCGCTATTACGATCCTACGATTTGCCGGTTTATCAATGCGGATAATTATGAGCTTGTTGCGGAGTTGTCTTATGTGCCTGGTGAGTTAAATATGTATGCCTATTGTGGAAATAATCCTATAATGTATACGGATGAAACAGGTGAACTCGCAATTTCGGCAGGATTGTATTTTGGCGGTATGGCACTATTTTTCTTGTTAGAATTGCTATACATTGAAACAACGACTCATGCTATTAGTAATTCTATAGTGTATATTACTCAACAAGTTTACGATGCTGTTTCTTCTTTAGGAAGTAATATTTATGAAAAAAAGAAAAGTAAAAAAGGTAAAAATCGAATTGCGGATCCACATGCGAGACCCAATCAACATGGACAAGGAAAAGAATTGAAAAGTGGCGCAAGAAAACGTGATGATTTTCAACAACGAAATGGAAAAAGGAGAGGGCCACAACCCTTAAAAAAACATACACCAGGTCGAGGTCATAGAAAGCAATTCTTAGTGTTGTTATTCGGGAGTGAATTAATTCTTGATGATTGGGGGCTTGACTAATATGTGGATAGAGATGGTAGAAAAAAGGGATTATGAAAATAGTTCTAAATTAACGGGGTTGCGTGTTAGCTTTGATAAAAGAATAGAAAAAGAAAGAACAATTGAAATAAAGAAATTTGCGGATTGGTTGCGACAACGTTATTATTTTCCAATACGTTGTAATATACATATTTGTTATTGTAGTTATTTTGAAAAATGCGATCAAGTGGATTGGGAAACGGATGGTGCTTTTTATTATAAAGACAACTGCTTACCAACTATTTCGATTGCAGGTTATCCAAGAAAAAAGAGCAAGGACAAAGATTTTCATATTCAAATACAGGCACGAATGGTATATTATTTAACGTTCTATTTTCAATGGTTTTTTTATGAATTTGAAAAGAGAACGGATAGAAGTTTGCGGATAGAAGCAACAAAATGGCAAAATTATATAATGGACGAATATTTAGATGATTTAGAATAGGAGTGTTAATTTTACCAGTATTAAGTGTTTTAATTCCTTTATTTGGAATGGGAAATTGGAATACGGTACTTTTATTTGGGATATTTGCAGTTCTTGCTTTGCTTATCGGAATTATCATAATGTTAAGAAATAGGATATGTGTTAATTATCAAATTACTACAAAGAGAATTTTTACTTTTAACGGTCTCTCTTGTGAAACAACATACGACAATATAAAAAAAGTAAAACTTAGAAAGTCTATATTAAATAAAAGTTATGGAACAATTAAGATATATGTAAAAAAAGGAATTTCATTGAATTATTATCTTGAAAGTATTCCTAATGCAGAAGAAATTTATAATATAATAATGATAAACATACGACGAAATAGAAAAGAAGATTAAATGACAGCTATTTTATAAGTGTTAGCCATCTTGCACTCATAAAATAGCTATAAGTAGCAAAAAAGACGAGATTTATTTGGGTCTCGTCTTTTTTATTCTTTTACTTGTCTATTAACCATTTACTGGAGCTTGGTATGTACTCTCTGTCACGATTTGTCGCAATGCTTAAATAATTTCAACGCGTACATGGGTGGGGTATAATTCTCGCGTCCCGTCACGTATTGTACTCTTATTCCCTTGATGGAGATGATTTAAAGTTCTAACCTTTCATGGAGTTGGGGGACAGGGATTGCCGTTTGCTTACGTGCCGAGCCTAAGACTCGCTATTTTTTTGCGAAAAGGAAAGAATTTTAAGGACAATTAAATATCTTGACATTCTATTTAAAAAATGTTATAATAAAAAAAATATTTTATTTTTTAAGAGATAAGGAGTTGAAAAGATGGGGATTTGTCAAACTGAAAAACATTTTACTTATATCATCTTTCCTTTTAAAACCGATAAAACTTTTATAGACGTAGAGAATATTCGCTTTAAAAAATCAAATGGGAAATTACATGCGATTTGGGAAAGGCAAGCTTTGAAATTGAATAAACCGCAGGACGATTTTCGTTTGCTATTCGATATGGAGAATGAACGGAGAAATATTGTAAAGCAATACCGGTTCAACCCCAATCTTAATAAGGATTTTGGTGTTAATCGACAGTATTTTGCGCGGACCAAGGAAGAAGAAACGGGGATGGAGATCGAAGGATTTAATCTTTTCCTTTTTGAAACGGGGATTGGTTTTTTTACGGTTAAGATGAATTATCAAACTCGAGAGACAGATCGGATTTTAGAGTTAAATTATTTATTATCCGACGTAAAGCGCAAGGAATCGCGGCTCTATTACGAAGCGAATGAAATGGCTACGGACGGGGAAAAAACGTATACATCGCTCGTCGCTTTTATGAAAAAAACGTTGGCGGATTATCTTCCCGTTTACGATTTTGACGAGCGCGATGGATTAGATTACGTAGATAGAAAGCCTTTAAATTTTAGTTATTATTTATTACAGGAAAGACTAGATGAAGAAAGTCTTGGGCAATTAATGTTTGACGCACGTTCGAATTATCGTGCCGCTTATAAGGCGCCGGATGCGGAGAAGGCGTTGCGTTCGGCCAACAATTTACAGACGTTTGAAAATTCCTATTGGGGCATATCTATCAACGGGGCGACGAATATCAGTTGTAGGACTTTGGACGAGCGTACGGATCGCTTTTTCGAAGAAGAGTTTATTCAGCGATTGCAAGGGATTTACCTTGCAATGTATTTAAACGTGCTCAATCGTTATTTTACATTAAAGGAATTGCGACGTGGTTATTTGAATTTAGACGGGGCGAATATTTATATAAAGGAACAGGCGTTTAAAGTAGCGGTCGATAAAAATGAGATCGATCAAAAGCTTTTGAAAACGCTCGAAAAGCAAGAAGTAGTGCAACTTACGAAGTATTGCGAGGAAGTCAAGGAGCTCAATAATCGCGCGACGATATTCACTTTGAAAAATGCAAAAATGTTGCCGTCAAACGTCGAACACGTGAACACTGTGTATGAGTTAATGAACCGTGTGTATGAAATTGAAGAAACAAAACAACAGTTGGAGAAAGATAGAGTAAGCGCGAAAGAGATCGGGGATTCTTATATGCGTAGGATAAATAAATTGTCCGAAGCGGTGAGAGAACTGAAAAAGGCGAAGTCGGAAATTTTTATTTATTGCCTTTTGACCATTTTTGGTTTTCTCTCCACCTTTCACGATTTAGTAGAAATTGTAGAATTTTTCTTGGGGCGTGTGATTTGGAATACTGTTTATATGTGGATACCTTGGACAATCATCGCTATTCCCGTCGGCGTACTTTGTTTTAAAATCGTGGAGAGTGTGCGGGAATATTCTGAAAAGAAAAAGGAATTGGAAGATTTAATCTTGCAATAGGTAGGTGAGGTAAATGTGGCGAGATTTATTAGCAGGGAATTTTAAGGACGCCGATATTGCGGTGTTTGGTATCGCCGTAGATGAAAATTGTTCAGTTGGGCGTGGTACGGCGA
The DNA here is from genome assembly GCA_017625565.1 of Clostridia bacterium. Classification (GTDB taxonomy): domain Bacteria; phylum Bacillota; class Clostridia; order Christensenellales; family Borkfalkiaceae; genus Scatosoma. Next base: position 4,404 of record JAGAKN010000006.1, read on the forward strand.
GCGCTCCAATGGTGTTGAGAGAATGTAGCGAATATCTACCCCCGTATACTGCGACGGGCGAAAGGCTCAAACCTGTGTTATGGGATCTCGGTGATGTACGTGAGTTTCATTACGGGCAGGTTTTCGAGAAAATGTCGATCTGTAAAGACAAAAAATGCGTGTTGATGATCGGTGGAGATCACTCGTGTAGTATTTTATCGGAAAGAGCTTTTCGTGCTTTGCATGACGGAAAAATCGGTTTAATTCATATTGATGCGCATGCGGATATCTGCGACGTATATATGGGCTCGAAATATTCTCACGCTTGTGTAAATAGGCGGGCGTTAGAAAACGGGTATGCGGTAGAGGATATTTCGCTTGTCGGGATACGGTCTTTTGAAGAACAAGAAAAGGAATATTTGGCGGAGCATCCTGTATTTTTACTGAGAGCGGACGAAATTTTTTGCAAGAAGGCGGATAAAGTAGTGGACGAGCTTTGTCAAAAATATACAGGCTATGACGGGATATATCTTTCGTTTGATATTGATGCGGTTGATCCAGCGTATGCGCCGGGGACGGGTACGCCCGAACCCTTTGGTTTATCAAACTTGACGGTGTTAACGATTCTCAAAGGGCTTGTGGAGCGTTTACCTGTAAAAGCGTTGGATGTCGTGGAGGTATCTCCGCCGTTGGACGTGAATAACATAACGGCTTGGTTGGCCTTAAAGTATATCTTAGAAATCATTAAGATTATCGATAAAAAATAAGTACAAAAGGAGAAGATAAAGATGAGTGTAAAAAGCTTAGTTGCAGGTGGCGTAGACTCTACGTTTACATTGTATAGGGATTATAGTGTCGTTGGGAAAGAAATGAAAGAAAGTTTCCTGAAATCGAAAACGGCTTTGGCGAAAAATGCCGAACGTTTTGTTTTTAAGCTTTCGGATAGCAACGATAAAGAAGGGATTCTAGGCTTGTCCTATGGTTCGTTCTTGCTTTTGACATTATTAGATCGTTTTGACTTGGATTCGGCGTTTTCGTTAGACGAAAAAAAGAAGTTGCATAATTCTATCATGGAACTCTTAGCTTATGTCAAGAATCATGGGTTTGACGTATCTCCATTCTCAAAAGACGAAACCAATGAAAAGTTTTTTAAAGGTGGAAGAACGTCGTTTATCGAATCTTTGACGTGGTCCATGTCCTGTTTCTTGTATGCAAGACGTATGAGCAAAAATAAATTGCTGGATTTTGAACAGGACGAGTTGGACGATATGACGGAAATGATTGCGAAAAGTTTGGTTTTATTGGTGGATAACGTCATTCGTCCAAATGGTGAGCTTGGTTATGTGGAAGGTTGTGAAGATTATCTTGGTTGGGGACCTTTGACAGGTTGCTTGGAGGCGTCGTTATATTTCACCCATTCCGTTTGTGAAACATTCGGTGATATCGAAGACACAATGCTCGGTAATGCAGAATTAGGCATCAGTAAAGATTGGGAGTTTATCGCAAAAATCAACGAGGCGTGCAGTAAATTGCCTGGGAAACAACGTAAGGGTGGCGGAAGACAAATTGATATTGTGGATCAATTCCAGCAGATTTGTTTGGTTGTCGGTAAAAACGTATTTAAAAAATACGAAAAGAGTTTGGGTAAAAAATTCTTTTATGCGGACGGGTCGGAGATTCAAAACAACGAGCAAATATCTTACTCCTTGCAGTCGCCTGTTTTATTGAACCAGATTTACGTCGTACTGACGACGATCTACGTTAACTATCACAATAAGGTTCGCGAAGACGAAGGAGAAGAAGCGTTCAAGGAATTGGGCGCAATATTAAAAAATGCCGTAGACATGGTGCACGAAACGTATACGGACTTGCGTCGTAAGGGAAAAGAAAATATCGTAAATAGAGAATACGCAACGTTTACTGAAAAGCATCCGAATAAAGAGATCGGACAAAAGCTTGGGGGAGAACGAATCAACGTTGCGGTTTTAGAAGCGCTTATTATAAAGGCGCGTGCCATGATTATCACCTATGTATCCAAGTATCCCGAAAAGGAGATTGGAGATGTGCTCGATATTATAGAAAAAACGCGCGCGGAAGATGATTGGTTGTGGAGCCATGTCGGCTATGACTTGCAACAAACCGAACGTAGTATTTCAGCGATCCGTGAATTCTACGATTATTACGAAGGGTATCAAAAGGCTTGTGCGGAAAAGAATAGTGAAGACTTGCAGGCGATTAAAGATGATTACGAAAGTAAATATCAAGCACTGAGCGAAGGACTGAAAAGCGCGCAGGCAAATTATGAAGAACAGTTGCGGTTGATGGAAGAGCGTTATAAGACGCAAACGGAAACACAGGTTCAAGAAATAAAAGCGCAATACAAGCTGGAAGGCGTTGTTCGCGAAATTGTCGAGGAAACGGTCAAGACGTCGTTTGTAGACCTTTTGACGTCTACGCTGGATAAAATTGCTCAGGACAACAAAACTGCGAAAGACACGTTGGGGGAAAATGAGAAGAAAGTGAAAGAAAGTATTTCTAATTTCGTTGGATCTTTCTTATTACCCTTCAATTTTTCTGTCAATAATGTAAGGGCTAATTCTGCTTGGGCGGAATCCGATCAGGAGTTGTTGGAAACGATGAAAGCGGATCTTTCTTCGTTTATTGAAGAATGGATGTATCAGGTTTGTAGAAAAAATAGACCGGGCGCGCAGGATAAGGAAACGGTTTTGCGTATGTTGTTTGATGATAAAAATCAAGAAAAATAAGGAGAAGAGAATATGTTGACAGTATCGTTTCATTCCTATAAGGGAGGGTCTTGTAGAACGTCGACCTGTTATAATACGTTGCCGTTTTTGGCAAAACAGTTGGGGGCGACGGCGGATTGTCCGTTGCTTGTAATTGACGCGGACTTAGAAAGTCAAGGATTGACGTATTTGTTTGAAGCGGAAATGTTTTTTCGTGACAAGCCTTATGATGCGAAAGAGCTTTTTAGCGGTAAAAATTTAGGAAATTACCGCGAGAATTGTATTCCTGTGGGAAATAAGCTTGGATTAGAAAACGAAAGTGTTTATTTTCTTGGGGTAAACGATGCAAAAACCTTTGTCGCGCAAAACGTTGGAGGACAGGTGGAAAGGGTTTTGAACAATCTTACTGCAGGGAGTTTTTGTGGAATCGTCTACGATACTGCAGCGGGGGATCAGGTGTCGGCGACTGCAACGAATAAAGCGTCGCAAGTGATCGTATGTTGCATGCGTCCAACTAAGCAATTTCGTACAGGTACGTTTAGCTTTTTGGGACGGGTTGGGGGAAAATGGATTTTACAAGGAGGCGAGCAGATTCGCCGTGTTGTTATTTTGCCGACGGCTGTTCCAAAGGAAAATACGATCATAGAAAACGTGGAACAAAAGAAGAACGCGCGTGAAAAAATCCATTCCCAAATCGATCGTTTGGGTTGGGAAATTTGTGAAGATTTCGTGCAGGAAAATACTTTTGGAATTCCCGAAGTGGAGCGGTTTAAATGGTGCGAAGACGTGCTTTATCGCTTAAATAAAAACGGTATGATTAATGCGGAAGCGGATGCAAAAGTAGCGTTAACCCGTTATGAAAAATTAGCGGAAACGATTATTCGCGAATCAGAACTTGTAGAGGATTGATATGATATTGGAAAACCAAACGACGCGAGTAAAAATCAAAGAGTATACGTACGAGCATATTCCCGATCCGACGGTACGTAATTATATATTCGGTAGAGAAATGCCCGATCGGAATACGATTATGAATACGTATATTTCGAGCATGAATAATATTTTGCTAATTTCGTTTTTTGCAATTTTCTCTGTGTGGAAAGTGCACAAAGACGATGAGGAACGTATGGAAGACGAGTACGGTGCGGCTAGAGCCTCGGCGATTCATGCCAGACGGGTTAACGAAGTGATCGAAGGGATTTATTGCGACAACGTTTTGACGCAAGAAACGATTTCCTTTATTTTTACGGAAATTTTATTGGAGGCGAAGAAAAACCCTGAAAGTCCGTTCAATCAACTCATCAAGGGAACGGTAGCGGCGACGAAATTTCCTAAGATTGCGGAAATTATTCGCGCTTGGAAATTAAGCTATCAAAATGCTGAAACGGATATGACGTTGTTGGATGACTTGTATCGCGAATTGTTAGAATCCTTGTCCGTTTTAAAATATTTACGTTTTAAAGAAGATAATGGGCGCTTACTTTGTGAAATTGATTTGCCGGATGGGAAGTCCTATTCTTCGGATCTTTCCGTCTTTATCAAAAGAATCGAAGACGACGACGATAATGATGTATATTATTTGTATAAAGCAAATAAGTATGGTAATCAGGTTGAGTTGGAATATATGAATTTTGGGGGGAATACCGTTTACAAGGATTCTACCGATACTACGGGAGAGTTTGTAAAATCCAAAAGCGCTTTTCAAGAGATCACGCAGAACATTCTAGACGTAAAATTTTCTAACGACATATCTAAGAGCTTAAAAATTAACGATTTTAAGTACATACATCGGTTATCGCTTTGTGTGTCTGATGTGTTGGGAGAAGGGACGAAAAGGGTGGTGCTTGCCAAAATCCAGGAAAAGAGTATTTATCGAGATAATTTTTTCAATAAAAACGATGATGAGATTAATTGGGATAATATAATTGTTCTTTTAATGTTGGAGGATGGACCGAGCGAAACAATTGAAACGGTTTTGAAAAGCGATATCAATGCCTTTGAGAATATTTTAAAAAGTTTGTTGATCCGATTTAATCTTTGCAAACCTGCACCTGACGGGACAGAGCCTGCTCGTGTCACCTATAAGGAGTTGCTCAAAGAGTATAAAGAACGCGAAAAATTGGAATTGATTCATCAAGAATCTATGCAAAGCAACGCATTTACCGATCATAAAATTCGGGATTGGATTAAAAACGCACAGATCTTTTTAATGTCGCAATTTATTATTTCCAAAGTCGCGGAAACGGAAGTAAAAAGCGAAGCGTTTTATGCAGAAAGCATTATGATGAAAAAGCAGAAAATTGATTCCATTATAAAAGCGCATGGTGCGTTTGCGGCTTTGAGCATGATCAATAAAACTCTAGAACGGGTATTTAGAACTTTAATACTATTTTACAATGGAATTATTGCGTATGCTAAGGAACGTGAACGGCAGTTTAAAAATTGTACGATTTCGCAAAGACACGAAGATCATAAGTTAAAGGAGATTCAAAAGGCTTGCGAAGATGCATTTTTCGATTGCGTTGACGACAAGTTTCATTGCGGAGACCGCGCGAGCGGTAAGACTCCTATTAAAGAGGCGACTCTTGGAATGTTGATCAATGAGTTTAGAGAACTTTGCTTAAAAATGGATTTGACAAAAGGAAAAACAACCGTTTATCGCGAAGAAGGTATGTTGCTGCATTCAATTATTGGTAGAAGAAAGATTTGCGATATTTCTATTTTTAATAAGCTTATCGAAGCCAATAAAAAGGATTTTGCAGGAATAGAGAACTATCCTACCGATCTTGTGGCGTTTTTTAATAAAACCTTAAAGCATGATGATCCAACTGTAAACATCAAGGATTCTAAGATTATTGATAATTATATTAACCAAGTAAAAGCGTTGTTTGATTTCTTCAATGTTAACGAAGATTACGGAACAAAGGGAAAGATGGCAATACAGAATATTTTCGATCCAATCTTTCCTTATGTCGTAAGGTACAGTGAGAGAAACGAGAACCGGGATCGTTGCAGTGTTTGTCAGTATATTATCAATACCGACGGCGGGTTCGAAGATACTAAGATTAAGCTTTTGACGGAATACGATTACGTAATGAACGAGTTGTATTACTGTATTCCTAATGCAGAGTGTTCGACGAAAAATTGGTGGGTTTCTCCGTTTTTAATTAGTTGTAGAAGATTTGATGATTTTATTTTAGGATATTCCAAAGGAAATAGTATATGAAACACATGATGATGGATTGCTATGGTGCAATCAATTTTAAGTTGGATGATATGACGGGAATTTACGATTTACTCAATGGACTTGCTGCGGAAGCGAAGCTTGCTCCCGTTGCACCGCCTACGTTGATACCGTATTATTATTGTGACGATAAAGAAGACGTCGGGATTAGTGCCTACTTGTTTTTAAAGGGTGGACATATTACAATTCATACCTTTTCTAAACGGGAGTGCTATTTCCTTGATGTGATGTATGATGGATTCTTCAACTCCGAAACAATTTACAATTATTTACAAGTTCAACTTCCGTTTAATAAGGGTATTTCCAACTATTGCGTGAATGATAGAAGGGTGACTGAAATGAGTCGGTCGAACTTTACAGAGCAAGATTTTGGGCCGCATTTGGTTGGTAGAATTAAGCCGCGTCAGCCGCTTACGCTTGATTCCGCGTTTGAAACTTTGGAACGACTTGTTGAGGCGGCGGATATGACGCCGATTTCTCGTGCAAGCGTTGTCAAGGATAATGTAAAGAATCCAGCATTTATACAAGGGATTATTGTGATTGCGCAAAGTCATATTTCCTTATATTATGATCTTGCAAACGATGTGTTGTATTTTGATCTATTTTCTTGCGCATATTTTGATTTTAGCAAGGTTGAAGGAATATTAAGTGAAATGTTTGGTGAAATGGAGAGCATGCAATTAGTCACACGTGGGGATAAATATGTAATCAGTCGGAGCGATAATGTCGACATGAATATCGCAAAGTGCAGTTCGCGTTGGCAAAAAACTCTCCAAAAAGGGAACGATAAGAAATGAAGATGCACAAAAATTAAATTAGAACGTCTAATATAGGAAGTTAAAGATGTTATAAAAGGATGGTAAAAATTTTGCCATCCTTTACTTTTGTTTTATAAAACGTACAAACTTGCTTGCGAAGTATCCTAAAAACATCTCGAAACGTTAAAATATATAAAAACTGATTTTTGTTTCATACAATTGTTGATTTAGGGGGTAAAAGGAGGATTATGAAAGATGAATGGTAGAAAAATATAAATAATGAAAACGGTGATGATTTGCGTTGTTTTTTGCTATACCCGTATTCATACTGCAAATAGGAGCAATTGGGATTCATTTTTTTTGATTTTGTCAGGCCTTTAAATAATCTCAACGCGTACATGGGTGGCGGATTTAAATTCAACGTGAACCTGGTATGGGGGAATTTTATAAAATTGGGTGAAATTATATTTTTTTATTTCAATAAAAACTTGCCTACACCTTGACAACGCTCTCATAGAAGAGTATAATATAAATATATTATAAGTTAAAAGTGCTACAAAATAAGTTGGATAAATTAACAAGAGGATTGCTTATGGAAATGAAACCTTTTAAAAAAAAGATTTGGCTTTCGTCGCCGACGATGCACGGAGATGAGATCAAGTATGTGACAAAGGCCTATGAAACAAATTGGATGTCTACGGTTGGAGAAAATATTAATGAGGCAGAACGCTTAACTTGCGAAAAAGTTGGTTGTAAATATGCGGTGGGGCTTTCTTGTGGGACTTCAGCTTTGCACTTGGCGACCAAGCTTGCAGGTGTAAAACCCGGGGATAAGGTTTTTTGCTCGGACGTCACGTTTGATGCAAGCGTAAATCCGATTATGTATGAAGGCGGTATTCCTATTTTCATTGATACGGAATATGATACTTGGAATATGGATCCCCGTGCTTTGGAAAAAGCTTTTGAGCTCTACCCCGAGGTGAAGGTTGTCGTTATTGCGAATTTGTACGGGACTCCGGGGAAAATGGACGAGTTAAGTGCAATCTGCAAAAAACACGGGGCGGTGATTATTGAAGATGCGGCGGAATCCCTTGGTGCTACTTATAAAGGACGGCAGACAGGGACTTTTGGTTTGTATAACGCCATTTCCTTCAACGGAAATAAAATTATTACGGGCTCGTCGGGCGGAATGCTTTTAACAGATAGCTTAGAGGCTGCGAATAAGGCTCGAAAGTGGTCTACACAGAGTCGTGAAGACGCGCCCTGGTATCAGCATGAAGAGGTCGGATACAACTACCGCATGAGTAATGTTATTGCGGGGGTGGTTCGTGGGCAATATCCTTACTTAGATGCGCATATTGCGCAGAAGAAAGCCATCTATATGCGCTATAAAGAAGGTTTTAAGGATTTGCCTGTGACGATGAATCCTTATGATGAAAACATTATGGAGCCGAATTTCTGGTTGTCCTGTTTGCTTATCAACGAAGAGGCGATGTGTAAGCAAGTTCGTAGTGATAATGATGCTTGCTATGTTTCGGAGAAAGGTAAAAGCTGTCCTACTGAAATATTGGAGACGTTGGCAAAATATAACGCAGAGGGAAGACCTATTTGGAAACCGATGCATATGCAACCGCTCTATCGCATGAATCCGTTTATTACCGTGGAAGGTAATGGGCGCGGACGCACGAATGCCTACATAGCAGGAAAAGGGGTGGATGTTGGCGCGGATATTTTTGCTAGAGGGCTTTGCTTGCCTAGTGATAATAAAATGACGGTTGAAGAACAAGACAAGATTATCAAAATTGTAAGAAGTTGTTTTGAGTAAAGAGTTATGAAAGATTTTTTTGAAAAACTGATTTCTGAATGGTGGGGAATAACGACGCTGATTGTTGCTGCACTAGTAGTATGGTGTTTGCTGTCCGCTTTGTTGTATCGTCCATTCTTTAAGCGCTTTTATGATGTTGTTTTAAGTGGCTTGGCGCTGATTATGCTATCGCCGATAATTTTGATATTGATTGTTGTCGGTGCGGTTAAGATGAAAGGGAATCCGTTCTTTATACAAATACGCCCTGGAAAAATGAATAAGCGTACGGGTCAAGAAAAAATTTTTAAACTGATTAAATTCCGCACAATGACTTGCGAAAAAGACGAAAACGGGGATCTATTGCCCGATGAAAAGCGTTTAACAGGCTATGGAAAAATTTTGCGTAGCACTTCACTTGATGAATTGCCCGAATTAATCAACATATTTATCGGAAATATGTCCATTGTAGGACCAAGACCTCAGCTTGTCCGCGATATGGTGTTTATGGATGATGAACAACGGCGTAGGCATCGGATTCGTCCGGGTTTAACGGGGCAGGCTCAGGTAAGCGGGAGAAATAACATTACTTGGGAGCAAAAGTTGGAATATGATTTGCAATATATTCAAAAAGTGACTCTTTGGCAAGATGTAAAAATTTTATTTTTAACAGTTTACAAAGTGTTCAAACGGAGCGACGTGGAACGTGATGGAACAGTAAGCGATATTGATTTCGGGGATTGGCTTTTGCAGGAAGGTGCAATCAGCGAAACGGAATATGCGCAAAAGCAAGAGCAAGCAAAAATTTTGGGGAAATGCGTATGAACATTGAAACAAAACAAAAACCAACGGATAAGTGCTTCCCACATTTTTCAGTAGCAATGTGCGTTTATAAAGGGGATAATCCCGAGTGGTTTGCGCTTTCTATAAAGAGCATTCTTGAACAAACCGTCGCGCCTAATGAAGTAGTGTTGGTGGTGGACGGGCCTATTACGGAAGAATTGGATCAAGTGATTCTTCAATATGAATCCAACGAAATTTTTAAGATTATTCGTTTGGAAGTAAATCAAGGGCATGGAAATGCTCGTCGTGTAGCATTGAAAGCTTGCACTCATGATTTGGTTGCTTTAATGGATGCGGACGATATCAGCTTACAAGATAGGTTTGAAAAACAATTAAACGCCTTTCAAGATGATGAAGAGCTTTCTGTTGTTGGAGGAAACATTTCAGAATTTATTGGAGAGCCAGATAATATTGTTGGTTATCGGCTTGTTCCGGAAGATCATCAAGGAATTTCAAAGTATTTACAAAAGCGTTGTCCGTTTAATCAAATGACAGTCATGTTTAAAAAATGTGACGTTGAAAAAGTGGGGGGATATATTGACTGGTACTGCGACGAGGATTACTATCTTTGGATAAGAATGTATTTGGCAAACACGAAATTTGCGAATATTAAAGACGTCTTAGTAAATGTACGGGTTGGTCAAGAAATGTATCGCCGTCGAGGTGGTTGGAGGTATTTTAAAAGCGAGGCAAAGCTACAAAAATACATGTATAAAAATAAAGTCATTGGAACAGGTAGATACCTTTCAAATATTGCCAAACGCTTTATTATGCAAGTACTATTACCGAATAAATTGCGGGGTTGGGTTTTTAAAAAATTTGCGCGTAGCAAACAGAGGGAAAAATAAAATGACACAAAAGAAATATAAGATAGGCTATACAACGGGTGTTTTTGATATGTTTCATATAGGGCATTTGAATATTTTAAGGCGTGCCAAGGAACAATGCGATTACTTAATTGTTGGTGTAACGACGGATGCATTATGTTTTAGTCGAAAACAAAAATATCCCATTATCGCTGAAAATGAGCGAGCCGAAATAGTTTCTGCTATCAAGTACGTAGACAAAGTTGTCCCTCAAAAAGATATGGATAAAATATCGGCAGCGAAAGATCAGGGGGCAGACGTTGTATTTGTGGGCTCTGATTGGAAGGGCTCGCCGTCTTGGGTTAAGTATGAAGAAGAATTGAAAAAAATCGGAGTGGACGTTGTATATTTGAGTCATACAGACGGCATTTCCTCTACGATTTTACGGGGGAAATTACAGCAATGACATTCGTTTATAAAAAATGGGAGCAAGTATGTCGCTTTTTTAAGGAAAAGGGCGTATATAGCATTCCAGCTCAAGAAGTGCAAGGAAACGCCGATCAATATTTGGTCTTAAAACACGACGTAGAAACAAACGTTAAACGGGCGTATAATATAGCCAAAATAGAACACAAGTATGGTCATCGCGGTTCTTATTATGTACAAGCCTATTTATTAAAAAATCAAAAAAATCTGATTTTGTTAAAAAAAATTCAAGAAATGGGGCATGAAATTTCTTATCACTATGACGTAATGGATAGCAACAAAGGTGATATGGAGAAAGCGCTTATTGAATTTGAAGAAAACAGAAAGTCATTTGAAGAAAATGGTTTTTTAATTAAAACGGTTTGTCAGCATGGCAATCCTGTGATTGAAAGAAAAGGTTATACGTCTAATCGTGACTTTTTTAGAAGTGAAAGGGTGCAGGAATTATATCCAAATCTTTCGGATATTATGGTTGATTATGCGCAAAAAAAAGGTTTGCAATATACCTATTATTCGGACGCTGGTAGAAAATTTAAGCTTATTTTTGACCCGTTTAACAATGATTTAGTGAATAGTGATGATAAGAATATTGTTTATGAAAACTTGGAATCCCTTTTAGCGTCAATAAACGTTGAGGGCGGAAATATTATCAGTATTCATCCACATCGCTGGACGAAATTATATATTACATATTTATTTCACGCGACGTTTTTTTACTCCGCAAAATTTATTGCGAAAATCTTAATAAAAATACCATTCATAAAAAGAATATTGGAAAAACATTATAATTTAGCGAAAAAGTTTTAAAGTATGGAAATCCGATGAACAGAAGGGGTATTATGAGTCAAAATCAAGATATACGAGACGTACAAATAAAAATATTAGACGTAATGAAATTTATCGATAAACTTTGTCGTGAACATGGCATTGTTTATTACATTATGGGAGGAACAGCACTTGGTGCTGTCCGCCATGGGGGGTTTATTCCTTGGGATGATGATTTGGATATATTTATGACCCCTCAAGAATATGCAAGGTTTAAGGAAGTATTTGAAATCGAAAAAAGTAAAGATTTTGTATTGCAGGAATGGAAAACAACCCCGAATCATTTAGAATATGCGAAAATTCGGATGAACGGCACGACGTTTATTGAGAAACATTTTTTAGATAGAAAAGATATGCATCAAGGGATATATGTGGATATCATGATTCTACATAAGGTTCCGAACAATCGCTTGATTCAAAAAATTATATATTTAAAGTCGAAATTTGTGACGCTATATGCATTATCTCAAAGGAATTGGGCGCCAAAAAGTAAGGGACAAGCTTTCGCATTGTTTTCTTTAAAACTATTGCCTTGTAAATGGCTTGCGAAGAAATTCTATAAGCACATTTATAAATATGATAATTTAGAAGAAAATTTCAAGTATTGTTATTGGATTACCCCTGCTAAATTTAAGAACGGCCTATTTGATGCGTCGTTTTTTGCGGAAACAACGGATGTTCCATTTGAAGATACTGTGTTATTAGGCTCAAAGAAAATGAAAGAGTATTTGGAATATCGCTACGGGGATTATATGGTATTGCCGTCAGAAGAACAAAGGAAAGCGGCGGTACATGCCTATATTTTTGATACCCAACGGGATTATACGGAGTATTTAAAAGATGAAGAAGTTTGAGCTTTTATGTGTCACGATGCATCAAAATGATTTTTCAAAGATTGCAGAAATGAATATTCATTCAAACGTTATATTCGCCAATCAATGTAATCGTACGGCATACGATGAAATGGAATTTGAAGGACATATAGCGAAGATGATTTCGACACAAACAAAAGGTGTTGGGAAGAATAGGAATATAGCCTTGTTATATGCAAGTGCTGAATTTTGTTTGTTTGCCGATGATGACGTGCAATATGTGGACGATTTAGAAAACATTGTCACAAAAGAATTTGAGTTGCACCCCAATGCCGATATAATGATTTTTCATGTGGATACAGACGATCCTGTACGCAAGCAAAAAAAATATAGCAAAACAAGAAAATGTAAATTATTTGAAAGGATGCCTTGGGGCGCCGTTCGAATTGCAGTGCGATTGTCTTCAGTTCGTAAGGCAAACGTCTGGTTTACGGACTTGTTTGGCGGAGGATGTATTTTTCCTTCCGGTGAAGATAGTTTGTGGTTGTTGGACGTTAAAAAGAAAGGCTTAAAGTTTTACGTTTCCAATAAAACCATAGGGGCGGTTTCTGTTGCGGAGTCTACGTGGTTTACAGGGTTTGACGAAAGATATTTTTTCGGGAAAGGTGCTTATTACCAAGCTGCGCATAAAAAGACGTTTTTGTTATGGAGCTTATATTTTGCTTTTAGAACAAGGAAACGGACGAAATTAACGTTTAAAGAACGAATTCGGTGGATGAGAAAAGGGCGTATTGGCTATAAGAAAATGCTATCTTTTGAAGACTATCAAAAAGCATACGACGCATAATCACAGAAAGCTTCTAAACAGGAGAGAAGAGATGAAATGTTCCATTATAACCATACATCATATCCACAATTTCGGGTCGGTTTTTCAAGCCTATTCCCTTTATCATTTTCTTAAAAAAAACGGGTATGATGCGGAGTTGATAGATTATAGACCGGCTTATTTCGACGCGGGAAAAAATAAGGTAAAAACCTTGTTAGGAAAAATACTCCATCTAAAATCTTACTATAGTAGAAAAAAGAAGTTTGAAAACTTTATTAAGACGTATGATCAACTGTCGGACGCTACCTATAAGAGCTTAAAAGGATTAGAAAAAGCGTATTATAATAAAAATCAGATATTTATTGTCGGTGGCGATCAGTTATGGAATAATTATCATATTTGCGGAAAAGACGATGCGTACAAGCTCAACTTTGTACATAATGGAATGAAAATTTCTTATGGCACGAGTATGGGGCGCGACGATTTTACGGAAGAAGAGTTGCAGGAAATAGCATATAAAACGAAAGACTTTAAAAGTATTATGCTGAGGGAAAAAATCACGGTGCCTATGTTGGAAAAGTACTCTAAAGTGCCAGTTTCTCACGTGATTGATCCGGTTGGTCTTTTAGACGTGGAAGAGTTTAAACGGATAGCCAAAAAGCCTATGATCGATAAACCTTATGCGGTAATGTATTTAGCCGATTCAAGTGAAATTCTTGACGGAGCTATTGATATATTATCTAAAAAATTGGGGCTTAAAATTGTACATATATGCGGATTTAAGAAAAAATGTTATTGTGATAAATTTGAAAAAGGATTAGGGCCTGAAGAAATTTTGGGATATATCCTTCATGCAGACTTTGTACTTTCGGCATCCTTCCATGCTACTATGTTTTCGTTGTTATTTAATAAACAATTCGCGACGTTGTTGCCAGGGACTAAAACCAACGCCCGCATTGAAGATATATTAAAATTCGTTGGATTTGAAAATCGAATTATACGTTCGGTTGACGAGTTAGGACAAATAGAATTGCCCGTTGAATATGACAAGGTAAACGGGATTATGGAAGAGTTTAAAAGAAATTCCGCCAAAGCGCTTCTCGAAATTTTAGAAGCAAATTGTAAAAGGTAGGAAAATACTATGGATATTATATATTTGTCGAGTAGTTGTTCCGATAGGAAATTTAATGAATTACGAGAAAAAGGGATAACACGTAAGCTGCCGCAAGCACAAAAATATCACAGTTTGTTGATGCAAGGCTTAGCCGAAACTATTGACGGAAAATTGATTTCCATATCAGCTTTTCCGGTGAATAGACAATGGACCAAACAGGTAAAATTTAAGAAAGAAGAAGAAACTGTAGGAAAAGTCCATTATATCTATGGCGCGTTCATTAATCTAAATGGACTTCGTCAGATTACAAGAAAATCCGCGGCGAAAAAAGAAATAAAAAAAATTTATTCTAAAAACCATGATTGTGTTATCGTATGCGACGTTTTAAATCAAGCGATTGCCAATGCAGGGCGTGCAATGGGGAAAAAATACGGAATACCCGTGGTTGGAATTGTCACAGACGTTCCGGGACATGCATCAGGCGCAAGACGAAAAACTCTTTCGTTTATCAATCGATTGATATCCAAATATGGTGAGAAGAAAGCCAAAGCAAATATCGGTAAATATGATGCGTATTTGTTTTTAACAGAGCCCATGAATGGGGTGGTAAATGTAAATAACAAGCCATATATAGTGATCGAGGGGCATTGCGATAGCAAAATGGCTACCGTGGAAAATTCTATCGAGGATAAGTCATCGCCTAAGGTTATGATGTATGCTGGTGGAATTCATAAAGAATTTGGGATTGAAAGATTAGTAAAAGCCTTTCTTAAGGCGGATCTGCATGATTGGGAGTTGCATATTTACGGGGACGGAAATTATCAAAATGACTTGAAACAGGTTGTTTCTGTAAATTCTAACGTTAAATATTTTGGAGTGCAACCGAATAGTTTGATTGTGGAGAAACAATTACAAGCAACACTACTTGTTAATCCTCGGCTTACAGATGCGGAATATGTAAAATACTCATTTCCATCTAAAACGATGGAATGCATGGTATCGGGAACGCCATTGTTGACAACAAAGCTTCCGGGTATGCCGAAAGAATACTACGATTATGTATATTTGTTCGAAGATGAAAGCGAAGAAGGGATGTGTGAAACGTTGAAGGCAATTTCCCAAAGGACCTTAACCGAGCAACATGATTTTGGGAAGAAAGCTAAAGAATTTGTTTTAACAGAAAAATCTAATATACAACAAGCTCGTAAGTTGATTGAATTTATTTCAAGATTGGATAAAAAAAGGGAAATATGAAAAAAGACAGTATTTTATCGATCAATAAAATGCATTGTACCGGATGTGGCGCTTGTGCTAAAAAATGTCCAAAGAAATGCATATCTATGAAACCTGATAAAGAAGGTTTTTTAGTGCCTAGCATTGATGCGGATCAGTGTATAAACTGTGGGATTTGTATGCAAACATGCCCCGTAGCGCTTCAAGAGGACAAGCTTTTTTATTTTGACAAGCGAGAATATTTTTGTTCTATCATAGGCGATAAAGAAATATTAATAAAAAGCTCTTCAGGAGGGATGTTTGGCCTTTTAGCTGATCATTTTATTAAAAACGGGGGCTATGTATGTGGTTGTGTTTATAACGAAAAGGTAGAAGCGACGCATATTTTAACCAATAAAAAAGAAGATATAGCGCGTATGTATGGTTCTAAATACGTTCAAAGCAGAGCTTATGAATGTTTCGAGCCTATAAAAACGTTGATGCGTGAAGGAAGCAAAGTGCTTTTTGTAGGTACGGCATGTCAAATTGCCGGTTTACGCAACTACTTAGGGAAAGAGTATCAAGAATTGTTTTGTGTTGAGATACTGTGTCATGGCGTTCCTAGTCCCAAACTTTTTTCCGATTACGTGGAGTATCTTGAAAAAAAACTTGGCGGAAAAATTTTAGACGTGCAATTTAGAAACAAAGAGAAACGGGGATGGGGGTCAGAGCATCGCACTTGTGTGATCTATGAAAAGAAAGGAAAGATTAAGACATATCGACCTGTTTTGCCGGCATATTTTAGCGCATTTTTCTATGGAATGAATTTACGGGAGTCGTGTTATAACTGTCGCTTTGCGAGATTGGAGAGAGTTGCCGATCTTACGATAGGAGATTTTTGGGGGGCTTGGGCAAAGTATCAGAAACGTTTTGAAGAAGGGATATCGGTAGTAGGGATCAATTCGCCCAAAGGACGCGATATTTTGAACAGCATAAAGGATAAATTTGCATTTTACGATCTTCTTACGGAAGCTGAGGCAATAAAATCTAATGATAATTTTGAGCACCCCGTTAAACGACCGCTAGAAAGAAGTAGTTTTTATGAATATACAACCAAAAAGGGATATAAGGGCTTATGGAAAAAAGCTTATTTTACGCATACCTATCGAAAAAAGACGTTAGCTTCTATTTACGGTGTATTGGTTCCTGCAAAAATAAGATTTGCTTTACATAGGAAGAAGAAATAAGAATTCGAATATTAGTCTTTAAATACGTTTTAATTTTATTGAGGAGGAACTCTTTTGGAAACAAATAACAAACCTTCCGTTTTAAATTCGGAGGAACGATTATTTATTAGCATGCGTTTTTTTAGGCGCGTTAAATTTGATTAACCGATATTATTATTGCATATATCTTGCTACGTTCTTTTTCTTGCTTACCCCAAATAGAAGAGTGCATGTAAATTCTACTTTTTTAGTGTTGGTATTCTTTTCGATGTCGTTGCTCTTTTTTACTCCGTCGGCGCAAGATAGATTGCTGGATATGCTCAAGTTGTTTACATACCCATTATGCTATTTGATGGGTACAGGTATATTTATTAAGAAAAACAATAGTTCTATAAATTTGAAAAAAGAAGAAAAAAACACCTCGACCATTATATACGCACTTTCGGCGGGGGTTATGGTGCATTTCTTGTTAAACATGATCACAAATTGGGGGCTTAACAATCGACATGTAATCGATTTTTGGACGAAAGAAGAAATGAGCGCCACCGGACAAGCCGTTTTGGCATGTCTTATGGTCGGTGGGCCCATAGCTTTCTTGTTTTCACACGTAAGCAGGAACGTTTGTTGTTGAAAATAAGAACAATATTGTACAGTCCCCAAAAATAATAAGATTTTTAGAAAAAAGCAGGTGGTGAAATTGTATATGGACAATACAAC
The DNA here is from genome assembly GCA_017625565.1 of Clostridia bacterium. Classification (GTDB taxonomy): domain Bacteria; phylum Bacillota; class Clostridia; order Christensenellales; family Borkfalkiaceae; genus Scatosoma. The sequence continues at coordinate 21,797 of JAGAKN010000006.1, forward strand.
AGGAAAAACAATAGATAAAATTGTAGTTGTTATGTATTTTGGTTTATTATTAATAGATGTGGCGAATCAGTTGTTGCTGAAAATAGGTAGAGGTTTTTTGGTTTTACTTGTGCAGTATCTCCTGTGCGCCTATTTTATGTTTTTTTATGGTAAAAAGCCTTTTCGGAGAGTAAAGGTACATTCGTTTTTAATATTTTTAAGCTTTTATATTATTGAATACCAAATATTCCTTACCACTAATCTAAGTTATAACAGTTTTGGAGTATCCTTTAAAATAGAAGTTTTTCAGATAGTTTCATTATTACCGATTGTATTAAGTGCCATTGCTATTTTAGAAAAATCAGATGAAGATATGATTAATTGGATGCAGAAAATTTTGATAATCTTACTAGTATGTATCGGTATAAGTTCAATATTTATATTGTCTAAAGATTCAGATGCGGCAAAACTAACTGCGACGGGCTTAAGTAATAATTATTGGTTTTTGATTGAGTATTCAACAGTATATGGATTGGCGGTAGCGTTTCCTTGTTTATTAGTTTGGGTAAAAAAATCCAAGAGAAAAACAAGAAAAATTGTTTTTATATGTTTGATGGCACTTTGTTTATTTATGGCCTCATTTTTAATCGCACTTATTGCAATAATATTAGGTATTATTAGTTATATATTTTTAAATTTTAAAGATAAATTGATTCGGTATGGACTTCTATTTATATTTGTTGGGATATTAGTATATATCTTTGTTTCCGGTAAACTAGAAAACTTTCTATTGCAGTTAGCCTCTATGATTCCGGTAGAGAATATTAGTTTGCGATTAGAGGAATTAGTTGAATTTTTTCAAACGGGAGATACAGAGGGTGGGTCTGTGAGCCGTTTGCAAATGTATTCTAATTCAATTAAAGGCTGGTTAAGACATCCGATATTTGGGAATATCTTGTTTAATAATGATGTTATATTGTCAGGACATTCTACCAATTTAGATCTTTTAAATGCTTGCGGAATAATTCTTTTTGTTCCATATATAATGTTCGTCATAAATATTTTTAGGTTTAATAGATACAAAGAAACGAAAAAGAAATCTGCGGTAATTGCCTCGTTTATTTCCTTTCTTTTTATTTCTACGTGTAATCCTGTCTTTAGTTCACCTGCGATTTTTGTTTTTTATATTTTAGGACCGACTATATTTATAGGCAAAACGAATCTAAAGGAGAGAAAGATATGCGAACCATTGAAATAAATATGTATTTGAATGGTGCACGGGAAAAATAACGTTCCAAATAGCTAAAAGGGCAAGGGAAGCTAGAAATATCGGTTATACTTATTTACCGATCCCAAGTTATTAATAGGCTGTATTTATTTTATTTGTAATTTACAATTTTGGTTAGAGCCTATTCTAAGAGGGGTTCCGTGGTTTTTCGCTTCCTACTGCTTTATTGACGGCGCTGTATCGCATTTACTTAGTCAAGAAAAAAGATGCTCAAGGAAAATCAAGCGTTCGTAATTGAATGTTGGACAACGTACTCAACGGTGTACGATATTATGAAGTAGGAGTTTTTATATGCGCGTAGCAATGATGAATATGATTCCTTATGGGAGCACGGGTAAAATTATGTTGCAACTTGCCACTTTGGCGAGGAATAGCGGTGGAGAGGTAAAAACCTATTCCACAATACCTTATGATAGAAGAGATAAACATGTTGTATTGGATTTAGAAAATCATTATCAATGGGGAAGTATTGCAGAAAATAAACGACACTATTATTTGGGTAGTCTTTTGGATAGAAATGGTTGTTTTTCACGCGTAGGGACTAAGCAGTTAATAAAAAATCTGAAAGAGTTTTCCCCTAACGTTGTTCACCTGCATAATCTGCATAAGTATTGCATTAATCTTCCAATGCTATTTCAATACTTAAAAGAAAGTAAAGTAAAAGTGGTTTGGACGTTGCACGATTGTTGGACGTTTACGGGGCATTGTCCACATTTTGATATGATTGGCTGTGAAAAATGGAAAACGGGATGTTATCAATGCTCGCAATACAAAGCATATCCTAAAAGTTATATAGACCGTTCTAAATCCATGTATCAGAAGAAAAAGAAGTGGTTTACAGGCATACAGGATATGACTTTGGTCACGCCGTCTCAATGGCTTGCCGATTTAGTCAAACAATCTTTCTTGAAAGACTATCCTATTAAAGTAATCCATAACGGAATTGATTTGTCCATTTTTAAACCAACAAAGAGTGGCTTTAGGGAAAAATACAACTTACAAGATAAGTTTATTTTATTAGGCGTTTCATTCGGTTGGGGAAAAAGAAAAGGGCTGGACGTATTTATTGAACTGTCTAAACGTTTGCCCAGCGATTACCAAATAGTGCTCATTGGGACGGACGATATTATCGATAAGCAATTACCAAGCAATATCATTTCCATTCATCGAACAAATAATCAGATAGAGCTTGCTGAGATATATTCTGTAGCAGATTTGTTTGTAAATCCGACAAGGGAAGATAGTTATCCTACGGTTAATATGGAAGCGCTCGCTTGCGGAACGCCTGTAATTACTTTTAAAACAGGGGGAAGCCCTGAGATTTTGGATGAAGCTTGTGGCGTAGTTGTGGAGAAAGATAATATCGACGCATTACAAGGTGAAATACTGCGGATTCGGGAAGAAAAACCTTATTCGCAAGAAGCGTGTTTAAACAGAGCGAAGCAATTTGATGAAAAAGAAAAGTTTTTAAAATATATCGATTTATATAAAGGATAAAACATGAAATTTGTATTTATTTCGAATTTTTTTAATCATCATCAAAAACCTTTTTCGGATGCAATGTACAAACGGATAGGGAATAATTATTGTTTCATTGAAACAGCAAAGATAAGAGAAGAACGATTAAAAATGGGTTGGGGAGAGGATATAAAACCTTCCTATGTAAAGCAAAACTATCTTGACGAACGCAGTAGAGCTGAATGTCAAAAACTGATTGACGAAGCGGACGTGGTTATGTATGGTTCTGCACCGTATGAGCTTTTGACAAATAGGCTTAAAATGGGGAAGTTGACGTTTAAATATTCGGAAAGACCATACAAAACAGGTTGTCCATATTATAAATTGTTTCGCCATTTTATGATAAACTCAAAAAAATATAGACGCTATAAAAATTTATATCTGCTTTGTGCAAGCGCCTATACGTCTGCGGATTTTGCAAAAACGTTTAGCTTTGTGAATAAGGCGTATCAATGGGGGTATTTCACGGAAGTCAAATCCTATGAGGACGTGAATAAGCTTATACAGTTAAAACAACCGGCTTCTATTTTGTGGGTTGCAAGGTTTATACCTTTGAAACATCCGGAGCTTGCCGTGGACATTGCTAAGCGACTTAAAGCGGATGGCTATACCTTTAAACTGAATATGATAGGCAACGGCGAACTTGAAAAAAACATAAAGCAACGAATTCAAGATAGCGGAGTTTCGGATTGTGTAGAAATGTTGGGGGCGATGAAACCTGAACAAGTGCGTGGATATATGGAAAAAAGTCAAATTTTCCTGTTCACGTCGGATAGAAATGAGGGTTGGGGGGCAGTGCTTAACGAGTCTATGAATTCTGCTTGCGCGGTTGTGGTTAATCACGCAATCGGCTCGGTACCATTCCTTATTAAAGACGGGGAAAACGGTATGATTTATAAAGACGGAAACGTTGACGAATTATATGCTCACGTGAAAAAACTTCTGGATGATTCCAGTATAAGAGAGGAAATGGCGCGTCGTGCTTACGATACAATGATCTCCGAGTGGAATCCGGATAATGCAGCAGAGAAATTGCTTTATCTTTCCAACCAAATACTTGCAGGGGTAGCGAAGCCTTTCCCGTACGTAGAAGGGGTATGTAGTAAAGCTAAAAAATTAAAGGATAATTGGAAAAAATAAGACGCTTTACAAGGGGTTGAAGAATGTCGTTAAAAAGGATTAAGCGAATTTTAAAGAAAATACGATATTTCAAGAAATTGATAAAAAGATATGGGGACAATTTATTGCCTGGGCACTACGTTCTTTTTCCGAGTATGCGCGCGATCGTTGCCGATAACACGTTTAGTCTTGAAAATGTATTGTGATTTGATTTATGGTCAAATTCTAAATAAAGAGTAAGGAAATGAGAAAATTAGGGTTTTTAAAAAATAAAGAAGTAAAAAATGCGACGTGGCTTATTGGTGGCAAAGTAGCGCAAATGTTGCTTTCACTTTTTGTAGGCGTACTTTCCGCGCGATATTTAGGTCCGTCTAATTATGGGCTTATTAGTTATGCGAATGCTTTGATTGCATTTTTTATGTCGCTTTGTACCTTAGGGATCAATTCGGTGATCGTAAAAGAATTTTTTGACGCACCTAACGAGCACGGGGTGATTCTTGGAAGTTCGATATTCTTTAGGGTTTTGTCTAGTTCTTGCTCGGCAATACTTGCAATATCCGTTTCGTTTATTTTAGATTATGGAGAATGGGAAACCACCGTCGTCGTTGCATTATGTAGTATATCCTTGATATTTCATTCCTTTGATACAATCAATTATTGGTTTCAAGCGCAACATAAATCTAAGGTGACTGCAATCGCAGGTTTTTTCGCTTATGCGGCAACGGCAATTTATAAAATTGTTTTGCTTATACTTGGGAAAAATGTATTTTGGTTTGCATTTGCGACGTCAGTGGATTATATTGCCTTGGGAATTATTTTAATTTTTGCTTATAAGAAACATGGTGGGCAAAAATTTAGCGTGTCCTTCAAAAAGGGAAAAGCCATTCTTTCTAAAAGCTATCACTACATATTATCTGGGTTGATGGTTGCGATATATGGGCATACGGATAAATTAATGTTAAAAATGATGCTGGGGGAGGCGGAAGTAGGGTATTATGCAACCGCCACAGCCATATGTGCAATGTGGACGTTTGTGCTTTACGCCATTATAGATTCTATGTATCCTACCATAGTCAAAGCATTTAAGCAAGATCAAAAGCTGTTCGAGAAACGAAATCGACAATTATATGCAATTGTATTTTATATTTGTGTTTTTGTTTCACTATGCTTTTTATTGTTAGGCGGTTTTGTTGTGAATATTTTATATGGGGATGAGTTTATGCCTGCCACAACGCCTTTGAAACTTGTTGCTTTGTATACGGCATTCTCGTTTTTGGGTGTGGCGCGAAATGCTTGGATGGTATGCAATAACAAGCAAAAATATTTAAAGTTTATGTATATTCCAGCGATCATCATAAACGTGGTCATGAATTGGTTGCTTATACCCAGTATGGGAGCTTCAGGGGCAGCGCTTGCATCTTTAATTACGCAAATATCTACAAGTATTATCTTACCGTTATTTATTAAAGATTTAAGGCCTAATGCAAGGCTTATGTTGGAAGCAATAATATTAAAAGATGTATTTACGAAGAGTAATAAACAGAACGGAGGCGAGTAAAATGGAACCGACGCAAGAACAATTGGAACAATTAAAAAACATTGAGCTAGAGATGTTAAAACAATTTGTAGTTGTTTGCGAGAAATTAAATTTAACCTATTACTTATTAGGGGGAACGTTATTAGGCGCAGTACGTCATAAAGGATTTATTCCTTGGGACGATGATATCGATGTTGGAATGCCGAGAGAGGACTATGAAATTTTTATAAAAGACGCCCAACAACATTTAGAAAAAAATATTTCGTACAGACTTTTTATTCGGACCCTGAATTCCCTGCTAATTTTTGTAAAATTCGAAATAGTGAAACTACATTCGTTGAAAAATCGCTTAAAAATTGTAGAATTAATCATGGGGTATATATTGACATATTCCCCTTGGATGTATATCCTAATTCAAAAAGACAACATAAATATTTTCAATTAAAAAAGGCCTTGTTTAAAGTGCGTGTTGCCGATACGTTTTTTAGGACAAAACCCAATAGGAAGAAAACAGTTAAGAGTTGTTTAGTTAAAGTCGCGACAATGTTTTTGACTTCAAAAAAAGCTGTAAAGGCGCTTGAGAAGATGTATACCAAGTATAAAAACGGCTCATTTTTAGCGAATCACAGTGGGGCATGGGGGGTTAAAGAAATAATGCCTAAAGATTGGTATGGGGATGGTGTGGATTTGGAGTTTGAAGGGCTCACGATAAAAGCGCCCACTAAGTGGCATGAATGGTTAACGCAAGTATATGGCAATTATATGGAACTCCCTCCTGTTGAAAAAAGAGTAGGACATCATTATACCGAAATTGTAGATTTAGAAAAAACGTATTTGGAATATTATCATGGGGTATGAACTGAAATTGTTCAATATAAAAGAGAATTTTTGCTGTGAAGCGGACATTCCAGAAGATTTATTTTACTAAAATTGTATAGAGGAGAAAAAATGAAAAGAATTATCACATACGGTACATTTGATTTGTTGCATTACGGACATATTAATTTGTTAAAGCGAGCCAAAGCTTTGGGTGATTATTTGATCGTTGCATTATCAACGGACGAATTTAATTGGGAAGAAAAACAAAAGAGGTGTTATTTTTCTTACGAAAAGAGAAAACAACTTTTAGAGGCGATTCGCTATGTCGATTTAGTAATTCCAGAACAAAATTGGGAGCAAAAAAGAACGGACATTCACGAATATCATATAGACATGTTTGTTATTGGTGATGATTGGCGGGGGAAATTCGATTTTTTAAAGGAAGAGGGGTGCGAGGTGGTTTATTTGGAGAGAACACCAGAAATCTCTACAACGCAAATTAAGAAAGATCTTAACAAATAAGAAGGAGTTAAAGGTATGTCGCTTTTTACAAACAAAACGTTATTAATTACAGGGGGCACGGGGAGCTTTGGCAACGCCGTTCTCAACAGATTTTTGAAAACGGATATCGGGGAGATCCGTGTTTTCTCGCGCGACGAGAAAAAGCAGGATGATATGCGTCACGAATTTCAAGCGAAAATGCCCGAAGTCGCGGATAAAATTAAGTTTTATATCGGTGACGTCAGGGACCTTGCTAGCGTAAAAAATGCAATGCACGGCGTAGACTATATATTCCACGCGGCTGCGTTAAAACAAGTGCCTTCGTGTGAGTTTTTCCCGATCGAAGCGGTAAAAACCAACGTTCTCGGTACGGAAAACGTATTGACGGCGGCGATCGAGGCAGGGGTTAAAAATATCGTCTGCCTTTCGACGGACAAGGCTGCTTATCCCGTGAACGCAATGGGTACGAGCAAGGCAATGATGGAAAAAGTGATCGTTGCAAAATCTCGTACGGTTTCGCCTGAAAAAACGAAAATTTGTTGTACTCGCTACGGCAACGTTATGTGTTCTCGCGGTAGTGTTATTCCGCTTTGGATAGAACAAATCCGCACGGGCAAACCCATTACCCTCACCGATCCTACGATGACGAGATTTATTATGTCTTTGGAAGAAGCGGTGGATCTCGTATTGTTCGCGTTCGAGCATGGCGAAAGCGGGGATATTCTCGTACAAAAAGCGCCTGCTTGTACCATTCAAACGCAAGCGGAAGCGGTATGCGAATTGTTCGGTGGCGACAAGAAGAATATTAAAGTGATCGGTATCCGTCACGGCGAAAAAATGTATGAAACGCTTTTGACCAACGAAGAATGTGCGAACGCGATCGATCTGGGCAACTTCTACCGCGTACCTTGCGACAAGCGTGGGTTGAATTACGATAAGTATTTCAACAACGGCGACGTGGAACGCAACCCTTTGACGGAATTTAACTCCAACAATACACAGCTTTTGACGGTAGAAGAAACCAAAGCCAAAATTGCATCTTTGCAATACATTCAAGACGAATTAAACAAATAAGGACAAGCTTATGAAAATTCTGATTACGGGTGCGAAAGGGTTTGTTGGTAAAAATCTTTGCGCCGTTTTGAAAAACGTAAAGGACGGAAAAGATAAGACTCGTCCCGATTTAAATATCGAAGAAATTTTTGAATATGACGTCGACAGTAGTCCTGCAGATTTGGAAACGTACTGTGCGCAAGCAAACTTTGTTTTCAATCTTGCAGGGGTAAACCGTCCGCAGACACAGGAAGAGTTTATGCAAGGCAATTTCGGCTTTGCATCCACGCTTTTAGAAACTTTGAAAAAATACGACAACAAATGCCCCGTAATGCTTTCTTCGTCCATTCAAGCGACGCTTATTGGGCGTTATGCGCAGGGCGAATACGGCAAAAGTAAGAAAGCCGGCGAAGAGCTTTTCTTTGAATATGAGCGCGAAGGTGGTGGGCAGGTATGCGTTTACCGTTTCCCTAATCTCTTTGGTAAGTGGTGTAGACCCAACTATAACAGCGCTGTGGCAACCTTCTGCAATAATATTGCCAACGATTTGCCGATTACCGTAAACGATCGAGCAATCGAGTTGGAATTGCTTTACATCGACGATTTGGTGGCGGAGATGCTCGATCTTTTAGAAGGGAAGGGGCATCGTTGCAATTACGATGGATTGACGCCTGTGGAGAGTAAAAACGGCAGATATTACTACGCGCCGATTACGCACAAAGTTTCGCTTGGTGAAATTGTGGATTTATTATATGCTTTCCGCGCGCAAAGCGAAACGCTTATCATCCCTGAAATCCCGAACGGCAGTTTCGCAAAGAAGTTGTATTCGACGTATTTGAGTTATTTGCCCAAAGAAAAAGTGGCGTTTGATTTAAAAATGAACGTGGATGCGCGTGGCAGTTTTACCGAACTTTTGAAGACGGAGAACTGTGGACAGGTGTCGATCAATATTTCAAAGCCTGGGATCACGAAAGGTCAGCATTGGCATCATACCAAATGGGAGTTTTTCATCGTTGTTGCAGGTAGGGGATTGATCCAACAACGTAAAATCGGTACGAACGAAGTGTTGAATTTTGAAGTGAGCGGGAAAAAAATCCAAGCAGTACATATGCTACCGGGATATACGCACAACATTATCAATCTTTCTGATACGGAAAACTTGGTGACGGTTATGTGGGCAAACGAGCGTTTTGATCCCAACCACCCCGACACGTTTTTCGAGATTGTCGAATAAAATGGGCGTACCAGGTGTGAGAATAGCTTGTATAGATCATGAAATACGTTCAGACGTTTTTAAATGAAAAGTTCCACGCGTGGCTAGAAAGGCAAAATTTTGCAACCGCTTCATAAGGGAAAAAAAGTATGAATACTTCGAGTGTTATGTTTGCTTTGCTCCGTTCCGTTTTTCAACAGAAGGAATTGGAGAAGACAATGAAAGAAGAGCTTTCGCCTGCAGTCTTTTGTGAGATCGATACGCTTGCGCAAAAACACGATTTAGGGCATTTGATTGCGCAAGCAATGGAAAACAACGGCTTGTTTTTAGACGAGCCGATTGCAAAGAAGTTTTTGGCTAAGCGTTCTATGGCGGTATATCGCGTGGAGCAAATTGAATATGAGCTTTCGGAAATTTGCGCGACGCTAGATGAAGCAGAAATCGAATACGTCCCTTTAAAAGGCGCGCTTATCCGTAGGTATTACCCTGAAAATTGGTATCGAACCTGTTGCGATATCGATCTTTTGGTGCAAGAAGAAAAGCTAAAAGATGCGGTGGAAATTTTGGAAACGCGTTTAGGCTACGTCAATCATGGAAAGGGATATCACGACGTTTCCATGTCGTCGCCTAGCGGAGTGCATTTAGAGTTGCATTTTAATCTTTTGGAGAACCAAGCCAACATCGACGGATTGCTTTCCAAGGTATGGGAATACACGCAAAAAGTAGAAGGAAGTTTTCGACGCGAAATGCGTGGGGAATTTCTTTTGTTCCATATCATCGCGCACGCGTCTTATCACTTTATAAAAGGCGGATGTGGCGTTCGCCCGATTTTGGATTTGTATATACTAGAAAAGAATATGCCCTACGATAAAGAGCAGTTGGCGGTGATGCTGAGAGAATGCCGATTGGCCAAATTTCACGAAGGACTTCTCGCGTTATCGTCGGCGTGGTTTGACGGGGAGCCGTTAAAAGAGGAATTTCAAGGCGTGGAACGTTATGTATTGAACGGTGGGGTATATGGAACTTTGGAAAACCGTATTACCGTGGGACAGGCGCAAAGCGGTGGAAAGATCAGATATTTCTTCCGCAGATTGTTTATGCCTTATCAGGATTTAAAAGCGTTCTATCCGTCTTTGGCTGGAAAAAAATGGTTGACACCTTTCTATCAAATACGTAGATGGGGACGTTTGATTTTTTGTGGCCGTTTAAAAAAATCGATGCGAGAATTCAATATCAACGCGTCGCTTGAGAAGGGAGAGAATTTAAGAGTAAAGGAAATGATGCAAACATTAGAATTGCTGTAAGGAACGGCATATCTGCGTTTTTTCCGAGTTTTTATAAAGATAAAAAATTTTTTTTCAAATTTTTCCAACGAAATACGTTTCTCCATTGTATATATATTGAAAGGAGCTCGTACCGGTAGAGAACTTTCAAACAATCATACAATATAGGAGAGAAAAAAGATGAAATTTACAAAGAAGATTAGTTTGTTGCTTGTGGGGGTGCTTGGGCTGAGTGCACTTGTGGCGTGCGGAAAGAAAGACTCTACTACGGAAGCGGAAGCGACTACTTACGTTAGCTTGCGTATCAATCCCGAGATTGAGTTGCTTGCCGACGAAGACCGAAACGTAATCACGGCAAACGCAATCAACGAAGATGGTGAAGTAGTGCTTTCGACGATTGATTTGGAAGGCAAATCGATCGAAGAAGCTGGGGAAATCTTTACCGAAACGGCGAACGAGCTGGGGTATTTCACTCCGGACGGGGAAAAAGATACCGTTTACGTAGAAGTACAAAGTACGATAGACGGCGAAGAAGCGGATTTGGAAGAAAAATTGGATAAAACAATCCGTGATTATTTCAACAATAACGGAATTAACGGCAAAGTCTCTCCGGAAACGTTAGATAAATATGCTGATAAAGCGGAAAACTGGAATATTTCGGTTGGGCATACGAAGCTTGTTATGCGCGTTTTAGACTCGCATCCAGAATTGACGGATACGGACGTTCTTGATTTGAGCGTAAAAGAACTGATGGGGCTTTTGAAAGGCAAAGAAAAAATCGTTGCGAGTTTACAATCGGAATATAACGCAAGCGTGAAAGCGTTAAGGAAGGAATACGCGCAACTTTTTGCATTGCAAAAAGAAATCGACGATTTAAACAAGCAACTCGACAAGAAAATAACTGAAGCAGAAAAGACGGCGCTTCAAACGCAGATTGCCGAAAAAGAAGCGGAAATGCAAGTTCTTCAAGAGACGTATACGACAGAGCTTAACGAAGTGAAAGAAGCATTTCTCGAAGCGTCGAATGAAATACGCGCGCAATATCGGGCGGAAGCAGAACAAAGAAAAAAGAATAAACAATAAATAATATGCATTGAACACATAGTCGCATAAGAAAAATCGGGACGCCGACGGGGTAGCAAATGGCACGTTTCATCGAAAAGAAAAAATGTAGAGTAGATGAATATTTGTTAAAGATAAGACAGGGCGACAGCTCTGTCTTAGGCTTATTATACGAAGAAACGGCAAAACAACTTTATACGTTATGTTATACTTATCTACGAAATCGGCAAAACAGCGAAGACGCGTTATCGGAAACCTATCTTACAACCGTTCGAAACATAGACAAGTATCGCGGTTCGAAAGGGTTTAATTGGTTGTATACAATCTGTAAAAACACCTGTCTAAATATGCTACGTAAAAATGAGAAAAACGTTTTCGTGGATTTTGACGACGAAGAAACGGTCAACGTTTTGGGCTTGAAAGAAGAGAATACGCCAGATCTCGCAGATGAAAGCGGAATTATTGCTCTTTCAAAGCAGGTATTAAAAGAAAACGAGTTTCAAGTTGTCGTATTACATGCGGTAAACGCAATGAAGTTTAAAGAAATTGCGAAAATCGTAGGAGAGAAAGAAAGCACCGTTCGTTGGCAATACAACAATGCAATTAAAAAAGTAAAAAATGCTTATGAAAGGAGAATGCGTGATGACGGATAAAGATTTGAAGTCGCTATATGAAAAAAGCGAAGAATTAACTCCGCCACCTGCGTTGAAGGGGAAAATACTCGCCCAAGCGACGGCGGAGCTCAATGGTAAGCAAAAGGTAAAAACCCACTTTTTTTCTAGGCGGATTTGGAAAAAACTCGTACCGCTTGCGGTTTGTTTGGTGATTATGCTCTCCTTGATAGGCGGGGCGTTTGGGCTGAAATACGAAAACTATCAAACGGTATATATCGACGTCAATCCGTCGGTGGCTTTGCAAATGAACCGTTTCGACCGTGTAAATGACGTGGAAACGTTGAACAAAGATGCGGAAACCGCGCTTGACGGCGTAAAACTCAAAGGCTTGTCCGCGGAAAAAGCGCTGGAAAAAGTTCTAAGCGTCTACGAAAAGAAGGGGTATCTTTCAAACGGCGCGGAACTGTATATCAGCGCATATTCCAAAAAGAATAAAAGTGCTGAGAAATTGCTGGAAAAGCTTGCGAAGAAAGCCGAGCAAATAAAAGGGGATAAAGAGTATAACGTCAATATTGTAAAGCTCTCGAAAGAGGAAAAAAATATAGCAAAAGAATATGGGGTATCTCCAAGCAAATATCAACTGATTTGTCAAATTATAGAGAAGTATCCCCATCTAACGCTTGATGAATTGAAAGATAAATCTATGAAAGAGTTAAAATCTATGGCAAATAACTGAAAAAAATCCGGTATTCTGTGTTATTTTGTCGTAAACAACACGTAAAAACCGCATCACCCGTCTTTCGGGCGATGCGTTTTTTCTTATATGTATTTCCAATTATCTGTCTTCAAAAATTAAGTGTAAACCTAGCGATTTTAATACGTTGCAAGTCGTTTTCACACGCGACGCCTTATATTCTTTCGCGATATGCCCGTCGAATCCGACGGACAAACGTACGCCCGATTTCTTGACGATTTCTTGTTGTTCTTTGCTACGTAAAAACTCCGAAACGTAGTCGTGCGTTTTAAAGGAATGCAAACTGTCGTAATTGACGTTCATTTCCCAAAAAATCCCTTGTTCCGCCATCTTACGGAAATAGCGGTGGGGGTCTTCTCCGAGCGAACGGATAAATGCAAACAAGTCGGTGTGTGCAATCCCCGTAGGACAACCGCAACGTTTTGCAAACGAGAAGATGTCTCCACCTGTCAACGAGTTGGGGTGATCGAGATTTTCCACCAAGCAATAATCGAAAAAGGATACGTCCGCTTGGTTGGGCAGGGCGTAGCTGTGTTCGTTGAGCAACGTGCAAATTTCAATACCGCTAAAAATTTTAATCTTCTTGCCGTATTTGTCTTTCAATAAATGGATGTGGTTGTGATAACGGCGCAACGTTTTTTCGTAATCCGCGCTCAACCGCGGACCTTTATCGTAGCAAAACTCCGTCCGTGCGCAACCCACGCCGTAATTATGGTCGCAAATCCCAAGTTGTTGCACCCCGCCAGCGATTGCGGTTTCTACCGCTTGTTCGGGGGTGTCGTCGCAACAAAACGAATAAAACGTGTGCGTGTGTAAATCCTGTATCATAGTCGTTCCTTATTTTAAAAACTGCTTTTATTATAATACGCCGTTTGCAAGAATGCAAGCAAAACGCAAGGGGATCAATATAAAAATTTTACGTTGCCGTTGTCCGTGCCTTCGGGGGGCGGTGCGTCGGTGACGACGAGATCGTAAGATGTGAGCTCCGCTAGTTTATACGTAGCGTGCGCCCCGAACTTCGTATGATCGACCAGAAGAATGCGGTATTTGCAATTCTCGAAAGCGGCGCGTTTGATTTCTTTTTGATCGAGCGAGCGCTCGTACGCGCAACCGTTTAATACGGCGGCGCAAGACGAGATCATCAAATCGAACGAGAAATCTTCTAACTGTCTTGCCGTCCAACTGCCCGTTGCAGAGTGGGTGTTGTAATGCACGTGTCCACCTAACAAAATGAGATTGATGTTTGGCTTTTTGGAAAGTTGCAACGCCGTTTGCAGGTTGTTTGTGACCACCGTTTTGAAATTCAAATCGATCCGTTCCGCCAAAGCGAGCGCCGTAGACGAACTGTCGATAAATACCGAATTGAACGTCGGGATATATAAAAGCGCTTTCGTCGCCACACGTTCCTTTTCAGTCGCATTTTTTTCCATACGGAAGAAAATGGAAACTTCTTCGACGTTTTCAGGCAGAATTGCTCCGCCGTGACTGCGTTCGACTAGCCCCATGCTCTTCATTTCGATTAGGTCGCGACGGATGGTCGCTTCGCTGACGTAAAGCGCTTTTGCAAGGTCTGCAACAGCCACTTTTTTCTCGTTTTTTAAGGTATTTAAGATTTCCGTTTGCCGTTCGTTTAACGCCACGTTCGTTTTTCTCCTGTTTTTTTGTCGTTTTTTTCTTTTGCGCAGGATTTTTTGCGCGTTTTTGTTCGTTTATGTTCATATTATACCATTAAAAAATTTTTTTGTCAAACTTTCGAACATATATAGACAAAAGAAAAAATTTGTGATATAATATAAAATGAAAAAATATAGGAGTGTTTTTGATGAGATATTATCTTGCAATCGACATCGGCGCATCGTCGGGTAGACATATCGTTTCTTACCTTGAGAACGGGAAAATGATTACGGAAGAAATCTACCGTTTCCAAAACGGACCGGAGATGAAAACGGGATACGACGGGAAACAACATTTAACTTGGGATCCCGATCGGTTGTTCCAAGAAATTTTGAACGGGTTGAAGAGGGCCAAAGAACTCGACCGAATTCCCTATTCGGTAGGGATCGATACGTGGGGGGTGGACTATGCGTTGCTTGACGAGAACGACAAGGCGATCGGCGGAGTATACTGCTACCGCGATGCAAGAACGGAGGCGACGATCCCTGAAGTGCATGCAACCATTCCCTTTGAAACGTTGTATGAAAGAACGGGCATTCAATTTGCGTCGTTTAACACCATTTATCAGTTGTTGGACGACAAGAAATCGGGGAGAATGGACAAGGCGAAACGTATGTTGAATTTGCCCGATTATTTCCATTTCCGTTTGACGGGTGTGAAAAAACAAGAGTACACGATGGCGACGACGACGGGTATGGTGAATGCGAAAACGCATACCTGGGACGAAGAGATCATTGAAAAACTCGGCTACAAAAAAGAATTATTCGGCGAGCTTTCGCAGCCGGGGACGCTGGTTGGGGAGTTTACGGACGAAGTTGCAAAGTTCGTAGGGTATAAGGCAAAGGTCGTTTTACCTGCGACGCACGACACGGCAAGCGCGGTGTTGGCAGCTCCGCTCGACGCGCAAACGCCGTACATTTCCAGCGGTACTTGGTCGCTACTTGGCGTAGAGCAAAACGTGGCGCATACCTCGGCGTCGGCAAGGGAAGCAGGCTATTCCAACGAAGGCAGTTTAAACCAGACCTTCCGTTTGCAAATCAATATTATGGGGCTTTGGATGATCCAACAAGTTCGACACGAGTTGAACGATAGGTATTCCTTTCCCGAGCTTGCGGATATGGCGCGCGCAAACCCCGTCGATTACGAAATCAACGTCAACGATCAAAAGTTTATGGCGCCTGAGAGTATGATTGACGCGATTAATTCCACGGTGGGGAAAGAGCTCCCTGTAGGAGAAATGGCGTATGTCATTTACGATAACCTTGCGAAATATTACGGCAAGGCATTGGAAGCTTTGGAAGAAGTCACGGGAGAGAAATACCAAACGCTCAACATTATCGGCGGTGGTAGCAAGAACGCGCTCCTGAATGAAATGACGGCAAAATATACGGGAAAGAAGATTATTACAGGGCCTGCGGAAGGCACGGCGATCGGCAATATGATGATGCAAATGGTCGGTTGTGGGGAGCTCAAAGACGTATTCGAAGGCAGACAATATATCAAGGACTCGTTTGATATCGCAGAAGTATAAAGGAGGAAAAGAATGAAGATTGTATTTTTTGGGGATTCGATTACGGACGCGAATAGAATGCGTGAACGGGACGATAGGATTTATTCCTACGGGTGTGGATATCCGTCGTTTATCGCGGCGGAATTGCAATCGAAAGATCCTGAGAATTATGAAATCATCAATCGTGGGATTAGCGGAAATCGGAGTGTGGATTTGTACGCGCGCATTAAAAGTGACGTTTGGAATTTGCAACCCGACGTCGTTAGCATTCTTGTCGGGATCAATGATATTTGGCATGAAATGGAAGTGCAAAACGGCGTAGATTTGAAACGTTTCGAGTACGTGTATGAAAGGATGCTCGCGGACACGCAAGAAAAATTGCCCAACGTAAAATTTATCCTTTGTGAGCCCTTCGTTTTAAGGGGCGTGGCGACGGAAAGTTGGGAGGCGGAATTCGAGCTAGTCAAGGAATACGCGCAGGCGACAAAACGGGTAGCGGAAAAATTCGGCGCATATTACTTGCCCTTGCAGGCAACGCTAAGCGACGCGGCGGAAAAATTCCAAGCGAAATATATTCTTTCCGACGGAGTACACCCCACGGCGGTGGGCGCGAAACTGATCGCGGACGAATGGTTAAAACTCTTTCACGAGAAATTTTAAAGGCGAGAAAAAATAATAATTCGAAACCGAAGTGCTTGCACGTCGGAAATAAGGTGGTAATAGATATGAAAATTTTGGTGGTAAACGCAGGTAGTTCGTCGTTGAAATATCAATTATTTGATATGGAAACGGGCGAAGTGTTGGCGAAAGGGAACTGCGAACGTATCGGGATCGACGGGTTGATTACGCATAAATGCCCTGGAAAACCCGATTACAAAACGCAGGCGGATTTCCCCGATCATCGCGCTGCGATCGAGTTCGTTTTGAAACTCTTGACGGATAAGACGCTCGGCGTGATTGACAGCGTGGACGCGATTGAAGCGGTGGGACACCGTTTCGCGCACGGTGGAGAAAAGTTGCGCAAATCGTCCGTTTTAGGGGACGAAGAAATTGCGTATTTGGAGAGCATCGTTGGGTTGAATCCTTTGCACGGGCCTCCTGCGATCAGCGGATTTAAGGCTTGTAAAGAAGTGATGCCTAGCGTCAATCACGTTGGCGTATTCGATACGTCCTATTACGCGGATATTCAAGAACACGCATATATCTATCCCATTCCGTACGAGTTGTACGAGAAATACAAGATTAGAAAATACGGGTTCCACGGAACTTCGCACAGATACGTTGCAGGGAAAGCGGCGGAAATGCTCGGCGATCCGAATGCAAAAATCATCACTTGCCATTTGGGGAACGGTTCGTCGATTACGGCGACGGTGAACGGGAAAGCGGTGGATACGTCGATGGGGTTCACTCCCCAAGACGGTGTGCCGATGGGTACGCGTAGTGGCGCGATCGATCCCACGATCCCGACATATATTATGAAAGCGGAAAACTTGACGGCGGACGAAACGGAAAAGCTTTTAAACGGCAAATCGGGCTTGTACGGTGTATCGGGGATTTCTAGCGACTGTCGGGATATTCGCGACGCGGCGGCAAACGGCAAGGTACGCGCGAAACTTGCGATGAAAATTTTGACGCATAACATTAAAAAGATCGTCGGCTCGTACGTAGCGGAAATGAACGGCGTCGACGCGGTGGTTTTCACGGCGGGAATCGGCGAAAACGATCGGGATTTGCGCGCGGAAGTGTGCAAGGATATGTCGTTTATGGGCATTCAAATCGACGAAGAAGTCAACGCGACTTGTCCGCGTGGAGAGATTGCCGATATTACGGCGAAGGGAGCAAAGGTCAAAACGTTTGTCATTCCGACGAACGAAGAGTATATGATCGCGCTCGATACACAAAATTTGACAAAATAAAAAATAAAAATATATAAATAGAAGGAGAAAACTATGAAATCAGCATTTGAAATCAAAAGAGAAATTTGCGAAGTAGGGCATAAGCTTTGGATGAAAGGTTTCGTTGCGGCAAACGACGGGAACATTTCCGTAAAGGTAAGCGAAAACGAATACTACTGCACGCCGACGGGCGTATCCAAGGGCGATTTAACCCCCGACATGATCATTAAGGTAGACAAAGACGGCAAGAAGTTGGAAGGCAAACTCAACCCGTCTTCGGAAATCAAAATGCACATGCGCGTCTATCGCGAACGTCCTGACGTGACGGCAGTCGTTCACGCACATCCGCCGATTGCTACGGCGTTCACGGTTGCGGATATCGACCTCGATCAATACATTCTTCCCGAAGCAGTATTGACGATCGGTGACGTTCCTACCTGCGATTACGGTACTCCGTCCACGATGGAAATTCCTGATTCGCTAGATCCGTATCTTCAAAACCACGACGCGTTCTTGCTCCGTAATCACGGCGCTTTGACGGTTGGTTGCAACTTGACGAAAGCCTTCTTCGTAATGGAAGAAGTGGAATTCAACGCGGTAATTTGTAAAGCGGCGATGGAACTCGGCGCGGTACACGAAATCCCCAACGATCAATTGAAGAAGTTGATGGATCTCCGCAAGAAGATGAATTTACCCGGACGTCACCCTGGTATCGATTACGGCGACGAACCTACGACTTCCTGCAATTGTAGCAAGGACGAGTTGGTAGAAGCGATTACGCGCAAAGTGCTTGCGGCGCTCGGAAAATAATCCTAGTAGTAGGAGGCAAACTATGGCAATCAATTGGACGGAAGCCCAAATTGAAGAAGTGATCCATGCGGTCATCAAGAATTTAAACGGCGGTACGCCCACGGCGAAAAGCGGTTGGGACGGGGCGCAATACAATGGACGGAGCTATATCGGCGTGTATACGGATATGAACGACGCGATCGATGCGGCGACGGCTGGGTATAAAGCGGTACGCGCTATGTCTTTGGAAGAACGTGAAAAGGTCATTTCCGCAATTCGGGATCTTTGCCGTAAGGAAGCGCCGATTATGGCGTCGCTTGGGGTAAACGAAACGAAAATGGGACGTGTGGAACACAAAATCGCGAAACACGTACTCGTTGCAGACAAAACCCCGGGTACGTCGGATATCGTTGCGCAGGTAAAGACGGGGGACTACGGTTTGACGCTCACCGAAATGGCGCCGTTCGGCGTCGTGGGTAGCATCACCCCGAGTACAAACCCCTCGGAAACGGTTATTTGTAATAGCATCGGTATGATAGCGGCAGGCAACGGCGTGGTGTTCAATCCCCATCCCAACGCAATCGCAACGTCGAACTATGCGGTCGATCTTGTCAATCGCGCTTGCGCTCAAGCCGGCGGACCGAGAGTTTTGGTGGCGTCGGTTGTAAAACCTACGTTGGACACGGCGCAAATTATGTACAAGCACCCCAACATTCGTTTGCTCGTTTGTACGGGCGGACCTGGAGTTGTAAAGAGCGTGCTTTCCAGCGGTAAAAAAGCCATCGGCGCGGGCGCGGGGAATCCCCCCGTTATCGTAGACGATACGGCGGATATTAGAAAGGCGGCGAAAGATATTATCGACGGTTGTTCGTTTGATAATAACTTGCCTTGTATCGCGGAAAAAGAAGTGTTTGCATTTAAGAATATTGCAGACGAACTCATTTCGGGAATGCTTGCAAACGGTGCTTACAAGATTACGGCGGAACAAGCGGAAAAACTTGCGAATATCGTACTCGTGGATACGAAAAATCCCAAGACGGGGATTGTTAAAAAGACGGTCAGTCGGGATTGCGTCGGACGGGACGCGTCGGTACTTTTGGAGAAAATCGGCGTGCGCGTTGGCGCGGAAGTGCGGTGTATCATTTGTGAAACCAAATTCGATCATCCGTTCGTACAACACGAATTGATGATGCCCATTCTTCCGATCGTACGCGTAAACGATATCGACGAAGCCATCGACTTGGCGGTAAAAGCGGAGCACGGTTGTCGGCATACGGCGCACATGCACTCGAAAAATATCGATCATCTTACGAGATTTGCTCGGGCGGTGGAAACGACGATTTTCGTCAAAAACGCTCCTTCGTACGCAGGGATCGGTTTTGGTGGCGAAGGGCATACGACGTTCACGATCGCAGGGCCGACAGGGGAAGGCTTAACCAGCGCGCGTAGCTTTACGAGATACCGTCGCTGTGTAATGTCGGATAACTTCCGCATTATTTAACAAGGAAATTTATAAGGAGAAAAAGCATTATGGATATTACATCTTCTCAAGTAGAAAGCATCGTTCGTAAAATCCTTGGTGAAATGGGCGGAGCGAAAAAAGCAGCCGCAGGTATTCCCAAGACGGCGAAAGTAGCCATGCTTACCGCGGCGAAGAAGATCGAAGTAAAGGAATTCCCTATCCCTGCGTTGCAAGACGACGATATCTTGGTGAAGGTAGAAGGTTGTGGCGTATGCGGTACGGACGTACACGAATGGAAGGGCGATCCGTTCGGGATTATTCCCGTCACGCTTGGACACGAAGGTACGGGGGAAATTATTGCGCTCGGCAAAAACATTAAGACGGATACGTCGGGAAAACCCATTAAGGTAGGCGATAAAATCGTCACTAGCGTTATCAGTTGTGGAGAATGTCACGTTTGCCGCAATCATCCCGCCAACACCAACCTCTGCGATAAGCAAGGCGTGTTCGGGTTGATTCCCCATAGCGACGCAAATCCGCTTACGGGCTGGTTTGCTACGCATTTGTTGATCCGTGGGAAAGGCGCGACGTACTTCGTTGTCAACGATCTCGATTTGCAAGAAAGAATGCTACTGGAACTCGCGTGTGTTTGCGTACACGCGTTGAAACGCGCGAACACGACGGGGCTTATCAACTTTAACTCGAAAGTACTCGTACAAGGTCTTGGCCCGGTAGGGCTCGTAATGATTAGCGTACTCCGTGCGGCAGGGATCAATCATATCATCGCAATCGACGGTACGCCCAAACGTTTGGAAATGGCGAAAAAACTCGGCGCGAAAACGATTGTAAACTTCCGCGAATTGACGACGCTTGAAGAACGAGTAAAACTCGTTAAGAGCGTAGCCAACGGCGTGGGCGCGGACTTCGCGTTCCAATGCACGGGTGCTCCTGCGGCGGCGAAAGATATTTACGAATATATCCGTCGTGGCGGTGGGCTGTGCGAAATGGGTTTCTTCGTCAACAACGGCGAATATAGCGTAAACCCCCACTTTGCAATGTGCAATAAAGAAATCAATATCGTTGGTTCTTGGGACTACAGCGCGGACGATTATCCCACGACGATGGCGTTCTTACGGCAAGCTCGGGAAATGAACATTCCGATTAAGGAACTCATCACCCACAGTTTCCCGTTGGATAAACTCAACGAAGCCATGGAAGTAAACGTATCCCAACAAGGGATTAAGATTTGCTACGTAGCGGAATAAAGGCAGGTAAACAATGGCGCTTGGCATGATAGAAGTATTCGGCTTCGCTACAGCGATCGTAGTTGCCGATAGAATGGCGAAAGCCGCGGATGTGAAAGTCGTGGCGATCGATAAGAATAAACCTGCGGCGGGGGATTCCGCGCGCGTGCCTTTGGTTATGGCAATCAAGGTAGAAGGTACGGCGGCGGCGGTAGAAGCCGCGATCGAAGCAGGGAAACAGGAAGCCGAAAAACGCGAATTGTACATTACTCATAAGGTAATCGCAAGACAGAGCGAAGAAATCGAATGGTTTGCGCATTTGAGCGCGCTCGGCAAAGACAAATTACGATAAAAAAATTAAAAAAATAAATTTTAAGGAGAACAAAAACAATGATGGAAGCATTAGGCATGGTAGAAACGAGAGGTCTTGTAGCGGCGATTGAAGCGGCAGATGCGATGGTAAAGGCGGCAAACGTCGTACTTATCGGTAGCGAAAAGATCGGTAGCGGTTTGGTAAGCGTTATGGTACGTGGCGACGTAGGCGCTGTGAAAGCTGCGGTAGAAGCAGGTACGGCTGCTGCTACGGCGCTTGGCGAAGTAATCGCAACGCACGTAATTCCCAGACCCCACGCAGACGTTGAAAAACTTCTTCCTTCGATCAAATAATCGAAAACTCTCGAAAGTATCCCGTCGTTCCGTCCTTGGCGGCGGAACAGGGATAAGAGTTTTTCAAAAGATCGGTTAAGGAGAAAGAACAATGAAAGCAATAGCTTTACTCGAAGTGCAAGCTTTGGTTGCGGCGATCACGGGCTTAGATGCCATGGTGAAAGCGGCGGACGTAAAGCTTATACACGTAGAAAAACGTCTTGGTGGACGCTTGGTGACAGTGGTTGTTGAAGGGGAAGTTTCAGCGGTGACGGCGGCTTTGGCTGCAGGTGCTGCGGCTGCCTCGGAAGTAGGCAACGTTAAGGTGTGCGAAGTCATCGCGCGCCCGCATCCCGACGTTATGCGGTTTTTGACGACGGGTTAAATTCGGTATTAAAGCATAGAGCTTTAAACAATAAAAAAGAAAAAAATCTTAGGAGGATTTCACAATGGAAGCATTAGGCATGGTAGAAACGAGAGGTCTTGTAGCAGCGATTGAAGCAGCAGATGCGATGGTAAAGGCGGCAAACGTCATTCTTATCGGCAGCGAAAAGATCGGTAGCGGTTTGGTAAGCGTTATGGTACGTGGCGACGTAGGCGCTGTGAAAGCTGCGGTGGAAGCAGGTACGGCTGCTGCTACGGCGCTCGGCGAAGTAATCGCAACGCACGTAATTCCCAGACCCCACGCAGACGTTGAAAAGCTTCTTCCCACCATTAAATAATTTTCGGTTATTCATTGGATCGGAAAACCGTAATACCCGTAGGAGTTTTCTCCTTTCGGGTATTACGGGAGTTTTTCAGCAAACGCAACAAATACTCGCAAATCCTTTTTAACGCGACGAGAAGGATCTCTCGCGCGGGTTTTCGTATGGTTTGGCGAGTTCGTAAATGGAGAAAGTAGGTATTATGGAATATTCAAGCGAAAAAATTGCGGAACTTGTAAAAAAAGTATTGTCGGATATGGATTTTGGGGTAAATTCTTCGGATAGCGACGTGCCCGTCGGGGTTTCTAATCGGCATATTCATTTGAATAAGGCGGATATGGAAACGCTGTTTGGGGTTGGCTACGAATTGACGCCGTTCAAGGATTTGTCGCAACCCGGGCAATACGCTTGTAAGGAGCTTTTGACTTTGGTCGGTCCGTCTTTACGGCCGATTGAAAACGTGCGCGTGTTAGGTCCGCTCCGTAGTAAATCGCAGGTGGAAATTTCCGCAACGGATTCGTACGTATTAAAGGTAAAACCGCCCGTTAGAGAATCGGGAAATATCGCAGGTTCTGCCGGGGTGACGATTGTCGGGCCGAAAGGCGTGGTGGTTTTAAAGGAAGGTTGCATCGTTGCAAATCGGCATATTCATATGTCGCCGAGCGACGGGGTGAAATTCGGTGTAAAAGACGGGGACACGGTGACGGTAGACGTCAAAGGCAAGCGCCGTACAAGATGGTATGACGTACAAGTCCGCGTCAGTCCCGATTTCCGTTTGGAAATGCATATCGATACGGACGACGCGAATGCGGTCGGTATCGGAAACGGTTGCAAGGTGCAAATCGTTAAGGAGTGAGAAAAGTGTTAAAAGGGATTATCAGAGGAAACGTTGTTTCCACAAGAAAACAGGAATCGTTAGTCGGCTCGAAGTTTATGGAAGTAGAAATCATTGAAAACGGCGAGTTGACGAAGAAATACCTCATTGCCGTAGACAGCGTAGGCGCAGGCATTGGGGAAACGGTACTCGTGACGACGGGCAGTTCCGCTCGTTTGGCGTTGCATAACGTAAACGCGCCGTGTGACGCGGTAATCGTAGGTATCGTAGACTGAAACGTCGCGGAATATTCCGCGGTAGGTAAGGAAGTTTTTGGGCTATGGATTTGAAAGAGTTGATGAAAGAAGCCGGTATCGTAGGCGCAGGCGGCGCGGGGTTCCCGTCGTATGCGAAACTTGCGGAAGGCGCGCATACGCTACTTGTTAACGGGGCGGAATGCGAACCGCTGCTTTATACCGATTATATTCTTTTACAAAGGGAAATGTCGAACGTGTTGTTCGGGATTAACGCGGTGTTGGAGTACGCGAAGATTCCGCGCGCGCTTTTGTGTGTAAAAGAGCATACGGCAAAACGCCTTCAATACAAAGACGGCGCTCGGCTCGCGGAGAAAATCTTTTTAAAGACGTTGCCCGACGTATACCCGATGGGCGACGAAATCAGTATGATTTATCAAGCGACGGGGATCGTCGTAAAGCCGGGAAATTTGCCGATTACGGCAGGCGTCATCGTCTATAACGTCGAAACGTTGTACAACGTAGCGGTTATGCAAAAATTTTCTACCAAACTGACAATGAAATGGTTGACGATCGCAGGGAATATCCCCAAGCCGATCGTAGTACGCGTGCCGATCGGTACGCTGATTTCCGACCTTTTCGAAAAAAATTCGATTATAATCCCCGAAGGGCATACCGTATTAGACGGTGGACCTTCGATGGGAAAGGTAATAGATCCGCAAACGGCAGTCGTAAGCAAAACGACGAAGGGCTTATTGATTTTGCCGAATGAAACGGAGGCCATCGTTTCAAAATTTCTCGACGGTGCGAAGTCTATCGCGCGCGCGGAAACGGCGTGTTGTCAATGTACCCGTTGCACGGATTTGTGTCCAAGACATCTTCTTGGGTATCCGTTAGAACCGCATAAAATGGTACGCACGGCGAAAGGCGCGGCAATTGCTTTGCCGGAAATGGTGCTTTCCGCAACGCTCTGTTGCGGTTGTGGGTTGTGCGAATCGTTGGCTTGCTGTCAGGGAATTTCCCCGAGGGCGGTAATCAACGAGTACAAGGCGTTGCTAGCGAAGAACAAGCTCCGCTACGTGGCGAAAACGGACGTGGAAGTTTCGCCCGAGAGAGAGTATCGCATGATCCCTAGCGAAAAATGGGCGAGCGTACTCGGGGTGCAAAAATACGACCGAGTACCCGTATTCGTCGGTGAAGATACGGGGTTTGATAGGGTGGAATTATTTCTCCGTCAGCATATCGGCGCGACGAGTGTTGCAATCGTCAAGGAAGGCGCGCAAGTACAACGCGGAGAGAAAATTGCCGAGAGCGGCGACGGATTATCTTTGCCGTTATATGCGTCCATTTCGGGCTACGTGACGGCGGTAGATAATGAAAAAATAATTATAGACAGGGTGAATAACAATGTTTAAGGCGATTGGTGTAATAGAATTGAAAAGTATCCCCAAAGGTGTGGAAGCAACGGACGCGGCGTTAAAGAGCGCTGGCGTGGAAATGGTTGCCTCCCATCCGGCTTGTCCTGGGAAATACGAGATTATTTTGACGGGCTCGATTTCCAACGTGACGGCTGCGGTAGAACACGTCTTGGAGAAATTCCAAACGTACGTAATCGATTCTTCGATTATGGGACGGATTGACGAGCAAGTCGTAAAAGCGTTGTTCGGTACGCAAACGGGTGAAAAGAAAGGCTCGCTTGGGCTGATTGAAACGTTCTCTGCGGCGACGTCGATCAAGGCGGCGGATATCGCGGTAAAGACGGCGCGCGTGGAAATTTTCGATTTGCGCGTATCCCGTGGTATGGGCGGAAAAGGCGTTGTCATGTTGACGGGCGAAATCGGGGACGTGACGGCTGCAGTAGAAGCCGGATCGAATTACGCAAAGGAATCGGGAATGTTATCGTCCTATTCCGTAATCGCAGCGCCCCACGCAGGGCTTTGGGAACAGATCTAAACGTTGAAAACTTGAAAAAGGGAAAAGGATATGGAAAATATCAAATTTGTGATTGAAAAGAGTGCGCGTATCGATAAACTCGTCGACGAGCTCTACAAAAAAATGCCCGAGATCGAATCGGCGCGTGGATTGCTTGTCACAGAAAGTTATAAGCAAACGGAGAACTTGCCGATTATCAAGCGCAGAAGCGCGGCGTTTGCGCATATTTTGGAAAATCTTCCGATCGTGATTCGTGAACACGAGCTCGTGGTCGGTAGCGCGACGGTAGCTCCGCGCGGTTGTCAAGTATTCCCAGAATATTCCTACGAATGGTTGGAAGCGGAATTCGACACGGTGGAAACGCGCGCGGCAGATCCGTTCTATATCAGCGAAAAAACCAAAGCGGAATTGCGTGCTGCCTATCCGTACTGGAAGGGAAAAACAACGAGTGATCTCGCCAAGGCAAATATGGCACCCGAAGCGTACGATGCGTTTGTAAAACACGGTATGTTCACGCCCGGGAACTACTTCTATAACGGGATCGGGCACGTATGCGTCGATTACGGCAAAGTGCTTTCTAAGGGCTATCGTGGGATTATTGCGGAAGCGACGGACGCGTTGAATAAGCTGGACGTGAGCTGTCCGCAATACGTAAGACGTCACAATTTCTTGACGGCGGTAATCGAGAGCTGTGAAGCGGTTATTCTTTACGCGCGTAGATATTCGGCACTCGCAAAGGAAATGGCGAAAAAGGAAAAGGATACTACGCGGAAAGCGGAACTTGAAAAGATCGCGTCGAACTGTGCAAGAGTTCCCGAATTCCCTGCAACCGATTTTCATGAAGCTTGTCAATCGTTCTGGTTTATTCAACTGTTGTTGCAGGTCGAATCCAGCGGACATTCCATTTCTCCCGGTCGTTTTGATCAATATATGTATCCGTATTATAAAAAGGACTTGGACGCAGGGAAGATTACGCAAGAACAAGCGCAAGAATTGCTCGATTGTATTTGGGTAAAACTCAACGACATCAACAAAGTACGCGACGCGGTTTCCGCGGACGGGTTTGCCGGCTACGGTATGTTCCAAAACTTGATTGTCGGCGGTCAAGACGTACATGGGCTGGACGCAACGAACGATCTTTCGTATATGTGTTTGGAAGCGGCAATGCACGTACCTCTTCCGCAACCGTCTATTTCCATTCGGGTATGGAACGGTACGCCGGATTCCTTGCTCGTCAAAGCGGCGGCGTTGACGCGGTTAGGCACGGGTTTACCTGCGTATTACAACGACGAGATTATCATTCCGTCGATTATGGCGCGTGGGCTTACCTTGGAAGACGCGCGGGATTATTGCATTATCGGTTGTGTCGAACCGCAAAAAGCAGGAAAAACGGATGGTTGGCACGACGCGGCGTTCTTTAATATGTGTCGACCGATGGAGCTCGTATTCTCGAACGGTTGGGATAAGGGCGTGAAAATCGGTCTGGATACGGGCGACGTAGCGCAAATGCAAACGTTTGAAGAATTCTATAACGCCTATAAAACGCAACAAAGCTATTTCATCAAATTGCTTGTAAATGCTAATAACGCAATTGACACGGCGCACGCAACCCGTTGCCCGTTGCCATTCCAGTCGTGTATGGTAGAAGATTGTATCGGTCGCGGAAAATCCCTGCAAGAAGGCGGTGCAATTTACAATTTCACAGGCCCGCAAGGGTTCGGGATTGCAAACAATACCGACGGATTATTGGCGGTAAAACAACTCGTATTCGAAGAAAAGAAAGTGACGCTTGCGGAGCTCCGCGACGCGTTGAACGCAAACTTTGGCTACGGAATTCAAGGCGCGGCGGCGGAACGGATTACCAGCGAAGTGGCGTGTAGTTTGGCGCAACAGGGCGTAGAAATTAACGAAAAGATTATTCGCGTCATTTACGACGAAATTACAACGGGCGCAGGCTTGGAAGAAAGCAAGAAACAAAGATACCGTGAAATCAAGCGTTTGATTGACGAAACTTGCCCTAAGTACGGCAACGATATTTTTGAAGCGGATATGTTTGCGCGCGACGTTGCGAATACGTACACGAAAGAAGTGGAAAAATACAAAAATCCGCGCGGTGGGGTATTCCAAGCAGGCTTGTATCCCGTATCGGCGAACGTGCCTTTGGGTGGACAAACGGGCGCGACCCCCGACGGGAGATTGGCGTTTACGCCGATTGCAGACGGGATCGGACCTGCGTCGGGACGAGATATAAAAGGCCCGACGGCAACGGCAAACTCGGTGGCGAAACTCGAACAAGGGGTGGCGAGCAACGGTACGCTGCTCAACCAAAAATTCCACCCGTCCGCGCTTGCGGGAATGTCGGGGTTGACGAAATTCGTGGCGCTAATTCGTTCGTATTTCGATCAAAAGGGTATGCATATGCAATTCAACGTCGTGACGAGAGAAACTTTACTCGACGCGCAAAAACACCCCGAAAACTACAAGACGTTGGTCGTCCGCGTTGCAGGATATAGCGCGTTGTTTACGACGCTCTCCCGTTCCTTACAAGATGATATTATTAACAGAACAGAACAAGGGTTTTAAGCAAAATAATGGACGCATATAAGACGAAAGGCAGGATATTCAATATTCAACGATTCTCGATCCACGACGGGCCGGGAATCCGTACCATCGTCTTTTTCAAAGGCTGTTATATGCGTTGCGCGTGGTGTTGTAATCCCGAATCGCAGGAATATGCCGTACAAACCTTGATCGAAAACGGCAAGGAAAAAATCGTCGGGCAAGACGTGACTGTGGAAGAGTTGTTGCCTGAACTACTTGCGGACGTGCCGTACTACCGTCGTAGCGGTGGCGGGATAACGCTCTCGGGTGGGGAAATACTCGGTCAAGCCGAATTTGCGCGAGATTTGCTCCGCGCGTGTAAGGATCACGGTTTACATACCGCGGTGGAATCGACGGCAAACGCGCCGTTTGAAAAGATACGGGAGATCTTGCCGTACTTGGATTTGTACTTGATGGACGTCAAGCACATGGACAGCGCAAAACATAAGGAATTTACGACGGCTGGGAATGAGTTGATTTTGGAAAACGCGAGAAAGCTTGCGGAAAGCGACGTGGAGTTGATCATCCGCACCCCCGTAGTGCCTACGTTTAACGACACGGCGGAAGAAATTCGGGCGATTGCGAAATTTGCGGGGACGTTGCCGAACGTTAAGGAACTGCATTTGTTGCCCTATCACCGCTTGGGCCAGGATAAATATTCCGGTTTGGGTAGAAAATACGCGTTGGCGGAAATTCAACCGCCGTCGCAAGAGAAGATGGAATATCTGCAAAGCGTAGCGGAAGAAAGCGGTTTGAAAATACAAATCGGTGGGTAAAGAAAAGGAGTAAGTTATGGAATTAAAAGATAAAATGACAATTATCCAGGAATTCGTTCCTGGGAAACAAATTACCCTTTGTCATATTATTGCAAACCCTGGGGAAACGTTGTATACGAAACTTGGGTTAGATCCGCAAACGGATTACACGAAAAGCGCGATCGGCGTATTGACGGTGATTCCTTACGAAAGTGCCGTAATCGCGGCGGATATCGCGATGAAATCTTCTGGGGCGGACATCGGGTTCGTGGATCGGTTCACGGGCACGTTGATTATCACGGGTAGTGTTTCTTCCGTAGAATCGGCGTTTATCGCCATTCGGGAATACTTTATTGCAAAGCTCGGGTATACCTGTTGCGAATTGACGAAAACCTAATGAAGAAATTGATGCTATTTGGCAGAGTCGGCGCAGGGAAAACGACCTTGACGCAAGCTCTGCGTGGGGAAGAAATCAAATATTATAAAACGCAGTACGTCAATTATCTCGATACGATAATCGATACCCCTGGGGAGTATACCGAACGCCGAGAAACGGGGGGCGCGCTCGCGCTGTACGCGTACGAAGCGGACGTAGTTGGCTTGGTGCTTTCCGCAAACGAGCCGTATTCCATCTTTTCGCCTTGTCTGACGAGTATGGTCAATCGCGAAACGATCGGGATCATTACCGGGATAGACAAGCCGGACGCGAACGTGGAACGGGTAAGAAAATGGCTGCAACTTGCAGGCTGTAAAAAGGTATTTCCCGTAAGCTCGATTACAGGCGAAGGGATTAAAGAGTTGGCGGAATTTTTAAACGCTGACGACGGTAAACCCAAACGCAAAAAGACCTTGTCGGAAAAACCCAAAGGAAACATTGCGCAGTCCACACTCGATACGTGGCTATTATAAAGGAGTGAATATGAGTAAAACGACGGTGATCGCATTCGCGAACAACAAAGGCGGTAGCGGAAAGACGACGACGTGTTCCAACGTTGGTTGCGCGATGGCGCTCATGGGCAAAAAAGTGCTGTTGATCGACGGAGATATGCAACTCAATCTTACGATTTCGTACTTTGACGAAGAGAAAGCGCTCGGGTATGCGCAGGACGGGAAGACGTTGTATACGGCGCTTAAAGAAGAAAAGGACTTGTCCGATTTTATCGTCGAAACGGGGATAGACGGCTTGGATATCGTGCCGTCGTCATCACTGATGAGTTCGATCGAGTTCGATTTATTCTCCAAATGGCAACGGGAGTTGGTTCTTACCAAGTGTTTAGAACGCGTTCGCGCGAAAGGGTATTACGATTATATCCTGATCGACGCGCCCCCGACGCTCGGCGGATGGGTAATGAATATTATGTGCGCTTCGGAGTATTTGGTTATCCCTGTTGAAGCAAGCCCTTGGGGGTTGTTCGGGTTAGCGAATATGTTCGATTTTTGCGAGCAGGTAAAGCGCGTTTCTCCGAAGTTGGAGATTTTGGGGATTGCGATTACCAAAGCGGACGAACGCAAGAAATATTTCAAGCAGACCTTGGAAACGTTGCAAAATATAGACGGAGCGACGTTATTCAACACCTACGTGCGCGTAGATAGCGCGGTAGAATGGGCGCAGGACAGCAGTATGCCCGTCGTAGCTTTTAAAAAGACGAGTAGAAGCGCTGTGGAATATACAAATTTAGCGAAGGAGATTATGGAAAATGTCAATCGGAAAGAGCGCAATTAAACGTGTGGAAAACAACGGGTATTCAAAGGTAAAAACGGCTGCGCCGGATATGGAAAACAGCCACGTAATCCCCGCGCCTGCAAAGGAAGTGGTGGAGAAAATGGTCGCGCCCGTCGAAGCAAAAACGACGGCGAAAAAAGCACCGGCAAAGAAAACGACGGCGAAACGGGTAAAGACGGTGAACGGATTTGTTCGGTTTGGTTTCGGGGAAGATTTGCCCTATTATTTGCTTTAAAAAAAATTTGCGCCCCCGACTTTTTCAAAGTTGGGGGCGTTTTTCTTTATATCAAAAAGCACGCGGAACGAAAGTTCCGCGTGTTAAACTTTATTTATTTTTAGCCGTTTAGAAATAGGACGGAAGGACCAACGCCCCGATGACAAGAAAACCGAGCGCTATCCGATACCAGCCGAAGATCGTGAAATCGTGCTTTTTGACAAACCCGATCAAGAATTTGATGACAAGCAGGGATACGACGAACGCTACCATTGCTCCGATCAACAAATAGCCGATTTCCGCGCCTGAAAACATTCCGTAATCCATAAGGAATTTCAAGATTTTTATTCCGCTTGCGCCGACCATGACGGGGATCGCAAGGAAAAAAGTAAACTCTGCGCCGGCAGGACGGGAAATCCCGATAAGAAGCGCCCCCAAAATCGTCGCGCCCGAACGGGACGTGCCGGGGATAATCGCAAGCAGTTGAAATACGCCGATAATAAACGCGTGTTTATACGTGATTTCGTCCGTCGTTTGAATGGGGAATACTTTGTTTCGATTCATTCGTTCAATGCCGATAAACGCAACACCGTAGACGATCAATGCAATCGCGATCACAAGCGGTTTGTCTGGCAAGCCGATAAAGATCCCAACGACGGCAGGGATACACGCAACCAAGACTTTTCCCCAAAGATTTAAAACGCCTTTATCCAAGATAACCGTCTTTTTTTCGGCGTCTAATTCCGCGCGTTCCTTGCTCCAAGGGAATAATTTTTTCCAAAATAACAAAACGACGGCTAAAATTGCCCCAAGTTGGATAAAATAAATGAAGACTTCCTTGAAAGCGTCGGTCGTTTTCAAAGGAAGAAGTTTATCAAAAAGAAGCATATGCCCCGTACTCGATACGGGCAACCATTCGGTTATGCCTTCGATAATGCCGAGTAAAAAAACTTTTAAAACTTCTAAGAATTCCACAGTGCACCTATAACCTAAATTTATTCTCAGCTACCATTATACCATTTATATGAAAAAAAGTCTAATAAAAAGCTAAAAAAAGAGAAAATTTCGATAAAATTGCGTGAAATTTTTTCAAAATAATTGCATTTTGTCGAAAAGTATGTTATAATAAGGGCGTATCAGTTAGAAATGCGGTTGGCTGTGGGTTCGATTGGCGTTTTCGGTGCACTTCGGATTGATAACAAAATTTTGGAGGGGTACCGAACATGAGTCAGGGTACAGTAAAGTGGTTCAATGCCGAGAAAGGGTATGGCTTTATTGCTAATGATGAAGGCGGGGACGACGTATTCGTACACTTTTCTGCGATCGTTGCAGAGGGCTACAGACGTTTAAAGGAAGGACAAAAAGTCACTTTCGAAATCGAATCCGATCCCGAAAAACCCGAGAAACTTCGCGCGGTTAACGTACAAGCGCTCTAAGGGGAAGTTTTAGGCAAAAGACAACCGCGCGAAAGGCGCGGTTTTCTTTTAACGTGCGTCATTCTCTTGACAAAAATATATGCATATTGTATAATCAAGAAAAGAAGAAGATAGAGTGTAAGAACAAACTAAGGAGTACGAGAAATGGAAAGACAAGAAGGTCTGCAAGCATTTGAAAGCGTATTCGGAGCGCCTGCAACCGATTTGTTTACGGCGGCAGGACGGATTAACGTCATCGGGGAGCACGTGGATTATTGCGGTGGAAAGGTTTTTCCTGCGGCGTTGAACTTGCGTTGCAACGTGTACGCCCGAAAAACGGGCGGAAAAACGGTGCGTATGGCGTTCCGTGGACTTGACGGGATCGTTTGCTTGGAAATAGATAAGTTGGATAGCTATAAGAACTTAAAAATCGGGAATTACCAAGCAGGCGTTGCGTATTTGTTGCAACAAAAGGGCGTGGAAATCGTCGGTTGTGATTTGTATTACGACTGTACCGTGCCGTTTGGGAGCGGGCTCTCTTCGTCGGCGGCGATCGAAGTGGCAACGGCGGTCACGTTTAGCGAATACGCCGGCGTGGAATATGACAAAGTGGAAATTGCGAAACTTTCGCAACGCGCGGAGAACGAATACGCAGGGGTAAATTGTGGGATTATGGATCAATTTGCGTCCGCAATGGGCAAGAAAGATCACGCGGTTTTGCTCGATTGTTCGACGCTGGAATACGAGTACGTGCCTTTGCAATTAGGGACATATTGCTTGGTGGTTGCCAACTGCAACAAACCGCACAATCTTGGGGAAAGCAAGTACAACGTACGCCGTCAAGAAGTGGAAATGGCGTTGAAAATGTTTCAGAAGGAGTTGAATGTGAAGTGCTTGGCGGAAATTACTCCCCAACAGTTCCAGGAAACGAAATATTTGCTTTCGGGCGTTGTTGCAAAGCGCGCGGAACACGTGGTAATGGAATGTGATCGCGTGAAAAAAGCGGTTTTGGCATTGAAAAACGGGGATTTGGTGGAGCTTGGTCGATTACTCAACGAGAGCCATTACAGTTTGCGGGATTTGTACGAAGTGACGGGCAGGGAATTGGATACGCTGAGCGCGCTCGCGAGAAAGGAATCCGATTGCTTGGGTTCGAGAATGATCGGCGCAGGCTTTGGCGGATGCACGATTTCGATCGTTAAAAAGACGGGAGTGGACGGGTTTATCCGTCGCGTTGGCAAAGCGTATCAAGAAACGATCGGATACCGCGCAAGTTTTTACGAAACGTCGATTGAAGACGGGATTACGGTAGAGAAATTATAACGAGCAATAAAACCGCCGATTGACTTCGGGCAATCGGCGGTTTTCTAAATGATTATAGTTGCTTTAAATATCCCTTGGCAAGCCGTAAAAGGCGCGCCTTGGTATTGTCGTTCGGCGCAGTTGCGGTGTGTAAAAGTAAGGCGTTTAAAATTTGCGAAACGCTTGTTGGTGGTGCGCCGATGGAAAGTACGTCTTTTCCTGAAATCGCCAACTCCTTTAACGTAAAAGGCACGTTTTCTAAACGCATTTTTTCTAATAACCTACGCCAACGCGCACAGGTCGGGGCAATCGACAAATCGTCTTTGCAAGCCGAATAATCCGCTTGTTTGAGCAACAACAGCTCGTCCAACAAATCGTAGTGCATAACGAAAAACCGACGGAGTTTCTTCTCGCTCGTTTGACAATTAAAATCGTACATATGGTATTGTACCAAATCGCAAACGCGTTCCGTAAAGCGTTTCGGGGCTTTCAGCCGTTGCAAAATGGCTTTAGCAATCCTTGCGCCTTGGTTGGGGTGATCGTGCGCGTTCCCGTCGGCAAAGAAACAAGCAGGCTTGCCACAATCGTGCAGGAGCGCCGAAAACCGTACCCGCTCGTCGGCGTATAAAACGGCGCGAAGGGAATGTTCCAAAACGTCGTGGTCGTGGAAATCGGGGCGTTGGACAACGCCGTTTCCCAAGGCGAGTTCGGGCAAAACATATTCCAAAACGCCCGTTTGAACCAAGATTTTTAAACCACGGTAAGGTCCGTCTTGTACGCCGTGTTTTTTGTCGGCAAGTAAAAGCGCGGACAGTTCGCTGAAAATACGTTCCGCGGAAATGTCTTGAATGAGTTTGGCGTTTTGTGATGCGCCTTGTAAGCATTCCGCGTCGGGGTGAAATCCGCATTGCGCGGATTGTCTAGCGAGCCGAAGTAAACGCAAGCCGTCTTCTCCAAATACCTTTTGCGAAGACGCAACCGTCGTTAGCCGTTTCTCAGCGATGGCGTTTCGTCCGTCGTTTAGCGGATCGACGAACGTAGCCGTTTGTAGATCGTAATAGACGGCGTTTGCGGTGAAATCCCGACGTAGAGCATCTAACTGAATATTGTCTGTGAAATCGCTTTCAACGGGTACATGTATGCCACGAACGTATTTATCCGAGCGAAAACAGGTGTATTCGTAATCGATACCGTCCGCGTCTTGGAGTTTTACCGTGCCCGTGTTTTTAAAGACGGATTTGACGACGAAACCTTGGTTTTGCGCGATTTTTTCAAATTCTTCCGCTGGAATCGGAGAAGAAAGATCCCAGTCCCAAGCGTTTTTGGCGCGGTCTAAGGAGAGTTTTGCCAAATAATCGCGTACGCTACCGCCAACCACGTAGAGTGGTTTGGGGCAAACTTTTGCTAAGCGGAGTAAGTTTTTAGGGAGAATTTCGCGCATAAAACTCCTTTAGGAAAAATTTTTTATAATATAAGTATATCAAAATCGAAAATAAATTGCAATTATCGGAAAAGTATTATATAATATATTTGTGGGAAAATCAAAAAAATTTACCAATTAGATTTCCGTCCGTCCACACACAAAGGGAAAAGTATGCAACATATCATTTTCAATCCCGTAGCCGGAAAGAAAAAGGCAACGAAGAATTTGCAAATCGTCACCAAACTGTTAGACGAGAGAAATATTCCATACGAATTGCATCAATCTGCAGGCGTACGTGACGCGGAAAACATCGTGAGAGAGCTCACTTCCCGTGGGGAACGGGATCTGATCGCGCTTGGTGGCGACGGAACGCTACACGAAGTTTTAAACGGGTTGTCTGATCCAACTTCTTGCAGACTTGGATTAATTCCGTCGGGGACGGGGAATGATTTTGCGGAAACGGCAGGGATTCCCTTGGACGCAAACGAAGCGATGGCTTTGATTTTGAACGGAACGCCGAAAGATACCGATTACATAGAGATCGACGGTCGACGGTGTATGAACGTTGCGGGCTTGGGTATGGACGTGGACGTTTTGGAACGTTGCCAAAGGGGTAAAATGAAAGGCAAGGCGAAATATCTTATGAGTTTGATTAAGAGTTTGTTTGCCTTTAAAGGCTATTCCGTCACCTTGGAATGGGACGGTAAAGAAGAACGTCACGACGCGCTCCTGGCGACGGTCTGCAACGGCAAAAAATTCGGCGGTGGGATTTCCATTTGTCCGACGGCGGATATTCAAGACGGGAAGTTGAGCGTGGTTGTCGTGGATTGCATCGGCGGAAAGTGGAAAATCATCAAGGCGTTTATGAAACTTATGAAAGGGAAAATTTTGCAGTACCCTGCGACGACGCATTTCCTTTGCGATCGGATTACGTTTACACCCAAAGATCCTTGCACGGTGCAATTAGACGGGGAATTGTATAAAAATTTGCGCTTTGACGCAAAAATTTGTAAAGGATTAAAAATTTACAGATAAGTATCGGAAGAATATGCTACACGGAACGTACAAGAAAATTTTAGAACGTATCCCCCAAGGGGTATTCGTTTTTGACGAAAAACTGCGCGTGAAATACACGAATGCAGCGTTTCGGCGTATTTTCTCGGAGAAACCCCGTGTAAAAGGAAACTTGGCGCAAACACTCGGTTGCAACGAAAGCGAAAGATGCGGGGAAGGTGCTTCGTGTGCATATTGCGCGTTTTTACGGGTAATGCGTTCGGCGATCCAAGAAAAGAAAGAACAAACGGAAACGATACATACGTCCATTCGACGTTCCGGGCATACGGACAAGATTTCTATGCGTATACGTATACTCCCCTTAGACGGGAAGTTGTACGTAGGGCTCACGGACGGAACGTATCATACGGAAATCGAACAGGGGATGCTGACGGCTAAGCAAATGCAACGCCGATTATTGCCTGCTGGAAAGAGCATGGGTGGCGTTCCGTATTCGTACATGTATATCCCTTGTTTTGACGTTGGTGGGGATTTGCCTGACGTCTACGAATTGAACGGACAAACGTACGGCGTACTTGCGGACGTTTCGGGGAAAGGCATTTCTGCAGGGATGTTGTCGGCGTTCGTGAAAGCTGGGTTTGATCGAAAACAACCCGATCTTGCCGTCGCGCTCTCGCAGTTGAACGCGAAATTCAACGAATTAAACCAAGACGAACGCTCGTATATTACGGTTGCGTCGGTACGAATCGATAAGCGGACGAATACCTTGCGATATGCCGTAGCAGGGCACAATGCACCCATTTTATTGAAAAACGAGCTGGGGATTAACGAAATTGAGTCGCCTGCTCCGCCGATTTCTAACTGGATGCCCGATTTCCGATATCAGGAAAACGAGTTGCCGTTTGAAAACGGGGACGTATTGGCGTTGGTGACGGACGGCGTGACGGAATGTATGAATGCCCGTGGGGAGTTGTTTGGGATTGAACGCACGGAGAGCGTTTTGGCGCAGTCGCGCAATGCGGAAGATTTTATCGGGAAATTAAAATCGGCGCTCACAGTATTTTCGGGTGGGAATTTTTCCGATGATATCACGGCGATTGCATTTGATTTATAAATACAAAAGAAGGACGGACGTGTATGGCAAAAGACCGCATGAAGCGATTTTTTGAAAAACTGAATCATCCGCCCGGTTGGGTTGCGGTATTGACGTACGCTACGGCGTTCGTGGTGTGTCCGCTGACTTTGGCGACGGTTTTGCTGGGACAAGGCGGAGGCGTATTATCCATGATCGCGTATGTGGTTAGCGCTTGCTCGTTTATTTATATGGTAATGTTGACGGTTTCGGCGATTCGACGTTTCCGCCGAAAAGTCTTATCCGTGGCGGACAGGTATTCGTTTACAAGGAAATTGCACAGCAATTACGAATTCCGTACCCTCGTGTTCGGCGCGATTACGTTCTTATGTAATATCGGGTATGCGGTATTCTTGTTCGTGATGGCGTGCATGACGGAGTCCTTATTCTATGGCGCGTTGGTTGTGTACTACGTATTGCTGTCTACTTCTCGCGGTGGGTTGTTAATCGACGCGAGAAAAAGCGAACGAAAATACAAGGACGATCCTTGGCTTTTGCAAAAAGAAAAAGTGGGTATGTATCGGTATTGCGGTTGGATGATCGTTGGCTTAAGTTTAGCGCTTGCCTTTTCCGTCGTAGAAATGGTGACGAAAGGCGAAGGTTTTCACGTTCCGCAAGGCACGATTTACGCGTTTGCGGCGTTTACGCTCTATCGTGTAGCGATGACGGTGGTGAACTTCATTAAATCGACGCGCTATGACGATTTGACCGTGCGCGCGGTACGGCAGATCAATATGGCGACGGCACTCGTAGCGATGTTGACGCTACAAACAGCGATTTTCGCGGCGTTTCCGTTGGATATCAACGCAACGCTTTGGAATGGTATTACCGGCACGGTTGTTTGCATTTCGGTGATTACGTTAGGGGCGTATATGTTGGCGTATGCGAATCGCTTTAAAAAGCGCATTTCACAAGGGCGTGTATGCGCTGAAAGAAAAAAATCCGAAAAAACAGCTACCAATTCAACGGGTTATAACCGCGCGGAATATTCGGAAGAATACGGTAAAGACAGAGAAAAACTCGCGGACGTTTACCGCGATGATCATTAAAAAAATTAAAATCGGAGATGTTTTATGGCAAAGAAGTATTATATTGGTATCGACCTTGGCGGAACGTTCATTAAAGGTGGCGTGGTAGACGACACGGGGGCGATTTTGTTCCAAGACAAAGTTCCTACGGAAACGGAAAAAGGTGGAGAAGTCGTCGTGCAAAATATTGCAGGGCTTGTGGAGAGTTTACTTACAAAAAGCGGTTTGTCGAAGTCGGAATTCGTTGGGGTAGGTATGGGTGTTCCGGGGATGATCGATAGCAAAACAGGCTGTGTTGTTTATTCGAATAATTTGAAATGGAAAGATTTCTATATCGCGGAAAAGCTGACGGCGTTGACGGGTTTGCCCACTAAGATTGCGAACGACGCGAACGTAGCCGTTCTCGGCGAAGCGAAGTTTGGCGCGGCGAAAGGGCAAGAAACGGTGGTTATGTTAACGCTTGGTACGGGTGTTGGCGGTGGCGTCGTGATTGACGGAAAAATGTTCGAAGGCAATAAATCGGCTGGGGCGGAGCTCGGGCATATGGTTATCGTGGCGAACGGGGAACAATGCACTTGTGGTAGAAAGGGGTGTTTAGAAGCGTATTCTTCGGCTACGGCATTGATCCGTGAAACGCGTCGCGCGATGGAAGCGCATAAAGACAGTAAAATGTGGGAAATCGGCGGTTTGGACGCCGTCACGGGTAAAACCGCGTTTGATTATAAATCGTGCGATCCGTACGCAAAAAAAGTGGTGGATGATTATCTGTTCCATTTGGCGACGGGGATTACGAATTTTGCGAATATATTCCGTCCGGACGTAGTATTGTTGGGCGGTGGAGTTTGTGCGCAAGGGGATGCGTTGATCGTGCCGTTGCAAGCACAGCTGGAGCGTGAGCTATATGCGAATACGTTAGGTCCGCGCGTACCCATTAAAGTTGCACAGTTAGAAAATTCAGCGGGCTTATTAGGCGCGGCAGCGCTTTTGATGTAAGCAACAAATGGCGTTGGAAAAATTTCAAGAATTCCTAAAAAAACGCGTAAAAACAGTTGACAAAATTGTAAAAACATTCTATACTATATAAGCACTTTGTGGGTAAGAATGCCCACAAAGTGCAAAAAGATCATCTTATAAGCACTGTTAGCTCAACTGGATAGAGCGACGAGTTGCCCGTGAAGAAAAGCATTGATAATGCTTTTTAGGGACGAGATAAGCGAGCGACGATAGGTAGGAGCGAGCGTGCCCGAACGCAAAGAACAGCTTTGCGTGAGAACGGTCTACGGAACCGAAGGCTATCTAAACAAAATTTCATACTTGCACTGTTAGCTCAACTGGATAGAGCGTCGGTCTACGGAACCGAAGGCTAGGAGTTCGAACCTCTTACGGTGCACCAGGAAATACCCCTGCGACATTGGTCGCGGGGGTATTTCCTACTGTAAGGTTCAAACTCCTATGTGACGAGGAAACTGTTGAACCGTAAGGAGGGCTGAAAGTCCGACGGAATAGGGAACGCTTTGCGTGAGCGTCAGGCTAGGAGTCCGTAAATATACGATTTGGGTTGATTACGGCGCACCAACCAGACGCATGTCCGCAATCTTGGGTTTTAAGAAACGGCGACGGGTGTTTATGTTTTTACGGCATTTTTTGCTTGCTTGCTTAGAGAAAATGTGTTATAATGAATATTGAAAGGATTGCTGTTGTCGCGTCTATAAAAATCGACAAATAGGCAAATTTTATGGGCGAACGTGAGGAAAATTCCAGAAGAATAGGAGATAAATATGCAAGAAATTCGAAACAAAAAAGCGTTTATTTGCGATATGGATGGCGTGATTTATCACGGTAGCAAAATCTTGGACGGCGTTAGGGAATTTATCAACTGGTTGATCGAACAAAACAAAAAGTTCGTGTTTTTGACGAATAGCCCCGAACGCACTCCGCATGAATTATCTATGAAACTCGAGCGTATGGGTTTAAAAGTACCCGCTTCTCATTTTTATACGAGTGCGATGGCTACGGCGGAGTTCTTAAGCGCGCAAAAACCTGGTTGCACGGCATACGTGATCGGTGAAGCGGCGTTAACAAAAGCCATGTACGACAAAAAAATTTATATGAACGACGTCAATCCCGATTACGTCGTCCTTGGGGAAACAAGAACGTATAATTTTGAAAAGTTAGAAAAAGCGATCGAATTGGTAAGCGGTGGTGCGAAATTGATCGGCGCAAATCCTGATACGGTGGGTGTGACGGAAAAGGGGATAATGCCTGCAACAGGTTCGCTGATTGCGCCTATTGAAATTGCTACGGGGAAAAAAGCGTATTTTGTAGGAAAGCCGAATCCTTTAATGCTTCGCCACGGTTTGAAGATCTTAGATTGCCATAGCGCGGACGTTGCGTTTATAGGGGACAGAATGGATACGGATATTATTGCAGGGATCGAATCCAACATCGATACGGTATTGGTGTTAAGTGGCGTGACAAAGGAAAGCGATTTGAGTTTATTCCCGTATCAGCCAAAGTATGTGTTAAATGGAGTGGGGGATATTTTGCGTTAAAAGATCAACGTAAAAATACGTATAGCGCTTATAGAAAACAAAAAAGGGCTTACCGTTTGGTAAGCCCTTTCGCGTTGTTTAAAATTATTCGGTGAAAGGTTTTTCAACAACCGTCGTGCCGTAATTGGTGACCTTAGCGATTGCTTCAACAACCCCTTCCGCTTTTACGGACATGCCGTCTTCGCTAGCGTTAATGGAGATCGTACCGTCTTCTCTCATACCCGACAAAGCACCTTGATTTACATAGTATTTTACTAACAAATCAATATCCAACATACCTGCGTATGCGCTCATGTCTGCCATTTCAAACGTTTCCGCAAGGAATTTTTCCATTCTTTCGCTGCTGATTTCGAAACCATAGTTGGTCTTGGTGAAATACGTGTAATCCAAATATTGATCATAGAAAGGCGTTAATTCTTCCAAGTCATAGAAACCGATTTCGTGCAATTCCGTAGGATTCCATTCCGTACCATTTACGTCCGTCTTTACGTAGCAAACGGTTTCGCCGTCTACTTCTTCAAGGTATACACAAAGGCTTTCGTTCATTTCTTCGAAATCGCCCATTCCTTCAGTGAGTAATTCGTCACCGTCGACTGTCATCGTCATGGATTGTTCCAAATAGATTTTGCCTTCCGCATATTTTGCGAATTGGTGCATTGTCATCGTCATATCCATTTCCATAGAACCGTAGCTAGGGATAGAAAGTGAAATTTCATACGTTGTAGTCATATCCATAGAATAGGTGCAGTTCTTATATTTTTCATAATCGAAAACAGAGTCGTAATAGCTCTTCGTGATGGTTTCCCCGGTCACGGGCATCGGCGAATAGTATTTGAAATCGTTTGCGTATTTGATAACGTAAACGGTGACTTTCTTATTCGTGTTCAACGTATCCATATAGGAGTTTTCTGCTACGGAGTATTCTACTTCGAGCTTTTCAACGCTTTGCATACCTTCTTGGATGTCTGCGGGTAATTGAAGCGCGGTCACTTGTTCGCTGGTCAATTCGCCTTTGGATTCCGCGTTGATAACGGTTGCGTCTGCGCTACCAACGATTTCTTCTGCTACGTAAGCCGTAGCCGCTTCTTGAGCGGTTGCGTAAGAAGTTTCGGAAACAGCGCCTACGTACGTTTCGGATACGCCACCGATTTCGTTGATAAAGTCTTCGTGAAGTTGCGATTCGCTCTTACCGCCTTTCGAGCAACCCGTTGCGAAAACGAGCCCGATTGCCATCGTGCAAGCAAATACTTTGGTAAGCAATTTGGTCTTGTTGGTTTTCATAAAGTTTCTCCTTGATCGTTTATTTTCCATACAATAGTCTATGGCTATGTATATATACATTATAACACTCGGCTTTTATTTTGTCAAGGGCTTTATAGAAATTTTATGATAGAAAGGGGAGTTTTTTCTTGTGGATCAAAAAAAACACCCCCGAAACGCAACGCGTTTCGGGGGTGTTGGTGTTTGTCATTATTCGCCCTTGAAAGGGAGAAGTGCCGTGATTCTCGCGCGCTTGATAGCGGTTGCGAGAAGTCTTTGGTGGGCAGCGCACGTACCGCTCATTCTGCGGGGAAGGATTTTACCGCCTTCCGTAATGAATTTCTTCAAACGGTTAACGTCTTTGTAATCGATCGCTTCCAATTTTTCTTGGCAGAACGCGCAAACCTTTTTACGGGGCGCTTTCTTATATACCTTTTTAACAGGTGCTTTTTCTTCCATGATCTTGTCTCCTTTAATTAGTATGCCTTTCTAAATATTAGAAAGGGATGTCGCTGTCGTCGTCCATCGCTTGAAGCGTAGGCTTCTTTTTAGGCGCGGATTGACGGGGAGCGTCGGCAACGTCGTCAAACGAATCGCTCGATTTCGGAGAAAGGAATTCCACGTCTTGCGCGATAATGTCCACAGCCGTGCGCTTTACGCCTTGGTTGTCTTCATAGTCGCGGAGTTGAATACTTCCCGTGACGGCGATCTTGTTGCCTTTCTTGGTGTAGCGGGCAATCGTTTCAGCCTGTCCACGCCAAGCGGTGCAGTTGAAGAAATCCGTTTGACGTTCGCCGTCTTGGGAGGTGTAGTTCCGATTGACTGCAATCGAGAAACGACACATTGCAACCCCCGAAGCGGTTTCGGTGAGTTCCGGATCTCTCGTTAAGTTTCCGATTAAAAATACTTTGTTCATAAATTTTCCCCTTACATTAGTTGAGCTTCGTGATCAAACGTCTAACAACGTCAGCATCAATACCCGCAATACGCTTCAACTCTTCAACGACTTTACCGTCAGCTTCAAACGTCATAAGGACGTAGTAAGCTTCGCTCTTGTAGTTGATCGGGTAAGCGGTCTTTTTCGTGCCCCACTTATCCGTGGACGCAACGTTGCCACCCATCGACTTTACGACGTTTTCGAATTTCGCGAATTTCGCTTCTTTTTCTTCGTCCGTCAAATCGTTGTTGAGCAAATAGAGCATTTCGTATTTTGCCATATTTCTTCACCTCCTGGTCTTATTCGGCGTATCTGCCCCGATACGCAAGGTAAAATGACCGTCTTTACAGCCACGTAGAGCTATTATAAAGCATTTCTCAAAAATAGTCAATCGATTTTCAAGCGTTTTTATAAAAATTCAACAAAAAAGGCT
The DNA here is from genome assembly GCA_017625565.1 of Clostridia bacterium. GTDB lineage: Bacteria > Bacillota > Clostridia > Christensenellales > Borkfalkiaceae > Scatosoma. The sequence continues at coordinate 65,249 of JAGAKN010000006.1, forward strand.
TCCCGAATACAGGGAAGCCCGTCTTGTTAAAGAATGCCAAGGGGCAAGCTATCCACCCAGGTTAAAATGTTATCCAAATAGACGACGAGTTCGTCTACGTTGAGTTCGCCGATTTCCGTTTTCGAAGTATCCGACGACGGGAACGCGACACCCGGAAGATACGCGTCGCCCGTTCCACCAGAGTGGCGGATCTTATGGTGCAACGTATTCGTCGACATTTGGATTAAGCCGTCTGCCGCCATATCGTTCAACGGAGAGTGATGGATATTATAAGACATATTTTCCATCAAATTACCCATTTCGCCGGCAATCGAATATTTCAAGCCGTGTTGTACGGTTAATTGATTGATTTCTGCCAAAGTTAAATCGTTGGTAGGATCGCTGTCTTGATTGCGGGCTTTGAGATGTTCCGCGTATACGTGATCGGCGAGCAGGTATTTCCAAGTGCCTTTTACTTGACGGTGTTCCATCGGCAAGAAACAGGTATTTCCGCTGCCGTCTACGTAAATGAAATCGCCTTTTTGTACCAAATGCCCGTTTACGTCGGTAAAGGATTCGGGTTCGCTTGCCGTGGGGGAGTATCTTTCGCCGACGAAAATGTCCGCTTCGAACACTTGACCGAACGTGAGCCGTTCTACCGCGCTAGGCAAACCTTCGATCGTGCATTCGCCTAAGTGTTTCAAGATACTGTTTCCCGCAGTTTTTTCTTCGCCGAATACTTCGGAAACCGTCAAACGGGAGCTAATCGACGAAATTAAATTATTCGTTCCTGAAAGATCGCCAAGGGTGTGTTTTTCATAGTTTACCGGGTTGCCGTTCGCATCTGTTAAGTAGTAGAGGGTTGCGTAAACGGGTTCGTAGGTATGTTCCGTGCCGACAACGAGCTTTTCGCCGATCTTTACGGTTGCAGGCGCGCCGAACGCGTCTACCGCTTGAGTGGAGATTTTATATTCCACACCGTTTTCAACAAACGTTTTGTTTGCGAAATTCAATGCGTATCCCGCAGGGTATTCTTCGCCGTATTCGTTGTAGGCTTTGTCAAGCGTGGCGTTTATGGCGACGCGACGTTGCAACATAACGGGTTTTCCTGTAATCGGATCGATTTGGTAATGCGCGTTTTCCTTGCCGAGCAATAAGTACATGACGATTTTGTTTTCGGGATCTTCCTCTAAAACGTCGGAGAGTTGGATCTGATTGATGAGCGTTGTATTATGCTCTTTTAAATACCCAATCGTGCGCGGTTTTGCGCCGTTGATACATTCGATCGTTTGGTTGGGAGCGTCGCCCGTGATTTGGTAGTCCGTGCCTTTTTTGCCGTAAGCGAGCGAGATGAGCACTTGATGCGATTGCGCGGTGATATTTAACGCGTCTTTTAAGTACAACCCGTCGACGAGCGATGCAGCGTCTTCGGTGAGTTCGCCGATTAACGTCTTCTTGAAGAGTACAGGGGTTGCCGTTTCTTCGGGGGTTTCAAACGCCAAATATTGCTCGTTGCCGTTTACGTCTTTTACGTAATAGGTTTCCGTGTACGTTTTATCTCCCGACGTAAGCGTTTCGACGATTTTTACGAAACCGTTTTCCGCTGCCGAAGATTGACAATCGATGACGTTCCCTTCGTAATCGTAATAGCTTGTGCCGTCAAAAGTTAAGAATTTTTGTTTCATTTGCGCGACGGATTTCCCGTTCACGGTCACGTATTCGTACGTGACGCCTTTTTCGCCGTAAGCGAGCGTGTTTAAAATATCGTCGTCCGGGCCTAAATTCGGGATCGCGGACGCCAACGCGATTTTAGAAATCGTCGACATAGGATCGGAGCTCAACGTTTCCAACGTGACGGGGGTTTTGCCTTCTTTCATAACAATGTTTCCGTCCGCGTCGTAGCTGTAATCCACGCCGTATTCCCCGTAGCAAATTTCTAAAAGCAGGGGATCGAGTTCTTCACCGTCTTTTGCCGCCGCCTCTAAGAAATTGCCGAGCGGAGTGGTTTTAACCGCGTCGCCGAGATAGGACGAAAGTTCGGTAAACGGCGTATTCAACAATACGTCGTCATCGAGTTGTACCCCGAAATCTTCTCGAAGTTGATCGGTAATGTCCGCGGTTTTTTCGGTGATGAAAGGGAAAAGCGTGGAAAAACCGCCCAACGTTTTGGATTTTGCGGCGTTAGACGTTTCTTTGACGAGCTCTAATATCGTCATATTGCCGACGGCTTCGGAAACGTAGTTTTTTTCCACCAATTCCGAGAAATCGAAATCGTCGACGAATTTGCCGACAAATTCCGTGGACTTGTTAATTTTTACTTTGGTAAGTACCAACGCGACCGAGCCAACGGTTGTACCGATGCCAAGGATAAACCCCAAAAGCAAAGCGATGATTCTGCCAAGCCAACCGCCCTTCTTTTTTACAATTACCTTCGGTTCGTCGTCGTAGATCGTATCAACGGGTTCTTTCTCCATATGTATATACTCCTTTGAACGTTTATTAGAGAATCTAATTACATTATATAATACTTTCTTGAAAAAAGCAAGTGCTTTCTAATAAAAAAACAGACGGCGAACACGGAAAATGTTGCCGTCTGACGTTTTTTAGTGGATTATGCGAAGATGGGGATGGACGCAAGATAAATAACGTCCTTTCTATCCGCCGCTTCAGCCTCCGCGAGTACGAACGCTTTCTTGTGAATGATCCCGCCTGCTTTTTGTACGAGCCGTTCCAAACCTTCTAAGGACGCGCCCGTCGAAACGACGTCGTCGACAATCCCGACTTTTTTGCCCTTTAACAAATCTTCGTCGTGCTTGGAAAGGAATAATTTTTGTTCCACGCCCGTCGTGATGGACGAGCCCATGGTAATTTCGATCCCGTCTTGCATATACAATTTACGGCTCTTTCTAGCAACCGCGTAATATCTTTGTCCAAGCTCTCTTGCAACACAATGCGTCAACTGCAAACCTTTGGATTCCGCTGTAATCAACACGTCGCAGTCGGACAGGTCTTTCGCGAGTTCTTTTGCGCAATGTTCGGTGAGTTCGCTATCCCCGTGCAAGTTAAAAAACGCGATGCTAATTCCGCTAGGTAAGGGCAAAATAGGCAAATGCGCTTCAAAGCCTTTGATGTCAACGATATGGTATTTCATAATGCATTTCTCCTAAACGTATTTTATCAAGAATATTGTACCATAATTTTTTAAAAAAGTAAACGTTTGCGCGGAAAAATCCCAAAAAATTTTACGCTTTTTTTCGGTGAACGCTCCGTCGGTTGACTTTTTATGAGAAAAGGGTTATAATGATATCGTGTAAGGAGAGAAGAAAGTGAACGAAATTACGGCGATTACTCCACAAGCGAAAGACAAAACCCGTTGCAACGTCTACGTCGACGGGCGTTTTTGTTGCGGATTGACTTTGGAAACGGTTGTTAAAAACCGCTTAAAAGTCGGGCAAACGGTTGCAGGGGAACAGCTGGAAAAGATACAGCTTGAAAGCGAGAAAACGACGGCGCTGGATAAAGCGCTTATGCATCTTTCGGCTACGCGAAAAACGGAAAAACAAATCCGAGAGTTTCTTATGCGGAAAGGCTACTTGCCCGCCGTCGTCGATTGCGTAGTGGAAAAACTGCGCGAGTACGGATTTTTAAACGACGGGGAGTATGCGGAAGCGTACGTGGAAAGCGCGGTTAAAAATAAAGGTGGACGGTTGATCCGTATGGAATTAAGGGGCAAGGGCGTATCCGACGACGTGATCGATTGCGCGTTGAACGCTTTGGACGACGAAACGGAGGAACAAACGGCGAAAAAATTGCTCGAAAAATATATGCGCGGAAAACCTGCGGACGTGCAAACAAGGCAAAAAGCGTATCGGCACTTGCTCTCTAAAGGATTTGATTACGAAACGGCGAAAACGGTGCTCAGGGAATACGGTGAAAACGACGATTAAGGCGGTACAGGTACGAGATGAATACAATAAACGGGTATAGGGTAGAACGCTTTGACGAGTTGCCGTCGACAAACGATTATATCAAGGAAAAACGTAGTGAAAAACAAAACGTCATTATAACGGCGAAACGGCAAACGCGCGGTCGGGGGACGAAAGGGAGAAGTTTCGTTTCCGAAACGGGCGGCGTGTACGTTTCCGTGTTGACGTTTTATCCGTCGCTCTTGGCGAAAGACGCGTTTTCGATTATGGCGAATTCCGCGGTGGCGGTATGCGAAACGCTAAGCGCGTACGGGGTGCGTCCCGTAATCAAATGGCCGAACGATATCCACGTGCACGGCAAAAAAATTTGTGGGATTTTGATTGAGAACGCGTTTTCGGGCGCGTATGTTTCTTCGTCCGTCGTAGGCGTGGGCTTGAACGTTGCGAATGCTGTTCCTGAAACGCTTTCGGCGATTGCGATTACGCTTGCGCAGGCGACGGGAAGAAGTTTTTCCGACGTGGAGATTGCGGAAGTTGAAGAACGTTTGCTTTTCGCGTTGACTTTTAGACGGGAGAACGTGTTGCAGGAGTATCGAAAATACTTGGGATATATCGGGCAAACGGCAACAATACTCGTCGGGGAAGAAAAATTGCCCGTAAGACTACGCGGTGTAGACTCTACGGGCAGGTTGATCGCGGAAACGGAACAGGGGGAACAGAGTTTTTCGTCTGCGGAAGTTTCCTTAAGAACGTAAGATGAGTTATTCGTAGCCGAAAATACGGGTGAGTACGGCAACGATTAGTAAACAGCTACCAAAGACGAGATAGTAATAGGGAAAGGGTGTCCAAAGCGACGTGAATAAGACGAGTGATCCGCTGGTCACAAACCCTTTGGAGTTGCGTTTTGCCAGCCAAAGCCGTAATTTCCGTTTACGCTTGTTTTCGGCGTTTTCTTCTCCCAAAAAACGTTCGGGTAGGCGTTCGTTGTCTTTCAAAAGCGTGTAAATTTCTTCACCGGTTTTTACGCGTATGCCCAACCGATTGCAAAGCATCATCGCGCCTTCGTCGATTTGCGCGCAAAAAACGACCTTTTGTTTTTTTGTTTTCCAACGCGCGTATTTGATGACGTCGTCGGCGGAAACGGGCAATAGCGAGAAGTGCAAAAAGTAAAATTCCGTTTGCGTGAACAGGCGCAATTTGGCAAACCGCCCCACGGGTTCGTCGACGGCTAACGCCCGTTGGAAAAACTCCGTTTTCTTTTCGTCGCTAAGTAGCGCGAGATGAAGCAGTAATTTTTCTTTTTGCGTTTCGTCCGTTCTTTTAAGATACAGGTTTTTGCGCTTAGCGCGCAACAGCGTCGCTACGGCGAGCGCGGTAAGTATTCCGCAAAGGACGCTCAACGTCACGGAAAGAGAGAATGGGATACGTAAATATCGGAACAAGCAAAGGGTGAATAGCGACGAGATAAAAAAAGCGAAAAACACGTCGGAAACGAATGCAGATTTTTTCATGCTCCGATTTTTGACGGATTTGTGGCTTTTTAAACTTGATAAACGCAAAAAATTGTAGTATAATAGAAAAGAAAGGTAGGTGGACGATGAAAATCGGGATTTTCGGCGGATCGTTTGATCCACCGCATAACGAGCATATCCGTTTGGCGCAAACGGCGATCGACGGCTTGGGTTTGGACAAGCTGTTTGTTATGCCTGCGTACGCGCCACCGCATAAGCGCGGAAAAACGCTCTCGCCCGATTCAAAACGTTTGGAAATGTGTAGATTGGCGTTTGCAGGGGTGGAAAAAGCCGAAGTCAGCGATTACGAAATCGAACGCAAGGGCACGAGTTATACCTATCTCACTTGTCGGTATTTTAAGGAACGGTATCCGTCTGCGGAAATTTTTTGGTTGGTGGGGACGGATATGTTGCGAGATTTTCCGACTTGGAAAAATCCGACGGAGATTTTAGAAAACGTACGTCTTGCCGTATGCGCAAGAAACGAAAACGCCGACTGGCTACAAAAAGAACGCAAGGTATTTTTTGAAAAATTCGGGAAAGATTTTGCGATAATCGATTATAACGGACAAAACGTTTCTTCGACGAAAATTCGCGTTTTGGCAGGGGCAGGTATGCGTGTAGATGCGTATACGCCCGTTTCCGTAGCCGAGTATATCGAAAAAAATAAACTCTACGAAATTGCAGGCGCAAAGCAGGCGTTGGCGCTGGAAAAACCCGAACGGGTGGCGCATAGTTTGCGCGTCGCGGAGTTGGCGGTGGCAAGGGCGCCGGCGTTGAAAATCCCCGAAAAGCAGGCGATCACGGCGTCGCTCTTTCACGATTGCGGTAAGTATTTAACGCTAGATAATCCGCTTTTGGACGGATTTATTCCCGACACAAGATACGGAGAAATTCCTGCGTCTGTCTTGCATCAATACACGGGCGCGTACGTTGCGGAAAAACGGTTTGGGGTGACGGATGAAGAAGTGTTAGACGCCATTCGTTATCATACCAGCGGACGGGAGAATATGCGCCCCTTAGAACAACTCGTTTTCCTTGCGGATATGCTGGAAGAAGGGCGTGATTACGACTGTGTAGCGTTGTTGCGCGGGCTATTTTGGCAAGGGGATTGTTTGGAACGTTGTTTGGAAGAAGCACTGTATCAAACGTTGTTATTTTTAGAAAAAAAAGGCGGAGAAATTTATCCGCTGACAAAAAAAGCTTATCAATTTTACAAAGAAAAAGGAGAAAAATATGACGAAAGTAAGTAGTAAGGAATTGGCAGTGGCGGTTTGCAAAGCTTTGGCGGACAAGCTTGGAAAGGATATCGTAGCGTTATACGTGCGCGAAAAAACGGATTTGTGCGATTATTTTATTATCGCAAGCGGTAGCAACGCTCCGCAAATCCGCGCGATGGGCGAACGTGTGGAAGAACTGATTGAAAAGGATCTGGGGATTGTTCCGTCCCGTACGGAAGGTGTTCGCGACGGGCGTTGGGCGGTAATCGATTACGGTGACGTAATCGTGCATATTTTCAACGACGAAACGCGGTTGTTCTATCATCTGGAACGGCTTTGGACGGACGGCGGAAACTTGGAAAAATTCGACGAAAAATCGGGCGAATTACTTGCTCCGGAAGAAAAGTAAATCATTGAAAACGGATTTCTTTCGGCTCGCTATAACTCGTTTTGGGTTTACGGCGTTTGCGTTCGACGATATAATACACTTGCTCCTGAGAAGGTTTCTCGGGGGCTTTTTTTTCGGGTGTTTGTTCGGGCGGTGGTTCGGTTTGGTTGTGGTATTCCCAGCCGAACGCGACAAGCCTTGCCAAATGTACGCCGATAAAACAAACGGCGAAGAGTAGAAGAATGAACAATACGCCTTGCGTGGCGTGTGCAAAAAGGAAAGTATTCATACTTGCAGTATACCTTGTTTTTTCGGTCGGATTTTCAACGGCTTTGCCGAAAACGGACGGGGATTGTCAAAACGCATGGATATTTTCAAACGCTTTCGCATAGGATAAACGTATGAAAAAGACGTTTTTGGCGGGGCTCGCGTTGGCGCTCGCAAGCTTTTTTACGGCGGTAGGTATGTGCATACAATTGTTAAACGGAGTCGTTGTGGCTACGACGGCGGTTAGCGGTGGAAAACTCCGCGTGGTGTTAGACGCGGGACACGGCGGAATAGACGGCGGTGTCGTTGGTAGGACGACGGGGATCAAAGAAAGCGATCTCAACCTGTCGATTACACACTTCTTAAAAGACGCGTTGGCGGATATGGGGTTTGACGTTGTGTTGACGCGCAAGACGGAGGCTGGGCTATATGATACGGCGACGAAAGGCTTTAAAAAACGGGATATGCAACGCAGAAAAGAAGTGATAGAGAAAGCGCGTCCCGATCTCGTCGTATCTATCCACCAAAACTTTTACGCGTCGAAAAACGTGCGTGGCGGACAGGTATTTTACGGCAAAAGGAATGAGAAAAGCAAAGCGCTTGCCTTGGCCGTGCAGGAGCGACTGAACGGTTTGTACGCGGAGTTTGGCGTCAAGGAACGTTCGGCAAAAACGGGGGAGTATTACGTGTTGGAATGTACCGAATATCCATCCGTGATTGTCGAGTGCGGTTTTTTGTCTAACCCTGACGACGAAGAATTGCTTGCGGATAAGCGTTGGCAAAAACGGTTGGTTGGGGCGATTGCTACGGGGGTAATCGGGTATTTTGATGGAATTTCCGTTTGAAGAAATCGGGGAAAGCCGAGAGAATTGCTTGTAATTTGCGTTTGCTTATGGTATAATAAGACTAGACGAAAATACGGAGAGAAAGCGATGTTAAACAACGGAGAGTTTTTGACGAGAACACAAGCGTTGCAAATATCCCCCATAACCCTTGCGTTTGTTGGGGACGCAACGTATTCGTTGTATGTACGGGAAAGGCTTGCCAAATTGGCGACGGGAAAGGTTGGTTCATTCCAGCGCGTCGCGTCGAAGATCCTTTCGGCAAAAGGGCAAAGCGCGTTTTTGGAAAAGGTAGAGCCGTTGTTTACGCAGGAAGAAGCGGACGTATTCCGTCGTGGAAAGAACGCGAAAAAAGCGACCAAAGCTAAGAGCGCGTCGAGCTTGGAATATAACCGTTCGACGGGGTTTGAGGCGGTGCTCGGGTACTTATACTTAATCGGGGAAACGGCGCGGATTAACGAGTTGTTGTCCGTGCTCAAAGACGAAGATTTTCAAATAGAAGAAACGCACAGGGCGTTTAAGCCTTGTCGTTAAGGGAGTTTACGTTTTGAAAACGGAAGGAAGAAACGCGGTTATCGAACTGCTGAAAACGGATAAAAATATTGATAAACTATTGTTGGAAAAGGGCGCGCAAGGCTCGATTTCTATGATTTTCGCGGAAGCGAGAAAGAAAAATATCCGCGTGCAATTCGTGGACAAGCAGGTGTTGGATAAAGAGAGCGAAACCCGTCGGCATCAAGGGGTAATCGCGTATACGACTGATTACGAATATTACGATTTGGATGATATTATCGCGGAGAAGAAAAACGAAAAAGGCGGGTTTGTCGTGCTTTGCGACGGGATCGAAGACGTACACAATTTGGGTAGTATTTTGCGCGTGGCGGAATGCGCAGGCGCGGACGGGGTAGTCATTCCAAAATCGGGTAGCGCGTCCGTGACGGAGAGTGTCATTCGCATTTCGGCAGGCGCTGCGGAACATATCAAGGTGGCGAAAGTGCCCAACTTGAACCAAGCGGTGGAAAAACTGCAAAAATCGGGGTATTGGGTATACGCTTTGGAAGCAGGTGGAGAAGATATTTACAAGGAAAAATTCGACGGGAACGTTGCGCTGATCGTCGGGGGCGAAGATAGCGGAGTAAAACGTTTGACCAAGGAAAAGAGCGATAAAATTTTATCCATTCCCTTGCAGGGAAAAGTCAATTCGTTAAACGCGTCGGTTGCGCTCGGGATAGCGGCATACGAAGTGGTGCGAAACCGCTTATAAGGGAACGGGAATGACGGAAATAAAGAAGACGGATGAAGAACTCGTCGCGCTTGCGCAGGCGGGGGACAAACAAGCCACGGACGAGCTGTTTTCACGGCATTTCGGGTTGGTGCGGTATTGCGCGCGTGGCTTTTTCCTGATCGGCGCGGAAACGGAAGACTTGATCCAGGAAGGCATGCTCGGGCTTTATCACGCCATCGGCGATTATAGAAAACGGGAAAAGGGCAGGAATTTTAAAAATTTTGCCTACCTTTGCATTTCACGGCGGATTTTCGACGCGGTAAAGACGTTTACGCGCAAGAAAAATTTGTCTTTGAACGACTCCGTTTTTCTGGAAGAGCACGAATGGATTTCTCGGGATTTTAACCCCGAAGACTTGCTAGTAATCGAAGACGAGCGTCGGGAACTCAAACAAAAAATGAGCCGTGTTTTGTCTGATTTCGAGTTTAAGGTAATGGCGATGTATATCGACGGGATGAGTAGCGCGGAGATTTGCGAAACGTGCAAAAAACCGTTCAAGAGCGTAGATAACGCAATTCAGCGTAGCAAACGAAAATTGCAACAAATATTCAAAAAATAATTTGGAGAAAAGTATGGCGTATTTGGCGTTATACCGTATGTTCCGCCCAACGAGTTTAAACGACGTCGTTCGACAAGAACATATCGTGACGGTATTAAAAAATCAAATAGCAACGGGCAAAATCGGGCATGCATATTTGTTCTGCGGTCCGCGCGGTACGGGGAAAACGAGTATCGCGAAAATTTTCGCGTCGGCAATCAACTGCGAAACCCCGAACGACGGCTCGCCTTGCGGAAAATGCGCGCGTTGTCGGGCGCTTAGTGATCCGTCTAATTTAGACATTACAGAAATAGACGCGGCGTCGAACAACGGCGTTAACGAAATGCGTGATTTGCGCGAAAGCGTACAATATCCCCCCGTGGCAGGGAAATATAAAGTGTATATTATCGACGAAGTGCATATGCTTTCGGCAGGCGCGTTTAACGCGCTACTCAAGACGTTGGAAGAACCGCCTGCGCACGCCGTATTCATTTTGGCGACGACGGAATCGCAAAAGATCCCGGCGACTATTTTATCGCGGTGTATGCGTTTTGATTTTAAATTAATCCCCCAAGCGGATTTGGAAGAACGCTTGCAATACGTATTCGATCAAATCGGCAAAAAGTACGATGCGGAAGCGGTTTCGGCGATCGCTCGCGCAGGGGCAGGTAGCGTACGGGATATGCTCTCGTTGGCTGATACCTGCGTTTCGTACACGACGGGGAAATTGACGTACGCGGACGTGACGACGGTGCTCGGAAACGCCGATTTTTCTGCGATTGCAAGCCTTTGCACAGAGATTTTGCAAGGGAACGCCGGCGGAGCGTTCGAACGGACGGAGAGCTTTCTTTCCGCAGGGAAAAGCGTGGGAATGCTCCTGAAAGACGTCTTAAACTTCTTAAATGCTTGCGCGGTTGCAAAAACTTGTCGGGACGGGAAAAACATTTTGTCTTTGCCAGATTCCGTCTATAACGAAATATTGTCGGTGGCAAACGCTACGGACGGACATAGATTGTTGCGCGTGACGGAAATTTTCGCAGGCGTGGAAACGGATTTGCGATATTCCACGTCCCCCAGGATTTTATTTGAAACCGCCGTGTTAAAAGCGAGTATGCCGTCGTGTGATTACGATATCGAAAGCTTACTCTCGCGGATTACGGCGCTTGAGCAACAACTTGCAAACGGCGTAGTCGTCGCACCCGTTGAAAAACCTGTTGTGAAAGAAACGCCGGCTTTGGAAGAACCCGAAGTAGAGATCCTTCCGCCGGCATTAGAACCACCCCCCGAAGAAGATTTCGGCGGAATGATGCTTGGGGATTTTGCGCCCAAAGCGGAAGAAGTCGCTCCGCCCCCGCCCCCGACGAAGCCTGCCAAACTCGCGCCTAAGGGGGATGCGAAGGGCACGTTCGGGCTGTTTATGCGTACGATTCGGAAGATCGCAAAGAGCGGTGTTTTGCTTACCCTTTGTATGGATTTAGACAGCGCGTACGACGGGGATACTTTCGTCTTGTCGACGGAGAGTGATACGGTGTTCCGTTCGTTGACGAAAGACGCGCATTTGTCGCTGATCGGGCAAGCCTTGCAAGAAATCGGGGTTCAGGACGGCGAGTATGATATTCGACTGCGCGCAAAGCAATCGGATTCCTTTGAAAAGAGCTTGAAAGAACTCAAGGAAACGTTCGCAGGCGTACCTGTGGAAGTAAAATAAGTAAAATTTTGGAGAACCTATTTAAGGAAAAGGAGTAGAATATGGCAAACTTTAAAGCAGGAAACAACAACATGCAAAACTTGATGCGTCAAGCGCAAAAAATGCAAGAAGAAATGGAAAAGACTGCGGAACTTTTAGACGATTGGGAAATCGTCGGCACGGCGGCGAGCGAAGCGGTCGTTGTCTATATGAACGCGAAAAAGATTATCAACGGGATCGAGTTGGACGAAAGCATCGTCGATCCGACGGACGTGGAAATGCTTGAAGATTTGATTATGGCGGCGATCAACGACGGCTATGCGAAAGCTGACAAAGTCTACGAAGAAAAAATGGGTAGATACGGCGATATGGGCGCGTTGGGGGGAATGATCTAACCGATGGAGATTTTTATCGAACCGATCGGGAAGCTCGTCAACGAGTTTTCAAAACTCCCGGGCGTTGGAAAAAAGACGGCGCAACGCTACGCCTATAAAATTATCGATATGCCCGAAGCCGAAGCGCGCGCGTTTGCGGACGCAATTTTGGGCGTAAAAAAGAAAGTGAAATACTGCAAGGTTTGCGGAAACTTTACCGAGGAAGAAGTCTGCGGGATTTGTCGCGTTCGCGAACCGAGCGCAATTTGCGTCGTCAAAGAACCTAAAGACGTCGTAGCGATTGAGAAATTGCACGAATTTAAGGGCGTTTACCACGTATTGCACGGGGTAATCGATCCCCTGTCGGGCGTTGGTCCGAACGATATACGCTTGCGGGAGTTGTTGGCTCGATTGCAAGACGGAAAGGTAAAGGAAGTGATCGTGGCAACGAATCCCGACGTTTCGGGGGACGCAACCGCGATGTATATAGCAAAACTCGTAAAACCGTTTGATATCACTGTCACGCGTTTGGCGCATGGGATTCCCATCGGTAGCGAGATTGAGTACACGGACGAAGTGACGTTGACGCGTGCGTTCGTGGAACGAAATAAAATGTAAGGAGAGTGTTATGAAAGTATCTGTATTAGGTTGTGGGCGTTGGGGCTCGTTTATTGCTTGGTATCTTTGTAATCACGGACACGACGTATACTCGTGGGGGCCGGAAGAAGACTATTCGTATAAAATTCTAAAGGAAACGGGTAAAAATGAATACGTGGCGTTAGATGAGCGTATTCACTTGACGTGTGATTTGCAAGAAGCCGTGGAACATGCGGAAACGATTATCATTTCCATTTCTTCGCAGGGTTTGCGTGGGTTTATCAAGCGTATTCAAGCGTACGACGTTTCGGACAAGAATTTCGTGCTTTGCATGAAAGGGATTGAAGTGGAAACGGGTTGCAGGCTGTCCGAGGTTTTGACGGAGAGTGGGATTGATCCGCAAAAAATTGCCGTATGGGTAGGGCCTGGGCATATCCAAGCGTTTACACAAGGCATTCCTAACTGTATGGTAATCGATTCTGCGAATGCGGAGTTAAAATATCGGCTTGCCGATGCATTCCGTAGCGATTTGATCCGTTTTTATTACGGCGAAGATCTGATCGGCACGGAAATTGGCGCGGCGGCGAAAAACGTCATGGGGATTGTTGCAGGGGTTTTGGACGGTTGCGGTTTCGCGTCGTTGAAAGGCTCTTTGATGTCGCGTGGCGCAAGAGAGGTGGCAAGGCTCATCAAGGCGATGGGCGGAAACGAACTCTCCGCGTACGGGCTTGCGCATCTAGGTGATTACGAAGCAACGCTGTTTAGCGAATTCTCGCATAACCGTATGTATGGGGAAATGCTCGTGAAAGAAGCCAAGTTTGCAAAGCTTGCGGAAGGCGTGCCGACGTCGGCGGCGATGAAAGCCTTGGGCGAAAAATACGGCGTGGATTTACCGATTACGAATGCCGTTTACGAGATTTGTTATCAGGAAAGCTCGACACCCTATCGCGTGCGTTGTCAAGAAATGCTTTCGAAAATGTTCGCGCGTGATCCGAAGTCGGAATTTTACAGTGAATAGGCGGAAAGAAAGTTTCCCCCGTCCGAGTTTTCTCGGACGGGGGATTTTTTATGTTCGCGCATAAAAGCCAAAGAAATTCGGCAAAGTAATGATATGAAAAGGACAAAAAGCTTTGATGGAGAAATGCGTACCCGCGACGAACGGGAAACTTTGTTTTTGGGAGTAAAATCGGGCGAAAAGAAAGAAAAAACGGGGGCAGGTATGCGATGACGGGTAGAAATCGACAAAATTACAACGAAAATTATTTGGCGTACGTCAACTCGTTCGATCCCCCGACGAAACATTTTAAGAACTGTTTTCGGGCGTTTTTAGTCGGTGGCTTTATTTGCTGTATCGGGCAGTTTTTTCGGGAAATTTTTGAAAGAGCCGTAGGATTGCACGGCGACGAATTATCCGCGGCGGTTAGCGTGGTTTTGATCTTTTTGGGCGTTGTGTTGACGGGGTTTGGCGTATACGATCGTATCGGTAGAAACGCAGGCGCGGGCTCGATTGTGCCGATTACGGGCTTTGCAAACAGCGTCGCGTCGCCTGCCATCGAATTCAAGACGGAAGGCGTCGTGTACGGTTTGGCGGCGAAAATGTTCATCGTCGCTGGTCCGATTATCGTGTTCGGGGTGTTGGCGGGGACGCTCGTCGGGATTTTGTATTTGTTTTTGTAAGGGGAAGCTATGCAAACGATTTTTTTTGAAAACCAACCCAGAATTATCGCAACGGGCACGATCGCAGGCCCGAAAGAATGCGCTGGCGTCGTTGGAAAACACGTAGACAAAACGCTCTCCGACGATACGTTCGGCGAGAGTACGTATGAAAAAGCGGAGTGTAAAATGCTCTCTTACGCCATTTCTCGAGCAATCGAAAACGCGGGCGAGAGAGAAGAGAACGTGGATATGCTCATCTCGGGGGATTTGCTCAATCAAATCATTTCCGCATCTTTTGCCGCACGAGATTTCGAGTTCCCGTTTTTGGGGGTATACGGTGCGTGCTCGACGATGGCGGAGAGTTTGGGGCTTGGGGCGTCGCTTATCAACGCGGGCTACGTAAAGCGCGTGGTTGCGGCTACCGGCAGTCATTTTTCGAGCGCGGAACGACAATACCGTTATCCGTTAGAGTTAGGCAATACCCGTCCACCGCAGTCGCAATGGACGGTGACGGGCGCAGGCGCGACGTTCTTGGCGGAGCGTGGTGGAAGGGTGGCAATTACTTCGGCGACGTTTGGGAAAGTGGTAGATTTCGGGGTGACGGACGTGAACAATATGGGCGCGGCGATGGCGCC